>NZ_JBZUJV010000007.1:0-222502 GCF_058559815.1 Nocardioides sp. WJ219
TCACGTTCGCATGGGGTGCGTGCCGGGTTGGTGGGTGCGGGTGTGGTGGTAGGGGCAGAGGAGCTGGGTGTTGCGGAGGTCGGTGGTGCCGCCGTCCTGCCACGGGACCCGGTGGTGGGTGTGGCAGAGGTAGCCGGGGGTGTCGCAGCCGGGGTGTTGGCAGTGGCGTTGTTCGACGATGGCGGCGAGGCGTTGGGCGGTGGTGTGGAAGCGGTGCTTGCGGCCCAGGGCGAGCACTTCGCCGGTGGCGTTCATCCAGGCGGGGATGACACCGGCCCCGCAGGCCAGACGTAGGTACTCGGTGTGGGAGATCTTGGTGCCGGTGTCCAGGGCGGCGGCCTCGACCTTGCCGGTGAGGATGTCGTGGTCCCCGACGGCGATGACGGTCGCGGAGAGTCCGCCGATCTGGGGGAGCTGGTCTGGGTGGTAGGTCTCGATCCACTCGGTGAACGCCTGACCGAGCCTGTCGGCTGAGGGTGTCTGCCAGTCGTAGGTGCCGGGGCCGTGGTGGGCGCGGACGTGCTTGGGGGCGGCGAGGGCGTGGAGCTGCTTGCGGAACATCTCCGCGACGTGGGTGGGCAGCGTGAACCGGCCGTGGGTCAGGCCGTCGCCGGCGTCGACCATGGTGAGGCGGGTCTTCTTCCGGGCGCGGGCTTCCTGGGCCTCGAGGGCGCGGGCTTCGCGTTGATCGGCGCCGTCGGGGTCGAGACGTTCGGCGATGGCGTGGCCGAGCCGGGCGAGGTCGTCGGCGTCGATGCCGCCGGTGGTGGCGTGGTCGAGGAGGAACGCCTCGGCGCGGGCCCGGTCGGCGGCGGGGACGTGGTCGTCGTCGAGGCGGGTGAGGTGGTCGGCGATGGCGTGGGCCTGCTCGGCGTGGATCTGACCGCGGGCGGTCGCGGCGCGGGTCGGCTCCAGGCCGGCGAGCGCTCCCGCCAACCTGGTCTTCGCGGCAGCGGTGCGGCGGGTGACGCCGGTGGTCTGCTGCAGCCACCGTCGTAGGTCGCGGCACTGGGCTGTGCCGGGGAGGTCGAGGACCTCGGCGTGGCCGATGGTGCGGGCCTCGACCTCGGCGATGCCGGCGGCGACCCGGGCGGCGAGTCCGACGACGCGGGTGGTGGTGACCGGGTCCATGGACCAGGCCGGGACCTCGGCCAGGGCCTGGAGGTCGTCGAGCACCGAGCACAGGAACGCCTCGATCGGGTGTCCCGATCGGGGGGTGTCGGTGTGCTCGGCCATGAGACTATTCCAGCACCGACCACCGACAGTTTGCGGCGGGTTTCCCGCTCAACCACAGGGGTTGTGGACAACTCGTCGCGGAGCTAGCTCCACCACTCCTCGACCAGCCTGACCGCCTCGGCGCGGGTGAGGCCGGCGGCGCGGGCGTTGCCGACGTACTCGGCCACCAGGCGGCCGAGGGCGGGGCTCGGCGTGCGCGTGGAGCGGACGAAGGTCCCACGCCGCCCGTGGGTGTCGATGACGCCGTCGGCGTCGAGCTCGCGGTAGGCCCGGGCCACGGTGTTCGGGGCGAGGCCGAGGTCGGACGCCATCTGGCGGACGGTGGCGAGCCGCGTCCCGGCGGGGAGGGTGCCCTCGGCGACCATCGACGCGATCTGCGTTCGCAGCTGCTCGTACGGCGGCACGCTGGACGCGGTGTCCACGTTGATGTTCACGGTGCGGTGCGTTCGCTGGGGGCGGGCACCGGCGACCAGTGCCCGTCCCGCCAGCCGTCCACGAGCACGACCGCTGCGGACGCGACCGCCAGGACGGTGAAGCACGCGCCGGCCAGCAGGACCGGCAGGGGCAGGTCGCGGTGGTCGACCACGGTCGCGAACACGGCGACGGCGGCGCTGAACCCGCCCACCAGGAAGGCGCTGAGGGGCATTTGCTCCACCGTCTTGGCCAGCAGCGCTCGCTGCCACAGCAGGCCGTCGGTCGTGCTCGCCACCATCGGTCGGGAGATCACCGTCGCGGCGACCCAGTAGTGAGCAGCGACCAGGAGCACCGCGAGGCTGCAGCCCAGCAGCGCTCGCCGTGCCGACGCCGTGTCGCCCGACGCCGCGATCGCGCCCGCCAGCGCCAGCGCCGCCACACCGACGACGACGGCCAGTCGCAGCGTCCGCAGTCGTGAGCGGTCGTAGTACTCCCGCACCCGACGCCGGACGGGATCGACCGTGCGCACGGAGCCGTCGACCAGCGGGACGGTGCGGTACCCGGCCACCAGTGCGCCTGCCGCCGTACCGATCCCGGAGCCGACGGCGATGGCGAACCAGTACCAGGGCACCTCGTGCCATTCGCTCGTCAGGGGGATGTTCGCGGCCGTCAGACCCCACATGCCCCCCAGGACCGGGTAGTGGCTGCGCCGGGCGAGCTGCGGAGCCAGCCATCGCCGCACGTCGGCCGTCAGGGGGGCGCCGACGGTCGCCGCGAACGCCTGCAGCTCGGCGTCTGCGCCCCGCCTGCTGCTTCGCAGATAGGCGTAGGTGAAGACGCTGCCGATCACCAGGAGGCCGGCTGCCAGGACCACGAGTCGCATACCGCTTCTCCCCACATTTGTGCCAACCGATGACGCAAATGTATCGCTACAAAACGAGGGAACGCCACTCAGACGGGGACTCAGCCGCTCGGCCGGGGCAACGTGACCCGGAATGTGGTCTCCTTCCCGCCCTCGCTCTCGACGGTCACCGGACCACCGTGGGCGGTGACGATGGAGTCGACGATGCCGAGGCCGAGGCCGAGGCCGGTGCCGGAGATCTGCTCGGACATCGCCTGCTCGCCCGGGAAGAACCGGGTGAAAACCCGGTCGTACACCGCTCGGTCCGTGCCGCCCCAGGCCCAGAGGCGCTCGTTCGAAACCCAGGTCTCGACTCAGCATCCGTGCCTACAATCGCTCATGGACGAGCAGCAGGCGTTGCCTGGGTGGTACCCGAATGGCGAGGGTCAGCGGTACTGGGACGGTTCAGCCTGGACGGAGCAGTTCCGGCCATCCAGTGGTTCGGGCGGTGGAAGAGGCGCCACCATGAAGGGCGCCGCCGGGAGGTTCACGTCCAACGAGATGGACGTTCCCGAGGGCACCATCTGGTCCGCGGTCGGCAAGGGGGTCGGCGGCATCACGACCGGTCGCTACCGGATGGACGCCGAGTATCTGCACTTCGAGAAGGGCACGCTGAAGACTGCTGCCCAGCAGGTGCACATGTCCGACGTCTACAACGTCGACGTCAAACAGTCCATGACCCAGAAGGCACGCGGTGTCTACACCGTGGTCGTGCACCGGACCGGTGGGCCACCGGTGGGCCTCGATGACGTCCCGGACGGGCCCAGCGCGCAACGGATCATCACAGAGACATTCCGAGCGGCGCAGCTGACCAGGGCGCACCGGAGCATCCAGATCGACGGAGCCCGCCACCAGGCCACCAACACGACTCGCCAAGAGATCGCTTATGGAGGGATGCCGCCGGGTGGCTTCGTCCCGCCTGCGCCACCGGGCATGCCGATGGGTGTCACGCCTGCGGCCGGCCTGTTTGTGGCCGCACCATCGGCCCTGCCCGCACCGGCCGAACACCGCGACGAGGCGGTTGACGTCGAGGTGGTCCAGCAGCCGACGATGGACCCGATCTCGCAACTCAAAGAGCTCGGCGCGCTCCGCGACGCCGGAATCCTCACCGAGGACGAGTTCTCGGCGAAGAAGGCTGAGATCCTCAGTCGCATGTAGCGCACTTCACGCTGTGTCTGGCGCAGGTCGAGGTGTCGGGCAGGTCGGCGTCCTCCGCCGGGAGTGGCTCGAGTGCGAGCGGGGAGCGCCGGGGCGTGCAACTGGGTAAGCGTGTCATGCGCGACTGCGCCGCGGTCCACTTACGTCCCGGCACGCTATCGCAGTGAGGTTGTTGCCCGAGGTGCCAGGCATCGGCGACTCCGCTGGGGCCTTCAGCAGCACGAGGCAAGGTGCCGCCGGAAGGCGGTGATCGAACCGGGCCTCGGAGGTGCCAACTAGTGGCTGCTCCAACTAGGGGTACAGCTCTCCGCCGGGGGCACTGCTCGCAGCTTGGGCTACAAGACCGCCGCTTCGGAGCTCGGCCCGCCCCGTCCCGGTGGGCCGTCACCAGAGTCAATCGCGCTACGCCTACAGCGAAGGGCGGATCGTCACTCCCGGTCGAGCCAGCTCATGCCGTTTCCCCCGACTATCTGCTCCCACGCCTCGAGCGGCACTCGGAGTGGGTCGGAAGCAACACCTGACCGAACTCCTCGCTGGATCCCTGCCAACGGGTCACGCGGCCTGTATCGACCAGTCCGGCGACCTGATCGGCGTAGCCGGGCATGCCCCACCAGTCTGAGCACACGATGAACGCCCATCCCGCGTGAAGTATCGCCGGCAGCTGCTCGGCTCCCTCGAGGTTCCCGCGGACAGTTTCGTGGAGGTCGTCCCAGCCGCCTCCTACGACCTCTCGCGCGGTCCGACCGGGAAGGATGACCCTGTCCTGGTCGAGAAGCGTCCGTCGAACGCCGGCCCAGTTCACCGATTCCGGGCCGCAGAACTCCGCGACGGCTCGAGTGGTGGCGATATTGATGTACGCCATCTCATGGTCGGCGAGGAACTGATGGAAGGGTTCCATGGCGTCGCGCCAGCAGCTCACGACGATGCCGCAGAACTCTCGTGATTGCCAGACCGAGTCGGCGGCGGCTCGTCCCAATCGGAATCGGGATAGTCGAAGGGCAACTGCGACCCTTGCCAGGGGACCGGAGCGGCGGGTCGGAGAAGTCCGCGGAAGGTTTGCACGTGAGCACTCCGAAGCGCGTTCAGGACTTGCCTCCCAGTTCATCCGTAAGCCGGTTGATGTAGCCGACCAGTTCGAGGGGCGGAGTCCATCGGCATCGCGACGATCTGGCGTCGTCCCGATGGGACCTTCGGGGACTCGATGCACGGACGCCTGGTCAACTGAGCCGAGCCCCCAGCCAAGCGGCCCACGCGGGGACTCAGCCGCTCGGCCGGGGCAACGTGACCCGGAAGGTGGTCTCCTGCCCGCCCTCGCTCTCGACGGTCACCGCGCCGCCGTGGGCGGTGACAATGGACTCGACGATGGCGAGGCCGAGGCCGGTGCCGGAGATCTGCTGGGACATCGCCTGCTCGCCCCGGAAGAAGCGGGTGAAGACGTGGTCGAGCTCGTCGGGGTTGATGCCGACGCCGGTGTTGCTCACCTCGAGCACGGTCGCGTCGCCGCGGGAGTGCAGGCGGACGTGGGCGGTGCCGTCGGCGGGGCTGTACTTCACGGCGTTGGACACCAGGTTGTCGACGACCTGGCGGATGCGCTGCTCGTCGACCACGGCGAGCACGTGGTCGGGGACGTCGACGTCGAGGGTCACCCGGCGGCGGTCGGCGAAGGGGCGCGCCGCGTCGACGGCCTCGTGCACGGTCGCCGCCAGGTCGGTCGACGTACGCCGCAGCCAGAGGCCGCCCTCCTGGGCCTGGCCCATGAACAGCAGGTCGGTGAGCAGGTCCTTGAGCCGCAGTGCGTTGCGCTGGACGACGCGCAGCTGCGCGACCAGCTCGGGCGGGCTCTCGTCGCCGTCGCACAGCAGCTCGAGGTAGCCGAGCACGGCGGTGAGCGGGGTGCGCAGCTCGTGGGAGACCGAGGAGACGAACTCGTCCTTGACCTGCATGGCGCGCATCAGGTCGGTGATCTCCTGGTAGGCGATCACCGCTCCCAGCCGCTCACCGCGCGGGCCGCGCACCTGCCGCGCGGACGTCGAGAAGGCCGCGCGGGCCTGGGGGTCGCTGCCGACCCAGTAGGCGTAGTCGTCGAACTCCTCGCCGCTCGCGGCGCGGTAGGACGGCATCTCCTCCTTGGTCATCAGGGACTGACCGTCGAGGTGGAAGACGTAGCCGGACTGGCCGGCCATGCCGTGGTGGCCGTCCGGGAAGGGCAGGGACATCGTCTCGCGGTGCCGCCGGTTCATCCGCGAGTAGCGGCCGTCGTCGTCGATCAGCAGGATCCCGACGTTGACGGTGTCGAAGACCGCCTCGAGGGTCTGGTGCTCGCGCTCGATCTCCGCCCGGGCCGACTCGAGCTGCTCCTCGTAGCCCCGCTGCTCGGTGACGTCGAGGACCTGGGAGATGAAGTACAGGGGGCTGCGGTCGGGCCCGCGGACCAGCGCGACGGAGAGGTCGCCCCACACGACGTGCCCGTCGGTGTGCAGGTAGCGCTTGCGCAACCGGTAGGAGTCGATCTCGCCGTCCAGCGCCTTGTGGAACAGCGCGAGGTCGGCGTCGAGGTCCTCGGGCACGGTGAACTCCTGGAAGCTCCGTTCCGCGAAGTCGTCGGCGTCGTAGCCGAGCATGTCCGTGAGCGCCTGGTTCACCATGAAGAGTCGCCCGTCGAGGTCGACCAGGGCCATGCCGATGGGGGAGTGCTGCATCGTGAGCCGCCACAGCTCCGCGCTGTCGAGAACCCTCATCCGGCATCCCTCCGTCATCCCGGTCACCGGCCACGGTAGGCCGCGACGGCGGCGGGCATGGCCGAAGCCGGATTCCCGAGTCCGGCAGTGCCGCGGCTCTTGTCCCGTCAACGAACAAGACGTACAGTCACGATATATCGTGATGTAACCGACGAGAGTCGCGATAGCCCGAGACGAAGGAGGTCCCGCGATGGGACACCGAGGACGCAGCAGGCAGTGGGTCGGAGGGCCCGAGAACAACCCCTGGCAGGCCCACGGCGGCGGACGCCGTGGCCACGGCTGGGGCGGACCGGGGTGGGGCGGGCCGTTCGACCGGCCCGGAGGGCCGATGGGCGGTCCGCCGCCGTGGGTCGCCGGGCTGTTCGGCATGGGTCAGCCCGAGCGCGGACGCGGCCCGCGGGTACGCCGCGGCGACGTGCGGCACGCCATCCTCGACGTGCTGGCCAGCGCGGCCCGCGCCGACGAGCCGGTCAACGGCTACCAGGTGATCCAGCAGATCGCCGAGCGCAGCGACGGCGGCTGGCGCCCGAGTCCCGGCTCGGTCTACCCCACGATCCAGCAGCTGCAGGACGAGGGCCTGGTCGACACCGACGACGAGCGCGGTCGCCGCAGCCTGAGCCTCACGGAGGCCGGCAACGCCTACGTCGACGAGCACGGCGACGAGCTGGCCGCCGTGTGGGCGCCGTTCGAGCGCGCCGCCGGGACCGACGCCGAGAAGTCCGAGCACGCCGACCTCAAGAGCGAGATCGGCCAGGTGATGCCGGCCGTGTGGCAGATCATCACCCAGGGCTCCGAGACGCAGCGCCGGGCCGCGGTCGAGATCCTGGCCGACACCCGCCGCCGGCTCTACGGCGTGCTCGCCGACGGCCCGGAGGCCGCCGGCTCCGACGTGGACGACGAGTCATGAGCGGCGAGCTGCGGGTCGGGGACGCCGAGCGCGACCGGGCCGCGACCGACCTGGGGGAGCACTACGCCCTGGGCCGGCTGTCGACCGAGGAGCACGCCGAGCGCCTCGACGCCATCTGGACGGCCCGCACCCGCGCCGACCTCGACCTCGTCTTCCACGACCTGCCGACGCAGCAGCCGACGTACCGGTCGACGTACCCGACGGGCAGGCTGGCGAAGGGCATCGGGGCCCGGTCGGGCTGGCGCCCGGTGCCGTTCGTGCCGCTGGTGGTCGTGCTGGTCGTGCTGTCGGTGCTCACGCACCTGCCGTTCTGGATCGGCATCTTCTTCCTCGGCTGCGGCCTGTTCAGCCGCGCGCGCCACACGACGCGGCGCCGGACGACGTCGACGGTGCCGACCGGCTGACGTCGGGCTGACGCCCGTCGGTGAACACCTGTCCTCCGAGCGGGCGTCGCGTCCTATCCTCGACACGTGTCCACGCCGTCGTTCGACCTGACCGAAGACCACCTCGAGCTGAAGGCGTGGCTGCACGGCTTCGCCTCCGACGTCATCCGCCCGGCCGCGTCGGAGTGGGACGAGAAGGAGGAGTTCCCCTGGCCGGTCGTCGAGGAGGCCGCCAAGGCCGGCATCTACTCGATGGACTTCTTCGCCACCCAGGGCTTCGACCCCACCGGCCTCGGCATCCCGGTGTCGATGGAGGAGCTGTGCTGGGGTGACGCCGGCATCGGCCTGGCCATCGTCGGCACCGCGCTCGCCGCGGCCGGCGTGAGCAGCAACGGCACCCAGGAGCAGGTGCTCGAGTGGGTGCCGGAGATGTTCGGCAGCCCCGGCGACCTCAAGCTCGGCGCGTTCTGCTCCTCCGAGCCCGACGCCGGCAGCGACGTCGGCGCGATGCGCACCCGCGCGCGGTACGACGAGGCCACCGACGAGTGGGTCGTCAACGGCACCAAGACCTGGGCCACCAACGGCGGCATCGCCGACGTGCACGTCGTGACCGCGGTCGTCGACCCCGACCTGCGCACCCGCGGTCAGGCCAGCTTCGTGATCCCGCCCGGCACCAAGGGGCTCAGCCAGGGCCAGAAGTTCCACAAGCACGGCATCCGCGCCAGCCACACCGCCGAGGTCGTCCTCGACAACGTGCGGGTGCCCGGCCGCTGCCTGCTCGGCGGCAAGGACAAGCTCGACGCCCGGCTCGCCCGGGCCCGCGAGGGTGCCAGCGCCAAGGGCAACGCCAGCATGGCGACGTTCGAGCGCACCCGCCCCGCGGTCGGCGCGATGGCGGTCGGCATCGCGCGGGCGGCGTACGAGGTGGCGCTCGACTACGCCAAGACCCGTGAGCAGTTCGGCAAGGCCATCATCGAGAACCAGGGCGTGGCGTTCATGCTCGCCGACATGGCGGTCTCGATCGACGCGAGCCGGCTGCTCGTGCACCGCGCCGCGTGGATGGCCAGCCAGGGCAAGTCGTTCGACGCGGCCGAGGGGTCGATGTCGAAGCTGATGGCGGCCGAGACGGCCGTCAAGGTCACCGGCCAGGCGATGCAGGTGCTCGGCGGCAACGGCTACACGCGCGAGTACCCGGTCGAGCGCTGGGCCCGCGACGCCAAGATCTTCACGATCTTCGAGGGCACCTCGGAGATCCAGCGCCTCGTGATCGCCCGCACCGTCTCGGGGGCACCCATCCGGTGAGCCGCCGCGCGGCCGAGCCGTGCTAGGTGTGGGACATGACCGCTGACCCGAGCCGACGCCGCCTCCGGTTCCGCGGCCAGATCGCCGGGATCGGCACCACCGAGGGCACCCGCGTCGTGGTGGGCCGGTGGGTCGAGAGCCCGCTCGGCTCGTTCGCCGACGCCATGGTGGAGCGGCCCGACGGGCACCGGCTGCTGCTGGCGCCCCACCCCGACGTCGCGCGGTTCGTCGCGGCGACGTACGACTTCGACGAGATCCGGGTGGAGCCGTTCGCGGTGACGGCGCTGGCACACGGGTGGCAGGTGCGCGGCGCCTCGCTCGAGCTCGACGTGACCTTCGGCGGCCCGACCTTCCTGGGCCGGCTGCTCGGGCTCGTGCCGCGGGCGGTCGCGGAGGCGCCCTGGTGGTGCGCGCTGACCGACCCGGTGGCCCGCCGGGTGCTCGACGGCGTCCGCACGCGCGGCGAGACCGGCGACCGTCGCGAGTGGTACGGCGCCACCGGCAACCGGCACCTCGTGCGGGCCTCCGGCAGCTTCGAGGGTGCCGACCTCGGCGCGCTCGCGCCGGTGTCGCCGCCGCCGCGGTTCGGGTTCTCCTCCACTCCGGAGCGACCGTCGGTCACCGACGTGGTGACGACCGTCGAGCTCGACGCGTCGGTGCCGCTGGTGGGCCCGGCGACCTAGTCGCCGGCGCGGCCCTGGGCCTGCGAGCCCAGCCCGCCGTCGGGGTCGTCGGGCGTCTGCTCCGAGGCGGCACGGGTGCCCTCGGGGTCCTCGACGCGGGCGTCGGACTCGGCCAGGATCGCCGCGGCCTGCGCCTCCGGGTCGTCGCTGCCGGCCGTGGCCTCCTCGTCGAGCAGCTCGGCCCGTCGGGTCACGCGGTCGTCGTCGGACTCGGGTCCCGGCTCGCTCATGCCTCCACCGTAGTGCGGCCACCCGCACGTCGACCCGTCGCCTCGAGGCGACGGGTCGACATGCGGGAGAGGGTGGAGCGGATGGAGCGGGTGGTGCCGGGGCGAGCGGTCAGTGCGCCGGCTGCGGCTCGCGGTCGTCGTCGTACGACGGCTCGACGACGAGGCCGAGCCGGGGCACGCGCACGGTGCGGGCACCGGGCTTGCCGCCGATGACCACCTTGCGCAGCGAGGTGTTGTCGTCGGTCGAGGACTCGATCAGCCGCTTGCGCGGGTTGGCGACCGTGGCGATGTAGTAGACGCCGTTGGGCAGGCCGCGCAGGTCGAAGGACTGGCCGGCGCGGAACTGCGCGTAGGTGTCGCCCCAGCCGGCAGCGAGCACCTGGCGCAGGGACAACGAGTCGTCGTAGCCGCAGTCGGTCGACAGGTCGGTGTTCTCGGGGTTCCAGTCGGCGTCGGGCACCGTGAGGTCGACCGCGTCGGTGTTGGCCAGGCAGAACGCCTCCTTGCGCGAGTGCACCGCCGTCGTCTGGTCGGCGCGCAGCAGCGAGTAGCGGGCGAAGTCGCGGAAGTGCCAGTGCTGGTGGGTCGGCTTGCGGTCGAACTCGAACGAGCCCACCGGCTGGTAGCCGGTCTGGTTGCCCTCACCGTCGAAGAAGTACTGGTAGGCGTCCATCCGGTCCTCGGTGTCGGACACGAAGCCGTCGACGACCAGCGGGCTGTTGCCGGCGTTCCAGACGGTGGCGGAGAAGCGCAGGTAGTTGCCGTTGCGCGCGACGTCGATGCCCCAGGCCGGCAGCGAGCGCAGGTTGGGCACGGGGCCGTCGACCTCGGCGCGCGGGTCGAGCCGGCGTCCGGTGGGGCCGGTGGTGCCGGCCGGGCGCAAGGCGCCGCCGCGGTGCGCGTGACCGGGCTCGCCGCCGCCGCCACCGCCGTGCTCGTGGTCGTCGTGGTCGTGCGGCTCGCGCTTGACCGTCGCCCTGATCGTCCGGGACGCCTGGGCGGGGGACAGCCCCAGCGCGCGGGCGATGACCGGGCGGAGCGCGACCTCGATCGAGTACCGACCCTTCGGCAGCCGCAGGGCGGAGCCGTAGTCGATCAACCCGTTGGACCAACCGGCCTGCACGCCCTGCACCGAGCCGAGGCTGTAGGGGCTGCTGTAGCAGGACGACGGGTACGGCGACCGCGCCGGCGCCTCGGGCCGGGCCCGCTGGGCCGAGCCGTTGAGGCAGCCGTTGCGCGAGCGCGTCTTGACCACCTTGCCGGTGCGGACGTCGGTGACGGTGGCCCGCACGAGCCCGGTGATCCCGTCGAAGGTCTGCATCACGCTGGCGGGCAGCGGCACGTCGCCCTCGGCGGTGCGCACCACGGTCTTGATCGGCTCGTCGTACGACGCCCGCGTCGACCACAGCTCGATCGGCTGGTCGCCGGCCACCAGCCGCACGTCGAGGGGCACCGAGGCGAGGGTGCGCTTGCCGTAGAGGAGGCCCTGCACGGCGGCGGGCGCCCAGATCGTGGGACCGGCCGGGTCGGCGGCGCGGGCCTGCGCGGGAGCGGCCGCCTGTACCGGCGCCGGACCGGCGACGGCCGCGAGCGGCGCGAGGGTGGCGACGGCCGCGGCCAGCGCGAGTCGACGGGTGTGCTGCATGGGGGTGCTTCTCTCTGTCGAAGAGCGTGGGTGTCACGAGAGTGACGCACCGCGGCGCGGTTTGGTTGCCCATCGGCGGAAGATTCGTGGGCGGCGCTAAGGTCCGACGGTGGTCAGAGGGGCGGCGTGGCGCGGTCTGCCGGTGGTGGTGCTGGTCCTCGCGGCCGCCGCGGCCGGTGCAGGTGCGTCGACGCCCGGTGCTCCGGACGCGGTCGACCTGGGCGGCACCCGCGTCGAGGTGAGCACCGACCCGAGTGACCCGACGCGACTCACGGCCGGGCTGTGGGCCGACACGTTGACCGAGCCGGGAGCGGCCGAAGCCAACGTGCACCGCTTCGACTACCGCCGCACCCTCAAGGACAGCACCGTGCTCATCGGGCTGGTCGCCACCTCGCCGGAGGAGTCGGGGGACGGTGTGGAGCTCACGGTCGAGACCGATGACGGATACCCGTGCGGCTCCGACCCGGTCAGCCAGCGCTCGACGCTGCCGTCGGCGGCCTTCGGTGCATCGGTGACCGTCAGGGCAAGCACCATCGACGACCGCAACGACCCGTGCGTCAAGGCCGCCGTGCTCACCGTCGATGTGAGCAGGTCGGAGACGGTCGAGGTCACCGGCGACCTGCCGGTGGCGATCCGGGTGGTCGAGCAGGCCCCGATCCGGGGGACCGAGGAGGCGCTGCCGGAGCCCCAGGAGACGGCCGTGGTGGGCATCCCCGAGCCCACCGATCCCCGGCCGCTGACGGGTGCGGCCTCGTTCGACGACGCGCCCGACCTCGAGTCCGGGGTCACGGTCTCGGACGCGGTGCCCGAGGGCGCCGAGCGCCTCTACCGCGTACGGCTCGACTGGGGCCAGGCCCTGGCCGTGCGGGTCGACGTGCCGCCGCGCGAGGGCGAGATCGAGGGCTCCTCGCCGTCGCTCGACCTCTCCCTCTTCGACCCCCTGCGCAACTCCTTCGACACCGGTCACGCCGAGGCCGTCGACTCCGGGTCCTACGCCGAGGAGGCCGCCATGCTGTTCGACGGCACCCGACCGGTCGCCTACCGCAACCGCTTCGACGACGGCGTCGTGACCGCACCGGGCGACTACTGGGTCTCGGTCGCGGTCTCGCCCGCGGTGGATCGCGAGCCGGTCGAGGTCCCGATCGAGCTCACCGCCGAGGTCGTCGGTGACCGGGCTGGGGCCCCGCAGTTCCCCGGCATCGTGACCGCGCCGGACGACAGCGCCGCTTCCGAGGGCTACGACCCGGCGACGCCGTACCTCGTGGACGAGGACGTGTTCTCCGCCGACATCTCCGGCACCCCGCGCGTCCCTGGCGCCGACGGCAACAGCGACGGTGCGCGGCGGACGGCCGGCCTGGTCGTGGGCGGCGCGAGCCTGCTGTCGCTGCTGGCGGGGGTGGTGCTGCTGCGCCGGCGCGGCCGGGTCAGCCGAGCAGCAACCAGCTAGCGACCACGAGGCCGAGCACGCCGAGCAGCACCAGCAGGATCCCCGGCAGCGCCGACGGGCGTCGGCCTGCGGCGGGGTGGGGTCCCTGGCCGAACGCGACGGTGCGCTGTGCGCCGAGGACGGCGGTGCTGCCGCCGCCGGGCGCCTGGGTGGGCAGCGCCGCCGAGGTGGGCGCCGGGTGCGGGGCGGTGGATCCCCCCGCCACGGTCGCGACGTCGGGACCGGCGAACCGGTCGGGCACCACCACGGACTCGCCGGGCGCCGGTGGGAGCCGGAGCAGGCCGGTCGCGGCGAGCTCGGCGCGCAGCGCCGTGGCGTCGGCGGGCCGGTCGGCGGCGTCGTGCTGCGTGGCGCGCGCGACGACGTCGAGCAGCAGGTCGCGGGCTGGCTCGCCGGTCCGGTGCGCGTCGAGGTCCTCGTCGTCGGGGTGGCGGCCCAGCAGCATGCCCAGCGCCACCCGGCCGACGGCGTACACGTCGGCGCGCGGGTCGGGGTCGGCGCCGACCCACTGCTCGGGCGGCATGTAGCCGGGGGTGCCGATGGCGACGGAGCCGCGCGTCATCCGGGGCTCGTCGACGGGGGCGGCGATGCCGAAGTCGGTCAGCCGCAGGTGCGGCCGCCCGGCCCCGGTCGGCTCGAGGAGCAGGTTGCCGGGCTTGACGTCGCGGTGCACGATGCCCGCGCCGTGCACGGCCTCGAGCGCCTGCAGCAGCTGGTCGGTGAGCAGGGCGACCCACCGCACGGGCAGTCCGCCGCGGTCGCGCAGCAGGTCGGCCACCGACCCGCCGCGCACCAGCGGCATCGTGAACAGCACCCGGTCGTCGACACCGGCCCACGACAGCGGCGTCACCACGTGCGTGTGGTCGATGCGCATCGACTGCTCGCGCACGAACCGCAGCAGCGAGGCGGCGTCGGACTGCCGCAGGATCTTGGCGGCCTTGACCTGGCCGTCCTCGCGGTCGAGCACCCGCCAGATCGCGCCCATGCCGCCGGTGGCGAAGGGGTCGAGCAGCTCGTAGCGGCCCGCGAACACCTCACCCATGGGCTCGAGACTAGGGCGCGGCCGCCCCGGTCAGGTCGATCGCCCGGTTGACCCAGGTGGAGGTGACCGTCATGCCGACCCGCTCGTAGAGGCCGAGTGCGCCGGTGCGGCTGTCGGTGGAGAGGCCGCACACCTCGGCGCCGTGCTCGCGGGCGACGGCGAAGGTGTCGACCATCAGCGCCTGGGCGAGCCCGCGGCCGCGCAGGTCGCGCCGGGTGGCGAGCCGGGCGATGAAGGCCTCGGTGCCGTCGTCGCCGTCGTAGACCTGGACGACGGCGGCCGCCACGACGGCACCGGTGTCGTCGGCCACGACGCGCAGCTGCCACGGCTCGAAGCCCGGCCGCTCGAGGACGGTGGCCGTGAAGTCGGCGAAGGTCTCGCGGTCGCGGACCGACCACTCGAGGAACGCGTCCTCCAGCACGGTGTGCACGGCGGGGTGCTCGGCCGGGTCGGCCGCGCGGACGACGTAGCCCTCGGGGAGCGGGCGTTCGGCGATGGTGGCGCCGGCCGGGAGCTTGAGCACCCACGACGTCCAGCGCACGTGGTAGCCGGCCGCCGCGAGC
Source organism: Nocardioides sp. WJ219 (assembly GCF_058559815.1). Classification (NCBI taxonomy): domain Bacteria; kingdom Bacillati; phylum Actinomycetota; class Actinomycetes; order Propionibacteriales; family Nocardioidaceae; genus Nocardioides; species Nocardioides sp. WJ219. Next base: position 14,650 of record NZ_JBZUJV010000007.1, read on the forward strand.
AGCCGGTCACCGGCCGAGCCCTCGGGCACCGGCATCCCGACGACCGACGCGCCGCGCGAGCGGGCCAGCTCCCGCATCCAGGCGGCCAGCCAGGTGCCGATGCCGCGACCCCGGTGGTCGGGCAGCACGGCCGCGTCGCCGCGGTCGGGCGCGGCGAACTCGGCGTACCCGACCATCAGGTCGCCGTCGAAGACGCCCACGGTGCTGGTCGGCACGTCGAAGCTGGGGCGCTGCCAGTCGCCGACGATGTCCGCCTCCTCGATCTCCCCACGACCGACGTCGGCGACCTCCTGGGCGTGCATGGTCTCGAAGACGGCCGTCGCGTCGTCGGGCTGCAGGGGTCGGGCGGTCAGGCCGGCCGGGAGAGGTACGTCGGGCACGGCTCGGATCGTGGCAGCAGACGGCGACGGACCGCGACCCATTTCGGGCGCGGTCCGTCGGACGTGGGAGAGCGGGGAGGTCAGGCGTTCTTGATCGCGGAGATGTCGAAGTCGAGGGTGACCTTCTCCGAGACGAGCACGCCGCCGGTCTCGAGCGCGGCGTTGAAGCTGAGGCCCCAGTCGCTGCGACGGACGGTGACGCTGCCCTCGAAGCCGACGCGGGTGTTGCCGAACGGGTCCTGGGCAGAGCCGACCTCGTCGAAGTCGATGGAGACCGACTTGGTGGTGCCCTTGATGGTCAGGTCGCCGGTGATGGTCCAGGTCGAGCCCTCGCGGCGGACGTCGGTGGAGACGAAGGTGATCTGCGGGTGGTCGGCCGCACCGAAGAAGTCGTTGCTCTGCAGGTGGCCGTCGCGGTCGGCGTTGCCGGTGCTGACGCTGGAGGCCTCGATGGCGAGGTCGACGCGGGACGCGGCCGGGTTGGCGGTGTCGACGCGGGCGGTGCCGGTGAAGTCGTGGAACTGGCCGCGGACCTTGGTCACCATCGCGTGGCGGGCGGTGAAGCCGAGGCGGCTGTGGGCGGGGTCGATGGTGTAGTCGCCGGTGATGTCGGCGATGGCGGTGGTGGCGGCGTCGAACTCGGTCATGGCGTGCTCCTGGAGGACGGGGGTGGTGGGACTGTCAGGCGGCGTAACGGACCGTGGTCCGTTTCCATTCCCCGTGCACCAAAAAGTTCACGACGGCCGCTCCCGGTGGGAGCGGCCGCCGTGAGGGACCGACGAGTCAGGCGGCCTGGGTCATGGTGGTCGCGGGCTCGCTGGGAGCGAACCAGACCATCTCCATGCGCACGCGTCCGGTCTCGTCGGTCATCGGGATCCAGCGCATCTCGAGCTGGGAACGACGGTTGTCGATCATGGGACACCTCCTGTTCACCTTCTGTTCATCAAAGGTACCTCATCCCCACCCAGACCGCTAGTTCCTTGCCGATTCTGCCTCCCACCCCCCACCCGTGGGGGTGAGGGAGGCCCTGGGGGTCCTCGACGCTCCACTCCCCGTCCCGGCCCCCGCTGGCCGGGCTGCACCCATCAGACGGGTCGCCCCCGCTGTTGAACCGCGATTCCTGCCCGATATCGGGCAGGAAGTTGCGAGAACGCCGGAATCGACCCACGATTGCTCCCATGGCCGCCGATCCGTCGCTCGTCACCCACGTGGTGGCGAGCACCGGACTCGCCCCGGCGGAGGCCGCGCGGGTGATCGAGGACGTCGTCGCGTTCCACACCGAACCGGTCGAGGCCTACGTCCGGCGGCGGCACGCCGAGCTGAGGACCTTCGGCGCCCGCAACCCCGAGATCTTCGCCCGGATCGCCGACGAGCTCGGCTCCCGGGTGGTGGCGGCACCGACGCTCAGCGAGCGCCAGCTGCGCCGGCTCGTCTACGGCTGACCACCCCCGACCCCGACCCCCGAAGAACCAGGAACAGGACCCCTCCCATGTGCGGAATCGTCGGCTACATCGGCGCCCAGCAGGCCGCCCCGCTGCTGCTCGAGGGCCTGACCCGGCTCGAGCACCGTGGCTACGACTCGGCCGGCGTCGCGGTGATCGCGCCGTCGGGCGTCAAGGTCGCCAAGCGGGCGGGGCGGGTCCGCGACCTGCAGGACGCGCTGCCCAAGCGGTTCGCGGGCCGGGTCGGCATCGGCCACACCCGCTGGGCGACGCACGGCCCCGCGACCGACGCCAACGCCCACCCCCACCTCGACGGCAAGGGCGACGTCGCCGTCGTGCACAACGGCATCATCGACAACGCCGCGGCGCTGCGCGCCGAGCTGGCCGACGCCGGCGTCGACCTCGTCTCCGACACCGACACCGAGGTCGTCGCCCACCTCGTGGGGCGCTCCGAGGCCGCGACCCTGGAGGAGAAGGTCGCCTCCGCCCTCGCGCGCATCGACGGGACCTACGGCCTCGCGGTGCTGCACGCCGACTTCCCCGACCGGATCGTGGTGGCCCGCAACGGCAGCCCGCTGATCATCGGCGTCGGTGAGAAGGAGATGTACGTCGCCTCCGACCTCGCGGCCCTGGTCCGCTACACGACCACGGTCGCCCACCTCGAGGACGGCGAGATCGCCACCGTCACCGCAGGCGGGTTCACGACCTACCGCGCCGACCTCAGCCGGGCGCAGCGCCCGGTGACCGAGCTCGACGTCGACCCGGCGGCGTACGCGCTGCCCCCCGACGGCGGGGGCCACATGCTGCGCGAGATGGCCGAGCAGCCGGCCGCGGCCGAGCGGGTGCTGCGGGGTCGGCTCGACGAGCGGTTCGGCACCGCCCACCTCGGTGGGCTCAACATGGACGCCCGCGAGACCCGCGCGATCCGGCGGGTCAAGGTCCTCGGCTGCGGGTCGGCCTACTACGTCGGCCAGATGGGCGCCTCGATGATCGAGGAGCTGGCGCGGATCCCGGCCGACGCCGAGGCCGCCAGCGAGTTCCGCTACCGCGACCCGGTGATCGAGCCCGACACCCTCTACGTCGCGGTGAGCCAGTCGGGCGAGACCATCGACACCCTGCTCGCGGTCCAGGAGGTCCGCCGCAAGGGCGGCCGGGTCGTCGGCCTGGTCAACGTCGTGGGCAGCGCGATCGCCCGCGAGGTCGACGGCGGCATCTACCTGCACGCCGGCCCCGAGGTCGCGGTGGCCTCGACCAAGGCGCTGACCACGATGTTCCTGGCGTTCTCGTTGCTCGCCCTGCAGCTGGGCCGGGTGCGCGACCTGTCGATCTCCGACGGCAGGCGCATCGTCGCCGGACTGCAGGCGCTGCCGGACCAGGTGGCCGAGGTGCTGGCACTGAGCGACGACCTGGTCGAGGTGGCCCAGGACCTCGCCGCGGCCGAGAGCCTGTTCTTCGTCGGCCGCGTGCGCGGGTTCCCGGTGGCCCGCGAGGGGGCGCAGAAGTTCAAGGAGATCACCTACCGGCACGCCGAGGCCTACCAGACCTCCGAGCTCAAGCACGGCCCGCTCGCGCTGATCTCGCCGGCGGTGCCGACGGTCGCGGTGGTGCCGCACGACGAGCTGACCGACCGCAACGTCGCAGCGCTGCACGAGATCTCGGCGCGGGGCGGGCCGCTGGTGGTGGTGACCCACGCCGACGTCGACCTCGGTGACGTGCGGTGCCGGCGGGTCGACGTACCCCGCTCGGAGCGCGAGCTCGACCCGATCCTGCTGACGATCCCGCTGCAGCTGCTCGCCTTCCACGCCGCCACCCACCTCGGCCTCGACGTCGACAAGCCGCGCAACCTGGCCAAGTCGGTGACGGTGGAGTGAGCGATCTGGGGCAGGTGACCCAGCGCACCGCGCTCACGAATCGAGTGGTACAACCCACAGCCACTACCGTTGTCGGGTGAACGACCAGAGCGAGCCCACCGAGGCGCCCCCCACCTTTGCCGACCTCGGGCTCGGCGACGCCGTCCTCAAGGCCCTCAAGGACGTGGGCTACGAGAGCCCGTCGGCGATCCAGGCCGAGACCATCCCCACCCTGCTGCAGGGCCGCGACGTCGTCGGGCTCGCCCAGACCGGCACCGGCAAGACCGCGGCGTTCGCGCTGCCGATCCTCGACCAGCTCGACGTGCGGCAGAAGTCGGTGCAGGCGCTGGTGCTGGCGCCGACCCGCGAGCTCGCGCTGCAGGTGTGCGAGGCCTTCCAGAAGTACGCCGCCGGCACCAAGGGCGTGCACGTGCTGCCCGTCTACGGCGGTCAGGCCTACGGCATCCAGCTGAGCGCGCTGCGGCGCGGCGTCCACATCGTCGTCGGCACCCCCGGCCGGATCATGGACCACCTCGACAAGGGCACGCTCGACCTGTCGGAGCTGCGGTTCCTGGTGCTCGACGAGGCCGACGAGATGCTCAACATGGGCTTCGCCGAGGACGTCGAGACGATCCTCGCCGACACCCCCGACAGCAAGCAGGTCGCGCTGTTCAGCGCCACGATGCCGGCCCAGATCCGGCGGCTGTCGAAGAAGTACCTCACCGACCCCGTCGAGATCACGGTCAAGAACAAGACGACGACGTCGGCCAACACCACCCAGCGCTACCTGATCTGCAGCTACCCGCAGAAGGTCGACGCGCTCACCCGCATCCTCGAGGTCGAGAACTTCGAGGGGATGATCGTCTTCGTCCGCACCAAGAACGAGACCGAGCTGCTCGCCGAGAAGCTCCGGGCCCGCGGGTTCTCCGCGGCGGCGATCAACGGCGACGTCGCGCAGGTGCAGCGCGAGCGCACCGTCAACCAGCTCAAGTCGGGCAAGCTCGACATCCTCGTCGCCACCGACGTGGCCGCCCGCGGCCTCGACGTCGAGCGGATCAGCCACGTCGTCAACTACGACATCCCCACCGACACCGAGTCCTACGTGCACCGCATCGGCCGCACCGGCCGGGCCGGTCGCTCCGGCGACGCGATCTCGTTCGTCACCCCCCGCGAGCGCTACCTGCTCAAGCACATCGAGAAGGCCACCCGCCAGCCGCTCACCGAGATGCGGCTGCCCGGCGTCGAGGAGATCAACGCGACCCGGCTGGCCCGCTTCGACGACGCGATCACCGCGGCGCTGTCCCAGGCCGACCGGGTGGCGGCGTTCCGCGACATCGTGAGCCACTACGTCGCGCACCGCGACGTGCCCGAGCTCGACGTCGCCGCCGCGCTGGCGATCGTGGCCCAGGGCGACACCCCGCTGCTGCTCGACCCCGCCGCCGAGCGGACCTCGCGTCCCGAGCGGGGCGACCGGCCCGACCGGCCCGACCGCGGCGGCCGCTTCGAGGGCAACGACCGCTTCGACCGCGGCGAGCGGCGTCAGCGGCACGACACCGGCAAGCCGATGAAGGCCTACAAGATCCAGGTCGGCAAGCGCCACAAGGTCGAGCCCCGCCAGATCGTCGGCGCCATCGCCAACGAGGGCGGGCTCTCGCGCGGCGACTTCGGCGCGATCAAGATCCAGCCCGACTTCTCCGTCGTCGAGCTGCCGGCCGACCTGCCGCCGGAGGTGTGGAAGAAGCTCGAGAACACCCGGATCAGCGGCAAGCTCATCGAGCTCACCGAGGACCAGGGTCCCCGTGGCTCGCGCCCCCCGCGCCCGGCCGCCACCGACGGCCCGCCGGCCCGGGATAAGAAGCCGCGGCACAAGAAGACCAGCGGCGACTGACGCCGCCCGGGGCTTGGAGGCTCGCTGCGCTCGCACCTCACCCGCCGGACGGTTCAGACCGGCACCGCGACGGCGTGGTCGAGGGCCAGCAGGTCGCCGACGCACCCGACGGCTGCCATCTGGCCGGCCGCCGCGGCGACGAGCACCGAGCTGAGCGGCATCGGGGTGGCGGCGGTGTGGGCGAGGTCGCCGGCGGCGTACACGCCGGGCAGCGAGGTCCGGCCCATCACGTCGACCTCGACGCACCCCGACGGCAGCAGGGCGAGCCCGAGGTCGGCGGCGAACGGCGCGGTCTGCGCGAACGTCGTCCCGACCATCACGCCGCCGAGCTCGAGGTCGGGCCCGGAGGCGAAGGAGACGACCGCGCCGAGCGATCCCGGGCAGAAGCCGGAGACCGGCTCGGCCCGCACCGAGGCGCCGATCGAGCGCAGCTGCGCCGCGTTGTCGTCGTCGATCTCGCCGCCGTCGGCGAGCACCACGACCTCCGAGGCGATCGGGGTGAGCATCGCCGCGATCCGGCCGACGTGCGGGTGGCTGCCGAGGACGCCGACGGGCGTGCCGGCGTACTCGTGGCCGTGGCAGAACGGGCAGTGCGCGGCGACGGTGCCGAACAGCGCCGCCAGCCCGGGCTTGTCGGGCAGGGTGTCGCGCACGCCGGTGGCCAGCACCACCAGCCGGGTCGAGACCGGGCCGGCGTCGGTGCCGACCGAGAAGCCGGCCCCGTCGGGCACCACCGAGGTGGCACCCACGTCGCGCACCTCCACGGTGTCGTACGTCGCCAGCTCGTCGCGGGCGAGGGCGCGCAGCTCGGCCGGGGGCCGCCCGTCGTGGGTGAGGAAGTTGTGCATCAGGTCAGCGGGGTCGTTGCGGTAGCCACCGGCGTCGAGCACCAGCACGCTCCGGTGCATCCGTCCCAGGGTCAGTGCCGCCTGCAGGCCCGCGGGACCCCCGCCGACCACCACCACGTCGTACTCGTTCATCGTGCCTCCTGTTGTTGGGAACTTGTCTCAACAACCAGGATGTGAGTTCATGTTGACATGAAGTCAAGTGATCTCGCGATCGGCGAGCTGGCCGCCCAGTTCGGGCTCGCCACCCACGTGCTCCGCCACTGGGAGGACGTCGGCCTGCTGTCCCCTCGGCGCGACTCCGGCGGCCGTCGCCGCTTCGGCCGCGACGAGCTGGTGCGGGTCGCGGTGATCCTGCGCAGCCAGGCCGCCGGGATGTCGTTGGAGCAGATCCAGGTGCTCCTCGACGCCGACGCGCCCGAGCGGCACCTGGTGCTCGAGGCCCACGTCGCCGCCCTCGACCGGCGGATGGAGGAGATGCGGCGCAGCCGGGAGATGACCCTGCACGCCCTGCAGTGCCGGGCCCACGACGTCGCCAACTGCCCCGGCTTCCGCAAGGGCGTCCAGGACCTGATCGAGGGCAACCCGTCGACCATCGTCCAGGCCCTCCCCGCGACCGGGCGTCGCAAGCCCGTGCACCACTGACGCGACCCACCCCGCGGCTCCTCCACAGGCCGGGCCCGACCCCTACCCGGCGTCGGCGGTCGGTGCTTGAGTGAGGCCCAGGTCACACCCGGTGGCCGGCCCACTCTCGGAGGTCGTGGTGCTCGTCCGTCGTCTCGCTCTCACCGTCGCGGCGCTCGCCGCCACCCTCGCCCCTGCGCTGGTCGCGGTCGGCGCCGCACCCGCCCACGCCGCCCCGCCGACGTACGTCGCGCTCGGCGACTCCTACGCCTCCGGCCTCGGCACCCGCACCTACGCCGACGACTCCTGCAAGCGGTCGGGCTCGGCCTACCCGCGCCTGGTCGCCGCCCAGCGCGGCTACGCGCTGGACTTCCGGGCGTGCTCGGGCGCCCGCATCCCCACCGTCACCAAGAACCAGCTCGCGGCCCTGAGGAGCGGCACCGACTACGTGACGATCTCGGTCGGCGGCAACGACGCCGGGTTCACCGCCGTGCTCACCGAGTGCGCGACGCCGTTCTGGGCCGGCGACTGCGCCGGCGCGATCGACGACGCCCAGGCCTTCATCAAGGGCACGCTCCCGGGCCGGCTCACCGCGCTCTACCGCAAGATCCGCGCGCGCTCGCCGCAGGCCGAGGTCGTGGTGGTCGGCTACCCGCGGCTGTTCATGGGCGAGGACTGCAACGCCGGCACCTGGTTCTCCCCGGCCGAGCAGCGGCGGCTCAACGCCACCGCCGACCAGCTCAACGCCCGCCTGTCCGCCGCGGCCTCGGCGCGGGGGTTCGCCTTCGCCGACCCGACCCGTCGGTTCACCGGGCACGCGGTGTGCGACGACCCCGAGTGGCTCAACGGTCTGTCCCACCCGATCAGCGAGAGCTACCACCCCAACAAGGCCGGGCACGCCTCGGGCTTCGCGCCGCTGGTGAGCGGCCTGCTCCGCTGAGGGGCGTCCAGGGCCCTGGTAGAACCGTCGGCATGCGCCGCCCCCTCCTCGCCGCACCGAGCGTCCTGCTGCTGGTCACCACGCTGGTGGCCTGCAGCGGCGACGACGAGCCCGACCCCGGCGACGTCGGCGACAGTGCCGGTGGCACGGCCGCCGCGCTGGTGGAGGGCCTGCGCAGCGGCGACCTGGCCGAGCTGCCGTTCACCGAGACCACCGGGGCCGACGCCACCGAGGACCTCGCCGGGGTGGTCGAGGGGATGGGCGACCTGACCCCGACGATCGAGCTCGGCGACGTCGAGGAGGACGGCGACACGGCCACCGCCACGCTGGGCTGGGAGTGGCCGCTGAGCGGCGACGCCGAGGGCGAGGCCTGGGTCTACGACTCCCAGGCCGCGCTCGAGCGCGTCGACGACGAGTGGCAGGTGGAGTGGGGCCACGAGGTCGTCGAGCCCAGCCTCAACGCCAACTCCGTCCTCGACGTCTCGCCGGTCGGCGCGTCGCGGGGCGACATCGTGGGCGCCGACGGGATCGCGCTGGTCACCGAGCGCCCCGTCGTCCGGGTCGGCATCGACCGGGCCTCGGTGCCACCGGCCCGGGCGGGCCGGTCGGCGGCCGAGGTGGCCCGGCTCGTCGACGTCGACGTCGACCCCTACGTCGCCCAGGTCGAGGCGGCCGGCGACAAGGCGTTCGTCGAGGCGATCACGTTCCGCCAGGCCGATCTGCCCCAGGCCGTGCTCGACGGCTACGAGGCGATCCCGGGAGCGAGGCTGGTCGCCGAGGAGGTGCCGCTCGCGCCCACCCGCGACTTCGCCGCCCCGATCCTTGGCACCGTCGGCCAGGTCACCGCCGAGATGATCGAGGACGACCCCGACCGCTACGAGGCCGGCGACACCGCCGGGCTCTCGGGCCTGCAGGCCCGCTACGACGAGCAGCTGCAGGGCACCCCGGGGGTCGTGGTCAACGCCGTCGGCACCGACGGCAAGGAGCGCGAGATCTTCCGCTCCGGCGGCACGGGAGGCCGCGACCTCCAGGTCACCCTCGACGAGCGGTTGCAGTCCGAGGCGGAGGCGCTGCTGTCCGACGTCGGGCCGCCGAGCGCGCTGGTGGCCGTCCGGCCCAGCGACGGCGCGATCCTCGCCGCCGCCAACGGCCCCGGCAACGACGGGCAGAACCTCGCGACGTTCGGGCAGTACGCGCCGGGGTCGACGTTCAAGAGCGTCAGCAGCCTCGCGCTGCTGCGCCGCGGCCTGGGCCCCGACGCCCCCGTCGACTGCACCACGACGATCGACGTCGACGGCCGCGACTTCGAGAACTACGACGACTACCCCGCCGGCGGCACCGGGACCATCCCGTTCCGCACGGCCGTGGCCAACTCCTGCAACACCGCCTTCATCGCCGAGCGCACCCGCCTGCGCCGCGGCGACCTCGCGGCGGCCGCCGCCTCGCTCGGCCTCGGCATCGACCACGACCTCGGCTTCCCGGCGTACTTCGGCCAGGTGCCGCCGCCGACCGACGAGACCGGTGAGGCGGCCGACATGATCGGGCAGGGCACGGTCCTGGCCTCGCCGATGGCGATGGCCACCGTCGCCGCCTCCGTCCAGGCCGGCCAGACCGTCGTGCCGCGGCTGCTCACGGGCGTGGAGGTCTCGGTGCCCACCGAGGCGGCGCCGCTGACCCCGTCCGAGGCCGACCAGCTGCGGTCCCTGCTCCGCTCGGTCGTCACCGACGGCAGCGGCCGCGCGCTCGCCACCCTCCCGGGCCCGGAGGTGATCGCCAAGACCGGCACCGCCGAGTACGACGCCGACGGCGAGATCCGCACCCACGCGTGGATGATCGGCGCCCAGGGTGACCTCGCCGTCGCCGTGTTCGTGCAGGACGGCGCCAGCGGCTCCAGCACGGCGGGGCCGATCCTCGAGGGCTTCCTGCGCGCGGCCGGCTGACCCTGGTCGAGCCGCGACCTCGCTCCTCGGGAGGTTGTCGGCGGCCACCCGCGCGGACCTAACCTGAGGCTCATGACTCGGGTCGTCGGGCGCTCGGCGCTGCTCCGGGAGGTCCGCGACCTCCTCGAGCGGGGGGAGTCGGTCGCCCTGCACGGGCCCACCGGCGTCGGCAAGAGCGCGCTGCTCGACGTCGTCGAGGACGCCGCCCGCCGCCGGCACGGGGCGGAGGTGCTGCGGGCGACCGGGGCCCCCGACGAGACCGCGCTGCCGTTCGCCGCGCTGCGCGACCTGCTCGCCCAGTGCCCCGAGGTGCTGGTCGCGCAGATGCCCGACGACGTGCGCGAGGTGGTCGCCTCCGGGCTGGTCGGCCTCGACGCCACCCACGAGCGCCGCTCCGACCTGGCCGCCGCCTTCCACGCCCTGCTCGACCGGTGGTCGGCGCGGCGGCCGGTGCTGCTGCTCCTCGACGACGTGCAGTGGCTCGACGCCGAGTCCTCGGCGATCGTGGGCTACGCGCGGCGACGGCTGGGCGGCCGGGTCGCCCTGCTGGCCACCGTCGGCGAGCGCGACGCGCCGGAGCGGGCCGAGACAGCCGGGGCGCACGAGCCGACGGTCGACGTGACCGGCCTCCACCACCTCGACGTGCCGCCCCTCGACCCGGTCGACATGCTCGAGCTGCTGTGCCGCCACGGACTCACGCCCGACGTCGCGCAGCGGGTGCACGTCGAGTCCGGCGGCATCCCCTCGGCGGCGCTGGCCCTGGCGGGCCTGATCGGCGAGCGGCCGGTGGTGCTGGGCGGGCCGGTCCCGCTGCCCAGCAGCATCGAGCAGGTGCTGCGCGACCGGTTCCGCGCCCAGCCGCCCGAGGTGCGCGAGACGCTCCTGCACGCGGCGCTGCTGCACCGGCCGACGGTGCGCGACCTCGAGCGTGCGGGCCGGCTCGCCGCCGAGGACGACGTACGCCGGGCGGTGCGGTCGGGCCTGCTGGCGCGGGCCGGGTCGGCGGTGCGGTTCACGCCCTCGGTGCTGCGCGAGGTCATCGTCGAGTCGTTCCCGGCCACGGCGCGGGCCGCCCTGCACCAGGGGCTCGCCGAGGCGGCCCCCACCGCGGCGCAACGGCTGCGCCACCTCGCCCTGGCCGACCCGCGCCCCGACGCCGGCCTCGCCGCCGAGCTCGGTCGCGCCGCGCACGACGCCGCCACGGTCGGAGGTCGCGAGATCGCCGCCGAGCTCTACCTCCTCGCCGCCGACCGGGCGCCGTTCGCGCTCGCCGCCGAGCGCGTCGAGTGGCTGGTCACGGCGATCGAGACGGCCGCGCCGGGCAACCACGTCGACCTGGTGCAGCGGGCGCTGGCCGACGTCCTGCAGTCGAGCACCACGCCCGCGCAGGCCGTGCGGGTGCGGCTGGCGATCCCCGAGCTCGCCGGCCACGGCGTGACCCTCCTCGACGAGGTGCTCAGCGCCGCCCTGGCCGACGCCGGTGACGACGACCTCCTGGTCGCCAAGGTGCTGCTCCAGCGGGCCCGGATCGCGTTGATGGAGGCCCGACCGCACGCCGCCCACCGCGCCTGCGAGCGGGCGGTCGGGCTGCTCGAGCGGCACGGCGACCACGACGAGCTGGCGCTGGGGCTCACCACGCTCGCCGTCGCGCAGCGGTGGACCGGCGCCGACCACCAGGCCTCGATCGACCGTGCGGTCGAGCTCGCCGGCCCGACCCCCACGGGGTTCGTGCACACCTCGCCGGAGTACATGGCCGCCCGCTTCGCCTTCTACGACGACCGCCTCGACGACGCGTGGTCGGCCAACCTCGCGATGCTCGCTCGCGTCGAGCGCGGCGCCGGGACCGACCACGTCCACGTGCTGCGCTGCCTGGTCGAGGTCGCTGCGCGCACCGGCCGGTGCCGCGAGGCCGTCGAGTACGCCGCCCGCGCCTCCCGGATCGGCGAGCAGTTCGACCTCGAGGCCTACTCCGGCTGGTTCATCACCGCCGTCGCCGAGCTGGTCTCCGGCGACCTCGCCCGGGCCCGGACCCTCGCCCTGCGCGGCGCCGAGGCCGCCGGGCAGCGTGGCGACGTCCGCTACCGGCAGCGGCACCTGATCCTGCTCGGCCAGGCACTGCTGCGCACCGGTGAGGCCCAGGGTGCCCGCGACGCCCTGTCGCGGGTGCGCGACATCGAGCGGGCCGGCGGCTTCGGCGACCCCACGGTCAACCGGTGGCACGCCGACCTGGTCGCGGCGTACACCGCCCTGGGCCGCATCGACGCGGCCGGCCAGGTGCTCGCCGAGGCGCGGCACGAGCTCGCGCGCCACGAGGTCCACGGCGGCACGGCCGGGGTCAGCGCCCAGCTCGACCGCGCCGAGGGCGAGCTGCTGATCGCGCGGGGCGACCTCGCGGGCGCCGAGCACGTGCTCGACCGCGCCGCCGAGGTCTCGGGCGCGCTCGGGCTGCGCATCGACGTCGGCCGGGTGCTCGTGACCCGTGCCCACCTCGCCCGCCGTCGCCGCCGGGTCGCCGCCGCCCGGACGTCGCTGCAGGAGGCCCACGCCCTGTTCGTGGACCTGCACGCCGACGCCTGGGCCGCCCAGGTGCACGCCGAGCTGGCCCCCGACCGCGCCCCCGTCGTCGGCGACCCGCGGCTCGAGCGGCTCACCGACACCGAGGCCCGGATCGCCCGGGCGGTCGCCGCCGGTGCCAGCAACCGCGAGATCGCCGAGCGCACCTACGTCAGCGTCAAGACCGTCGAGGCCACCCTCACGCGGGTCTACCGCAAGCTCGACCTGCGCTCGCGCACGCAGCTCGCGACGCTGCTGGGGACCCCGCCGACCGACTAGAGGCCGTCGGAAAAAGGAGCGAACCCCCCGCCGCATGGGGTCGGCGAGGGGTTCTTGTCGTCTCCTTGGTGCTCCCTCCGAAGGACGACGAGACCACCATACGCCGGGCGCCGACACGATGTCCCCTCTTTCGATGGAACTTTTGCCGGGGGATGGTTGGCTGCAGACATGACCGGATCGGACCGCCTCGACGACCTCCTGCCGCCCGAGCACCGCAACCTCTACATCGACGGCACCTGGCGCGAGGCCGACGACGGCCGCCGGCTCGACGTCGTCGACCCCGCCGACGGCTCCGTGCTGACCAGCGTCGCCGACGCGTCGCCCGGCGAGGCGGTCGAGGCGCTCGACGCCGCGGTCGCCGCCCAGGCCGACTGGGCCGCCACGGCTCCGCGCGAGCGCGGCGAGGTGCTGCGTCGCGCCTGGCAGCTGCTCCAGGACCGCTCCGGCGACCTGGCGCTGCTGATGAGCCTGGAGATGGGCAAGCCGGTCGCCGAGGCCGAGGGCGAGGTCGGCTACGGCTCGGAGTTCTTCCGCTGGTACGCCGAGGAGGCCGTGCGCATCCACGGCCGCTGGATGCACAACCCCGCGGGCGGGTCGCGACTGCTCACCATCCGCAAGCCCGTCGGGCCCTGCCTGTTCGTCACCCCGTGGAACTTCCCGCTCGCGATGGGCACCCGCAAGATCGGTCCGGCCGTCGCCGCCGGCTGCACCATGGTGGTCAAGCCGGCGGCCCAGACGCCGCTGACCATGCTCGCGCTGGCCGCGGTCCTCGAGGAGGCCGGGCTGCCGCCGGGGGTGCTCAACGTGGTCACCACGTCGCGCGCGGCCGAGCTGAGCGAGACGCTCCAGGACGACGACCGGTTGCGCAAGGTGTCCTTCACCGGCTCGACGGGGATCGGCCGGGTGCTGGTGCGGCAGAGCGCCGACCACCTCCAGCGGGTGAGCATGGAGCTCGGCGGCAACGCGCCGTTCGTGGTCTTCGCCGACGCCGACCTCGACGCCGCCGTCGACGGCGCCATGATCGCCAAGATGCGCAACATGGGCGAGGCCTGCACCTCGGCCAACCGGTTCCTCGTGCACGCCGACGTCGCCGAGGAGTTCGGCCGCCGGCTCGCCGAACGGATGGGTGCGCTCACCGTCGGTCGCGGCCAGGACGACGGCGTCGACGTCGGCCCCCTGATCGACGCCCACGCCGTCGAGTCGGTCTCCCAGCTGGTCACCGACGCCGTCCACGACGGCGCCCGGGTGCTGGTCGGCGGCGCCGCGCCCGACGGTCCCGGCTACTTCTACCCGCCCACGGTGCTGGTCGACGTCCCCGCCGACTCGGCGATCAACGCCGAGGAGATCTTCGGCCCCGTCGCCCCGATCACCACGTTCACCACCGACGAGGAGGCCGTCGCCGCGGCCAACGACACCGAGTACGGTCTCGCCTCCTACGTCTTCACCCGCGACCTCGCCCGCACCATCAAGGTCGCCGAGGCGCTGGAGTTCGGCATGGTCGGCGTCAACACCGGCCTGGTGTCCAACCCGGCCGCGCCGTTCGGCGGCATGAAGGCGAGCGGGTTCGGGCGCGAGGGTGGGTTCGAGGGCATCGAGGAGTACCTGGAGACCACGTACGTCGCCATCCCGATCTGATTGTCGTCTGGACGGGCGGATTGCGTCCGGCGTCGGCCGCTCCTGGGGTGGCGTGTGACCCATCGCCGCGGCCGACACCGGCCGCAAGAAATACCGCCCGCCAGCCGACTGCTCCGTAGCCTGTCGCCCATGAGGTGGATGGCCGCGGTGGCGCTGCTCGCGGTCGCCGGGTGTGCGTCGTCCGAGCCGTCGGCCGGCCCGACCACCTCGACCAGCCCGACCGGTTCCGACACGTCGACCGCACCGGCCGAGGTGACGACGCCGGAGCCCACCGAGGGCGCGCCGCCACCGCCGTCGGTGACCCGGGACCCGCTGGCCGACCTGGTCGAGGGCATCGAGGTGGAGGACGGGCCGGTGCTCGGCGCCGACATGGGCTGGCCCCAGTGCCCGCCGGGGATGGGCATCCCGCAGAAGCGGTCGTCGGGCCAGCCGCTCCCGGTCGCCGAGGCGCGCTACGTCATCCTCGGCCTCACCAACGGCCCCGGGTTCTACCCCAACCCCTGCCTGGCCGACCAGGTCTCCTACGTGCGGGAGCGCGGCGCGCTGATCTCGGCGTACAGCGTGGCCAGCTACCCCGAGGCGGCGCGGATCGCCGAGCACGGCGCGGACGGGCCGTACGACGGGTCGACCGAGCTCGGGGCGCTCGCCAACACCGGCTACCAGCAGGCCGCGTTCAACGTGGGCTCGATGGAGGCGGCCGGGCTCGAGACGCCGGTGGTGTGGATCGACGTCGAGCCGGTGCCGTCGTTCGAGTGGAGCGACGACGTCTCGGCCAACGCGGCGGTGGTCTCGGGCATCGCCCGCGGCTACCAGGACGCCGGCTACCGGATCGGCGTCTACTCCACCCCGCTGCTGTGGACCGAGGTGGTGGGCGACCTCGAGCTCGGCGTGCCCGAGTGGCGCGCCGCCGGCCAGACGTCGTCGGCGGAGGCGCTGGAGCGGTGTGGCGACGCGTGGGTGATCCAGGGCGGGGAGGCCGTGCTCGGGCAGTGGGTCGAGGACTCCCGCGACATGAACCTCACCTGCCCGGGCGTCACCGACCTGGCGGCGTGGTTCCACCGCTACTGAGCGCCGGGCCGGTTTCTCGCCCGGACGGGTGAGATGCGCAAGTTCCGTGTCGCTGGCGCGTAACCCGGCGGGGACTGTCCGGTTGTCCCGGTCGGGTCCCCGAGCGGGGACTTCTCGGGCGCATCCCCCCACGGAGGCTCCAATGCATCTGCGTACGACCCGTCTGGCTCTTTCCGTCATCCTCCCGGTGATCGCCGCGGTGACGCTCACGGCGGCTGCGCCCACCCCTGCGACGGCGGCTGCGGCGGGCCAGAGCCGCGCCGTCCTCGAGTGTGACGGCGTCTACCGGGGCATCACCGTCAAGCACGTCCGGGTCCGTCCCGGGGACACCTGCGTCCTGCGGGACTCCGAGGTCACCGGCACGTTCGTGGCCCGCAACCCCCGCACCGTGAAGGTCCTCGACACCACGGTCCGGCGCAACCTCAAGGTGCGCGGCGCGACGCGCAACGTCGTCATCGGCAACGCCGGCTGCCGGCTCGACCCCACGGTCGGCAACAACATCTCGGTGACGGGCTCGCACAACGTGGTCATCTGCTGGATGACCACCGGCAACAGCATCCAGGTCACCGGCAACGACGGCCGGATCAGCCTGTTCCACAACAACGCCGGCGGCAGCATCCAGGTCAGCCGCAACCTGCCGTACGACCGCGACCCGGGCGTCCGTCACCGCGACCCCGAGGCGATCCGGATCCGCGACAACGTCGCCGACGGTGACATCCGCGCCGTCGACAACTCCGGGCGCCCGGTCTACGGCCGCACGGACAACCGCCCGGCCGTCACCGTCGGGTGACCCGGCCCCGGCCCGCCGCGCGACCGTGCGCGGCGGGTCGCCGGTCTCCGGCCTGAGAGGATCGGGACGTGGACGTCAGCGACCTGCTCACCGGCGTGCTCGTCGTCCTCGGCGTCGCCGTCCTCCTGGGCGTCGCGGTGGTCGCGTTCGTGATGTGGCGCTACCGGGTGCCGCCGCGCGGCGTCGTCGCGATGGTGGGTGCGCTGGTCTACGTCGCCAGCCCGGTCGACGTGGTCCCGGAGGTGCTGCTCGGGCCGCTCGGCCTGGTCGACGACGCCGGCGTGGTCGCGGTCGTGGCGGTCTGGGTCTACAAGCTCGTCCGGGCCCGCGCGATGCTGCGCGAGGCCGGGGTCGGGCGGCGTACCCCGCCCCCGCGGTGACGCGCCGTGGCGGGTCCCGCCGCAGGTGTCAGCGCGGGCCGAACGACGCCAGGAGCGCGGTCCGCGACGCGAGGCCGAGCTTGCGGTAGACCTTGGACAGGTGGCCCTCGACCGCCTTGACCGAGACCATCAGCTGCTCGGCGATCTGCCGGTTGGTCAGGCCCTCGAGTGCCAGCAGCGCGACGCGCCGCTCGGCGTTGGTGAGCACCGCCAGCGCCTCGGACTCCGCGCGCCGCGGGGTCTCGCCCATCCGGTCGAGCAGGCGCCGGACCCGGCTCTGCAGCGGCCAGAGGTCCTCGCGGCCGGCGTACAGCTCGGCCGCGCGGAGCAGCGTGAGCGCCTCGTCGTGGTGCCCGTCGAGCAGCAGGAGCCCGGCGAGGTCGGTCTGGACCTGGGCCCGCAGGCGCTGGCCGTCGTCGTCGCCCAGCAGTCGCAGGGCCTCGCGCAGTCGGGGACCGCGCTGGGAGTCGGCGTCGCCCGTCGGGTCGGTGGTGGCGAGCACGCGCAGCGCCAGCGCGACGTCGTACGACGTGCCGGCGGCCTCGGCGAGGGCGTGCTGGGTGCGCGCCAGCGTGAGCGCCTCGGCGCGTCGGCCCAGGCGCAGCAGCGCGAGCGCGGCACCGGCGCGCCACGGCAGCGCGAGGTCGTCGGCGTCGGCTGCTGCGCCGGCGGCCCGGAACCGCTGCTCGGCGAGCTCGGGGTCGCCGACGGCGGAGGCGAGCTCGGCGCGGGCGTGGTGGACGGCGGCGAGGTCGCCGGCCCGGGCGAGGGTGTCGCCGAGGGCGAGGGCGGCGCCGAGGTCACCCTGCGCGAGGTGGCACTCGACGAGCAGCGCGGTGGTCGTGCGGTGGTGGTCGCCGGGCACCTGGCGCAGGGCCTGCAGGAGGGTCAGCGCGGCCCGCACGCGGCCGGCCCGGACCAGCTCGCGCGCCTCGTCGAGCCGGGCGTCGAGGGTCTCCTCGGGTGAGTGGGGTGGGGCAGCGACCATGGCCGAAGACTAGGAAGCGGGCCGCTCCCGCGTCTGTCGAACGCGAGAATCATGACCAGGTGGACCAGTCAGGCACCCGTCGGCTGGCGGACGCAATCCGGCCCGTCCAGCCGACAGATCAGACCCGACAGCTCAGAGCCTTCCCAGGAACGCGAGGAGCGCGTCGGAGGCGTCGGCGCCGACCGGTGCCGGGAGCGGCGCGGCGAACTGGTCGCCGCGGCCGACGCCGTCGACCAGGGCGTCGGCGACCGTCCGCAGCTCGCGGGCCAGGGACTCGGGCACGGGGGTGCCGCGTCCGGTGGCCCGGCCGACGTCCCACCCGTGGACGGCGATCTCCAGCGCGGCCGCGCCGACGACCACCTCCGTCGGCACCGGGACCCCGCCGACCCGCACGACTGACGGCGTACCCGGCGCGCACCAGGCGCCCAGCAGCCCGCAGGCCTTGGTCTGCAGCGTGGCGACCCGGACGTCGAGGGGCCGGCGTGGCGGGCGGGCGTCGATCGCGCCGTCGGCGCCGTCGGTGAAGGCGTCGAGGGCGTCGTCCATGTGGTCGAGCAGCTGGTCGAGGTCCCAGCCGGCGCAGGGGGTGGGCCTGCGCAGGTGGGTCGGGCGGACGTCGACGAGCGCACCGCCGGTGTAGGCCAGCGCGCGCTCGAGGAGCTCGACCCCGGGCACGGGGCGGGACATGGTGGTCGTCCGGGCCGGCGGGTCAGGTGGTCGGGACGTAGTCGGCCGGCAGCCGGGCGGGCAGCCCGAACGTCGTGAAGAGCCGTCGCTCGAAGAACGCCGTCACGTGCCGGACCTTGTCGCCGTCGAGGTGGAGCACCTGGAGGTGGAACGGCTCGAAGTGGCCGTCGGGCATCCGCATGTAGAGGCCGAACGCCGGCTGGCCGTTGGCGACCGTGCGGATCATCGGCATGTCCGCGATGCCGCCGGGGCACTTGGTGCCGATCAGCTCGCCGATGTTCTGCGCGCCGCGGTACCAGTTGGTGAACGGCGGCATGTCCCACGTGGCGTCGTGCTTGAGCAGCCCGACGATCGTGTCGATGTCCTTGGCCCAGAACGCCTCCAGGTAGCGCTCGAGCAGGGCCTGCTGGCGCTCGTCGAGGTCCTCGACCACGGTGTCCTCGGTCAGCGCCCGCTCGCCGAGCTGCGCGTGGGCGCGCTGCAGGGCGGAGTTGACGGCGGCGACGCTGGTCCCGAGGGTCTCGGCCGTCTCCTTCGCGCTCCACCGGAGCACGTCGCGCAGCACCAGCACCGCGCGCTGGCGGGCCGGGAGGTGCTGCAGCGCGGCGACGAACGCGAGCCGCAGCGTGTCGCGCTCGGCGACCACGACGGCGGCGTCGGGCACCGGCTCGAGCCAGGCGATCTCGTGGTTCTCCTCGAGCGCGTCGCCGGCCATCTGGTCGCTGGTGCCGAGCCCGGCCGGCAGCGGCCGCCGGGGCTTGCCCTCGAGGTTGGTCAGGCACACGTTGGTGGCGATCCGGTAGAGCCAGGTGCGCACCGAGCTGCGGCCCTGGAACGTCGCGCTCGCCTTCCACGCCCGCAGGAACGTCTCCTGCACCAGGTCCTCCGCCTCGTGCACCGACCCGCTCATCCGGTAGCAGTGCGCCATCAGCTCGCGCTGGTAGCGCGCCGTGAGCCCGTCGAAGTCGTCGAGCTCGGTGGCTCCCTCGGTGACCTGCCCGGTCACTCCCTCGGTGTCCGTCATCGCCGTCCCGTCGTGCGTGATGGTCATGGCTGCTCCCGCCGCTCGTCAGTCTGCCGCGAGTACCGACCCGGGTCGACCCCGGAACTCATCGGGGTCGGTGCACTGGGGCCGGTGGGGGTGGGGCGGGACTATCCCGGCTGGGCCGCGGCGACCAGCGCCAGGGCGCGCTCGGCGGCGGGGAGGGCGCGGTCGCGGTCGGCCGGCACGAGGCCGACGCGGGTACGCCGGTCGAGCAGGTCGGCGGCGTCGTGGGCGCCCTCGTGGGTCACCCCGAAGACCAGCTCGGCGAGCGTCACGGGGATGCCGTCGGCGACCGGCTCGAGCAGCTCGTCGTCGGGGAGGCCGGTCACCTCGCGGGCGGTGGCGAGGACCAGCTCGGCGTCGGTGCCGAAGCGACGGACCAGCCGTCGCGGCTGCTCGAGCGCCGCGAGCTCGGCGCGGGGGGCGGCGCCGAGCAGCGGCAGCGTGGCGGTCACGCACGGACCCCCGAGACCGACGGCGTCGAGGGCGTCCTGGGCCATCCGGCGGTAGGTCGTGAGCTTGCCGCCCACGACCGTCGTCACGCCGGTGTGGCTGGTCAGCACCGCGTGGCGGCGCGACAGGTCGGCGGTGGAGCCGTCGGAGGTGTGCAGCAGCGGGCGCAGGCCGGCGTAGGCGCCGACCACGTCGGTGCGGTGGAGGGGGCGGTCGAACGACGCGGCCACGACGTCGAGCAGGAACCCGATCTCGGGTTCGGACGGCGTCGGCACGTCGGGCACCGCACCCTCGACCGGCTCGTCGGTGAGCCCGACGTAGAGGGTGCCGTCGGGCTGGGGGAGGACCATCACGTAGCGGTTGCGTCCCTCGGGCACCGGCGCGAAGACCGCGGTGCGCAGCCCCGGCAGGGTCTCGGCGCGCAGCACCAGGTGGGTGCCGCGGCTGGGACGGAGCTCGACCTCGTCGACCAGGTCGCCGGCCCACACGCCGGTCGCGTTGACGACCGCCCGCGTCCGGACCTCGACCGACGCGCCGGTCAGCTCGTCGCGCAGCCGCGCGCTCGTGCCGGTCGCCGAGAGCACCCGGGCGTGGGTGCGCACGTGCGCGCCTCGGGCCGCGGCCGTGCGGGCGATGGTGGTGACCAGGCGCGCGTCGTCCTCGAGCTGGCCGTCCCACGACAGGATGCCGCCGCGCAGCCCGGCGGTGCGCAGGCCGGGCGCGAGCTCCCGCATCTCGGTGGCGGAGATCCGCCGCGGCCCCGGGAGGACGTCGGAGGAGGTGTGCGCCCCCCACTTGAGCAGGTCGGCGCCCCGGAGGCCGGCGGACGTCAGGACGCGCGAGCCCCTCGACGTGGCCGAGGTGAACGGGAGCACGTAGGGCATCGCGCGGGTCAGGTGCGGGGCGGTGACCTGCATCAGCACGCCGCGCTCGACCGCGCTCTCGTGGGCGATGCCGACCTGGCCGCTGGCGAGGTAGCGCAGGCCGCCGTGGACCAGCTTGGACGACCAGCGCGAGGTGCCGAACGCCAGGTCGTGGGCGTCGACGGCGAGCACCGACAGCCCGCGGGCGACGGCGTCGAGCGCGACGCCGGCACCGGTCACGCCGAGGCCGACGACCACGACGTCGACCTCGGTCGGGACGCCGGCCAGGCCGGGCGTGATCCGGGTGCCGGCCATGGTGCTGGTGCCCGTGTCGGTGCCGGTCACGGGGCCAGCACCCGGGTCAGGACCAGGGCCAGCTCGTCGTCGAGGTCGGCCTCGCTCACGTCGTCGTCGACCATCGTGTGCGCCGACAGCACGAACCCGTGGGTGGCGAGCACCAGCGCGCGGGCGATCGCCGCCGGGTTGCCCGGGCGCACCGAGCCGTCGGCCTGGCCGGCCACGATCGCCTCGGTGGCGACCGCGAGCACCAGGTCCTGCGAGCGGCCGCGCCGGGCCAGCAGGTAGGGGAGGACCAGCTCGGGGTCGACCTCGACGATGCGCACGAACAGCTCGTTGGCGCGCAGCGCGCGGACCATCGCCACCATCCGCTCGACCAGCCCCCCGGCGCCGGCGGTGGCCGCGATCATCGTCGCCCACTCGCGCGTCATCAGGTCGCCCAGGAGCGTGGGCATGTCGGCCCAGGTGCGGTAGATCGTCATCCGCGAGACGCCGGCGCGGCGGGCCACCTCGGTGAGCGTCGTACGCCGCCACCCGACGTCGAGCAGGCAGGCCCGGGCGGCGTCGAGGTAGGCGTCCCGTGGCTCGGCCGTGAACTCGTTGTGACGAAGTGACGTCATGTGTCACACTGTAACACGTGACCCGAACCCTCCCGTCCGAGATGCACCCCCAGCGGTGGGGCGACCCCGCCCGGGCCGCGGCGCTGGCCGGGCCGGCGCGCGACCTCGTCGAGCTGGCCTTCGGACCCCTGGTCGAGACCCCCGCGGCCGACGACCCGGCGGTCCCGGCGTCCGGTCTGGCCGACGCGCTCCTCGAGCCCCTCCGGTCGGCCCTCGGCGCCGAGCACGTGCTCACCGACGACGCCGCGCGCCGCCTGCGCACCCGCGGCAAGTCGACCCCCGACCTGCTCCGCGCCCGCGCGGGCGACCTCGCCGACGCCCCCGACGTCGTCGTCCGGCCCGGGTCGCACGACGACGTCGCCGCCGTCCTCTCCTGGGCTGTCGAGCACCACGTCGCGGTCGTCCCGTTCGGCGGCGGGACCTCGGTCACCGGCGGGCTGGTCGCCCGTCGCGAGGGCTACGCCGGCCTGGTCTCCCTCGACCTGGCGCGGCTCGCGCGGCTGGTCGCCGTCGACCACGAGTCGATGACCGCGACCCTCGAGCCCGGCCTGCGTGGACCCGCGGCCGAGGCGCTGCTGGCCGCGGAGGGACTGACCCTGGGCCACTTCCCGCAGTCGTTCGAGTACGCCACCATTGGCGGCTTCGCCGCGACCCGCTCCAGCGGGCAGAGCAGCGCCGGCTACGGCCGCTTCGACGCCCTCGTCGTCGCGCTGCGGGTGGCGACCCCGCGGGGCGAGTGGCGGCTGGGCAGCGCTCCGGCCACGGCGGCCGGGCCCGACCTGCGCCAGCTGGTCCTCGGCTCCGAGGGCGCGTTCGGGGTGATCACCGAGGTGACCGTGCGGGTGCGCCGACTGCCCACGACCAAGGTCTACGAGGGCTGGCGCTGGCCGTCGTTCGCGGCCGGTGCCGACGCGATGCGCACGCTCGTGCAGTCGGGGCTGCAGCCGACCGTGCTGCGGCTCTCCGACGAGACCGAGACGGCGATCAACCTCGCTCGTCCCGACGCGATCGGCGCGTCCGAGCCCGGGTGCCTGATGATCGTCGGCCACGAGGGCGACACGGCGACCGTCGAGGCGCGGCGGGCCGCGGTGACCGCGGTGCTCACCGGCCTGGACGGCGCCCCGCTCGGCACCGAGCCGGGCGAGGCCTGGGCGCACGGCCGCTTCGACGCGCCGTACCTGCGCGACTCGATGCTCGACGTCGGCGTGCTCGTCGAGACGCTGGAGACCGCGACCTGGTGGAGCAACCGCGCGCGGGTCTACTCCGACGTCAAGGACGCGCTGACCGCCTCGCTCGGAGAGGGGGCGATGGTGCTGTGCCACGTCTCCCACGTCTACGAGACGGGCTGCTCGCTCTACTTCACGGTGGCGGCCCGGGGCGGGTCCGACGTGCTCGCCCGGTGGGCGGCCGCCAAGGCCGCCGCGAGCGACGCGATGACCGCCGCCGGCGCGACCATCACCCACCACCACGCCGTCGGCACCGACCACCGGCCGTGGCTGACCCGCGAGATCGGCGAGCTGGGCGCCTCGGTGCTCCGGGCGGTCAAGGCCGACCTCGACCCGACGGGCATCCTCAACCCCGGCGTCCTGGTGCCGGCATGACCCGGTCGTTCACCTTCCTGGTCAACCCCACCTCGGGTGGCGGTGCCGCTCCCGGCGCCGTCGTCCCCGTCGCGCGGCTGCTGCGCGAGGCCGGCGCCACCGTCGACGTCACCTACTCACCAGGCCCCCGGGCGATGGTGGGGCTCGTCGACGCCGCGGTCGCGCGCGGCGACGTCGTCGTCTCCGTCGGCGGCGACGGGATGCTCTCGTCGCTGGCCGGGCCGGTCTCCGCCGCCGGCGGCACGCTGGCGGTGATCCCGGCCGGCCGCGGCAACGACTTCGCCCGGATGCTCGGCCTCCCCGACGCCGACGCCGGGCCGCAGGCCCAGGCGACGATGCTGCTCTCGGGGGAGGTGCGCCGGGTCGACCTGGTCTCGTGGACCGCGCCCGGCGCCCCGCCGCGCCGGGTGGCCGGATCGGTCTACTGCGGCATCGACGCCCGCGCCGGCGAGATGGTCGACCGCGCCCACCGGCTGCCCAAGCAGCTGCAGTACCCCTACGCCGCCGTCCGCGCCATCGCCACCTACCAGCCCGCCAGTCTTCGGGTCACGGTCGACGGCGACCCGCGGGAGTACGCCGCCGCCAGCGTGGTCGTCGCCAACTCCGCCTACTACGGCAAGGGCATGAAGATCGCTCCCGCCGCCGTCGTCGACGACGGCCTGCTCGACGTCGTCGTCATCGAGGCCGCGTCCAAGCTGGCGCTGGTGCGCTCGCTGCCCCGGGTCTACGACGGCGCCCACGTCGCCCTGCCCCAGGTCACCGTGCTGACCGGCAAGCGCGTCGAGCTCACCGCCGACGCCCGCCAGCCCGTCCCCGTCGGCGGCGACGGCGAGCCGCTCGGCGTCCTCCCCGCCCTGGGCGACGAGCCCGCCGTGGTCGAGGTGCTGCCCGCCGCCCTCGCGGTCATCGGCTGACGAAACGGTATCCCGGCGGGGTCAGGCGAACGACCAGACCAGCAGCTCGGACGGCACGCCGGCGGTGACGTCGTGGGCGGGCTCGTCGACGAAGCGGAAGGCGTCGCCCTCGTGCAGGGGCTCGGCCAGCGACGAGCGGAGCAGGGCGCCGCGGGCGACGTAGAGGTGGACGCGCGGCGCGGCGGCGATGGTGGTGGTCTCGCCGTCGCCGAGGCGCAGCAGCGCGAGCCGGGCGCCCGGGAGCGGCTCGAGCTCGGTGCCGTCGGGGCCCCCGTCGCTCACGTCGTACGACGGCGCGGCCGGCGGCTCGTCGTCGGCGAGCCACACCTGCACGAACCGGGTCTGCGGCGCCGCGGCCACCTCGCTGTGCTCGACGCCGGCGCCGGTGCGCAGCACCGCCAGCGAACCGGCCGGCACGGTGTGGGACCCGGTCGGGCCGGTGTGGGCGAGCGCGCCGCTGACGACGTAGGTGACGATCACCAGGCCGCTGTGGCGGTGGGTGTCGAAGCCGCGCCCGTCGGCGAGCAGGTGGTCGTCGTGGCAGACCATCGGCCCGAACCGCAGGTTGTCGGCGTCGTACTCGGCCCCGAACGCGAGCGAGTGCCGCGTCATGCGCCCGGGCTCACGTTCGACCAGACGGTCAGTTCCCCGGCGGATCTCGCTGCTCACGGGCATCATTGTGCAGGTGTCGTCCTCGCACGCCGGATCCCAGGCCGCCCCTCCGGCGTTGCCGCCCGGTTTCCTGCTCGGTGCTGCCACCGCGGCCTACCAGGTCGAGGGGGCCGTCGCGGTCGACGGCCGGGGCCCGAGCATCTGGGACACCTTCGCCGCCCAGCCCGGTCGGATCACCGACGGCGCGAGCGGCGCCGTTGCCGCCGACCACTACCACCGCGCGGCCGAGGACGTCGCGCTGCTCGAGCAGCTCGGCGTCGGCGGCTACCGGTTCTCGATCTCCTGGTCCCGGGTCGTGCCCGCGGGCCGGGGTGCGGTCAACGCCGCGGGGCTCGACTTCTACGACCGCCTGGTCGACCGGCTGCTCGACGCCGGCATCGACCCGATGGTGACGCTCTACCACCACGACCTGCCCCAGGCGCTCGAGGACGACGGCGGCTGGCTGAACCCCGCCACCGCCGTCGCGTTCGGCGAGTACGCCGCCGTCGTCGGCGAGCGCCTCGCCGACCGCGTCCACCGCTGGGTGCCGGTCAACGAGCCCAACACCGCGGCCCTGCTCGGCTACGGCCTCGGCACCCAGGCGCCCGGCTACCGGCTGCTCTTCGACTGCCTGCACGCCTGCCACCAGCTGCTGCTGGCCCACGGCCACGGTGCGGCGGCGCTGCGGTCGGTCGGTGCCCGCGAGGTCGGCTGCGCCAACAACCACGCGCCGATCTGGCCCGGGAGCGAGGAGCCGGCCGACGTCGGCGCCGCGAAGCTGTTCGACTCGCTGTGGAACGGGCTGTTCCTGGAGCCGATGCTGCTCGGCCGCTACCCCGTCGACCTCGCGCCGCTGGTGGAGGACCTGGTGCGGCCGGGCGACCTCGCCGTCATCCGCGCGCCGCTCGACTTCTACGGCGTCAACTACTACAGCCCGATCCGGATCGCGGCCGCGGCGCAGGACTCCGACCTCCCGTTCGAGGTCTTCGAGATGCTCGGCTACCCCCGCACCGACCGCGGCTGGACGGTCGTCCCCGACGCCCTGCGCGAGTGGCTGATCACCTTCCGGGCCCGGTTCCGCGCGGCGCTGCCGCCCATCGTGATCACCGAGTCGGGGGCGTCGTACGGCGTCGGTCCCGACGAGCACGGCGTCGTCGACGACCAGGACCGCATCGACTACCTCGACGCCCACCTGCGCGCGGTGGCCACCGCGTGCGAGCGCGGCGTCGACGTCCGCGGCTTCTACGCCTGGTCGCTGCTCGACGGCTTCGAGTTCGAGCAGGGCCTCGCCCAGCGCTACGGCCTGGTGCACGTCGACTTCGAGACCCTCGAGCGCACGCCCAAGCGGTCCTTCGAGTGGTACGCCGCGGTGATCGCGGGGCAGACCCGCTCGGTCGGCTAGCTCGGCCGGGTCGGCGTGACCGAGTGCCGCACGGCCAGGGTCGCCCGCACCGCCGCCTCGTCCCACGGCTCGCCCAGCCAGTCGTAGAGACCGCGCAGCACCGTCGGCTCGGCGACGTAGTCGTCGTAGTGCACCCGGTACGCCGCCTCCCCGAGCCCGGCGGCCACGGCCAGGATGCGCCGCTCGACGTCGGCGAGGTGGGCGGCGTTGTGCTCGGCCTCACCGCGGGCCCACCACGCGCTGCGCAGCACCGCCTCGTGGTCGCGGGTGTTGACCACGAACCGCGCGCCGGGGAAGACCTCGCGCAGCCACGCGACGTACTCCTCGAGGTCGCTGCGCCACCAGCGGATCTCCTTGAACCCGACGACGCGCGTGCCGGGCTTGGGCCGCAGCACCGTGTCGAGCACGAGCTCGCGGGTGCGCGCGACCAGCTTGCGCTGCGGGACGTCGCCGATCCCGTAGTGGGGGTGCGTGCGCGACCGGGTGCCGGTGCGCTTGGCCTTCTCCTCCAGCAGCGTGGTGTGGAAGGCGTGCAGGTGCCGCAGCGCGTCGGCGTTCTCGCCGCGGATCAGGTAGCCGGGGATCGCGTTGAGCAGGCCGCTGACCAGGGTGGAGCCGGAACGGCCGTAGGTGACGACGAACAGGTAGGACAGGTCGTCCGCGCCCGGGCGGCCGCCGTCGGTCATCGCGGTCAGCGCCGTCAGCGCCGGCGCAGGACGTACATCGACTGGCCGTCGGTCTCGCGCCCGTGGACGAACTCGTCGACGGCCAGGCCGGCGTCCCACAGCGTCGCCTCGAAGAACCGGCGGTCGTAGCGCACGCAGTGGAGCGCGCCGGACCACTCGAGCTTGAGGTAGTCGGTGGGGTTCTCGACGCAGTCGGGCACGTCCTCCTCGACGAACGCCGTCAGCCACGCCCGGCCCTCCGGCGCGAGGACGCGCGCGATCGTGGCGCTGTAGCCGGCGACGTCGGAGGTGAGCATGTGGCTGAACACCGAGTAGGCGTAGAGCACGTCGACGCTGCCGTCGTCGGCGGGGATCTCGAACGACGGGGTGCCGTCGGGGTTGTAGCGGGCGTTGTGGGCGTCGACGAGGGTGAACCGCGTGTGCTCGTCGGTGAGGTTGTCCTTGGCCCAGCCGAGCAGGCTCGGCTGGATGTCGACACCGTGGTAGTCCTCGACGTGGCCGAGCAGGTGCTTGATCCCGATCGCCAGGCGGCCGGCGCCGCAGCCCCAGTCGAGCACCCGCTTGCGGCGGCCGAGGCCGGCGCGCTGGCGCAGCACCTTGACGTCGCGCACGCCGGCGGCGACGAAGTCGGCGTCCTTCTTGAAGTGCCGCCCGCCCATCCGCAGCTCGTACGGCGGCAGCGGGATGCTCGGGTCGGGGACGATCTCGGGCTGCTGCGGGGCGTTCACGCGGGGGAGTCTAGGTCCAGGCGGGCCCGGGCCGCGGCCAGGAGCGTGGCGGCGCGGGCGTCGAAGGAGTGCTCGGCGACGACGCGCTCGGCGAGGGCGCGGCGCTCCGCGGCGCCGGGCCAGGCGTCGTACGGCGCGACGGCGAGGCGGGCGACGTCGGCCGGCGTCCGCCAGGTCGGGACCTCGGCGCCGATCGTCCCGGCCAGCCCGGCGACCGGGTCGGTCAGCAGCCGGCCGCCGACGGCGAGCACGTCGAAGACCCGGTTGGCGACGAAGCCCTCGGCCGCCATGTCGGCGTGGTGGTCGGTGAGGACGACGCCCGCGCCCGCGTAGGACGCGGGCAGGTCGGCGTTGGCGATCCGGTCGGCCGCCACCGCGACGCCGTGCTCGGCCCAGCCGGTGCCGATCACGGTGACGGGCACCCCCGCCTCCCGGGCCGCGGTCACCACCGGTCGGGGGCCACCGCGGGCGTTGCCGACGAACAGCGCGCCGGGGCCGTCGGCCCCGGAGTCCGCCACGGTGACGTCGGGGTGGAAGCGGGTGGTGTCGGTGCACTGCAGCAGCGGGACGACGCCGTGCCGCTCGGCCCACGCCGTGCCGGCGGCGTAGACGACGTCGAACTCGGCGAGCTCGGCGGCGGTGACGTCGTCGGGGTGGCTGATCACCCAGAGCAGGTTGACCGCGCCGGGCTGCGGCGCGACCCGCTCCAGCCCGCGCAGGGTGAGCACCACGTCGGTCCCCGACCGCGTCGGGCGGCCACGGGTCTCGGGGTGGTCGACCTCGACCCACTGACCGAGGCGCTCCAGCGCGTCGGCGAGCGAGCGGGCGAAGTGCCAGTCGCCCCACCGGCGGCCGATGGGGGCCGCGCCCGCGGCGATGTCGATCGCCCAGCGCAGGCCCGTTGTTCGGCGGGCCTCGGTGTCCAGCGCGGCCGACTCGTGCTCGGGGCCGGGCAGCCAGACCGACGACGTGAGCACCCGCACCTCGTCGGTGCCCTCCGGCTCGTCGCGGCGCGCCTCCACGCCGGGGAAGCGGTCGACCAGCCGGGCGCCGTCGAGCCGGTCGAGCGCCGAGACGGGGTGGCCGAGCAGCGCCGGCGCCGTGAGCGTGTGGTCGTCGCCGACCAGCACCGGCTGCACCGCGGTCACGCCCGGCCGGTCGAGGACGGCGAGGAGCGGCTCGAGCCACGGCCATGCCGGCGGTCGCACGCCGGCGTCGACGGTGACCTCGACCCCACCCCACGTCATCAGCCAGCCCTCGACGTGCACCTGGGGCAGGTCGGCGGCCACGGACTCCAGGACGCGGTAGCGGGCGTCGTCGGGCTCGAAGGCCCCGGTGACGTCGACGAGCGCGTCGGGGGCGGTCCGGACCAGGTGGCGCACCCAGCGGACCAGCTCGTCGAGGTCGCGCGTGGCCGGGCGCACGACGGGGTCGGCGTCGTCCTCGCGCGGCACCGGCTCGGGCAGCAGCTCCGCCGGGTCGTGGTCGACCAGCCAGTCCTCGAGCGGGCCGAGCTGCGCCAGCGGGTAGCGCGGGTGCGGGCTGCGCCGCGGTCGGTCGTCGCGGGAGAGGTAGAACGACAGCGGGTCGGGTGCGTGCCGGCGCCACCGGCCGCCCGGGTAGAGCCACACCGGCTCGAAGAGCGGGTGCGGGCTGTCGTCACCGGGACCGGCGACCCAGTGCGCGACCGCCTCGGCCCGCGAGCCGAACGCCTTGCCGGTGAGGCCGGCGTACCACTCCTCGTCGAGGAGGCGGCTGCCCAGCACCAGCGCCGCGGCGTCCTCGTGGCTCAGCACGGGCCCTACCGTAGGCGCATGCCCACCGCAGTCGAGGTCGCCGGCACCGTGGCGGCGGCCCTCGAGGACGCCCGGCTGCCGGCGCTGGTCGTGAGCCGTCTCGACCTGGCACCCGTGCCCGACGACGTCACGGTGATCGACGTCGCCGCCGACAAGCCCGAGGGCCACTTCCGCACCGTCGTCGTGGTGGCCGAGGACGCCGAGGACCTGCGGCGCCGCGTCGTGCCCCGCCTCGGCGTGGTCGGCTGGGCCCGGGTGGTGGCGGTGGTGCTCACCGGGCACGACCGGGCGCTGACCCCGCGCCCCGACCCGTCGTGGCCGGCGCTGACCGACGTGGACGCCCGGGTCGGCTGGACCCGGCTGGAGTTCGCCGACCGCGTCGACGCCCTCCCGGTGCTGCGAGCGCTGGCCCGCGCGGCCGGGCGCGCCGTACCCGACGGCCACGGCGGGCTGCGCGTGGCGCGCGCCCGGCAGCCGTTCGACGACCCCGCCACCAAGCACCCGCCCGACGTCGTGGTCGACCCCCCGCAGCCGCCGGTGGTCAGCGAGTGCACCGGTCGGGCTCCGGTCTCGGTCGCCGCGGACGAGCTCCCCGACCCGGTCGACGAGGCGGTCTACAGCCCGGTCGGGTTCCGCCGCGAGTGGGACCGTCCCGTCGTCGACCTGCCCCCGCACACGCGGCTCAGCCCGCGCCTGGTGCGTGACCTCCGCGACGCCCAGGGCGTGCGGCTGGCGCCAGGGGCCGACCACGGTCTGGTCGCCGGCCTGGCGATGAGCGGCATCCCGCTCCTCGCCGACGACCGGCCGGCCTGGTTGCCGAGCCCCGACGACGAGGTGTCCCTCGACGACGTGCTGGGTGACCCGCTACGCCGCGAGGAGCTGTCGGTGCGCCAGCGGCGGGTCGCGCTCACGCACCACTCGGTCGTCGCCGCCCGCGCCGGGCTGGCCGCCACCGCCCGGGTGCGGGCCGCCACCCACCCCACCGTCAGCGTCCTGCTCCCCACCCGGCGCCCCGACCTGCTCCGCCACGCCCTGGCCCAGGTCGCGCGCCAGCGCCGGACGCTCCCCGGCGCCGAGGTCGAGCTGGTGCTCGCCGCCCACGGACACACCCCCGATCGGGACCTGGTGGACGCCGCCTCCGAGCTGGGCGGGTTCACCGCGACCATCGTGACCGCGACCACCGACACCTCCTTCGGCCAGCTGCTCCGGCTGGCCACCGACGCCGCCTCCGGCGACGTGGTCCTCAAGATGGACGACGACGACTGGTACGGGCCCGACGTCGTGACCGACCTCCTCCTGGCCCGCCGCTACAGCGGCGCCGAGGTGGTCGGGATGCCGGCCGAGCTGGTCTACCTCGAGCAGGTCGACACGACCGTCCGCCGCCGCGGCCCCAGCGAGAACTACGGCACCGTCGTCGCCGGCGGCACGATGATGATCGACCGCGCCCTGCTGCGCGAGCTCGGTGGCTGGCGGCCCGCGCCGCGGTTCGTCGACGCCCACGTCCTCGACCAGGTCCGCCGCGCCGGCGGCAGCGTCTACCGCACCCACGGCCTCGGCTACCTGCTCCGGCGCAGCACCACCGGGCACACCTGGGACCCCGGCCTCGACTACTTCCTCCGCCCCGAGAGCCTCACCGCGCGCTGGGACGGGTTCCGCCCGAGCGCCCTCCTCGACCTGCCGCCGGGCGGGCGCGGATGAGCGACCAGCCCCGAGTCCGCCGCAACGAGTGGCAGCGCCTCGCGCCGCCCGACCTCGACGCGTGGACGCCGACGCTGGCGATGAGCGTGGTGATCCCGGCGTACGACGCGCAGCGGCTGCTGCCGTCGGTGCTCGCCGGCCTCGCCGCCCAGACCTACCCCGACCACCTGCTCGAGGTCGTCGTCGCCGACGACGGTCCCGGCGGGCTGGTGCTGCCCGAGGTGCGCCCCGAGCGCACGCGGGTGGTCCGGGTCGAGGACGGCTGGGGCCGGGCCAACGCCTGCCACACCGGCGCGCTGGCCGCCGACGGCGACGTCCTGCACTGGTACGACGCCGACATGCTCGCCGAGCGGCACGAGGTGGAGGCCCAGGCGCGGTGGCACCACCTCCTCGACCACGCGGTCGTGCTGGGCGACAAGTGGTTCGTCGACCCGGCGCCGGTGCTCGCGCTGACCCCCGCCGAGGTCCGCGACACCGTCGCCCGCGACGGCGTCGCCGCCCTCTTCGCCGGCCTGGACCGGCAGCCCCACGCCTGGGTCGAGGAGGTCTACGGCCGCACCGACCGGCTCCGCGAGGCCGGCTGGAACGCGTTGCGCACCCACACCGGCGCGACCGCGTCGGTCCGGCGCGACCTCTACCTCGAGTCCGGCGGCATGGACCCCGACCTGCGCCTCGGCGAGGACATCGCGCTCGGCGCCCGGCTCGGCGCCGTGGGGGCGGTGTTCGTGCCCGACGCCGAGGCCCGCAGCTGGCACCTCGGCCACACCCACGTGATGTCGCGGCGCGACCAGGTCAACGCCTACAACGACCCGTTCCTCGCCGACCGCGCGCCGGTGCTGCGTGCCAAGCGCCACCCCGGCCGCAGCTACCGCGAGCCCTACCTCGAGGTCGTCCTCGACACCCGCGGCCACGCCGCCGCCGCGGTGACGGCCACGGTCGACGCCGTGCTCGCGAGCACGTTGCACGACCTCACCGTCACCCTGGTCGGCGACTGGTCGGAGCTGCACGACGGGCGCGCCGCCGTGCTCGACGACGCGAGCCTCGACACCCGCGTCGTCCACACGACGTACGCCGCCGACCCGCGCGTCGACCTCGTCGGCGAGGTCCCCGGTGCCCGGTCCCGGGCGGCCTTCCGCGTCGTCCTCCCGGGCCCTGCGTACGCCCCGCGGCGGCCGGCGCTGGAGAAGCTGCTGCTCCACCTTGAGCACACCCACGACGGCCTCCGCCTCGTCGACCTCGACGACGGCACCCAGGTCCGGGTCGAGCGTGCCGCGGCCTACGCGCGGGCCCGGCGGGTCGCCGGGCCCGGTGAGGACCTCGACGACGTCGTCGCCGAGGTCGCCGGCGCGCAGCGGCTCCGGGGCACGCGCGCCGGCTTCGGCCCGAGCGACCGGGTGCGGCCCCGGCACTACCCGCGCACCGGCGGCCCGCCCGTCGACAGCGACGAGGCCTGGGCGCGCGTCGAGAAGGCCTGGGAGGGTCGCTAACGTGGCGCCCGTGGAGCAGCCGGAGCCGATCAAGCGCCGCGTGGTGTTCGTCGTCGGGTCCGGCCGCAGCGGCACCAGCACGATGGCCGGCGCGCTGCGCACCCTCGGGATGCACGTCCCGCAGCCGGAGGTCGCGGCCGACGACACCAACCCCAAGGGCTTCGGCGAGCCGCAGTGGGTCGTCGACTTCCACGCCGAGCTGCTCCAGCGCTGCCACGTGCAGGTCTCCGACGCGCGCCCCTCGGCGTGGTTCGAGGCCGGCAAGCTGGCCGGGTTCGAGCCGCTGCGCGAGCGGCTCTTCCTCTGGCTCGAGGAGCAGCTGGTCACCGGCGGTCCCGAGCTCGTGGTCAAGGACCCGCGCCTGGCCTGGTTCGTCGGCCTGTGGCGCTCGGCGGCGCTGCGGTGCGACGCCGACCCGGCGTACGTCACGATGCTCCGGCCGCCGGCCGAGGTCGTCGGCAGCAAGCAGCGCTACTACCCCGGCGCGGGTGGCGGTGCGAGCGCGGCCGGCGAGGTCCAGCGCACCGCGGCCTGGGTCAACATGATGCTGCACACCGAGCGCGCCACCCGTGGCTCCACCCGCACGTTCGTGCGCTACGCCGACCTGCTCGACGACTGGACCGTGCCGCTGTTCGACATCGGCCGCCGCTTCGACCTGACGTCCCTGCAGGAGGCCAACGCCAACCACGTGCGCGCCGTGCACGCCTTCATCGACCCGAGCCTGCGACGCGTGCAGGCCACCTGGGACGACATCGCGGTGCCGCCGCGGCTGCGTGGGCTCGCCCAGGAGAGCTGGGAGCAGCTCGACCGGCTGGCCGAGCCCGAGGGCGACGTCGCCGACGTGCACGAGCGGCTCGACGAGCTGCGCGCCGCCTACACCGAGATGTACGCCGAGGCCGAGGCCATCGCCCACTCCACCACCCTCGCGGCCCACCGGGCCGGGCTGGCCACGCTGCCCGAGCCCGTCAACGCGGTGGTCAAGCGCGGCGCCGACCGGGTGCCCCACCGCGTCCGCGCGATGGTGCCGCCCAAGGCACGCAGCGTCGTCCGCAAGGCGATCGGGCGCGCGCGCTGATGTCCCGGGGAGCCGACATCCCCTGCCGGGAGGGGGATCCGGCCTACGACGTCCGGTGGTCGTGGAACTCCGACGACCCGTCCGCGACCGTCCGGCCGGGCCTGACCTGCGTGTTCCGGGTCAAGGACGAGGCCCGCAACCTGCCGTGGGTGCTGCCGTCGATGCTCGACGCCGTCGACCACGTCGTGCTCGTCGACAACGGCTCGACCGACGGCACGGCCGAGGTCGCCGCCCGGCTCGCCGCGGAGGCCGGGGCGAGCGAGCGCTACACCGGCACGTCGTACCCCTGGCAGGTGAGCCGGGCCGGGTCGGAGCACCTCGCCACCCGCCCCGACTCCGTGCACTCCCTGACCCACTTCTACAACTGGTCCTTCGCCCACGTGCGCACCACCTACTCGATGAAGTGGGACGGCGACATGGCGCTCACGCCCGATGGCGTCGGCGTGCTGCGCGACCTCTCGTGGCAGCTCGAGGGGTCCGGTGCGGTCGTCGCCGTGCCGCGGCACCCGCTCGTGGTCGTCGACGAGTCGCTCGCCTGGATCGACCTCGGCTCGCGCTTCCTCGAGCCGTGGATCTACCCGATGGGCCCCGACTTCACCTTCGTCAAGGCGTTCGAGTGGGAGGTGCGGGAGTTCCCGACGAGCTCGGAGCGGATCGTGGCACCCGAGGGGATGTGCGTCGAGCTGAAGTGGCTCGACGCCGACGAGCTGGCGCACTGGAGTCCCGTGGACGAGCAGTCGGGCGGCTTCCCGCCCTCGCGGGTGCAGCGCAAGCGGCGCGAGCAGGAGGTCGACCGCGCGATCCGCACGGGCACGGCCGAACGCGTCGAGGGGCTGCACCGCATCGAGGCGCCCGCCGGCGTCCACGTCGTCGACCACGTCCTGACCACCTGGCTGCGCGAGCGCGAGCGGCCGCTGGTGCGCCGCGCAGCCCGCTTCGATGTCTGAGCTCCCCCCGCCCGTGCGGCGGTTCCTCGACCGCGGCGACGACTCGCTGCTCCTGGCCCCCGACACCGCACCGGGACGCCACCCGCGCGTCGCCGTGGTCGGCGCGCCCCGCGACGGGGGCTGGCCGGCGGGCGTGCGCTCGCCCGTGATCGGGGTCCACGGCGGCACCGGCGCCGTGACGCTCGTGCCGCGGCCCGAGTGGCCCGCGCTGGTCGGCGTCCGCTCCCGCCGCGCGGGGGGTGGCTGGTGGACGGTGCTCCGGTTCGCCGCCCACGTCGACGTCGCCGAGGTGCTCGCCGAGGTGGGCCGCCAGTCCGTCTGGGGCGACCGCCACGGCGACCGCGGGCTGCGGGTCGGCGGCTCCACCGAGCCCGACAGCGCCGTCCCCGCCGACGTCACGACCCTCGCCCCGGGACCCGGGGGCATCGGCCCGCTCGACGAGCGGGTCCTCAACCCCATCGGCTTCACGCCGTACGCCGACGGGCCGGAGGTCGACGTCGCCACCCTGCCGGCGATCACCCCCGACGTCGTGGCCGGGCTGCGGTCGGTCGTCGCCGTCCGCGTGACGACCTGGGACGACGCCTCGACCCGTGCGGCTGCCGCCCTCTCGCTGGCCGGCGTGCCGGTGGTCGCCGACCGCGCTCCCGACGCTCTGGGAGCACCGCTCCGCGACGCGATCACCGCTCCGCTCGACGGCACCGACCCGGTCGCCCGCGAGGAGCACTCGGTGCTGCTGCGGCGGGCGGCGTTCGACCGTTTCTCCACGCTGGCCTGGCGTTCCGAGGTCGGCCGGCGGGTCGGCGTACCGGTCGCGGGGCACCCGAGCGTCAGCATCCTGCTCGCGACCCGCCGCGAGGACATGCTCGACTTCGCTCTCGCCCAGGTGGCCCGGCAACGCGGCGTCGAGAGGCTCGAGCTGGTGCTGGCGCCGCACGGGTTCGAGGCCGACGCCGCCCGCGTGCAGGACGCCGTCGGTCACGACATCGCCGTGCAGGTGCTGCCGCACCGCAGCACCACGCTGTTCGGCGACGTCCTGCAGGCGGCGTCGCGCGCCGCCGGTGGCGACGTCGTGCTCAAGATGGACGACGACGACTGGTACGCCCCCGACGTCGTCTCCGACCTGCTGCGCGCGCGGGCGTGGTCGGGTGCCGAGCTCGTCGGAATGCCGGCCGAGCTGCACTACCTCGCCGAGCGCGACCTCACCGTCAAGCGCGGCCACCCGGTCGAGGTCTACGCCCAGTTCGTCGCCGGCGGCACGATGCTGGTCGACCGCACCGCGCTGCGCGAGGCCGGCGGGTTCCGCGCGGTCCGCAAGTGGGTCGACGCCCAGCTCATCGACGCCCTGCAGCAGCTGGGCGCCGCGGTCTACCGCACCCACGGCCTCGGCTACGTCCTGCGCCGCAACCCCACCGGCCACACCTGGCAGGTCGACCTCGACTACCTCCTCGACCCCGCCCGCACCGTCGCGACCTGGGAGGGGTTCCGTCCGAGCCGGCTGCTGGAGGCCGACCCGCGCTGGTCCCCCCGTGGTGGTTGAGGGGCCCCGACCTGCGGGTGGTCCTCACGGTGGTCGAGGAGGCCCGCCTGCGGGTGGTCCCCACGGTGGTTGAGGAGGCCGGCCACGGCCGTCTCGAAACCACCGCTCGTCCCGGACCGGTCCCGTGCCCGGCCGCCGGAGACCGCACCTCGCGGGCTCGAGCGGTCTCCTAGCTCCGGCCGAGGCCTCGCGCCTCGAACCCGGCGGAGCGCCAGGCGGGGAGGTCGAGCACGTTGCGGCCGTCGACCAGGCGGCGCGAGGCCATCACCGACCCGACCTCGTCGGGGGAGACCTCGCGGAACTCCGGCCACTCGGTGAGGTGGAGCAGCAGCTCGGCGTCGCGGGCGGCCTCGACGGCGGAGTCGGCGTACGTCAGGGTCGGGAAGCGGGCGGCGGCGGTGTGCGCGGCCTTGGGGTCGTAGACGACGACGTCGGCGCCGCGCAGGTGCAGGCGGCCGGCGATGTCGAGGGCGGGGGAGTCGCGGACGTCGTCGGAGTGGGGCTTGAACGCCGCGCCCCAGACACCGATCCGGGTGCCGGTGACGACGCCGCCGACCATGGCCTTGGCGATCTGGGTGACCCGGTCGCGCTGGCGGCGGTTGATGTCGTCGACCTGGCGCAGGAACGACATCGCGTCCTCGACGCCGAGCTCGCCGGCACGGTGCACGAAGGCGCGGATGTCCTTGGGCAGGCAGCCGCCGCCGAACCCGATGCCGGCGTTGAGGAACCGGCGTCCGATGCGGGTGTCGTGGCCGATCGCGTCGGCCAGGGCGACGACGTCGGCGCCGGCGGCGTCGCAGACCTCGCCGACCGCGTTGATGAAGGAGATCTTGGTGGCCAGGAACGCGTTGGCGGAGACCTTGACCAGCTCGGCGGTGGCGTAGTCGGTGACCACGAACGGTGTGCCGGCCTCGGCCATCGGCGCGTAGAACTCGCGCAGCGCCACCTCGGCGCGCTCGGACGCGACGCCCAGCACGATCCGGTCGGGCTCGAGGGTGTCCTTGACGGCGTACCCCTCGCGCAGGAACTCCGGGTTCCACACCAGCTCGGCGTCGGCGCCGGCGGGGGAGAGGTCGGCGAGCAGGGCCGCCATCCGGGCCGCGGTGCCGACGGGCACCGTCGACTTGCCCACGACGTACGCCGGCCCGGTCACGTGCGGCGCCAGCGAGCGGATGGCCGACTCGACGTAGGAGGTGTCGGCGCCGAGGCTCGAGGCCAGCTGGGGCGTGCCGACGCACACGAAGTGCAGGTCGGCGAAGGCGCCGACCTCCTCGTAGGAGCCGGTGAAGCGCAGCCGGCCCGACGCGACGTGCTTGCCCAGCAGCTCGTCGAGGCCGGGCTCGTAGAAGGGCGTGGTGCCGGCCTGCAGCCGCGCCAGCTTGTCGGCGTCGACCTCGACGCCGAGCACCTCGTGGCCGAGCTCGGCCATGGACGCGGCGTGGGTGGCGCCGAGGTAGCCGCACCCGATGACGGTGATCCGCACGGGCGCCACCCTAGGCGGGCGAGGTGGTCAGCGCGGAGGCGAGGCGGTGAACGATCTCGGTCAGTCGGGTGGCGCTGGTGGCGAAGTTGAGCCGCAGGTGGCCGGTCAGGCCGGGCTGGTAGTCCTGGCCGGCGGCCAGCCGCACCCGTCCGCGCTCGAGCGCGACCGCCGCCGGGTCGTCGTGGCCGTAGGCGCGCAGGTCGACCCAGGCCAGGTAGGTGCCCTCGACCGGGCGCAGCCGCGCCGCGGGCAGGTGCTCGGCCAGCAGCGTGACCAGCAGGTCGCGCTGCGCCGCGAGGCGGACCCGCAGTGCGACGAGCCACTCGTCGCCGTGCTCGTACGCCGCGATCGACCCCTCCACGCCCAGCACCGACCACGAGTCGTTGCGCGCCATCGGCACCTCGACGAGGGCCCGGTGCAGGCGGTCGGACGCGGTGACCAGCTGCGCGCACTTGAGACCGGCGATGTTGAACGCCTTGGACGCCGCCACCACCGCCACCGCGTGCTCCGCCGTCCCCTCGACCGAGAGGTAGGAGACGTGCTCGCGGCCGTCGAGGGTCAGCGGCGCGTGGATCTCGTCGGAGACCACGAACCCGCCGTGCCGCAGCACCACGTCGCGCACGCCCTCGAGCTCGGCACGGGTGAACACCCGGCCCCACGGGTTGTGCGGCTGGGTCAGCAGCAGCACCCGGGCGCCGTCGGCGAAGTGCCGCTCGAGCTGGTCGAGGTCGAGGTCGGCGCGCTCGGCGTCGGGGTCGAGGAGGAGGTCGTGGCGCTCGCGGCCGGCGATCATCGCCATCGCGAGCTGCGGGCTGTAGCCCGGCACCGGGAACACCAGCCCTCCCGGCGGGGCCAGCACGTCGAGCACGAGCCGCACCCCGGCCGTGACGTCGACGGTGGCGACCACCTTCTCCGGGTCGACCTCGTCGCCGAACTGGCGCGCCGAGAACCCGGCGTACGCCGCCCCGAGCGCGCCGCCGGCGCCGAAGCGCGGGTAGCCCGTCATCCCGGCTGCCACCGCCCGGTGCAGCGCCTCGGTGACGACCGGCGCGACGGCGTAGTCCATCTCGGCCACCCACGCCGGCAGCACGTCGGGCTCGACCTCGCCCCACTTGCACACCAGCGCCGCCCGCGCCTCCTCGTCGGTCAGGTCCCGGATCACCGCGCTCATCCCTCGACCGTAGTGCCGGGGCCGCGCCGGGATACTCCGTGACGTGATCGACGTGCCGAGGCCGGTCCGACGTTGATGACGTCACGAAGTATCCCGGCGGACCGTGACAGCAAGACTGGCAACGTCGTGGCAGGATCGCCGCCATGAGCGAGCAGGCAGAGGCCACCGTCGAGCTGGGTCGGGGCACCGGGCCGCTGCGCGGCGTGCGGGTCGTCGAGATCGCGGGCATCGGGCCGGGCCCGCACGCGTGCATGATCCTGGCCGACCTCGGCGCCGACGTGATCCGGGTGGAGCGGCCGGGCGGGCAGGCGCTGGCCGGCGGGACGACGATGCTGCTCAACCGCGGCCGGCCCAGCGTCGCCCTCGACCTGAAGAACCCCGAGGCCCGCGACGTCGTCCTGGCGCTGGTCCGCGACGCCGACGTGCTCGTGGAGGGGATGCGACCGGGCGTCACCGAGCGCCTCGGCCTCGGTCCCGACGACTGCCACGCGGTCAACCCCCGCCTGGTCTACGGCCGGATGACCGGCTGGGGCCAGACGGGCCCGCTCGCCCAGTCGGCCGGGCACGACATGAACTACATCGCCATCACCGGCGCGCTGTTCGGCCTCGGCCAGGACAAGGCCCGGCCGCACTTCCCGGCCAACCTGGTGGGCGACTTCGGCGGTGGGTCGACGTACCTCGTCATCGGGATCCTGGCCGCGCTGCTCGAGTCGAAGGTGTCCGGGCAGGGCCAGGTGGTGGACGCCGCGATCGTCGACGGCACCGCCCACCTCAACGCGATGACCAACGCCTTCGCCAACAGCGGCGGCTACACCGAGGAGCGCGCCGCCAACCTGCTCGACGGCGGCGTCCCGTTCTACGACGTCTACG
This sequence comes from Nocardioides sp. WJ219, assembly GCF_058559815.1. Classification (NCBI taxonomy): domain Bacteria; kingdom Bacillati; phylum Actinomycetota; class Actinomycetes; order Propionibacteriales; family Nocardioidaceae; genus Nocardioides; species Nocardioides sp. WJ219. Next base: position 54,263 of record NZ_JBZUJV010000007.1, read on the forward strand.
AGACCTCCGACGGCAAGCACATGAGCGTCGGGTCCCTCGAGCCCCAGTTCTTCGACGCCCTCGTCACCACGCTCGGGGTCGAGGAGACCTGCCCCGGGCAGGCCGACCTCGACCGGTACGACGAGATGCGCGCCGTCCTGACCGAGCAGTTCGCCTCGCGGACGCAGGCCGAGTGGATCGAGGTCTTCGAGGGCACCGACGCCTGCGTCGCCGGGATCGTGCCGATCAGCGAGGCGGTGGAGCACCCGCACCTGGTCGCCCGCGGCACGTTCGTCGAGAAGGACGGGATGACCCAGCCGGTGCCGGCGCCCCGGTTCTCGCGCACCGAGGCCTCGCTGTCCTGGCCGCCGCCGGGGCCCGGCGAGCACACGCGCGCCGCGCTGACGGCCTGGGGCGTCGCCGACGTCGACGGCCTGCTCGAGCGCGGGGTCGCCGTCCAGGCCTGACCGCGCGGCCTCGTGGCCTGCGTCACGGCTCTACGATCGGGCTCATGCACCGTCGTCGTACCGCGCTCGTGACCCTGCCCGTCCTGCTCGGCGTCCTCGCCTGCGCGCCGGTCGAGGACGACGAGCCCGACGCCCAGGACTCCTCCAGCGGCAGCACCCCCGACGCCGAGGCGTGCGCCCCCGAGTCGCTCGCCCTGAAGTCCCCGGGCCAGCTCACGATCGGCACCGACTCGCCGGCGTTCGAGCCGTGGTTCGTCGGCGACGACCCGACCAACGGCGAGGGCTTCGAGTCGGCCGTGGCCTACGCCGTGGCCGACGAGCTCGGGTTCGCCGAGGACCAGGTCAGCTGGGTGACGGTGCCGTTCAACTCCTCCTACGCGCCCGGTGAGAAGCAGTTCGACTTCGACATCAACCAGATCTCGATCACGCCGGAGCGGGCCGAGGTCGTCGACTTCTCGCAGGGCTACTACTCCGCCGCCCAGGCCGTCGTCACGCTCGAGGGCTCGCCCATCGCCGACGTGACCAGCATCGCCGAGCTCGCCGACTACGACCTCGGCGCCCAGACCGGGACGACGTCGCTCACCGCGATCCGTGACGTCATCGACCCGGGCAGCGAGCCGCTGGTGTTCGAGGACACCAACGCGGCCAAGCAGGCGCTCGAGAACGGCCAGGTCGACGCGATCCTCGCCGACCTGCCCACGGCGTTCTACATCAGCGCGGTCGAGATCGAGGGGAGCACGATCGTCGGCCAGTTCCAGCCGGAGACCGGCGACCAGGAGGAGTTTGGCCTGCTCCTGGAGAAGGGCAGCGACCTGCTGCCGTGCGTCGACCAGGCGATCACGACGCTCCGCGAGGACGGCACCCTCGACGAGCTCGAGCAGCAGTGGCTCTCCGACGTCGTCGACGTCCCCGAGCTGTCCTGACCGTCATCGACGACGCGTGAGAGACCACAAGTCCCCGACGGGCGGCGGCCCGCCGGGTTGGACGCCGAGCGCCCGCGAGCTCGAGCGACGGCGCGTGCGTCGCACCCAGCGCACCGTCTCGCTGCTGGTCGCCTCGGCGGCGGTCCTCGTCGTCCTCGGCGTGCTCGCGATCGTGCTGATCACCTCGCCCGGCTGGGACCGGTTCACGGCGACCTTCTTCGACGCCGGCCACGCCCGCGACGCGTTCCCGGCGATCCGGGACGGCTTCTGGCTCAACGTGCGGCTGTTCCTGGTGTGCGAGGCCGTCATCCTCGTGCTCGGCCTGCTCGTGGCGCTGGCCCGCACGGCCCGGACCCCGCTGCTCGCGCCGCTCCGCCTCCTCGCCGTGGTCTACGTGGACCTCTTCCGCGGCATCCCGACCATCCTGCTGGTCCTGATGCTCGGCTACGGGATGCCCGCACTGCAGCTGCAGGGGATGCCGACCAGCGGCTACGTCTGGGCCGGGGTCGCGCTGGTGCTCTCCTACGGCGCCTACGTCGCCGAGGTCTACCGCGCCGGCATCGACTCCATCCACCCCTCCCAGGTCGCGAGCGCCGAGGCACTCGCGCTGAGCCGCGGCCAGACGATGCGCCACGTGGTGGTGCCCCAGGCCGTGCGCCGGGTCGCGCCGCCGCTGCTCAACGACTTCGTGTCGCTGCAGAAGGACACCGCGCTGGTCTCCTCCGTCGCGGTCTTCGACGCCGTCTACGCCGCGCGCGACTACGCCGCCTACAACTTCAACTACACGCCGTACGTCGTCGTGGCGGTCTTCTTCGTGGCCGTGACGATCCCCCTGGCCCGGTTCACCGACTGGCTCGGCCGCCGGTCGCTGCGCCGCGAGCAGGCGGGTGCCCGGTGAGCGGGGGCGAGGCACCCCTCCTGGAGGTCGAGGGGCTGCGCAAGGCCTACGGCGACCGCATCGTCCTCGACGACGTCTCGCTCACGGTGCGCCCGCACGACGTCATCTGCCTGATCGGCTCGTCGGGCTCGGGCAAGTCGACCCTGCTGCGCTGCCTCGACCTGCTCGAGCAGATCGACGACGGCGTCATCCGGTTCGAGGGTCGCGAGATCTCCGACCCCCGGGTCGACCCCCGCAAGGTGCGCCGGCACGTCGGGATGGTCTTCCAGGCCTACAACCTCTTCCCGCACCTGTCCGTGCTCGACAACTGCACCCTCGCGCCCCGGCAGGTGCACGGTCTCAGCCGGGCGGACGCCGAGGAGCGGGCGCGGGCCCTGCTCGGCGAGTTCGGGCTCGACGCGCACGTCGACAAGCACCCCGACCGCCTCTCCGGTGGCCAGCAGCAGCGCGTCGCCCTGGTGCGGGCGCTGTGCACGCGCCCCCGCCTGCTCCTGCTCGACGAGATCACCGCGGCGCTCGACCCCGAGCTGGTCGGCGAGGTGCTGACCATCGTCCGCCGGCTCGCCGAGGAGGGCACGACGATGGTGCTGGCCACCCACGAGATGGGTTTCGCCCGCGAGGTGGCCACCGAGGTCTGCTTCCTCCACGAGGGCCGGATCCTCGAGCAGGGCACCCCCGAGCAGATCTTCACCGAGCCCCGCGAGGAGCGCACCCGCACCTTCCTGCGCCGGGTGCTGCCGCCGTCCTGAACGGCGAGCCATCTCACCCGGTTCCCTCCGGACTCCTGTTGAACATCCGTCAATAAGGATCTACGGTAGGAGCATGAGCACCCCTGAGCACGTCGACGTCCTCATCGTCGGCGCCGGCCTGAGCGGCATCGGAGCCGCGTGCCAGCTGAAGACCGGCCACCCCGACCGCACGGTCGCGCTGCTCGAGGGGCGCGAGGCCAGCGGCGGCACGTGGGACCTGTTCCGCTACCCCGGCATCCGGTCCGACTCCGACATGTTCACCTTCGGCTACCAGTGGCGCCCGTGGCCGAGCGACACCGCGCTCGCCGACGGCGGCCTGATCCTCGACTACCTGCGCACCGTCGCCGAGGAGTACGGCGTCGACAAGCTCATCCGCTACCGCTACCGGGTGACGGCCGCGAGCTGGGACAGCGAGGCCGCGCGGTGGACGGTCACGATCGACCACGACGGCGCCGAGCTCACCATGACGGCGGGCTTCCTGTGGGGCGCCACCGGCTACTACGACTACGAGACCGGGCACGCGCCCGTCTTCCCCGGGCGCGAGGAGTTCGAGGCGGCCGGCGGCCAGGTCGTCCACCCGCAGTTCTGGCCCGAGGACCTCGACTACGCCGGCAAGGACGTCGTCGTCATCGGCTCCGGCGCCACCGCCGTCACCCTGGTGCCGTCGATGGCGCCCACCGCCGGCTCGGTCACGATGCTGCAGCGGACGCCGACGTACATCCTCCCGCAGCCGAGCAAGGACCCGCTCGCGGTCGCGCTGCGCCGCCTGCCGACCAAGGTCAGCTACCCGGTCGTCCGCGCCGCCAACATCGCCAAGCTCGTCGCCAACTACCAGCTCGCGCAGCGCGTGCCCGCGGTGTCGAAGAAGCTCGTGCGCCGCTTCACCGAGCGGCAGCTGCCTGAGGGGATGTCCTACGACGAGCACTTCCAGCCGCCGTACGACGTGTGGGACCAGCGGCTCTGCGTCGTGCCCAACTCCGACCTGTTCCGCGCGCTGCGCTCGGGCCGGGCCGACATCGTGACCGACCGGATCGAGACGTTCACCGAGACCGGCATCCGGCTCGCCTCGGGCCGCGAGCTCGCCGCCGACATCATCGTCAGCGCCACCGGCCTGAAGCTCAAGCTGTTCGGCGGCATCGACGTCACCGTCGACGGCGAGCCGTTCCGGCCCAGCGAGACCATGACCTACAAGGGCCTGATGGTCAGCGGCATCCCCAACTTCGTCTTCACCATCGGCTACACCAACGCCTCGTGGACGCTCAAGGCCGACCTGGTCGGCGACTACGTCGTCCGCCTCCTGGCGCACATGGACGAGCACGGCAAGCGGTCGGTCGTCCCGGTCAAGGACGAGACCGTCGGCGAGCGGCCGTTCATGGACCTGGCGTCCGGCTACGTCCAGCGCGCCCTCGACGGGCTGCCCCGTCAGGGCGACCGGGCGCCCTGGGCGTTGAAGCAGAACTACTACGTCGACGTGCGCACCATCCGCCGCGGCACGATCGACGACGGGGTGCTGGCGTTCGCCTGACCTCGCCGCGAGCGCTGTGACCCGTCCCACGGATGCCCGGTCCTGAGGGGTGAGGCCCCGTCAGGCGGCCCGTGGTGCAGTGGGGTCATGGGTACCGATGACAAGATCGACCACAAGTCCGACGAGCTGGGCGGCAAGCTCAAGGAGGGCGCCGGCAAGCTGACGGGCGACGACAAGCTCGAGTCCGAGGGCAAGGGCGACCAGTCCGAGGCCAAGGTCAAGCAGGGCGCCGACAAGGTCAAGGACGCCGCCAAGGACGTCAAGGACGGCCTGACCAAGTAGTCACCTGTTCCACCGACCAACGAGTGACGCCCCACCCCTCGCCGCCGCCGTGCGCGCGAGGGGTGAGTGCTGGGGTGCGGACGTGCTGAGGGGCAGAGCGTGAGGCAGTGGGTGCAGCGGTCGCTGTGGGACGTCGTCCCCCGCGACCAGAAGATGACGCCGCAGCAGCTGCGTCGACGCCAGCTGGTGACCGCCGCGTTCGTGGTGATCGGCGCGGTCGTGCTCGGCGTGCTCCTCCGGCTCGAGCAGGGCAGCACCGCGTTCGTGCTGACGTCGCTGCTCCTCGCCGGGGTCTGGACCGTGGGCGCGTTCGCGAGCGGACCGATCCACCTCGGCCGGATCACGGTGAAGGACGTGCCGGCGCGGCCGGTGCTCCAACCCCTCCTCATCGGCGCGGTGCTGGCCGGCGTCTTCGCCGCCGGCGCGCTGGTGGTGCGCGAGATCGACCCGCTGGCCGAGCAGATCCGCAACGTCCTGGGGTTCGCCAGCGAGGGGTACCTCCCGGTGCTCGTCGTGGTGACCGCCGTCAACGGCGTCGCCGAGGAGCTGTTCTTCCGGGGGGCCGCGTACGCCGCCATCCCGCGCCACCCGGTGCTCTGGACGACGATCGCCTACACGATCGCCACGGCCGCCACCGGCAACGTGATGCTGGCCTTCGCGGCCGTGCTGCTCGGCGTCCTGGTCGGACTGCAGCGCCGCGCGTCCGGCGGGATCCTGGCGCCGATCATCACCCACTGCACGTGGTCGCTGGCCATGCTGTTCGCACTGCCGGCGATCTTCGGGGTCTGAGCCCCGATCGAGGGCCTCGCTCAGCGCTTGGCGCGCGAGGCCGCCGAGGACTTGCCGGACTTGTCGGTTCCGCCCGACTCCTCGACCGCGCGGCGCACGGCCTCGACGTACGACAGCGTCTCGCCCGGCACGAGGTCGCGCGCCGAGTCGTCGGTGACGACGACCTCGGTGGCCATCGAGTCGATGAGGTTCTTGGCCGTCGTGGTGTCGACGTCGGTGACCAGCGCGATCCAGTGCGACGACAGCGACGGCGTCAGCAGCGGCACCGTGACGATCGGCAGCCGCCGGCCCAGGATCACCTGCGCGGCCTGCTGCATCATCTCGAGGTAGGTCAGCTGCTCCGGCCCGCCGATCTCCAGGACCCTGCCGAAGGCCTCTTCGTTGCCGATGACGCCGTCGAGGTAGCGCACGACGTCGTCGATGGCGATCGGCTGCGTCTTGGTGTTGACCCACTTGGGCACCACCATCGCCGGCAGGTTCTTGACCAGCTGTCGGGTGAGCTCCCAGGAGATCCCGCCCGCTCCGACCACGATCGCGGCGCGCAGCACGGTCACCGGCACCCCGCCCTTCCCGAGGCGGGTCTCGACCTCCCGTCGCGAGCGCAGATGGGGGGACAGCTCGTCGTCCTCGGCCCCGAGGCCGCCGAGGTAGACGACCTGCCGCACCCCACACTCGGCCGCGACACGGCCGAACGTCTCGGCCGCCTCGGCGTCCTTGCGCTCGAAGTCGTCGTCGTCGAGGGAGTGCACCATGTAGACCGCGACCTCGACGCCGTCGAGGGCCTGGCGCAGCGCCTCGACGTCCTCCACGTCGCCGTACACCCCGTCACCGGGACCGTCGTAGTCGTCGGGGTGGCGCGTCATCGCGCGCACCTCGAGACCGCGCTCGACCAGGACGGGGGTCAGGCGGCGGCCGACGAAGCCGGTGGCGCCGGTCACCAGTACACGCATCCGCCCAGCCTAGGGAGCCGCGAGGACCTGGCGCTCACCCCGACGGCGGCATTGCCCGGTCCCCGTGTGAGCGGCGGCACGTCCCACGATGCGGGGGATCGCCGCCCGGATCGGTACAGTTGTCCACAGCAGCCCGTCCAGTCTTGCCTCGGGCTCCCGCGCAGGCCTCCGCCCGCGCCCCTCCTCGTGAGGCACCCGCTACTCCTCCCGCCGCCGGCGGGACAGCTTGGTGAGACACACCAACGTGAGTGACTTCTCTGTGACTACTGCTCCTTCTGTTCCTTCCTTCTCCGACCTCTTCGTGCCGGACGAGCTCGTCTCGATCCTGACCGCGAAGGGCATCACCGTCCCCACCCCGATCCAGGCCGCGACGCTGCCCGACTCGATGGCCGGGCGCGACGTGCTCGGCCGCGGCCGCACCGGCTCCGGCAAGACCTACGCCTTCCTGCTCCCGCTCGTGACCCGCCTCGTGCAGTCGGGCAAGCGCCCCGCCGCCGGCAAGCCGCGCGCGCTGATCCTGGCCCCGACCCGTGAGCTCGTCGGCCAGATCCAGGAGGCCCTGATCCCCCTGGCGCAGGCGACCGGCCTGACCACGCAGACCATCTTCGGCGGCGTCGGCCAGAACCCGCAGGTCGCCGGCCTGCGGCGCGGCGTCGACATCGTGCTGGCCTGCCCCGGCCGGCTCGAGGACCTGATCCAGCAGGGCCACTGCTCGCTCGGCTCCGTCGAGGTCACCATCCTCGACGAGGCCGACCACATGGCCGACCTCGGCTTCCTGCCCGCCGTACGCCGCCTGCTCGACGCCACGCCCCGCTCGGGCCAGCGCCTGCTGTTCTCGGCCACGCTCGACGGCGCCATCGACGTGCTGGTCAAGAAGTTCCTCAACCAGCCGGTCGTCCACGAGGCCGACTCGGCGCAGTCGCCGGTCGCCAAGATGGACCACCACGTGCTGCACCTCGCCCGTGAGCACCGCGTCCAGGTCCTGGTCGACCTCACCTCGGCCCCCGGCCGCACCGTGGTCTTCACCCGCACCAAGCACGGCGCCAAGGCCCTGGCCCGCCAGCTCAACAAGAGTGGCGTCACGGCCGTCGACCTGCACGGCAACCTGAGCCAGAACGCCCGCACCCGCAACATGGAGGCGTTCCACTCCGGCAAGGCCACCACCCTGGTCGCTACCGACATCGCGGCCCGCGGCATCCACGTCGACGACGTCGCGCTCGTCATCCACGCCGACCCGCCCACCGAGCACAAGGCCTACCTGCACCGCTCGGGCCGCACCGCCCGCGCCGGCGCCGCCGGCACCGTCGTCACCCTGATGACCGACGACCAGGTGCGCGACGTGCGCCAGCTCACCCGGGCCGCCGGCATCCACCCGACGCTCACCAAGATGTCCGGCTCCTCCCACCCGGTGCTCACCGTGCTCGCCCCCGGCGAGCGGGTGCTGGTGCCCGGCGGCTACGAGGTCGTCACCCCCGACGAGCGCCCGCAGCGCTCCGGCGGCGGTGGCGGCGGTGGCGGTCGCGGTCGTTCCGGTGGTGGCGGTCGCTCCGGCGGCGGTCGCCCGGGCGGTGCGCCCAAGCAGTCGTCGTCGCGTGGCGGTGGCGCCAAGCCGGCCGCCTCGGGCTCCGGCTCGCGCGGTGGCGGACGCCGTCGTACCGGTGCCGGCGCGCCGTCGTCGTCGGGCGGCAGCCACTCCGCCGCCGGCTTCTCCGGCCGCCGCTGACCCACTCCCCCACGCCGACCCGTCGTACATGTACGACGGGTCGACGTCGTTTTCACGCTGACCCGTCGCACATGTACGACGGGTCAGCGTGGTGTCAGGGCCGGGTGGCGCCGCGAGCGGCCTTGGCGACGGCGTTCTCGTACGCCGTGACGAGCCCGCCGACCGAGAGCGGCTTGAGCCGCTCCATGACCTCCTGGAACCGCTCGGAGTCGTCGGCGCCGTAGCGCGGCGCGAGCTGCTCGACGATCACCCGGTAGAGCTCCTCGGCCATCTGCCGGCCGTGGTCGTGGTAGACCGCACGGGCCGCCTCGGCGACCTCGCGCGGGAAGCCGAGGTCGAGCAGCCGCAACCCCAGGCCGAGCTGGGTGCGCGCGACCAGGAACCGCTCGCCCCGTCGTCGTACGACGCCGAGCGCGACCAGCGTCGCGACGTCCTCCTCCGACAGCGCGCGGCCGGCCCGCTGCTCGAGCTCGTCGCGCTCCATGTCGACCGGCAGGTCGGCCTGCCAGGGCGCGAGCATCGTGCGCGCGAGCGCGATGTCCTCGGGCTCGGCGTCGTCGGGGAGCGCGGCGACGTACCGCTCGATCGCGGACAGCGTGAAGCCGTGGGCCTGCAGCTCCTGCACCAGCTCCAGGCGCGCCACGTGCTGGGCGGTGTAGTAGCCCGAGCGGCCGCGCCGGATGGGCGGCGGGACGAGCCCGCGGGTGGTGTAGAAGCGGACGTTGCGCACCGACAGACCCACCCGCGAGCAGAGCTCGTCGAGGGTCAGCAGGTCGCTCACCTCACCCACGGGACGTGACTCCTCTCACCCGGCGTCCGGCACGGTCGCACCTTGACGATAGTGACAGTATTGGTGTCACAATCGTGTCCACGCAACCGGGACACACCGCACCACACCACGAGACACCAAGGACGGTCATGGCAGAAGCATTCGTGTACGACCACCTGCGCACCCCGCGCGGCAAGGGCAAGGCCGCGGGCTCGCTCCACGAGGTCAAGCCCGTCGACCTCATCGTCGGCCTCCTCGAGGAGGTCCGCACCCGCAACCCCGGCCTCGACCCGCACCGGGTCGACGACGTCGTCCTCGGTGTCGTCACGCCCGTCGGCGAGCAGGGTGGCGACATCGCCAAGACCGCCGCGCTGACCGCCGGCTACCCCGAGACGGTCGCCGGCGTGCAGCTCAACCGCTTCTGCGCCTCCGGCCTCGAGGCCGTCAACCAGGCCGCCGGCCGCATCCGCGGTGGCATGGAGGACCTGATCCTCGCGGGCGGCGTCGAGTCGATGTCCAACGTGCCGATGGGCTCCGACGGCGGCGCGTGGGCGCAGGACCCGGCCACCGCGCTCACCACCGGCTTCGTCCCGCAGGGGATCGGCGCCGACCTGATCGCCACCATCGAGGGCTGGAGCCGCGAGGACGTCGACACCTACGCCGCCGAGTCGCACCACCGGGCCGCCAAGGCGTGGGCCAACGGCTACTTCGCCGACTCGGTCGTCCCGGTGCGCGACCTCAGCGGCCTGACCGTGCTCGACCACGACGAGACGATCCGCCCCGACACCAGCGTCGAGGGCCTGGCCGGCCTCAAGCCGAGCTTCGCCCAGATCGGCCAGGACGCCGGCTTCGACGACGTCGCGCTGGAGAAGTACCACTGGATCGAGAAGATCGACCACGTCCACCACGCCGGCAACTCCTCCGGCATCGTCGACGGGGCCGCGCTGATGGCGATCGGCACCGAGGAGATCGGCCGCGAGCTCGGCCTGACCCCCCGCGCGCGCATCGTCTCGATGGCCGTCAGCGGCGCCGACCCGACGATCATGCTCACTGGTCCCGCCCCCGCCGCCCGCAAGGCGCTGGCCAAGGCCGGGCTGGAGACCAAGGACATCGACCTGTTCGAGATCAACGAGGCGTTCGCCGCCGTCGCGATGCGTTTCATGCGCGACATGGGCATCACCGACGAGATCACCAACGTCAACGGCGGCGCCATCGCCATGGGCCACCCCCTCGGCGCCACCGGCGCGATGATCCTCGGCACGCTCATCGACGAGCTGGTCCGCCGCGACCAGAAGCGCGGACTCGCCACGCTCTGCGTCGGCGGCGGCATGGGCATCGCGACCATCGTCGAGATCGTCTGACCCGACGGTGGTCGAGCCGGGCGAGCGTCAGCGAGCCCGCGTCGAGACCCCGCAGCGTGCCCGCCGACCCGAGCCACTGACCTGAGCCCGAGACAGGAACCACCCACCACATGAGCGCCACCGCACCCGAGACCCAGACCGCCGTCCGCTACGACAAGGACGCCGACGGCATCGTCACCCTGACCCTGGACGACCCGCACCAGTCGGCCAACACGATGAACCACCTCTACATCGACTCGATGGCCGCGGCCGTCGAGCGGCTGTACGACGAGCTGGCCGCCGACGAGGACGCCGTGACCGGCGTCGTCGTCGCCAGCGCCAAGAAGACCTTCTTCGCCGGCGGCGACCTCCGCAACATGGTCGAGGCGACGCCCGACGACGCCGCCGACGTCTTCGCCCTCGCCGAGCGGGTCAAGGCGGCCCTGCGCCGCCTGGAGAAGCTGCCCAAGCCAGTCGTGGCCGCCATCAACGGCGCGGCCCTCGGCGGCGGCTACGAGATCACGCTCGCCACCAACCACCGGATCGTCGTCGACGACCCCAAGGCCGTCGTCGGCCTGCCCGAGGTGAGCCTCGGCCTGCTGCCCGGTGGTGGCGGCGTGACCCGGATCGTGCGCAAGTTCGGCCTGCAGGACGGCCTGATGACCGTGCTCCTGGAGGGCAAGCAGTTCAAGCCGGCCGACGCGCTGAAGCAGGGCCTGGTCGACGAGGTCGTCGCCACCCGCGACGAGCTGGTCCCGGCCGCCAAGGCGTGGATCAAGGCCAACCCCGAGGCCTCGCAGAACCCGTGGGACGTCAAGGGCTACAAGATGCCCGGCGGATCGCCCAAGAGCCCCGCGCTGGCGGCGTTCCTGCCGGCGTTCCCGGCGCTGCTGCGCAAGCAGACCAAGGGCGCGGTCTACCCCGCCGCTCGCGCGATCCTCAGCGCCGCCGTCGAGGGCGCCAGCCGCGACTTCGACACCGCCTCGCGCATCGAGAGCCGCTACCTGACCAACCTGGTCGTCAACCAGGGCTCGAAGAACATGATCCAGGCGTTCTTCTTCGACCTGCAGGCGATCAACTCCGGCAAGCTGCGCCCCCAGGGCATCGAGCCGTGGAAGGCCACCAAGGTCGGCGTCCTCGGCGCCGGCATGATGGGCGCCGGCATCGCCTACTCCTGCGCCCGCGCCGGCATGGAGGTCGTGCTCAAGGACGTCTCGGAGGAGAACGCCGCCCAGGGCAAGGCCTACTCGGAGAAGCTCAACGAGAAGGCCGTCAGCCGCGGCAAGCTCACCCAGGAGAAGTCCGACGAGCTGCTCGCGCGGATCACCCCCACCTCCGACCCCGCCGCGCTGGCCGGCTGCGACCTGGTGATCGAGGCCGTCTTCGAGGACCCCTCGCTCAAGCACAAGGTGTTCGCCGAGATCGCCGAGCACGTCAACCCCGACGCGCTGCTGTGCTCCAACACCAGCACCCTGCCGATCACCGAGCTCGCCGAGGGCGTCGACCGCCCGGCCGACTTCATCGGCCTGCACTTCTTCAGCCCCGTCGACAAGATGCCGCTCGTCGAGATCATCAAGGGCGAGAAGACCTCCGACGTGGCGCTGTCCAAGGCCTACGACGTCGTGCAGCAGATCAAGAAGACCCCGATCGTCGTCAACGACAGCCGCGGCTTCTACACCTCGCGCGTCATCGGCTTCATGGTCAACGAGGGCATGGCGATGCTCGCCGAGGGCACCCACCCGTGGAGCATCGAGCGCGCCACCAACCAGGCCGGCTACCCGGCCCCGGTGCTGCAGCTCTCCGACGAGCTCAACCTCGAGCTGATGGCCAAGATCGCCAAGGCCACCCGCGAGGCCGCCGAGCGCGACGGGTCGGCGTACGTCGAGCACCCCGGCACCGCGGTCGTCGACCGGATGCTCGAGGCCGGCCGCGCCGGTCGCCTGCGTGGCGCCGGGTTCTACGACTACGAGGACGGCCGGCGCACCACCATCTGGCCCGGACTGGCCGAGCTGTTCCCGCCCGCGGAGCAGCAGATCCCGATCCAGGACATGAAGGACCGGATGCTGTTCGCCGAGGCCCTCGAGACCGCCAAGTGCTTCGAGGAGGGCGTGATCGAGTCGGCCGCCGCGGCCAACATCGGCTCGATCATGGGCATCGGCTTCCCGCCGATGACCGGTGGTGCCGCGCAGTTCATGACCGGCTACCAGGGCGTCGACGGCGAGATCGGCCTGACGGCGTTCGTCGCGCGCGCCGACGAGCTGGCCGCGACCTACGGCGAGCGCTTCACGCCCACCCCGTGGCTGCGCGACCTGGCCGCCTCGGGCGGCTCGTTCCCCGCCTGACCCCTGGTCGTCACGACCACGCACCGGCCCGGTCCCTCACCAGAGGGGCCGGGCCGGTGCCGTCGGGTCAGCGTCGCGCCGCCGCGGCCAGCGCCACGGCGACGTCGTCGGCGTCCTCGGGCCGCACCAGGCCCGACGTCACCCGCACGAACTGGCCGGACGAACCCGAGGCGAGGAACGGCGTGCCGGCGGCGATCCGGATGCCGGCGGCGACCAGGTGGAGGACGGCGGCCCGCTCGTCGTGCACCGGGAGCCACAGGTTGATGCCGTCGGGGGTCGGCAGGTCGACGCCGTGCGCGGCGAGCGCGGCGACCAGTGCCGACTGACGGCCGAAGTACTGCCGGCGCGCCTCGGCGACCTCGTCCATCGACCGCGAGGTGGTGAGCAGGTCGAGCACGATCGTCTGGATCATCCGCGACGTCCAGGCGGGGCCGAGCATCCGGCGGGCGACGAGGCCGTCGACCAGCGCCGCCGGGCCGCCGAGGGCGGCCACGCGCAGGTCGGGACCGTGCGTCTTGGAGAACGAGCGCACGTGCACGACCCGGTCGGGCAGCCAGCGGCCGAGCGTCACGTCGGGGGCGGTGCTGATGGCGCCGGAGTGGTCGTCCTCGACGACCCACGGGGTGACGGCCGCGCGTCGCAGCACCCGTGCCAACGACTCGGCCCGCGCCGGCGTCGTCGACACCCCGGTGGGGTTGTGGGCGCGCGGCTGGAGCACCACCGCGGCGGGGGCGGCGGCCAGCGCGCGACGCATCGACTCGGGCCGCACGCCGGAGCCGTCGAGCTCGACCGGCACCACCTCGGCGCCGAGCGCCTCGACGAGGTCGAAGAACGGCGGGAAGCCCGGCGTCTCCAGCACGACGCGGTCGCCGTAGGAGACCACCTGCTCGAGCACGCGGGCCACGGCGTCGGTGGCCCCGTCGACCACCGTGATGGTCTCGGCCGGGTGCGGCCAGGTGGCCACGAGCTCGGCGTGCAGGGCCGGCACCACCGGCTGCTCCTGGTAGCCGGGCGTCGTCGCGCGCTCGGAGACGCGGCGCAGCGCGGGCCCCAGGTCGGGCAGCAGGTCGGGGTCGGGGGTGCCCCGCGACAGGTCGAGGCGTACGCCGTCGTCGGCTGCCCCGCGGAGCCCCGCGACCCGCGGGCTCAGCCGGGGGGAGGGCGGCTCGAGCACGAAGGTGCCGGCCCGCCCGCGGGCCTCGACGAGGCCGGCCCGGCGCAGCGCTGACCAGGCCGCGCTGACCGTCGCCGGCGAGACGCCGAGCTCGGCGGCGACGTCGCGCACGGTCGGCAGCCGGTCGCCGGCGGCCAGCTCGCCGGAGCGGACGGCGCGTCCGACGGCAGCGGCGATCCCCCGGGGCGTCCGGTCGTCGAGTGTGGCCAGATTCACACGAGGTCCTTGACACGGGCGTCATCAGGGCGAAATGTTCACCTCCCACGATAACAGTTACGACGCCCCCGAGGAGGACCCGTTGACGATCGTGAAGGCCGCCATCAGCCAGACCACCTGGACCGGTGACAAGGAGTCGATGCTCGACAAGCACGAGCAGTTCTCCCGCGACGCGGCCGCCCAGGGCGCGCAGGTGATGTGCTTCCAGGAGCTGTTCTACGGGCCCTACTTCGGGATCACCCAGGACCAGAAGTACTACCGCTACGCCGAGCCGGCCGACGGCCCCACCGTGCAGCGCTTCGCGGCCCTGGCCAAGGAGCTCGGCATGGTGCACGTGCTGCCGATCTACGAGGAGGAGCAGACCGGCGTCTACTACAACACCGCGGTCGTGGTCGACGCCGACGGCACGATCCTCGGCAAGTACCGCAAGAACCACATCCCGCAGCTGGAGAAGTTCTTCGAGAAGTTCTACTTCCGCCCCGGCAACCTCGGCTACCCGGTCTTCGAGACCGCGGTCGGCCGGGTCGGGGTCTACATCTGCTACGACCGGCACTTCCCGGAGGGCTGGCGCGAGCTCGGCCTGGGCGGCGCCCACATGGTCTTCAACCCCAACGCCACCAAGCCCGGGCTTTCCAACCGGCTCTGGGAGGTCGAGGGTCCGTGCGCGGCCGTGGCCAACGGCTACTTCGTGCTGCAGCCCAACCGGGTCGGCCTGGAGGACAACGAGTACGGCGCCGACGCGGTGGAGTTCTACGGCACCAGCCAGGTCATCGACCCGCGTGGCAACCACGTCGGCGAGCTCGGGTCGAGCGAGAAGGAGGAGCTGATCGTCCGCGACCTCGACCTCGACCTGGTCCAGCAGATGCGCGACGACTGGCAGTTCTACCGCGACCGCCGGCCCGACTCCTACGCCACGATCGCCCAGGCATGAGCGCCACCGACGCTGGTCGAGGAGGTCGGTCACGACCGTCTCGAGACCACCGGTTCGCACGGTCGGGTGGCCTCGAGACGGTTGCTAGCGCAACCTCCTCGACCACCGTGGGGGAGAGGACCATCGCATGAGCACCCTGCTGATCACCGGCGGCACCGTCGTCAGCTCCACCGGCCGCACCCAGGCCGACGTCCTCGTCGACGGCGAGAAGATCGTCGCGGTGCTGGCGCCGGGCTCCACGCTGCTCGGCACCGACCTGGCGGCGTCGGTCGACACGGTCGTCGACGCGACGGGCAAGTACGTCGTCCCGGGTGGCATCGACGCCCACACCCACATGCAGCTGCCGTTCGGCGGCACCGAGGCCAGCGACACCTTCGAGACCGGCACGATCGCGGCGGCGTGGGGCGGGACGACGTCGATCATCGACTTCGCGGTGCAGAAGACCGGTGAGGCCGTGGAGACCGGGCTCGAGGCGTGGCACGAGAAGGCCCGCGGCAACTGCGCCGTCGACTACGGCTTCCACCAGATCATCGGCGGCGTCGACGAGCAGTCGCTCAAGGCGATGGAGACGCTGCTCGACGAGGGCATCAGCAGCTACAAGCTGTTCATGGCCTACCCCGGGGTCTTCTACTCCGACGACGCCCAGATCCTGCGGGCGATGCAGAAGGCCGCCGAGCTGGGGCTGATGACGATGATGCACGCCGAGAACGGTCCCGCGATCGACGTCCTCGCCCAGCAGCTCTACGACCAGGGCAAGACCACGCCGTACTTCCACGGCGTCGCCCGGGCCTGGCAGATGGAGGAGGAGGCCACCCACCGCGCGATCATGCTGGCCGACCTCACCGGCTCACCGCTGTACGTCGTCCACGTGAGCGCCAAGCAGGCCGTCGAGCAGCTGGCCGCGGCCCGCGACCGCGGGCAGAACGTGTTCGGCGAGACCTGCCCCCAGTACCTCTACCTCTCGCTCGAGGAGCAGCTCGGCGCCACCGGCGACCCGACCTGGGGCGAGTTCGAGGGCGCCAAGTGGGTCTGCTCGACGCCGCTGCGCTCACGCGCCGAGGGCCACCAGGACGCCATGTGGCAGGGGTTGCGCACCAACGACCTGCAGATGGTCTCGACCGACCACTGCCCGTTCTGCATGAAGGACCAGAAGGAGCTCGGCCGCGGCGACTTCCGGGCCATCCCCAACGGGATCGGCTCGATCGAGCACCGGATGGACCTGCTCTACCAGGGCGTGGTGACCGGCGAGATCACCCTCGAGCGCTGGGTCGAGCTGACGTCGACCACCCCGGCGCGGATGTTCGGCCTCTACGGCACCAAGGGCGTCATCGCGCCCGGCGCCGACGCCGACCTGGTGGTCTACGACCCCGCCGGCCACACGTCCATCGGGGTCGGCAAGACGCACCACATGAACATGGACCACTCGGCCTGGGAGGGCTACGAGATCGACGGCCACGTCGACGTCGTCGTCTCCCGGGGGTCGGTGCTGGTGAGCGACGGCGCGTTCCACGGACGGGCCGGCCACGGGCACTACCTCAAGCGCGGCCTGACCCAGTACCTCACCTGACCCTGTTGACCCGATGTGGTCTCGAGACGGCCGTGACCGGCCTCCTCGACCACCGTGTGGAAGGAACCCTCGTGGACTTCGGCGTCGTGCTGCAGACCAACCCACCCGCCTGGCGCACCGTCGGCCTGGCCAAGCAGGCCGAGGAGCACGGGTTCGACTACGTGTGGACCTTTGACTCCCACCTGCTGTGGCAGGAGCCCTACGTCATCTACTCCGCCATCCTCGCCGAGACCCGGCGCGTGGTCGTGGGGCCGATGGTCACCAACCCGGCCACCCGCGACTGGACGGTCACCGCGTCGGTCTTCGCCACCCTCAACGAGATGTACGGCAACCGCACGGTCTGCGGGATCGGTCGCGGCGACTCGGCGGTCCGGGTGCTCAACGGCAAGCCGACCACGCTCAAGGACGTCCGCGAGGCGACCCACGTGATCCGTGAGCTCGCCAACTGCCGGCCGGTCGAGGTCAACGGCACCACCCTCCAGTTCCCGTGGGCGCGCACCTCCGAGCTCGAGGTGTGGGTGGCGGCGTACGGCCCGCTGGCGCTGAAGACCACCGGCGAGGTCGGTGACGGCTTCATCCTCCAGCTCGCCGACGTCGACATCGCGCGCTGGATGATCGGCGCGGTCCGCAAGGCCGCCGCCGACGCCGGCCGCGACCCCGACGCGATCACGTTCTGCGTGGCCGCCCCGGCGTACGTCGGCGACGACCTGCAGCACATGCGCGAGCAGTGCCGCTGGTTCGGGGGCATGGTCGGCAACCACGTCGCCGACATCGTCGCCAAGTACGGCGACTCCGGCGACGTGCCGCAGGCCCTGACCGACTACATCAAGGGCCGCGAGGGCTACGACTACAACTCCCACGGCAAGGCCGACAACGACCACGTCGACTTCGTGCCCGACGAGATCGTCGACCGCTTCTGCATCCTCGGCGGCGTCGAGGACCACGTCGCCAAGCTCGAGGAGCTCAAGGCCATCGGCGTCGACCAGTTCGCGGTCTACCTCCAGCACGACAACAAGGAGGAGACGATGCGCCTCTACGGCGAGTCGGTCATGCCCCGCCTCCGCGACCACGTCACCGCGAAGGCCTGAATGTCCGCCGTCGCACAGACCACCGCCGCCCCCGGGCTGGTCAGCGCCCGCTCGCGCCTGGGCGCCGGCGCCTGGCCGGTGCTCCGCTCGGCGGTGCTCGGCGTCCTCGGCCTGGTCGCGGTGGCCGGGGCGTGGGAGGCCTACAAGGCCCTCGCTCCCGAGAACGGCGTCGTCGTCGGCGACAACCGGGTGCTGCCGCGTACCACCGACCTCGCCATGCCGCACGTGTGGGACATGGCCCAGCGCCTGGGCGAGCCGGTCACCAGCATGCGCGGCGCCGAGCCGCTGTGGCAGGTGGTGGGCGACGCCGTCCTGGTCTCGCTCAAGGTCGCCGCCGCCGGGTGGCTGGCCGGCACGGTCATCGGCCTGCTGCTCGCCCTGCTGATGGCGCGGCTCCGGCTGGCCGAGTGGGGGCTGCTGCCGTGGATCGTGCTCAGCCAGACCGTGCCCCTGATCGCGTTCGCGCCGATGGTGCGCAGCTGGGGCTCCCGCATCGAGATCGGCGGCTGGGAGTGGCCGCCGTGGATGTCGGTGGCCGTGATCGCCAGCTACCTCGCCTTCTTCCCGGTGGCGGTGGGCGCGTTGCGCGGCCTGCAGGCCTCCGACCGGATCCACACCGAGCTGATGCACACCTACGACGCCGGCTGGTGGGCCACGCTGCGCCGGGTGCGGCTCCCGGCCGCCGTCCCCTACCTGCTCCCGGCGCTGCGGCTCGGCGCCGCCGGCGCGGTCGTCGGCACCGTCGTCGCCGAGGTGTCGATCGTCTACCCCGACGGCATCGGCCGGATGCTCGTCACCTACGCCGGGCAGGCCTCGGGCGACCCCGAGAAGGCCTGGGCGCCGATCTTCGGGGCCGTCGTGCTCGGGCTGGTGGCGGGCGGTTTCATCGCCCTGCTCGGGCTGCTGCTGCGCAACTACCGACGCGGGGAGGCCTCGTGACCACCGACCGCACCACCGAACCCCACCCGAAGGACCACGTGCACCTCGACAAGCCCGCCCCGGCCCACGCGGGCGACCCGACCCCCACCGAGGCGTTCGGCAGCCCGCCCGCGGTCCGCGCCGTCGGTGTGACCAAGACCTTCGGGTCGCGCAAGACCCAGGTCACCGCGCTGGCCGACGTCGACCTGACCGTCGCCGCTGGCGAGTTCGTCGCCCTCATCGGCCCGTCGGGCTGCGGCAAGTCGACGCTGATGCGGCTGGTCGCCGACCTCGAGAAGCCGAGCAGCGGCACGCTCGAGGTCTACGGCAAGGCCGCGGCCAAGGCCCGCGTCGACCAGGACTACGGCATCGCCTTCCAGCAGGCGGGGCTGCTGCCCTGGCGCTCCGTGGCCAGCAACATCGCGCTCCCGCTCGAGCTGCACGGGGCGTCCCGCAGCGAGCGCAAGCAGCGGGTGGCCGAGCTGGTCGACATGGTCGGCCTGTCCGACTTCGCCAAGTCGCGTCCCGACCAGCTCTCGGGCGGCATGCAGCAGCGGGTCGCGATCGCGCGCTCGCTCGCCGAGCGGCCGCGGCTGCTGCTCATGGACGAGCCCTTCGGCGCCCTCGACGAGATGACCCGCGAGCGGATGCAGGCCGAGCTGGCCCGGATCTCGGTCGAGACCGGCGCCGCGGTCGTCTTCGTCACCCACTCCATCCCCGAGGCCGTCTTCCTCGCCGACCGGGTGCTGGTGATGTCGGCACGGCCGGGACGGATCACCGACGAGGTCGTCACCGGCATCGGGCGCGACGTCGTCCGCGACCAGCGGCTGCGCGAGGACCCTGCGTTCTTCACCAAGGTGACCGAGGTGCGCGAGGCGCTGCACGGAGCCCCGGTCGCCTCGAGCGGCGCGGAGGAGCGGTGACCCCCACCACCGAGCGTGCCGGCCGGATCGTCGCCCCCGTCGTGGTGGGCGTGATCGGGCTGGCCGTGTGGCAGTTCCTGGTCTCGGTGGTCGAGGTCTCGCCGTACCTGCTGCCGGGACCCAACGAGATCTGGACCGAGCTCCAGGACAACCTCGACTCGGTCCGCGAGGCGTTCTGGGTCACCGGCACCAACGCCGCGATCGGCCTGGTCTTCGGCACCCTGCTCGGGATCCTGCTCGCCGCGCTCGCGGTCTGGGCGCGGGTCGTCGACGGCATGCTCGCCTTCGTCGTGGCCTCGCTCGCCGTGGTGCCGATCGTGGCGCTGGCCCCGGTGCTCAACTCGATGTACGGCGCCGACAGCGAGTACGGCCGCCGGGCCGTCGCGGCCATCGCGGCGTTCGTGCCGGTCTACGTCAACACCGTCCGCGGCCTGCGCCAGACGACGCCGCTGCACCGCGACCTGATGCACTCCTACTCCGCCTCCGCGTGGCAGACGTTCCGCTCGCTCACCCTCCCGTCGGCGGCGCCGTTCGTGCTCACCGGCATCCGGGTCGCGAGCTCGCTCGCGGTCATCTCCGCGCTCGTCGCGGAGTACTTCGGGGGTCCCCGGGGCGGCCTCGGCAGCTTCATCTCCACCAGCGCCGCCACCAGCGCCTACGCCCGCGCCTGGGCCTACGTGATGGCGGCCATCGTGCTCGGGCTGGTCGCCTACGTCGTCACCGTGCTGCTCGAACGCCTCGTGCAGCACCGACTACCGACCGGGAGCGCCCGATGAGGCGTTCCGTGCAGGTCCCCGCACCCCACCGTCCGTCCCCGCACCGTCGCGAGGCGAGCGTCCCCGCCCAGCACCGCCGAAAGGAACTCCCATGATGAAGTCATTGCGCCGACGGCTCGCGGTCGGCGCCACCCTCGCCCTCACCGCCACCACCCTCGCCGCCTGCGGCGGCGACGACGGCGGCGGCGACGACAGCGGTGGCGGCGGGGGCGGCGACTGCAACACCGGCGACCAGGTCACCCTGCAGCTGCAGTGGCTGCCGCAGGCCCAGTTCGCCGGCTACTTCGCCGCCGCCGACCAGGGCTTCTTCGAGGAGGAGGGCCTCGAGGTCGAGATCGTCGAGTCCGGCGGCGACATCGTCCCGCAGGACGCCCTGGCCAACGGCGACGCCGACTACGCGATCGCCTGGGTGCCCAAGGTGCTCGGCTCCATCGAGCAGGGGGCCAACCTCACCAACGTCGCCCAGGTCTTCCAGCGCTCCGGCACCCTCCAGGTCTCCATGGCCGACTCGGGCATCGAGTCGGTGGCCGACTTCGAGGGCAAGCGGATCGGCTCGTGGGGGTTCGGCAACGAGTGGGAGATCTTCGCCGCGATGGCCGCCGAGGGCCTCGACGCCGAGTCGGTCGAGATCGTCACCCAGGACTTCAACATGAACGCCTTCCTGCAGGGCGACATCGACGCGGCCCAGGCGATGACCTACAACGAGTTCGCCCAGCTGCTCGAGACGCCCAACCCCGACACCGGTGAGCTCTACCAGCCCGAGGACTTCAACGTGATCTCCTACGAGGACACCGAGGGCGCGATGCTGCAGGACGCGATCTGGGCCGACGCCGCGTGCCTGGAGGACGAGGCGTACGCCGCCCGGACCGTGAAGTTCCTCAAGGCCGTCATCAAGGGCTGGGCCTACGCCCGCGACAACGTCGAGCAGGCCGCGGAGATCACCCTCGCCGCCGGCTCCAGCTGGGGACCGAGCCACGAGCTGTGGATGGCCAACGAGACCAACAAGCTCATCTGGCCGGCCGAGAACGGCATCGGCGTCATCGACCAGGCGGCCTGGGACCAGACCGTCGAGGGTGCGATGGCCGCGGTCAACGAGCAGGGGCAGAACCTGATCACCGCCGCACCGCCGGAGACGGCGTACGACAACACCTACATCGAGCAGGCCATCGAGGAGCTCGGCGACGAGGTGGACACCACCGGCGCCGAGTTCGAGCCGATCGAGGTCGAGCTCACCGAGGGCGGAAGCTGAGGGAGGCGCCCCGGGCCGAGGAACGAGGCCCGGGGCGACCCGAGCCGGTTGAGCGAGCGCCGCGACCGAGCTTGCGAGGGCGCGATCAGCGAGTCGAAACCCCCGCAGCAGACAGACAACCTTTCCAACGAGGAGACCGACGATGACGACGGCGACCGACCAGGCGACGGGGCTCGACCTCGACGCCGAGACCAAGCGGCTCGACAAGACCCACGTGTTCCACTCGTGGTCGGCGCAGGCCGCGCTCGACCCGCTGGTGGTCGCGGGAGGCCTCGGCTCCCGGGTGTGGGACCACGCCGGCAACCGCTACCTCGACTTCTCCAGCCAGCTGGTCAACGTCAACATCGGCCACCAGCACCCGGCGGTGGTCGCGGCGATCCAGGAGCAGGCGGGGCGGCTGGCCACGATCGCGCCGTCGACGGCCAACCTGCACCGCGGCGAGGCCGCCCGGCGGATCACCGGGCGGGCCCCCGACGGGATGGACAAGGTGTTCTTCACCAACGGCGGCGCCGACGCCAACGAGAACGCGATCCGGATGGCCCGCCTGCACACCCGCCGCGACAAGGTGGTCTCGACCTACCGCAGCTACCACGGCAACACCGGCGCGGCCGTGGTCGCGACGGGCGACTGGCGGCGGGTGCCCAACGAGTTCGCCCGTGCCCACGTGCACGTCTTCGGGCCGTACCTCTACCGCAGCGAGTTCTGGGCGACGACCCCCGAGGAGGAGGCCGAGCGGGCGCTGCGGCACCTGCGGCGCGTGATCGAGTGCGAGGGGCCGGCGTCGGTGGCGGCCGTGCTGCTCGAGACGATCCCCGGTACGGCGGGCGTGCTGGTCCCGCCGCCGGGCTACCTCGCCGGCGTCCGCGAGCTGTGCGACACCCACGGCATCGTGATGATCCTCGACGAGGTGATGGCGGGGTTCGGGCGCGCGGGGGAGTGGTTCGCGTTCGACGCCTTCCCCGAGCTGGCGGGCCGCGGGCCCGACCTGATCACCTTCGCCAAGGGCGTCAACTCCGGCTACGTGCCGGTCGGCGGCGTCGTGATGAGCGACGAGATCGCCGCCGACTTCGACGAGACCGTCTTCCCCGGCGGTCTCACCTACTCCGGCCACCCGCTCGCCGCCGCCTCGATCGTCGCGGCGCTCGACGCGATGGAGTCCGAGGGCATCGTCGCCAACGCCCAGCGGGTCGGCGTCGACGTGATCGGACCCGGTCTCCGCGAGCTCGCCGAGAAGCACCCCGTCGTCGGCGAGGTGCGCGGGCTCGGCGTCTTCTGGGCGCTCGACCTGGTCACCGACCGCGCCACCCGGGCCCCGGTGGCGCCGGCCCACATCGGGCTGGCCAAGAAGGAGCTGCTGGCGCGCGGGCTCGTCCCGTTCGCCGTCGACAACCGCATCCACGTCGTCCCCCCGTGCGTCGTCACCGACGACGAGGTCGCCGAGGCACTGGCGATCTACGACGACGTCCTCACCCTGCTCGACAAGGAGATCTCCTGATGGCCACCCCCACGCTCGACCACTGGATCGGCGGCTCGCTGACCGCCGGCGACTCCGACCGCACCGGCCCGGTCTACGACCCGGCGATCGGCGAGGTCACCAAGCACGTGCGGCTCGGCTCCGCCGCCGACGTCGACGCGGCCGTCGCCGCCGCGCGGGCGGCGTACGTCGGCAGCGACGGGCAGGGCGGCTGGGGCCGCTCGTCGATCGCCAAGCGCCAGACCGTGATGTTCAAGTTCCGCGAGCTGCTCCACGGCCGCCGCGACGAGCTCGCGGCGCTGCTGACCTCCGAGCACGGCAAGGTGCTCAGCGACGCCGCCGGTGAGGTCGCGCGCGGCCTCGAGGTCGTCGAGTTCGCGTGCTCGATGCCCCACCTGACCAAGGGCGGCTACTCCCAGAGCGTCTCGACCGACGTCGACGTCTACTCCGTCAAGGAGCCGCTCGGCGTCGTCGGGATCATCAGCCCGTTCAACTTCCCGGCGATGGTGCCGATGTGGTTCTTCCCGATCGCGATCGCCACCGGCAACACGGTGGTGCTCAAGCCGTCGGAGAAGGACCCGTCGGTGGCCAACTGGCTCGCCGAGGTGCTCACCGAGGCCGGCCTGCCCGACGGGGTGCTCAACGTCGTCCACGGCGACAAGGAGGCCGTCGACGCCCTGCTCGAGCACCCCGACGTCGCCTCGATCTCGTTCGTCGGCTCCACCCCGATCGCCCGCTACGTCTACGAGAAGGGCACGGCCGCCGGCAAGCGCGTCCAGGCCCTGGGCGGTGCCAAGAACCACATGCTGGTGCTGCCCGACGCCGACCTCGACCTGGTCGCCGACGCCGCGGTCAACGCCGGCTTCGGCTCGGCCGGCGAGCGGTGCATGGCGATCTCGGTCGTGCTCGCCGTCGACCCCGTCGGTGACGAGCTGGTCGAGAAGGTCCGCGACCGGATGGGCCGGCTGGTCACCGGCGACGGTCGCGGCGACGCCGACATGGGCCCGCTGATCACCCGCGAGCACCGCGACAAGGTCGCCGGCTACCTCGACGTCGCCACCACCGACGGCGCCACCGTCGTCGTCGACGGCCGCGGCGTCGAGCCGAAGGGAGGAGCGGCCGACGGCTTCTGGCTCGGGCCCTCGCTGGTCGACCACGTGGGCACCACCTCGACGGTCTACACCGACGAGATCTTCGGCCCGGTCCTCTCGGTCGTGCGGGTGGCGTCGTACGCCGAGGGGCTGGCGCTGATCAACGGCAGCCCCTACGGCAACGGCACCGCCATCTTCACCAACGACGGCGGCGCCGCCCGGCGCTTCCAGCAGGACGTCGAGGTCGGCATGGTCGGCATCAACGTGCCGATCCCGGTGCCGGTCGCCTACCACTCCTTCGGCGGCTGGAAGGCGTCGCTCTTCGGCGACGCCAAGGCCTACGGACCCTCCGGCGTCGACTTCTTCACCCGCGAGAAGGCCGTCACCGCCCGCTGGCTCGACCCGAGCAAGAGCCACGGCGGCCTCAACCTGGGGTTCCCGCAGAACAGCTGACGAGGCGGGGCCCGGCGGGGCGGTCGCCTCGCCGGGTCTCGACTCGGGCTCGCTGGCGCTCGCCCGGCTCGACCAGCGTGGGCGGTGGTCGAGCCGCGGGGACGAAGTCTCCGCGAGTCGAGACCCCCGCAGGGTAGGCATCCTTGCCGGGTCTCGACTCGGGCTCGCTGGCGCTCGCCCGGCTCGACCAGCGTGGGTCGCCGACGTCCGTTCGGCCACACCTCGTGACCCGAGCGGGCCATCTTCGTTGGAAGGGAGTGTCCGGGCCACGTCAGTGGGGCGAGGATGGCGGGATGCTCCCGGGTGCCCCGCTCGTCGAGGTGCGCGGTCTGCAGGTGCGCTTCGGGCAGGTCGAGGCGGTCGCCGGCGTCGACCTCACGGCGTACGCCGGGCAGTCCACGGCGCTGCTCGGCCGCAACGGGGCCGGCAAGTCCACCACGATGCGGGTGCTGGCGGGGGTGGTGCCGCCCACCGGCGGGTCGGTGGTGGTCGCGGGCCACGACGTCGTCCAGCAACCGCTGCGGGTCAAGCAGTCGGTCGGCTACTGCCCCGACGTGGGCGGGCTGGTGCCGCGCGCGACGCCGTGGGAGCACATCCAGCTGTCGGCCCGGCTGCGGCGGCTGCCCGACTGGGACGCGCGGGCGCGCGACCTGCTCGAGCGCTTCGAGCTCGGCGACGTCGCCCACCGGGTGACGGCGGGCTTCAGCCACGGCATGGGCCGCCGGCTCAGCGTGCTGCTCGCGGCGCTGCACGAGCCGCGCGTGCTGCTGCTCGACGAGCCCTTCGACGGCGTCGACCCGATCGGCGTCGACGCGACCCTCGACGTCGTCAACGACGCCCGCGCCCGCGGCGCCTGCGTGCTCGTCTCGACCCACCTGCGCGAGCTCGCGATCGAGGCCAGCAGCACGGTGTGCGTGCTGCGTGGCGGGTCCGGGGTCGCCACCGTGCCGTCCTCGGACATGGTCGGGGAGGACGGCGCCCGTGCCTACCGCGGCCTCCTCGACTGAGGTCCCGGTCGACAGGCCCGTCGCGGCCGCCGTCCGGGCCGTCGCCGACGTCGCCCACCTGCTGCGCTTCCGCCGCTCCGCGGCCCGGAGCCGGAAGGCGCGGGCGGTCGGACTCGGGGTCCTGGCGCTGACGGTGGCGGTCGCGGTCGTCCCGGCGTTCGCCCCCGGCGCCGGCGAGTCCACCGGCCGGGCCCGCGACGTCGTTGTCCTGCTGCCCACGGCCCTGGCCGCCTTCGTGCTCCTCGCCGCGGTCTCGGCGGCGGCGTCGGGAGGCGGCCGCGAGCTGCTCGCCCGCGACCCCGCCGCGACCCAGCCGATCAGCCCCACCACCGACCACCTCGGCGCGCTGCTCCTCGCCCCCCTCAACACCGCCTGGATGATCCAGGCCTGGCTGCTGCTCGGCACGACGGCGTACGCCGTGGGGCCCGGCACCCTGCCCACGGCCCAGGTGGTCGTGCTCGTCTGGCTCGGGGTCGGGACGGCGTTCGCGCAGGTGCTCGCCTGGTCGTTCGAGGGGGTCCGCCGGGTGCCGCACGGCATCTCGGTGGTGCGCGGGCTCAACGTGGTCACGTTCGGGGTGGCGCTCGGGCTGCAGCTGTCCAACAACCTCATCGACGCCTTCGACCAGGTCCCGACCCTGCACCTGGTCCTGGCGATGCTCGACGGCCCGACGCTGCGCTGGGCCGTCACCGTGGCGGTCCTGGCCGTCGCGCTGGTGCTCCTGGTCGCGCTGGGCGCCGTCCCCGCGCACATCGCGGCGCACCGGGTGCCGCGCGACGAGCTCAAGGTCGAGAGCGGGTCCTACCCGGTCCGCTCGATGCCCCGGTCGGTGCTCGGCACCATGGTCCGCACCGACCGGTCGTCGGTGTGGCGCGCGGTGCCGATGCGGCGCGGCGTGGTGGTGCTGGCGCTCGGCCCGGCGCTGGTCGCCCTGCTCGGCGACCTGCCGTGGTCGGCGATGACCGTGCTGCCGGGCCTGGTCGCCTCCGGCGGCGCGCTGCTCTACGGCGTCAACGCCTGGTGCCTCGACAGCCGTGGCGCCCTGTGGCGCGAGAGCCTGCCGGTCGCGGCGACGACGGTCTTCGACGCCCGCGCCTACGTGCTCGGGGAGTTCCTGCTCGCGGCCTCGCTGCTCACCGTCGCGGTCGCGAGCCTGCGCGCCGGACTGCCGTCACCCGCCGAGCTGACCGCCCTCGGCGCCACGCTGGCCGTGGTGACGGTGCAGGTGGTGGCCGCGGCCATGCGGTGGTCGTCGCAGCGGCCGTACGCCGTCGACCTGCGTTCCTCGCGCGCCACCCCGGCGCCGCCCGCGACGATGGTCCAGTACTCCGCCCGGCTCGCCCTCACCACCACCCTGACCGGGCTGGTGTTCTCGGTCGGGGCCCAGGTGGGCACCTGGGCGCTCCCGTTCCTGCTCGCCGCCCCGATGCTGCTGTGGTCGGGCCGCCGCCTCCGCCGCACCCGCGCCGCCTGGGCCGACCCGGCCGACCGCGCCCGGGTGATCACGACGGTCGCGGCCTGACGCGGGGGTACTCCGTGACGTCATCGACGTCCCGGGGGCGCCACGACGTCGATGACGTCACGAACTATCCCCCGCAGCGTCAGTCGCTGGGCACCGCGGACGTCGCGCAGTCGGCCTGGGCTGCGCTCAGCTCGTCGACGGCGGGGTCGTCGGAGAAGCCGCCGCTGAGGGTGGCGACGAGGGCGGCGCGGATGCGGTCGGGCTCGATCGCGCCGGTCAGGCACTCCCGGTAGGCCGCCGGGTCGAGGCGGCCCTTGGTCTGGGCGGTGAGCGCACGCGTCGAGACCTCGACGAACGGAGCGCACGAGTCGGCGGCGTCGACCCACGCCTCGGCGACGTCGACCTCGAGCATCGGGGCGACCTCGGTGACCGTGCCGTCGTCCTTGACCAGCTCGGCGTCGACGAGCTCGTCGAGCGTGAGCCGCTCGGTCAGCGCGGTGGCGAAGCACTCGCTCTCGGCGGTGACCTCGGGGGTCGGGTCGTCGCCGGCGTAGAGGGCGGCCAGGCCGGTCTGCACGGCGCCCGGCACGGGCTCGCGGTCGTCGTCCTGCCCGAGGTCGACGTCGTCGCTGCAGCCGCCGAGGACGAGCACAGCGACCGTCGTCGCGAGGAGGAGCAGGCGCACGGCGACGATCCTCCCACGCCCGGTTACGGTCACGACGTGGACTTCGCACCCTCGCCCCGAGCCGCCGACCTCACCGACCGCGTCCGCGCGTTCCTCGCCGAGGAGGTCGAGCCGGTCGAGCGCGACTACCACCGCGACCTCGCCGCCGCCCGCCGCGACGGTGACCCGTGGCAGCCGCTCCCGCTCATCGAGGAGCTCAAGACCAAGGCCCGCGAGCGCGGCCTGTGGAGCCTCTTCCTGCCCGAGGGCCACGTCGGACGCTTCGCCGACAGGTACGGCGAGGGCCTCTCCAACGTCGACTACGCCCCCATCGCCGAGCTGACCGGCCGGTCGGCGATCGCGCCGCTGGTGCTCAACTGCAACGCGCCCGACACCGGCAACATGGAGGTGCTGCTCAAGTACGGCACCGAGGCCCAGCAGGACGAGTGGCTCGAGCCGCTCCTCGACGGTCGGATCCGCAGCGCGTTCGCGATGACCGAGCCCGACGTGGCGTCGTCCGACGCCACCAACATGGCCGCGACCGCCGTGGTCGACGGCGACGAGGTGGTCGTCAACGGCCGCAAGTGGTGGACGTCGGGCATCGGCCACCCCGACTGCCGCGTGATGATCTTCATGGGCCTGACCGACCCGGACGCCGACCGCCACCACCGGCACTCGATGGTGCTGGTCCCGCGCGAGACCCCGGGCGTGGAGGTCGAGCGGATGCTGTCGACGATGGGCTTCCAGGACGAGCCGCTCGGCCACGGGGAGGTGTCGTTCACCGACGTCCGGGTGCCGCTCGCCAACGTCATCGGCGGACCCGGCGAGGCGTTCTCGATCGCGCAGGGCCGGCTCGGCCCGGGCCGCGTCCACCACTGCATGCGCCTCATCGGCCTGGCGGAGATGGCCCTCGAGCTGGCGTGCGAGCGCGCCCTCGAACGCACGGCGTTCGGCAAGCCGATCGCCAACCTCGGCGGCAACCGCGAGCGCATCGCCGAGGCCCGCATCGCGATCGACTCGGTGCGCCTCCTCGTGCTCAACGCCGCCTGGAAGCTCGACGTCGGCGGCCCGCTCAACGCCCTGTCGGAGGTCGCGCAGATCAAGGTCGCCGCGCCCAACGTCGCCCAGCAGGTCATCGACATGGCCATCCAGCTGCACGGCGGCGGTGGCCTGTCCGACGACCACCCGCTCGCCGGCGCCTGGACGACGGCCCGCGCCCTGCGGCTCGCCGACGGCCCCGACGAGGTGCACCGGGGCGTGATCGCGCGCCTCGAGCTCGGCAAGTACGGCGCCCGCCGGTGACCGACGGCGACGCGCACGACGGCAACCCGGCCCGCGCCGTCCGCGACGAGGACGCCTTCGACGTCGACGCCGTCGCGGCGTGGATCGACGAGCGCACCGGGCGTGGGCGGATCGCCGAGGTGCGCCAGTTCCGCGGCGGCGCCAGCAACCTCACCTACCTGCTGCGGTACGCCGACCCCCAGGCGCAGCCCGACCTGATCCTGCGCCGCCCGCCCGGCGGCACCAAGCCCCGGGGTGCCCACGACATGGGCCGCGAGCACGACGTGCAGGCCGCGTTGGCGCCGGTGTTCCCCCAGGTGCCGACGATGGTCGGCCTCTGCACCGACGCGTCGGTGATCGGCTCGGAGTTCTACGTGATGGAGAAGGTCGAGGGTGCCGTCCCGCGGCAGGACCTCGGCTTCCCGGTGACCCCCGCCCAGGCCGCCGACCTGTGCGACGCGGCCGTCGACACCCTGGTCGCGCTGCACGGCGTCGACGTCGACGCCGTGCCGGCCCTCGCGGCGCTCCACCGCGGCGACGGCTACGTCGCCCGCCAGGTCGGCGGGTGGACGAGGCGGTTCGCCGACGCGCGCACCGACGACACCGGCGACTGGTCCGACGTGCTCGCCTGGCTCGACGCCGAGCAGCCCGGCGACGTGGCGCAACGGATGATCCACAACGACTTCCGCCTCGACAACCTCGTGCTCGACCCCCGCACGCTCGCCGTCCGGGCCGTGCTCGACTGGGAGATGGCCACCGTCGGCGACCCGTTGATGGACCTCGGCGGGGCCCTGGCCTACTGGGTCGAGGCCGGCGACGACGAGGTCTTCCAGATGTTCCGGCGCCAGCCGACGACCACCCCGGGCATGTGGACCCGCGCGCAGGTCGTGACGGCCTACTGCGAGCGGTCGGGCCTCGCGCTCCCGGCCGGCGGGTGGCTCTTCTACGAGGTCTTCGGGCTGTTCCGGCTCGCCGTGATCGCCCAGCAGATCTGGTACCGCTACGTGCACCGCCAGACCACCAACGAGGCCTACGCCGTCCTCGGCCCGGCGGTCGGCTACCTCGAGACCCGCTGCCGCGGCCTGATCGCCGGCTGATGGGCGTCGTGCTGCTGGTCCGTCACGGCCAGGCGTCCTACGGCGCCGCCGACTACGACGTCCTCTCGCCCACCGGCTGGGAGCAGGGGCGCCTGCTCGGCGCGTGGCTGGCCGCGCGCGGCGTCGTCCCGACGACGCTGGTGCGGGGCGGGTTGCGCCGCCACCGCGAGACCACGGAGGCCCTCGCCGAGGCCGCCGGCTGGTCCCTCGAGCCCACGGTCGACCCCGACTGGGACGAGTTCGACCACCTCGGCATCGTCGCCAGCCACCCCGAGGCGGCGACGGGGCCGGTCGACGGGCGCGACGCCCAGCGCATCTTCGAGGAGGCCACACGGCGCTGGACCGCCGGCGACGGCGAATTCGACGAGTCGTGGCCCGCCTTCGTGGGCCGGGTACGCCGTGCCCTCGACCGGGTGGCCGCGCGCGCCGGCTCCGGCGAGACGGCCGTCGTCGTCACCTCCGGCGGCGTCATCGGCGTGGTCGCCGCCGCGCTCGCCGACCCCGACGACGACGACCAGGCCGCCCTGGCCCGCCGGTGGACCCGCCACAACACGGTGACGGTGAACTCCTCGGTGACCCGCCTCGTCGTCGGCTCCACCGGGGCCCGCCTGCTGACCTTCAACGAGCACCCCCACCTCGAGGGCGACCACCTCACCTACCGCTGAGGCCGGCCGCCGCGCCGTACGGTGTCGCGGGTGAGGTGGTCCCGCAGCCTGGCGACCGGCGTCGCCGCGCTGGTCGTGGGGATCCCGCTGCTGGCCGCGTGCAGCCCGGACGACGACGGTCCGGGGCGGCCGGCGGTGTCGGACCCGGCCGAGCCCGACGCCGACCTGCCGCGGCGCCGGCTGCTGACCGTCGCGACGTTCAACGTCCTCGGTGCGACGCACACGCGGCCGAGCGGCGGCCGGGCTGACTGGCCGTCCGCCCGCGAGCGCCTGCCGGGTGTGCTGGCGCTCGTCGAGCGCTACCGGCCCGACGTCCTGGGGCTGCAGGAGCTGCAGCCGCCCCAGTCCGCGGCGCTGCGCCGGCGTCTCGGGCGGGCCTGGGGCTACGCCGGCGAGACCGACAACGCCATCGTGTGGCGCAGGTCGGTGTTCGCGCTGGTCTCGACCGCGAGCGTCGAGATCCCGTACTTCGGAGGCCAGCCCAAGCCGATGCCGGTCGTGCGGCTGCGGCACCGGGCCTCCGGGCGGGTGGTCAGCGTGCTCGACGTCCACAACCCCGCCGACAACTACGGCGAGGCGTCGCGCTGGCGCGCCGACGCGGTCCGCCGCGAGCGGGCCTGGGCGGTCGAGGAGCGGGCCGCGGGGCGGGCGGTGCTCCTGCTCGGTGACCTCAACGCCGAGGAGGAGGCGTTCTGCCCGCTCACGCGGGGCGGCCTGATGGTCTCGGCCAACGGCGGCAGCCACGCCCGGGGCGACTGCGTCCCGCCGGAGGAGCCGCAGATCGACTGGATCCTGGGGACCGGTGTCGAGTTCACCGGCTACGTCTCCGACGGCTCGCCCTACGACGACCGGGTCTCCGACCACCCGATCGTGGTCGCGACGGTCGGGCGGTTCCGGCCCTGACTACGGTGTGCGTCATGCCGCGCCAGCCCCCCGCAGACCCCGAGATCCCCGGCTACCAGCGTCGCTGGGTCGACGACGACACCTGGCTCTTCGTCCGGGAGGGGGTCAAGCGCCGCGTCCGACCCCTCGGGCCGCCCGAGCAGCAGGCCACCATCGTCTTCGAACCGGGGGTGGCGCGCCGCCGGCAGGGACGCTTCGAGCGCGGGGTCGCGAGCTTCCTCGCCGCCCAGCACACCGCGTGGCTGCTGCGCGAGCTGCGGATCGACGTCGTGCTCGACGTCGGCGCCAACATCGGGCAGTTCGCCAAGCACGCCCGCCGGCAGGGCTACCGCGGGCGCATCGTGTCCTTCGAGCCGGTCCCCGACCTGGCCGCCGAGCTCGAGCGCGAGGCGGCCGACGACCCGGACTGGCTCGTCGTCCCCTGCGCCCTCGGCGACGCCGACGGCACCGCCGAGATCAACTGGTCGCCCGGCACCCTCAGCTCGCTGCTCCCGGCGAGCGAGTTCGGTCGGCAGTGGCACGGCGCGCTCGACGCGACCACGACGCGCGAGATCCGGATCCGTCGCCTCGCCGACGTCTGGGACGAGGTGATGACCGGTCTCGACGCGCCACGGCCGTTCCTCAAGATGGACACCCAGGGCTACGACGTCGAGACGTTCCGCGGCGCCGGCGACCGGGTCCGCGAGCTCTACGGGCTCCAGTCGGAGGTCGCGATGGTGCCGATCTACGACGGCATGCCGCGGTTCGCCGACCAGCTCGCGCTCTACGAGTCCGCGGGCTTCGAGACAACCGGGATGTACCTGGTCAACCGCGACCGCGAGACGATGCGCGCCATCGAGTTCGACCTGATGATGGTCGGTCCGGCGGGACTCGCCGAGCGCACCTGACGGGGCGCTCTACCGCTCGCAGGCCCGTCGTGCCTCGGCGCGGCACGTGTCGCGCCCGGCCCGGCCGTGGGCCGTGTCGCGTCCGGCGCCGCCCAGCAGCCGGTCGTCGTGCCGCGAGCCCCGCAGCACGTCGGCGCCTCCGTCGCCGGCGAGGACCAACGGTCCCATCGACGACCGCGAGCAGCCGACGAGGACCTGCTGGAAGTAGGAGTCGCGGTCGCGGGTGCGCAGCACGTCGGCCCCGGGACCGCCGCGCACCGTCGCCCGGCAGGCCTGCACGGTGACGCGGTCGGCGCGGGGGGTGCCCTGCACCGTCACCCGCCCGCCGGTGAGCTCGACGTCCTCGACCTGCGTGAGGGCCAGCGTCAGGGCACGCCCCGACCGACCGCAGCGGTAGGCGTCGGAGCGGAGGTCGACGTCGGTGGTGGAGCACGACAGGCGCAGGTCGACCAGGTCGCGTCCGGTCCCGCCGGTGACCCCGTCCGTCGGGGCGAGGGGCCCGGAGGTACGGGGGTCCTCGAAGGCGCGCAGGACGTCGTCGCCGCCACCCAGGGCGACGGACGGAAGGGACCGGGAGGCGAGGTTGTCCCAGCGGACCTCCTCGTCGTCCGGCCCCCCGACGAAGACGTAGGACCGGACGGGGGCGAACAGGCCGAAGCGCTCGACCTCGTGCCACCGCAGCTTCTCCACCCCGCCCGCCGTGGCCGCACCGGTCGCCGCGCCGTTGCGGAAGACCCAGTCGAGCTCGGCGTCGGGGTCACCGGTGTCGGTGTCGAGGTAGGCGTCGCTCCAGCGCAGGTCGAGGTCGTCCGAGCCCGCGCCGCCGTCGAGCCGGGCACCGGGTGCGAGGACCCGGCCGGCGAGGAGCATCGTGTCGTCGCCGGTGCCGAGCGCCAGGTCGTCGCGCAGGTCGACCCACAGCGCGCCCGACTCGACGACGTCGTCACCCGCGCCGGCGCGGACGACGTCGGGCTCGTCGCGCTCGGCCAGGTCGCCGCCGTCGCCGGCGTCGACGGTCTCGTCGCCGGCTCCGCCGACGAAGGTGTCGGAGCCGCGGCCGAGGTGGTGCTCGGCGGCGCCCGCACCGCCGCGCACCTCGTCGTCGCCGTCCCCGGCGTCGACGTACGTCGTGGCGCCGACGGGCCCGGTCACGCAGACGACGTCGTCGCCGGACCGGGCATCGACGCTGCGGGCACCGCCGGTGACGACCACGTCCGGTCCGCGGGTGCCCTGCAGGTGCCGCTCGCCGTGGCCGACCACCGTCGCTTCCTGCCCGCCGCACGACGGGGCCGCCGCACCGGCGGTCCCCCCGGGCACGACGAGGACGGTGGCGGCGAGGAGCAGGGCGCAGGAGCGGTTCACGCGAGGACAACGCGGGGGCACGGCGCCGCGTTGACGGCAGATAAAGTCAGGCTTGACTGTTTGTTGGTGGGTGCGGCATCGTCGTCGTCGTGACCACCGCGACGACGCCGCCGGGCCGGGTGCCCCAGGAGGAGCGCACCCGGGCGATGCGGGCGCGCCTGCTCGAGGCCACGGTCGAGTGCCTGGTCGAGCGCGGGTTCGCCGGCACGTCGACCACGCTCGTCTCCGAGCGCGCCGGCGTCAGCCGCGGCGCCCAGCTGCACCACTTCCCGAGCAAGAACGACCTGGTGGTGGCCGCGGTCGAGCACCTCACGGTGGTGCGCGGCGCCGAGCTGGCCGCCGCTGCCGCGACCCTGCCGGACGGCGAGCGGCGCACGAGGGCGGTCCTGCAGATGCTCGGCGACCACTTCGCCTCCCCGGTCTTCTTCGCCGCGCTCGAGCTGTGGGTCGCGGCGCGCACCGACGCCGCCCTGCTCGCCGCAGTCGCGCCGCTGGAGCAGCGGGTCGGCCGCGAGGCGCACCGGCTCGTCGTCGAGGCCCTCGGCGCCGACGAGTCGCGACCCGGGGTGCGCGAGCTCGTGCAGGCCACCCTCGACCTGGTCCGCGGGCTCGGGCTCGCCACCACCATCACCGACGACGCGCGACGCCGTACGGCGATCCTCGACCAGTGGGCCCTCGTGCTCGACACCCAGCTCACGGGAGCAGACGCATGAGCCTCCTCGACGACCTCCTCGACGACCTCGCCGCCGAGGGCGACCGGCTGCGCACCGTCGTCGCCGGCCTCGACGCCGCCGGCTGGGCCACGCCCACCCCCGCTCCGGGTTGGACCGTCGCCACCCAGGTCGCACACCTCCTCTGGACCGACGAGACCGCTACGGCCGCGGCCACCGCCCACCTCGACGCCACCGCCTGGGGCGCCCTGGCCCGCGCCGCCGCCGCCGACCCCACGGGCTTCGTCGACACCGGGGCCCACGACCTCGAGACCCTCCCGCCGACCGACCTCCTGGCCCGCTGGGACGCCGGCCGCGCCGCGCTGGTCGCCGCGCTGCGCGCGGTCCCCGAGGGCGGCAAGATGCCGTGGTTCGGCACCTCGATGGCGGCGCCGTCGATGGCGACCGCGCGGTTCATGGAGACCTGGGCCCACTCGCTCGACGTGCACGAGGCCCTCGGCCGCGCGCTGGAGCCGTCCGACCGGATCCGGCACGTCGCCCACCTCGGCGTCCGCACCCGCGCCCACTCCTTCGCCACCCACGGCCTCGAGGTGCCACTGGCCGACGTGCGGGTGGTGCTCACCGCCCCGAGCGGCGAGACGTGGGCGTGGGGGCCCGACGAGGCGCCGGAGTCGGTCACCGGCCCCGCCCTCGACTTCTGCCGCCTCGTCACCCAGCGCGTCCACCGCGCCGACACCGACCTCGTCGCCAGCGGCCCCGGCGCCGACGCCTGGCTCGACGTCGCCCAGTGCTTCGCCGGACCCTCGGGCGCCGGTCGCGAGGCCACCGCATGACCGCGCCGCTGCGGGTCGGCAACTGCTCGGGCTTCTACGGCGACCGGCTCTCCGCGATGCGCGAGATGCTGGAGCAGGGCGAGCTCGACGTGCTCACCGGCGACTACCTCGCCGAGCTGACCATGCTCATCCTCGGCAGGGACACGATGAAGGACGCCAGCCTCGGCTACGCCCGCACCTTCGTCCGCCAGGTCGAGGACTGCCTCGGCCTCGCGCTCGAGCAGCGCGTCCGGATCGTCAGCAACGCCGGCGGCCTCAACCCCGCCGGCCTCGCCGACCGGCTGCGCGAGGTCGCGCGTGGCCTCGGCCTCGACCCGGCGATCGCGCACGTCGAGGGCGACGACGTCCGCCCCCGCGCCGAGGAGCTCGGGATCAGCGGGGCGCTCACGGCCAACGCCTACCTGGGCGGGTTCGGCATCGCGGCCGCCCTGCGCCAGGGCGCCGACGTCGTCGTGACCGGCCGGGTCACCGACGCCTCCCTGGTCGTCGGGCCGGCCGTCGCCCACCACGGCTGGGGCGCGACGGCGTACGACGAGCTGGCCGGCGCCGTCGTCGCCGGCCACGTCCTCGAGTGCGGCACCCAGGCCACCGGCGGCAACTTCTCGGGGTTCACCACGCTGCCGCGCGAGTCGCTGGGGGGCCGTCCGCTCGGGTTCCCGATCGCCGAGATCGAGGCGGACGGCTCGTTCGTGGTGACCAAGCACGCCGGCACCGGCGGCGCGGTCACCGTCGACACCGTCACCGCCCAGCTGGTCTACGAGATCCAGTCGACCCGCTACCTCGGTCCCGACGTCACCACGCACCTCGACACCGTCCGCCTGGCCCAGGACGGGGCCGACCGGGTCGCGGTCAGCAGCGTGCGCGGCCAGGCGCCGCCCGAGCGGCTCAAGGTCGGGATCAACACCCTCGGCGGCTTCCGCAACACCATGGAGCTGGTGCTCACCGGGCTCGACATCGACGCCAAGGCCGACTGGGTCCGCGCCCAGCTCGACGGTGCGTTCACGGCGTCGACGGTCACCTGGACCCGGACGGCCCTGCCCCTCGCGGACGCCGACACCGAGGAGGGGGCGTCCTGCCTGCTCCGCGTGACCGCCAAGGACCCCGAGGCCGGCCCGGTCGGCAAGGCCTTCACCGGGCCGCTGGTCGAGCTCGCCCTCGGCTCCTACCCCGGCTTCACGATGACCTCGCCGCCCGGGCACCCGACGCCCTACGGCGTCTACCGGCCGGCCTACGTCGACCGCGCCGCCGTCACCCAGACCGTGGTGCACGCCGACGGTCGGCGCGAGGTCGTCGCCGACCCCCCGGCGTACGCCGAGGCCGACGACGACCACGGTCGCCGGCCCTCGCCCTACCCGGCGCCGCCGGACTCGGTGACCCGCCGGGTGCCGCTCGGCTCGTTCGTGCACGCCCGGTCGGGCGACAAGGGCGGCGACGCCAACCTCGGGCTCTGGGTCGCCCACGACGGCTCGGAGAAGTACGCCGAGCGGGTCACCTGGCTGACCAAGGTCATCACCCCCCGCAAGGTGCGCGAGCTCGTGCCCGAGGCGGCCGACCTCCCCGACGACGCCGTCGAGGTCTACGTGCTGCCCCACCTCGGCGCCGTCAACGTGCTCCTCCGCGGCCTCCTCGGCGAGGGCGTCGCCGCCTCCACCCGCTTCGACCCCCAGGCCAAGGGCCTGGGGGAGTGGGTGCGCTCCCGCTACGTCCACATCCAGGAAGGCCTGCTCTGATGGACATCAAGGACGTCGGTGCCGAGTTCACCCGGCGCGAGGTCCTGCCCCACCTCGACCGCTGGGAGGACGAGGGCAGCCTGCCGCGCGAGCTCCACCTCGCCGCGGCCCGGCAGGGGCTGCTCGGCGTCGGGTTCCCCGAGGAGGTCGGCGGCCAGGGCGGCGACCTGCTCGACACGACCGACCTGCAGGAAGGCATGTTCGGGGCCGGGGCCTCCTCCGGCCTGATGTCGGCGCTGTTCACCCACGGGATCGCCCTGCCCCACATGGTGTCCTCGGGCAGCAGCGACCTCGTCGACCGGTTCGTGCGGCCGACCCTCGCCGGCGAGCAGATCGGGTCGCTGGCCGTCACCGAGCCCGGCGGCGGCTCCGACGTCGCCGGACTCCGCACCACCGCCGTCCGGGAGGGCGACCACTACGTCGTCAACGGCGCCAAGACCTTCATCACCAGCGGCACCCGCGCCGACTTCGTGACCACCGCGGTCCGCACCGGCGGGCCCGGCCACGCCGGGATCAGCCTGCTCGTGGTCGAGGCCGGCACACCCGGGTTCACCGTCGACCGGACCCTGAGCAAGATGGGCTGGCTGTGCTCCGACACCGCCGAGCTGTCCTACGTCGACGTGCGCGTCCCGGTCGCCAACCTGGTCGGCGAGGAGGGCCAGGGCTTCTACCAGATCGCCGAGCAGTTCGTCGTCGAGCGGATGGCGCTCGCCGTGCACGCCTACGGCATCGCGGGGCGCGCGCTCGGGCTGACCGCGCAGTACTGCCGCGACCGCGAGACGTTCGGACGGCCGCTGATCAGCAACCAGGTGGTGCGCCACAAGCTGGTCGAGATGCGGCGCCAGGTCGAGGTGGCCCGCACCTACGCCCGGGAGGTCGCCCGCCGCCACGTGGCCGGCGAGAGCGTGATCGCCGAGGTGTGCCTGGCCAAGGAGACCGCCTGCAACGCCGCGACGTACGTCTGCGACCAGGCGGTCCAGCTGCACGGCGGTGCCGGCTACCTGCGCGGCACCGAGGTCGAGCGGCACTACCGCGACGCCCGGATCCTCCCGATCGGCGGTGGGGCCACCGAGGTGCTCACCGACCTGAGCGCCAAGCTGCTGGGCTACGCCTCGTGAGCGCCGACAACCGGACCGCGATGCTCGACAAGCTCGCCGCGCTCGACGCCGAGCACGCCAAGGCGGTCGCCGGCGGCGGCGAGCGCAGCGTGCAGCGCCACCACGACCGCGGCAAGCTGATGCCGCGCGAGCGGATCGAGCTGCTCGTCGACGAGGGCTCGGCGTTCCTCGAGCTCTCGCCGTTGGCGGGCTGGGGGTCGGACTTCACCGTCGGTGCGTCGGTGGTCACCGGCATCGGTGTCGTCGAGGGCGTGGAGTGCATGATCACCGCCAACGACCCCTCGGTGAAGGGCGGCGCCAGCAACCCCTGGACGGTCAAGAAGATCTTCCGGGCCGCCCAGATCGCCGAGGAGAACGGGCTCCCGACGATCTCGCTGGTCGAGTCCGGCGGCGCCGACCTGCCGACGCAGAAGGAGATCTTCATCCCCGGCGGCAAGCTGTTCCGCGACCTCACCCGCTCCAGCGCCGCCAAGGTCCCGACGATCGCGCTGGTCTTCGGCAACTCCACCGCCGGCGGCGCCTACGTGCCCGGCATGAGCGACCACACCGTGATGGTCCGGGAGCGCGCCAAGGTGTTCCTGGGCGGCCCGCCGCTGGTCAAGATGGCCACCGGCGAGGAGTCCGACGACGAGTCGCTCGGCGGAGCCGAGATGCACGCCCGCACCTCCGGCCTGGCCGACCACCTCGCCGACGACGAGCACGACGCCATCCGGATCGGACGCCGGATCGTGGCCCGGCTCAACTGGCGCAAGGCGACCGCCGAGCCCGCCCCCGCGTCGTACGCCGAGCCCGCCGTCGACCCCGACGACCTGCTCGACCTGGTCCCGAGCGACCTCAAGGTGCCGTTCGACCCGCGCGCCGTGATCGCCCACCTCTGCGACGGCGTCTCCGCCGCCAACGGCGCGGTCCTCGACGAGTTCAAGCCGCTCTACGGCACCTCGCTGGTCACCGGCTGGGGTCGCATCCACGGCCGCCCGGTGGGCATCCTCGCCAACGCCCAGGGGGTGCTGTTCAGCGAGGACGCGCAGAAGGCCACGCAGTTCGTGCAGCTGGCCAACCAGACCGACACCCCGCTGCTGTTCCTGCACAACACCACCGGCTACATGGTCGGCAAGGACTACGAGCAGGGCGGCATCATCAAGCACGGCGCGATGATGATCAACGCGATCAGCAACTCCACCGTGCCGCACCTGACGGTGATCATGGGGGCGTCCTACGGCGCCGGCAACTACGGCATGAACGGCCGCGCCTACGACCCCCGCTTCCTCTTCACCTGGCCCAGCGCCAAGTCGGCGGTGATGGGCCCGGCCCAGCTGGCCGGCGTCCTGGAGATCGTGGCGCGGCAGTCGGCGGAGTCCAAGGGCGAGGCCTTCGACGCCGCGGGCTTCGGTGGCATCAAGGACCTCGTCGAGGCCCAGGTCGAGGAGCAGTCGCTGCCGCACTTCCTCTCCGGGATGCTCTACGACGACGGCGTCATCGACCCCCGCGACACCCGCACCGTGCTCGGCATCTGCCTCTCGGTGATCGAGAACCGGCCCTACGCCGGCACCGACCGGTTCGGGGTGTTCCGGCCGTGATCGAGAGAGCAGCGGTGCGACCTGTCGTTCCCGCGCGATCGAACGGCATTGACAGTTCCGGGCCCGTCAGATCTGTCGTTCCCGCGCGATCGAACGGCATTGGCAGTTCCGGGCCCGTGAGATCTGCCGTTCCCGCGCGATCGAACGGCATTGACAGTTCCGAGCCCACGAAATCTGTCGTTCCCGCGCGATCGCGCGGCAACAGCAACCCAGGAGCCCACCGATGATCACCCGACTCCTGGTCGCCAACCGGGCCGAGATCGCCAGCCGCGTGTTCCGCACCTGCCGCACCCTCGGGATCGAGACCGTGGCGGTCCACTCCGACGCCGACGCCGGGCTGCCCTACGTCGCCGAGGCCGACCATGCCGTGCACCTGCCCGGCACCAGCCCGGCGCAGACCTACCTGCGCGCCGACCTCGTCATCGAGGCGGCCACCCGCGCCGGAGCCGACGCGATCCACCCGGGTTACGGGTTCCTCTCCGAGAACGCCGACTTCGCCCGGGCGGTCCAGGCCGCCGGGATCACCTGGGTGGGGCCGGCGCCGGAGTCCATCGAGGCGATGGGCTCCAAGATCGAGGCCAAGCTGCTGATGGAGCGGGCCGGGGTGCCGGTCCTGACGGCACCCGCCGAGCCGACCGAGGCCGACCTCCCGCTCATCGTCAAGGCCAGCGCCGGGGGCGGTGGCCGCGGCATGCGGATCGTCCGGAGCCTGGCCGACCTGCCGGGCGAGGTCGAGAAGGCCACCGCCGAGGCGGCGTCGGCGTTCGGCGACGGCACCGTGTTCGTCGAGCCGTACGTCGAGCGTGGCCGGCACGTCGAGGTGCAGGTCGTCGGGCACCCCGACGGCGTCCAGGTCCACGGCGAGCGCGACTGCTCGCTGCAGCGGCGCCACCAGAAGGTGGTCGAGGAGGCGCCCGCGCCGCGGCTCCCCGACGCCACCCGCGCCGCCCTGCACGAGGCGGCCCGCGCCGCGGCCGCCGCCATCGGCTACCTCGGCGCCGGCACCGTCGAGTTCCTCTACGACGAGGCCGCCGACCGGTTCTGGTTCCTGGAGATGAACACCCGGCTCCAGGTCGAGCACCCGGTCACCGAGCTCACCCACGGCCTCGACCTGGTCGCCGAGCAGCTCGCGGTGGCGGAGGGGCGGGCCCCCACCCCGGCCGGCGAGCCCACCGGCCACGCCATCGAGGTCCGCCTCTACGCCGAGGACCCCGACGCCGGCTACCAGCCGCAGAGCGGCCGGCTCACGGCGTTCGAGATCCCGGTCGAGGACGGCATCCGGGTCGACACCGGGTTCGTCTCCGGCAGCGAGGTCTCGACCCACTACGACGCCATGCTGGCCAAGGTCGTCGCCTGGGCGCCCACCCGGGCCGGGGCCGCCCGCCGGCTCGCCGGCGTCCTCCGCCGCGCGCGCATCCACGGCCTCACCACCAACCGTGACCAGCTCGTCGCCGTGCTGCGCGACCCGCGGTTCCTCGCCGGCGAGGTGAGCACGGCGTTCCTCGACGAGCCGCTCGCGCGACCCGCGCGCACCGGCCGCCCCGACGTCGCCGCGGCGATCGCGGTCGCCGAGCAGACTCGCACGGCCCGCACCGTCCAGCGCGGCGCGCCGGTCGCCTGGCGCAACGTCGTCAGCCAGCCGCAGCGCACGGCGTTCGACGACGGCACCGTCGTGGAGTGGTACGGCAGCCGCGACGGCTACTCCGTCGACGGCGTGACGGTCGTCGACGCCGGCCCGAGCCGGGTCACCCTCGAGGTCGGCGGCGTCCGGACGTCGTACGAGGTGGTCGCCGGGACCGCCGGTTCGTACGACGTCGACTGGCCGGGCGGGCACGTCGCCCTGCGGCGCACCCCCCGGTTCGTCGACCCCGCCGACGCGGTGGCGAGCGGCAGCCTGCTCGCGCCGATGCCCGGCACGGTCGTCGCGGTGGCGGTCGAGGCCGGCCAGCGCGTGCTCCGGGGCGAGGTCGTGCTGGTGCTCGAGGCGATGAAGATGCAGCACACCGTGACCGCGCCGACCGACGGCGTGGTCACCCAGATCGAGGCACACCCCGGGTCGCAGGTCGCGGCCGGCGAGGTCCTCGCCGTAGTGGAGGAGCACGAATGAGCACGTTCACCGAGCCCGACGAGCGCCAGGAGCTCCGCGTCCAGGTCGCCAAGATGGCGAGCAAGTACGGCCGCGAGTGGTTCACCCAGAAGGCCCGCGCCGGCGAGAAGACCACCGAGCTGTGGCTCGAGATCGGCCGCCACGGCTACCTCGGCATCAACATCCCCGAGGAGTACGGCGGCGGGGGCGGCGGCATCGGCGACATCGCCGCGGTCTGCGAGGAGCTAGCCGCGCAGGGCTGCCCGCTGCTGCTGATGGTCGTCAGCCCCGCGATCTGCGGCACCGTGATCAGCAAGTACGGCACCGAGGACCAGAAGCGGCGCTGGCTCCCCGGCCTGTGCGACGGCACCAGCACGATGGCGTTCGCGATCACCGAGCCCGACGCCGGCACCAACACCCACAACATCACCACCACCGCGCGCCGCGACGGCGACAGCTGGGTGCTCAGCGGCCAGAAGATCTGGATCTCCGGCGTCGACGAGTCCGACAACGTGCTCGTCGTCGCCCGCACCGAGGACGCCCGGACCGGCAAGGTCAAGCCGGTCCTGCTCGTCGTCCCGACCGACAGCCCCGGCCTCACCTACCACCACATCCCGGTCGAGATGGTCTCCCCGGAGAAGCAGTTCCAGGTGTTCATCGACGACGTCCGGCTGCCGGCCGACGCGCTGGTGGGCGACGAGAACGGTGGTCTCGTGCAGCTGTTCGCCGGGCTCAACCCCGAGCGGATCATGGCGGCGTCGTTCAGCCTCGGCATGGCCCGCTACGCGCTGGAGAAGGCGACGGCGTACGCCAAGGAGCGCACGGTCTTCGACGTGCCGATCGGCAGCCACCAGGCCATCGCGCACCCGCTGGCCCAGAGCCACATCGAGATCGAGATGGCGCGGCTGATGACCCAGAAGGCGGCCGCCCTCTACGACGCCGGCGACGAGACCGCCGCCGGCCCGGCCGCCAACATGGCCAAGTACGCCGCCGCCGAGGCCGCCTGCGACGTCGTCGACCGCGCCGTGCAGACCCACGGCGGCAACGGCGCGAGCCAGGAGTACGGGATGGCGGGGCTGCTGGTGGCCAGCCGCGTCTCGCGGATCGCGCCGGTGAGCCGCGAGATGATCCTCAACTTCGTGGCCATGCACTCGCTGGGGCTCCCCAAGTCCTACTGACGCCGGGGCAGCGCCTCCCCGGCACCGAAGGGGTGATCGGTAGCCTCACAGCATGGGTGCCGTCGGCGGGGTTGACCGCGCCCAGCGTCGCCACACCGTGCTCGGCTTCCCGATCGCGGTGGTCTACAAGTTCTTCGACGACCAGGGCAACGTGCTCGCGGCGGCGGTGACCTACTACGCCTTCGTCGCGATCTTCCCGCTGCTGCTGCTCGCCTCCTCGATCCTGGGCTTCCTGCTGCAGGGCAACCCAGAGCTCCAGGA
Organism: Nocardioides sp. WJ219; assembly: GCF_058559815.1. Classification (NCBI taxonomy): domain Bacteria; kingdom Bacillati; phylum Actinomycetota; class Actinomycetes; order Propionibacteriales; family Nocardioidaceae; genus Nocardioides; species Nocardioides sp. WJ219. Next base: position 97,641 of record NZ_JBZUJV010000007.1, read on the forward strand.
GCAGGTGCTCGACTCGGCCCTGCGGACCTTCCCGATCGTCGGCGACGAGCTCGGCCGGCCGCAGGGCCTGCAGGGCTCGACCAGCGCCGTGATCGTCGGCGGGCTGGCCGCGCTGTACGGCGCCGTCGGCCTCGGCCAGGCCATCCAGAACCTGATGGCGGTCGTCTGGGCCGTCCCGCGCAACAGCCGGCCCAACCCCGTGTTCGCGCGCGTGCGCAGCCTGGTCCTGCTCATCTTCGCCGGCATCGGCGTCGTGGGCATCTCGATCTTCTCGGCCGTCGGGCGCAACACCGAGGCGTTCGGCGACCGGATGGACTCCACGCTGGGCTGGCTCGTCCAGATCGGCACGGTGATCGTCGTCGGCGCGGTGCTCACCATCCTGTTCCGCGTCGCCGCCGCCCGCAGCCACGGGGTGCGCACCGCGATCCCGGGGGCCCTGACGGTGGCGGTGTCCTGGCAGGTGCTGCAGTGGCTCGGCACGGTCTACGTCACCAAGGTGATCACCGGGGCGTCCTCGCTCAACCAGACCTTCGCCTTCGTCCTGGGGCTGGTCGGCCTGATCTACATCGCCTCGGTGATGGCGATCCTCGGCATCGAGGTCAACGTCGTCCTCGCGCGCCGGCTGTGGCCGCGCGCGCTGCTGACGCCGTTCACCGACGCCGTCGACCTCACCGAGGCCGACCGCCGCGCCTACGCGATGTACGCCCAGATGCAGCGGCACAAGGGCTTCGAGACCGTCGTGGTCCGCTTCGACGGCCGCGACGGCGGCACCCACGAGATCGTCCTCGAGCCCGGCTCGAAGACCGCCGCCGCCCCCGAGCCGGAACCAGAGCCCGAACCCACCCCCGAACCCACCCCCGAACCCACCCCCGAACCCGACCCCCGGGGATAGCTCGACTCCTGGTCGACCTCGAGGGCGTCCTGGAGGTCGACCAGGAGTCGAGCTATCCCGGCGGCGGGGTGACCAACCGGGCGCGGAGCGCGGCGAGCAGGTCGTCGCCCAGCCCGAGGCCGTGCCGCAGGTAGCCCTCGATCGAGCCGTACGACGCCACGGCCTGCTCGTCGGCGGCGCGCAGGTAGGCGAGGTCGGCGACCATGGTCGGCTCGAACGTCGGGACCTTGTCGGGGCCGAGGTGGGCGGCCACCAGGCCCAGGTACTTCTCCCGCGTGCCGGCCGATCGCTCGTTGGTGAGCAGGTAGTCGGCCGCGACGACGTCGTCGGGCACGCCCGCGACCCGCAGCACGAGCGCTGCGGCCCAGCCGGTGCGGTCCTTGCCGGCGGTGCAGTGGAACAGCTGCGGGGTCGTCGAGCTGGCCATCGAGGCGAGCAGCGTCCCGAAGGACCGGCGCGCCCGGACGTCGGTGACGAACCGGCGGTAGATCGAGAGCATCGTCTCGTACGCCGCCGCCGCATCCGGCAGCTCGGCGCCCGCGCCGGGCGGGATGCCGACGACCTCGACGTGCTGCCAGGTGGCACCGGGCACCTCGACGTCGGGGTGCGCCTCCACCTCGTGGCCGCTGCGCAGGTCGAAGATCGCGCTGATGCCGAGCGAGGACAGCGTGGCGGCGTCCTCGCCGAGCAGCTGCAGCTCGTTGGAGCGCCAGAACACCCCAGATCGCAGCCGTACGCCGTCGGCGGTCTCGTAGCCGGGACCCGTGACATCACGGAAGTTGTCGGCCGACGCGAGTCGGAGGAGCTCGTCGCCCAGGCGGTCCTCGTCACTCACCAGGCCAGGGTAGGACGGTCGGGCCACCCCAGCGCCGGGGGACGCCGACTAGTCACATCGGACCAGCCCGGCCGGGCGGTGGCGGTCGACCGACCCGATTCCCTAGGCTGCTCGCCGGCGGCACTGGGGAGAGTCGCCACGGGAGGGAGTCCCGCTCGCCGCACCCGTGCGGACGTCGCGGGCCACCCGCTGTCCCGGAGCCCGGGAGCGCACCCGGGCCGAGGGAGGACGCCGGCTCGGGCCGGACGTCCCCCGCTCGCGGGCTGCCGGTGGCGGCCCGTGGCCGTCGGCGTCAGGCCAGCTCGACGGCGCCGACGAAGTTGTCGAGGTCGGGCTGCTCGGCGCCGTCGGCGTCCTCGATGGTGATGTTGGCGGTGGTGGCCGACGCGGCGTCGCCGTGCAGGACCGTGGGCACGTCGGGGTCGTCGAGGAACCCGGCCGGGGTCATGTGACCCTCCAGGTCGAGCCAGAGCTGGTAGACCTGCCCCTCGGGCAGGGCCGGCAGCCCGTCGGCACGCAGTACCGCGCTGTCGAGGTCGGCCGAGTGCACGACCTCCAGGCGGGCGCCGTCGTCGAGCGAGGCGGCGTACGTCTCGGCGTCGGGCGCCTCGAGGACGCGCTCGGCCGGGGCCGGGATGGCGTAGTCGGCCGCGGGGTCGTCGTTGCCCTCGTGCCAGACGGTGGAACCGGCCACGCCAACTGCGATCAGTGCCACAGCTGCCGCGACCAGAGCCGGAAATCGGCGACGCGTCGACCGCCCCCGCTCGGCTGCGGCGACCACGACCGGCGGCAGGGGACGCACGGCGGCGATGCCGGCGAGCACCGACTCGCGCAGGTGGGCCGGGGGTGCCTGGCTGGTGGTCTCGGTGAGCAGTCCGGCGGTGGCGCGCAACGAGTCGACCTCGGCGCGGCAGGAGTCGCAGCCGGCCAGGTGGCGCTCGAACTGGGCCCGCTCGAACTCGTCGACGGCGTCGACGGCGTACGCGCCAGACAGTGCGTGGATGTCCATGCTCATGTCTGCACTCCTATCTTGTCGCGTAGGCGGATCAGGCCGTCTCGGATGCGGGTCTTGGCGGTGCCGACGGGGAGGTCGAGGATGCCGGCCACCTCGGTGTGGGTGTAACCACCGAAGTAGGCGAGCTCGATGGCCTCGCGCTGGACGTCGGTGAGCCCCTTCAGCGCGCCGCGCACGCGCTGGGCCTCCATGGAGGCCTGGGCGGCGTCGGCGGTGACGTCGTGGTCGATCGTGGCGCTCTGCTGGTGGTACGTCGTGTCGCGCCGGGTGGATGCCTCGGCCGACCGGACCCGGTCGACCGCCTTGCGGTGGCAGATGGTCATCAGCCACGAGAGCGCGCTGCCGCGCTCCTGGTCGAAGCGGCTGGAGGTCTTCCAGACCTCCAGGAACGCCTCCTGGGTGACCTCCTCGGCCTGGGCCGGGTCGCGGACGACCCGGACCGCGAGCCCGTAGACCCGCGAGGAGGTGGCGTCGTACAGCTCGGCGAAGGCCTGCTGGTCACCCCTGGCGGAGCGCCGGAGCAGGTCGGCCAGCACGTCGGCCGTGGCCGCCGGCACCCCACGTGGGGTGCCGGCGGGCTCGGGCGTCAGCCTGGTCATGCGCTGATCTTGCCGTGCGTGTGCAACGTCGGTCTACGGGGCCCTGCGTCAGCCGAGCGGCTGCGTGAGCACCGTGTCGATGACGTAGACGGTGGCGTTGGCGGTCTGGATGCCACCGCACAGCACCTTGGCCTCGGCGACGCCGTCGGTGACGACGACGTTGTCGGGGTCACCGGCGGGGTCGCCGGTCACGGTGAGCGGGTCGCCGGCCAGCGGCATCAGCTCGGTGCCGGTGATGGCGTCGGGCTCGATGCGCTCGGCCAGCACGTGGTGGGTGAGCACCGTGGCGAGGGGGCTGTTGGCCTCGGCAGCGCCGTCGATCAGGCCCTGCAGGTCGGCCGGCGGGATCTTGTCGAAGGCCGGGTTGGCCGGCGCGAAGACCGTGTAGGTGGCCGACTCGTCGTTCAGGGTGTCGACCAGGCCGGGGACGGCGCCGACGGCGCTGACCAGGGTGGTGAGCAGCGGGTTGGTGCTGGCCGCGGTGCCGACCGGGTCGGAGACCATGGCGTCCAGCGAGCCCGGCTCGGTGCCCTGGGGCAGGTCGCCGCAGGCGGGGCCGAAGGGCTCGGTCATCGCCGCGTCCTCGGTGGGCATCTCGGAGTCCTCGGGAGCCGGAGCCGACTCCTCGGTGTCGGCCGAGGCGCTGCTGTCGCCACCGCTGCTGTTGCTGGGCTCGTCCTCCTCGCCGCAGGCGGCGAGCGTGAGGGACAGGGTCAGGACCGCGGCGGCGGCGGTGCCGCGGCGGATGGTCTGGAGCTTCATGGAGGTGGTGCCTTCCGGTAGTGGGTCTGACATGTGGTGTTCGGTGCTGCGGGACCTGCGGATGGGTGCGGATGGGTGCGGATCGCCGCGGTGGGAGTGGTCCGCGTCACTCCACGGTGAACAGCAGCGTGTGGATGCCGCTGGAGCCCCCGGGGAAGGGGTTGGCGCGGACGTCGGTCTGGACGTCGCCGTCGCCGTCGACGACCCGCGCGGAGACGTTGTGGGAGCCGGGCTCGAGCTGGGGCGGCTCGACGTACCACTGGCGCCAGTAGACGTTGTTGACCGACGGGCCGGTCTTGGCGTCGGTCCACTGCCCGCCGTCGATGCTCACCTGGACCTTGGCGACGCCCTTGTCGTTCTGGGCCCACGCCACCCCGCCGATGACGAGGTCGTCGAGCTTGATCGGGGCCGAGGAGCGCGGCGTGTCGATGCGTGCCGACGGCTTGATCGGCGCCTTGGTGTCCCACTTGCGCTCGGTCCAGTAGGCCTCACGCTCGGCGTAGGTGGTGAAGGTCAGCTTGGTGACCCACTTGGTGGCGCTGATGAACCCGTAGAGGCCGGGGATCACCACCCGCACGGGGAACCCGTGCTCGCGGGGCAGCTGCTCGCCGTTCATCCCGACGCACAGCAGCGCCTCGCGGCCGTCGGTGAGCAGGTCGTACGGCGTGCTGATCGTCATGCCGTCGAAGTCGGTCGCCAGCATCTGGTCGACGTCGCCGCCGGGATTGGCCCGGTCGATGAGCGTCTTGAGGGGTACGCCGAGCCAGCGCGCGCCGCCGACGTATTTGCCGCCGACACTGTTGGAGACGCAGGTCAGGGTGATGTCGCGCTCGACCATCGGCATCTCGAGGAGCTCGTCGAAGGTGATCTCGAAGGCGTTCTCGACGTCGCCGTCGATGGTGAGCGTCCAGTCGTCGGAGGACACGACGGGGGTGTCGAGGCGGGTGTCGACCCGGTAGAAGTCGGCGTTGGACACCCGCAGCGGGGTCATCCCCTTGATGTCCTTGCTGAGGTCGGCGGGCAGGGCGGCGGCGGCCTCGCCGGCGGCCGGTGCGGGGAGCGTGATGTCCTCGGCCCGGGCGCGGAAGCCGGTGATCCAGCGGCCGGCGCCGCCGAACGCGACCGCGGTGGCGGTCAGGACGCCGGAGACGACGAGCACACCGCGGCGGGTGGGCCGGGGCTGGGCGTGACCGACGGCGGTCGCGCCGCCGGGGGCGATGACCACCGTGTCGTCGTCGGAGGTGGCCGCACCCTCGGCCTTGGCGACCTCGACGGTCGACCTGGCGCGGGGGTTCAGGGGCAGCCCCAGTGCCGTGCGGTGGAGCCACCACAGCGCGGCCACCGCAGCGAGCGCGGTGACGATGCTGGGCACGACGTCGAGGTCCTCGACGGCGGGGCGGGTCAGCACCGCGAGGGCGGCGACGACGACCAGCGCGACCAGGATCGCCGCACCGACGGCGAAGACGCGCCGGGCGATCACGCCGGCGACGGCGGCCAGGACCAGGACGCCGGCGAACACCGACCCGATCAGGATCGGCTTGTCGGCGTTGCCGAACTCCTTGATCGCCCAGCTCGAGACCGGTTGCGGGGTGAGCTCGATGATCGCCGAGCCCACGGCGAGCACGGGGGAGGAGTCGGGGTTGAGCAGCGAGGCCACCAGGTGGCCCACCGCCATGCCGACCAGGGTCGCGAGCACCCCGAAGAGGGCGTGGAGCCAGGCGAACCGGACGAACCGGCCGATCGCGTGCAGAGGTCTCGGTGCCATGGGTGGTGTTCGTCGCGGGACGCCCGGCGGATGGCGGATCGGGTGCGGCAGGATCGGGACATGGCCGACGTCACACCCCCAGCCGAGCTCGTCCACCTCTCCGTGGCGGGCCCGGTCGCCACCATCACCCTCGACTCACCGCACAACCGCAACGCGCTCTCGCGCCAGCTGGTCACCGAGCTGGCCGACCGCCTCGAGCGGGTCGAGGCCGACCCCGACGTGCGCGTCGTGGTCGTCACCTCCGCCGACCGGGTCTTCTGCTCCGGAGCCGACCTGTCGGAGGCCTCGGCCGACGGGATGTCGGTGGGCACCCAGGCGATCGTGGGGCTCCAGCGCACCGTCGTGGCCATGTCCAAGCCGGTGGTGGCCGTGGTCCGCGGGCCGGTGCGGGCCGGCGGCATCGGGATCGTCGCGGCGTGCGACATCGTGCTCGCCGCCGAGGAGGCGACGTTCGCGCTCACCGAGGTCAAGCTGGGCCTCGCCCCCGCGGTGATCTCGCTGACCGTGCTGCCGCGGCTGACGTCGCGGGCCGCGGCGTACACGTGCCTGAGCGGGGCGGTCTTCTCCGGCGCCGAGGCGGTGCCGATGGGGCTGGTCACCCGCGCCGTGCCGGCGGCCGACCTCGACGCCGCCGCCGCCGAGCTGTGCGCCGAGCTCGCGACCGGCGCGCCCCAGGGCCTGCGCGAGACCAAGGCGCTGCTCGCCCGCGACCTGCTCGACCGCATCGACGCCCGTGCCGAGGAGATGGCCGAGCTCTCCGCCCGGCTGTTCGGCTCCGACGCCGCCCGCGAGGCGATGGCGGCGTTCCTGGGCCGGAAGAGGTGAACCGCGCCTGATCGGCAGGGAATCACCCTCCGGTCCGATCCCTTTGTAGACTGGACGACTGCCGTTCAACGGGGCAGTGAGGGCAGTGAGGGAACGCGCGTGACAGAAGAGCTCGTCGAGCAGGAGATCGAGCGCGAGCAGGCGTTCGTCGACCGGGTGCACCGGCAGCTCGAGGACGCCGGGCGGGCAGCCGAGCAGCTCGCCCGCGAGGGCCACGACCGCGGCCGCCTCGGGCACGAGGGTGGCCTCGTCGAGCGCGACGCCATGGTCTTCCAGGCCGCCAAGCGCCTCGCCCAGCTCGACGCCGCCCACGAGGGTCTCGTCTTCGGTCGGCTCGACCTGCGGCCCGAGCTCGACCGCGAACCCCGCTACGTCGGCCGCATCGGCCTGCGCGACGAGAACCGTGACTCCCTGCTGATCGACTGGCGCGCCCCCGCGGCCGCGGTGTTCTACCAGGCGACGGCGGCCGAGCCGCAGTCCGTCGTACGCCGCCGCGTGCTGCGCTCGCAGGGCACCGCCGTGGTCAGCGTCGAGGACGAGCTGCTCGACGCCGAGGGCAACACCGACGACCTGCCGATCCTCGGCGAGGGCGCCCTGATGGCCCAGCTGTCCCGGGCGCGCGACCGCACGATGCACTCGATCGTGGCCACCATCCAGGCCGAGCAGGACAAGGCGATCCGTGCGCCCAGCAAGGGCGTCACCTCGATCAGCGGCGGTCCCGGCGTCGGCAAGACGGTCGTGGCGCTGCACCGCGCGGCCTACCTGCTCTACACCGAGCGGCGTCGCTACGAGTCCGGCGGCGTGCTCGTCGTCGGGCCCAGCGGGGTCTTCATGCGCTACATCGAGCGGGTGCTGCCCTCCCTGGGCGAGACCGCCGTCGCCCTGCGCTCGCTCGGCGAGGTGGTCGACGGCGTCCGCGCGACCCGCCACGACGAGCCGGCGGTCGCCGACGTCAAGGGCTCGGCGCGGATGGCCGAGCTGATGCGTCGTACGGCGCGGCAGCAGGCGCCCGGCAGCCCGCAGGGCTTCCGCAAGTACTGGTACGACAACACCCTCGTGCTCGACCGCGGCGTGCTCGGCCGGCTGCGCCGTCAGCTGATGTCGCAGGGACGCCGCAACCAGCAGCTGCCACGGGTGGGTCGGGCGCTGCTCGACGCCCTGTGGCGCCAGGTGCGCAGCGAGCGCGGTCGCGAGCGCGGTCGCGAGGCGTTCGACGACGACCTGCTCGGCGACGACGGGTTCCTCGACTTCGTGGCCGGCTGGTGGCCGCCGCTCACGGCGCCCGACGTGCTGGCGTGGCTGCGCGACCCCGAGCTGCTGACCCGGGTCGGCGACGACGTCGTGACCGCCGAGGAGCAGCGGCTGCTGCTCAAGTCGTGGACCGGCGGCGCCAACGACCTGGCCGTCGAGGACGTGCCGCTGCTCGACGAGCTGCGCTACGCCCTGGGCGACGTACCGGCCCGCACCGACGACGAGCGCGACGACCCGCACGCGGTCATCGAGGGCGCGGTCAACATCCAGGAGCTGATCACGGCGTCCGACCGCGAGTACGCCCCGACCGGCCGCGCCTGGGCGCCGCCCACCCACTCGATCGAGGACGACGGCTACGCCCACGTGCTCATCGACGAGGCCCAGGACCTCACGCCGATGCAGTGGCGGATGGTCGGCCGCCGCGGCCGCACCGCCTCGTGGACGATCGTCGGCGACCCGGCGCAGTCGTCGTGGCCGGTCCCGGCCGAGTCCGCCGCCGCCCGCGCCGAGGCGTTGGCCGGCAAGGCCCAGCACGCCTTCCACCTCTCGACCAACTACCGCAACTCGGCGGAGATCTACGCCTTCGCCGCGGCGTACGCCGAGCGGGTCGGCCTCGATGCCGACCTCCCCACCGCCGTCCGCTCCACGGGCGTCGAGCCGAAGGTCGTCGGCCCGGTGACCGACCTCGAGGCCGGGGTGCGCGCCGAGGTGGCGGCCGTGGCCGAGCAGGTCGGCGGCACGGTGGGGATCGTCGTCCCGGTCGCGCGCCGCTCGGAGGTCAACGCCTGGCTGGCGTCGTGGTCCGAGCTGGCCGCCGACGCACCCAGCGCCCGCGCCGCCATCGACTCCTCGGTCTCACCGTCCGGCGAGGACCGCGTCGTCGTCCTCACCGGCCTCGACACCAAGGGCCTGGAGTTCGACGCCATCGTGGTGGTCCGTCCCCAGGAGATCGAGGACGAGTCGGCCACCGGCCGCTCCACCCTCTACGTCGTCCTCACCCGCGCCACCCAGCTGCTGACGACGGTCAGCTGACACCTCCGGCCGCGTGGTCTCGAGACGGTCGTGGCCGACCTCCTCGACCACCGTCGGTCGACAGACGGTGGTCGAGGAAGGCGCGCTAGCGCCTGTCTCGAGACCACGCCCGTGCGCGGTCCCTACTTCACAGCCGCGCCGTCGGACGGCGCGAGCTTGGCGGCCGTGCCCTCCACGCCCCGCTTGATCAGCTCGTCGAGGTCGAGGCCGGTCGTGGTCTTGAGCATCGACAGCGTCTGGACGACGTTGTCGGTGACCTGACGCGGCAGCGCGCCGGCGCCGTCGGTGGAGACGACGGTCAGCTGGTCGATCGCGGCCATCGGGGCCGCCACCTCGCGGGCGACCTGCGGCAGGACCTCGATCAGCATCTGCAGCACCGCGGCGTCGTTGTAGCTCGCGAACGCCTCGGCCCGCTTCTCCATCGCCTCGGCCTCGGCCTGACCGATCGCCAGCGTCGAGGCGGCCTGCGCCTCGCCCTCGGCCCGGGTGGCGTCGGCCTCGGCGACGCGGCGGGCCTTCTCGGCCTCACCGCGGCGGGCACCCTCGATCGCCTCGGCCTCGGCGAGCGCCGTACGCCGGGATTTCTCGGCCTCACCGCTGAGCCGCGCCTCCTCCGCCTTGGCCTGGGCGGCCGCGATCGTCGCGGCCTTGCGGGCCTCGGCGCCCGCGATCTCGGCGTTGCGGTTGGCCTCGGCCTCCTGCTCGAGCTTGTAGCGCGCCGCGTCGGCGGGCTTGCGGACCTCGGTCTCGAGCTGGCGCTCGGTGAGGGAGGCCTGGCGCACCGCGACCTTCTCCTGCTCGGTGAGGATCGCCTGGTCGCGGTCGGCCTGGGCCAGCGGGCCGGACGCCGCGGCCTGCGCCGACGCCGCGTCGGTCTCGGCCTTGATCTCGGCCTGCTTGAGCGCCAACGTCCGCTGGGCGACCGCGATCTCCTGCTCGGCGGCGATCTGGGCCTGCTCGGCGGCCTGGCGCGCGTTGGCCTCGGCGATCCGCGCGGTCTGGCTGACCCGGGCCGCCTCGGGGCGGCCGAGGTCGGCGAGGTAGCTGCCGTCGTCGGTGACGTCCTGGATCTGGAAGGTGTCGAGGATCAGCCCCTGGCCGGTGAGGGAGTTCTCGGACTCGTCGGCCACCCGCTGGGCGAACGCCGCCCGGTCGCGGATGATCTGCTCGACCGTCAGCCCGCCGACGATCGAGCGCAGCGCGCCGGCGAGCACCTCCTGGGTGAACGCCTCGACGTCCTGCTGCTGGCTGAGGAAGCGCTGGGCGGCCAGCCGGATCTGGTCGGCGTTGCCACCGACCTTGACGATGGCGACGCCCTCGACGTTGAGCTTGATGCCCTGGCCGGAGACGGCCCCCCGGATCTGCACCGAGATCCGGCGGCTCGACAGGTCGAGGGTCGCCTGCTTCTGCACGAACGGGATCACGAACACCCCGCCACCGAGGACCACCTTCTGCCCGGAGAGGTCGGTGCTCAGCTGTCCCGTCTCGGGGTTGAGCACGGCCTTGCCCTTGCGCCCGGTGATGATGAAGGCCTGGTTGGGGCCGGCGACCTTGTAGCGGCTGGTGACCAGCAGCACGATCAGCAGGACGAGGACGACGAGCCCGATCACGGGGCCCAGAGCGGAGTCGAACATGGTTTGGCTCCTTCGGTGTGGTGTGGTGGTGGTGCGGGTCGTGCGGGAGGGCTCAGCCGCCGGGCGGGAGCGAGCTCCACGTCGGCGAGACGGTGACGGCGGTGGGTGACAGGACCCCGGTGACGTGCACCCGGGTCCCGGGTTCGAGCGGCAGGTCGGCGCGGGCGTTGAACCGCAACGTGTGGCCTCCTACCCAGACCTCCACCGCGCCGAACCCGGCGTCGGGCACGGCCGTGAGCACCCGGCCGTCGCGGCCGACGACGTCGTCGGCCCCTGGGGCGTCGTCGGTGGCGCCGCCCCGGACGAGCCGGGTCAGCGCGGCGGCGCCGGCGCCGAAGACCACCCCGGCCCCGACGCCCACCCCGACCGCGACGCCGTCGGAGGCGCCGGCCTGGACGGCGATCGCGCCGGCGAACCCGAGCGCGGAGATGAACGCGCCGACCACCTCGGTGGAGAACCAGTCGCCGGCCAGTCCGTCGAGGACCCCCTCGAGCAGGTCACCCGTGACGAGGGCGACGGCGAGGACGAGCAGTCCGACGACGCCGAGGACGAGGAAGAGGGCCATGACCGATGTTACTCCGGTGGTGCCGGTCCCGTCGCCCCATTTACGGCCGGGTGGTCTCGAGACAGGCCGCTACGCGGCCTTCCTCGACCAGCGTGGGTCACCGACGGTGCGTCGTACGACGGTGGTCGAGCGAATCGACAGCCCGGCAGGGCGGGCACCTCGCCGGGTCTCGACTCGGGCTCGCTGGCGCTCGCCCGGCTCGACCACCGTGGGGGGCGTCGTACGACGGCCGATCACCGACGGTGGTCGAGCCGCGGGGACGAAGTCTCTGCGAGTCGAGACCCCCGCAGGGCGGGCACCTCGCCGGGTCTCGACTCGGGCTCGCTGGCGCTCGCCCGGCTCGACCACCGTCTGGCACCAACGGTGGTTGAGGAGGTTGCGCTAGCAACCGTCTCGAAACCACCGCGAGCCTGAGGACCACGCGCAACTAGGCTGCGCGCATGACTGAACCCCTCGCCGCCCGGGACGCCATCGCCGCGCTCCAGGGGCACGAGGCGTGGGCGATCATCCGGCGCTCCACGCGGGCCGGGGAGCGGGACACGGTCGGGTTGGTCGGGGGGCGGCGTACCGAGGTGGCCTCGATCCTCGACGTCCCGCTGGAGGAGGGGGCGCCGAGCGACGGGCACATCGCCGACCGGCTGGTCGCGATCCCGTTCCGGCAGGTGGCCGAGCGCGGGTTCGAGGCGCACGACGACGGCACGCCGCTGGTGGTCGTCGACATCGAGACCGAGCGGGAGTTCTCGGTCGCCGAGGTGGTCGAGGCGATCGAGGAGGTGCCGGTCGAGTTCGCCGACCGCGGCGGGTTCGAGACCGACGACGACGAGTACGCCAAGCTCGTCGGCTCGATCATCGAGGACGAGATCGGCCAGGGGGAGGGCGCCAACCTCGTCGTGGGCCGGCACTACCGCGCCACCGTCGCCGACTTCGGCGCCGCCACGGCGCTCACCGTCTTCCGGCGGCTGCTCGAGCGTGAGCGCGGCGCCTACTGGACCTACGTGTTCTTCACCGGCGACCGCTACCTGATCGGCGCCAGCCCCGAGCGGCACGTCAGCGTGCACGGCGGCGACGTCCGGATGAACCCCATCTCCGGCACGTTCCGGATCCCCGGCGACGGCGACGCGCGCCAGCAGCTCCTCGACTTCCTCCACGACGAGAAGGAGATCTACGAGCTCTTCATGGTCGTCGACGAGGAGCTGAAGATGATGTGCGACATCTGCCACGAGGGCGGGCAGGTGCTCGGGCCGTTCCTCAAGCCGATGAGCCGCCTGGTGCACACCGAGTACCTCCTGGCCGGCCGCACCGACCGCGACCCGCGCGAGGTCCTGCGCGACACGATGTACGCCGCCACGGTGACCGGCAGCCCCGTCGAGAACGCGTGCCGGCTGATCAAGCAGTACGAGACCGAGGGTCGCGGCTACTACGGCGCCGCGCTGGCCATCCTCGGCCGCGACGCCGAGGGCGGGCCGGTCGTCGACAGCCCGATCGTCATCCGCACCGCCGACGTCAAGCCCGACGGACGGCTCACCGTGACCGCCGGCGCGACGCTGGTGCGCGACTCCGACCCGGCGTACGAGGTGGCCGAGACGCACGCCAAGGCCGGCGGGATCCTCTCGGCGTTCGGGCTGGTGCCGCCGGCGCCGGTGCCCGACGTCGACATCGCCGAGCTGGTCAACGACGAGGACGTGCTGCTCACCCTCAACGCCCGCAACCGGCGGCTGAGCCGGTTCTGGCTCACCGACCAGGCCGGCGCGACGCCCGACCCGCGGCTGGCCGGCCGGAGCGTGGTGATCCTCGACAACGAGGACGACTTCGTGAACATGCTGCGCCACGTGCTCGGCGTCCTCGGGCTGACGTCGACGGTCGTGCGCCACGAGGACTACGTGCCCGGCGCCCTCGACGGTCACGACCTGGTGATCGTCGGTCCGGGGCCGGGCGACCCGCGCGACGCCGACGACCTGAAGATCTCGCGGGTGCGGGCCGCGGTCGACGAGCTGCTCGAGAGCGGCCAGACCTTCCTCGCGGTGTGCCTGGGCCACCAGGCGCTGTGCGAGCGGCTCGGGGTCCCGCTGGCCTACAAGGACATCGTCTTCCAGGGCACCCAGTCACCGGTCGACTACGACGGCCGCACCGAGCGGGTCGGCTTCTACAACACGTTCGTGGGCCGCGTCGGCGACGGCGAGGTGCTGCCCGAGGGGGTCACGGTCGACACCGACGGCCCCACCGGCGACGTGCACCACCTGCGGGGCCCGCACTACCGCGGCATCCAGTTCCACGCCGAGTCGATCCTCACCGAGCGCGGCTACGACCTGCTCCACGACCTGGTCAGCGACCTGCTCCTCGACGACTGACGCCGACGGTCGTCGAGCCGCGGGGACGAAGTCTCCGCGAGTCGGGACCCCCGCAGGGTGCGCACCTCGCCGGGTCTCGACTCGGGCTCGCTGGCGCTCGCCCGGCTCGACCAGCGTCATGGGCCGTCGTACGACGGGCGGTCAACGCTAGTGGTCCTCGTACGACGACCGACCACCGACGGTGGTCGAGCCGCGGGGACGAAGTCTCCGCGAGTCGAGACCCCCGCAGGGCGGTCACCTCGCCGGATCTCGACCCGGGCTCGCTGGCGCTCGCCCGGGCTCGACCAGCGTGGGGGGTGCGGGCGCCGCTGTCGCGACGCCCGCACCGGTGGTGGTCAGCGGCGGCGGAGCACCAGCGCCGGGGCGGCGTCGGCGGTGACCGTCGCGCTGCCGGCGTACGACGCCACGAGGCGGTGCTGACCGCGGCCCAGGCGCGGCAGGGTGAGGCGCGCGGTGCCGTTGCGCAGCGTGCCGGTCACGGTCCGGTCGCGGCCGGGGCCGGTGATCCGCACCGTCACCCGCCCGGTCGGGACGACGCCGGGTGCGGCCACGCGGACCGCCACGGCGCGGCCGGCCGAGACCAGCGTGGCGCTGGTCGTGGCCACCGCCTTGAGCACGGTCACCGTCACCGGCGCCGAGGTCGACGGGGCGACCGTCTCCGACTCCGGCACGAGCACCGCGGTGAGCCGGTGGGTGCCGACGGGCAGGGTGGCCGGCAGGCGGTAGCGCGCCCGGCCGTCGGTCACCGGCACGGTGGCCAGCACCTGGTCGCCCGCGCGCACCTCGACCTCGCCGGCGCCGCCGGTCACGTCGACCAGCAGCAGGGCCCGGTCATCGGTGGCGGCGCCGTACCGCTGGGACGTCCGGGTCGACTCGAGCGACGTCGTGGTCGGCGTCTGCGGCTCGGGGGCGAGCGAGACCGTCGTCAGCCCGGAGCGCACGACGTGGCCGGACGCGTCGGTCACCACCGCGTGCAGCAGGTCGCCGTCGGCGGCGCCCGGCACCGGCACCGTGGCCGGCGCACCGGCCGCGACCGTCGCCGTGCCGACCTCGGTCGAGCGGGTCGTCAGGCCCCACGCCGTGGTCGTGACCGCCCGCTCGCCGAGCAGGTCGATCTTGGCGACGAACTCGTCGTCGCCGGCGGTGTAGCGCGCCTGGTCGCCGCGGAAGCCGGGCTCGTCGTAGCGCCAGGCCTCGTAGGAGCCGAGGTGCGGCGAGTAGGAGTTGACCGCCATCAGCTCGGCGTCGAGGTCCATCTGCAGCAGCCGCATGAAGCCGGTGTCGCGGTCGAGGGTGTCGGCGCGCGGCTGCGGCTGGGTGGAGCGGTAGCCCTGGTAGTCGGCGAGCATCTGCACCACGGTGCGGCCGGCCGCGCCGACGTTGCGCACCGCGACGGTGTCCTTGCTGAGCTCGATCGCGTCGGACTGCTCGCCCGTCACCGGGTCGCCGTACTTGGTGGCGACGCCGTGGTAGTGCCCGCCGAGCACCAGGAAGATGTTGTCGTTGGGCGCGACCAGGTCGGTCCACAGCTCCTCGCCACGGGCGGTGTAGCGGCCGAGGCGGTTCTCGATGTCGCCGGCGGTGTTGAGGTAGCTGTGGGTCAGCAGGACCACGTTGTGCTGCGGGTACGCCGCCGCGACCTCGCCCGCCCAGTCGATCTGCGCCTGGGTGGGGCGGTAGGGCAGCGAGAGCATCAGGAACTCGGTCTCGCCGGCGGTGACGAAGTCGTAGTGCGCGGAGTTGTCGCCCGGCCGCCACGAGTCGCCCCACCAGGACTCGTCGGCGTACATCGACGGGCCGAAGTACTCGTTGTAGAGCCGGTTGTCGCGGCCCCACAGGTTGTCGTGGTTGCCGGGCAGGACGCCGTTGGGCACGTCGGCGTCGTTGAGCATCGTCTGGATCCTCTTCGCGGCCGCGAACTCCTTGCGGGCCCGCACCTCGTCGGCGTTGCCGCCGATCCAGTTCTCGATGATGTCGCCGGTGTTGGTGGCGTAGGCGATCTTGCGGGCGTCGGCGTTGGCGACGGTCCAGCTGACCATCTTGCGGTAGCTCTCCCGGAAGCCCTCGGAGAGGAACTGGGTGTCGGTCATGTGGTTGAACATGAAGTCGTACTGCGCCGGGTCGAGGAACTGCTGGTCGGTCACGCCGATCTCCTCGACCGCACCGCCCTCGACCCGCGGGCCGTCGATGACGAGCACGTTGAGCACGCCGTCGACGACGTGAGCGGCGGTGGCCGGGGCGACCAGCGCCAGGTCGCCGTCGGCGCTGGCGGTGCCGTGGGTCAGCAGGTCCCAGGTGGTGCCGTCCCAGGCGTAGGCCTGCACGTCGTTGCGGCCGGTGGTGGTGCCGGTCCAGGTGAAGTCGAGGTCGGCGGCGCTCGCGACCGGGACGGCGTAGCGCTGGAAGGGGTACGCCGTCCCGCGCGCCTCGGTGGTCAGCGCCGGCACGGTGGTGACCCGGCGCTCGCCGACGATCGTCAGCCGCTGGGGGACCTGGCGGCCGGTGGCGCCGACGTAGAGCCGGGTGCCGTCGGTGGGCACCGCGGTCGCCGAGCGCACCGAGACGTCGAGCTGCCCGCCGTCGGCGTCGTCGGTGGTGACGACGGCGGCGTAGTCGGTGCCGGTGGTGCGGCGCTCGAGGGCCGGCGTGCCGGGGGTGGTGGCCTCGGGCAGCGAGACGGGGTCGAGCTCGCCCGGGAGCGGCTCGGTCGGGTCGACCCACGCGACGTCGGCGAGGACGCCGGGCGTGCGGCCCGGCGTGGTCATGAAGTCCTCCTCGTTGTCGCCGGTGGTGCGGGCGCGCTGGTAGGACTCGCCGCGGTCGTACTTGCCGAACCCGCGGATCTCGGACCCGAACGCCACGCACGGGCTGTAGTCGACGGTCTCGTAGACGCCGACCGCGTCGGCCAGCGAGCCGTCGGGCCTGCGCAGGTAGGCGCCGTAGCCGTCGGTCTCGTTCATGCCGGTGACGTACTGCGCGTCGGCGATCGCCTTGAGCGCGGCGGGGGCGCTGTCGTCGACGGCCAGGTAGGCCTCGCCGGGCGCGAGCGTGACGGCGCCCAGGTCGGCGACCTGGGTGCCGGCGTTGCCCTTGCCGGTGCCCTCGCAGCGCACCAGCGACCAGCCGGCGAGGCTGACGGGCTCGGTGCCGTAGTTGCCGATCTCGACGAGCTCGTCGGCACTGCCGCCTGCTCCGGCGCCCACGATCTCGCTGATCCGGACGGGGCCGCGCTCGAACGCCGCCGGCGGCGTCAGGCTGCCGGGCGCCGACACGGAGCCGGGCGAGCGCTCCTGGGCCAGCACGAAGTCGGCCGCGTTGTCGCCGGTGTCGGCGACGCGGTGGTAGCTCTCGGCCTGCAGCTGGTCGTTGTTGGCGGTGACCGGGTCACCGGAGGTGCAGATGCTGACCCGGTTCTCGTAGAACCCGACCCGGTCGGCGATCTTGTCGTCGGGGCGCACGATCATCGCGCCGTAGTCGCGCCAGTGCATGCCCGAGGGATAGGTCGCCTGGCGCGGGATGGAGGCGTTGGCGGCGACGTGGCTGACCACGTACGACGCGCCCGGCGCGACGACCGAGCCGGCGGGCAGGGCGGCGTTCTGCACGTAGGCGGTGCCGTTCTCGCCGCACCGGTAGAGCTTCCAGCCGGTGACGTCGACCGGCGCCGAGCCGGTGTTGGTGAGCTCGACGTACTGGTCGGCGTCGGCGGTGGCCGACCCGTTGGCGACCTCGGTGATCTTGATGCCGGTCTCGACGAGGTCGTCGACGCCGGTGCTGGCGTTGGCGGCGTCGGGGGTGCGGGTGGCGACCACCCAGTCGGTCTCGACGTCGCCGGTGGCGGCCACCCGCTGGTGGCTCTGGCCGAGGCGGTGGTCGAGGGTGCGCTCGAGCGCCCGGTCGTCCTGGCCGCAGTCGGAGAAGACCGACTCGTGGTAGAACCCGACCCGGTCGACCACGGTGTAGTCGGGCTTCTCCAGCCAGGCGCCCACGCCGAAGTCGTGGAGGTTGGAGCCGGTCTCGTCGTAGACCGCGTCGCGGGGGATCTTGGTGACGTTGGCCGTCGGGCCGGCCACGGTGTAGGTGTCGCCGGGGGCGAGGACGGTGCCGGCCGGGAAGACCTTCTGCGGCCCGTAGGCGTCGCCGGTCTGACCGCACCGCAGCAGCCGCCACCCGGAGATGTCGGCCGGGGCGGCGCCGTAGTTGGTGACCTCCATGAAGTTGTCCGCCGAGACGCGGTTGGCGTTGGAGTCGGCGCCGGGGCCGCCGTTGGCGACCTCGCTGATCAGCACCTGGCTGGGGGCGATCGGCTCCCCGGCGTACGACGGCGCGGCGGACGTCGCGGCGAGGGCCGGGACGGCGAGGAGCGGGGCGAGGAGCGCGAGCACGTTCAGGCGCACGGGTGTCACGGGAGGCCTTCCGAGTGGACGGGGAGGAGCGTGACGAACCTCGCGGGACCGACTGGCCGCTGTGTGGCCCGACGGTGAACGGGCGGCACCCGGGGCTGGTCGATACGGTGACTCCTCGTGAACCAGGGACGCCCGGACGTCGTGGTGGTCGACCACCACGACTCCTACACGTGGAACCTGGTCCACCTCGTCGCCTCGGTCACCGGCGTGCTGCCGCGGGTCGTGCAGCACGACGAGGTCTCCGCCGAGGACGTGCTCGCCCACTCCCACGTCGTGCTGTCGCCGGGACCGGGCGCGCCCGACGTGGTCGCCGACTTCGCCGTCGGCTCGGAGGTGCTGCGGGCGGGCACCCGCCCGGTGCTGGGGGTGTGCCTGGGGATGCAGGGCCTGGTCACGGCGTACGGCGGGGTGGTCGGGCGGGTGACCCCCGCCCACGGCACCGTCGGCTGCGTCGAGCACGACGGGCGCGGCGTCTTCGCCGGTCTGCCCCAGGACCTCACGGTGGTGCGCTACCACTCGCTCGCGGCCGTGACCGTGCCCGACGTGCTGGAGGTCTCGGCCCGCACGCCTGACGGCGTGGTGATGGGGGTGCGCCACCGGACGCTGCCGCTGGAGGGCGTGCAGTTCCACCCCGAGTCGGTGCTGTCGGAGCACGGGGCCGCCATGGTCGCGAACTTCCTGGGGTCGGTGGGGCCGTGACCGCGGTGGAGGACGTGTTCGCGTCGGTGGCGGCGCGGCACCCGCGGTGCTTCTGGCTCGACGGCGGCGGCGCGCGGGAGTGGTCGGGACGCCGTTCCATCGTCGGCTGGCTCGACCCCGACGACGTGTCGCTCACCTACTCCGCCGCCCGCCGCGAGGTGACCCGGTGGGCGGGCGGCCGCGCCGAGGTGGTCGGCGACGACGTCTTCGACGTGCTCGAGGCCGAGCTGGCCGCCGGCGGCGACCGCGGCCAGTGGTTCGGCTACCTCGGCTACGCCGCCCGCCCCGACCTCCCCGCCACCCCCGACCCCTGGCTGCCGGACGCCGTCTGGATGCGCCCCTCCCACGTCCGCGCCTTCGACCACCCGCTTCGGGGGGAGAACTCTCGGTTCGGGGGGGAAGTTCTGCCCCCGGAGTGCGGGATTCCCCGGTGCACCGGGGAATCCTGCGCCGACGCCCCCGTCGACCCCGCCTACGCCACCGCCTTCGCCCGCGTCCAGGAACACCTCCACG
Organism: Nocardioides sp. WJ219; assembly: GCF_058559815.1. Classification (NCBI taxonomy): domain Bacteria; kingdom Bacillati; phylum Actinomycetota; class Actinomycetes; order Propionibacteriales; family Nocardioidaceae; genus Nocardioides; species Nocardioides sp. WJ219. The sequence continues at coordinate 116,779 of NZ_JBZUJV010000007.1, forward strand.
CCGGCAACACCTACGAGGTCAACCTCACCTACCGCCTCGAGCAGCCCGGCGGGGGCGACCCGGCGGCGACGTACCTGCGGCTGCGCGAGCTCAACCCCGCGCCGTACGCCGGGTTCCTGCAGCACGACGTCGAGGGGGCGCGGGCGTGGCTGCTCAGCTCCAGCCCCGAGCGCTACGCCCTGGTCACGGCCGACCGCACCCTCGAGACCAAGCCGATCAAGGGCACCACGCCGCGGGGCGCGACGCCGGCCGAGGACGACGAGCACCGGCGCCGGCTGGCCACCGACCCGCGGTTCCGCGCGGAGAACCTGATGATCGTCGACCTGCTGCGCAACGACCTGGCGCAGGTGTGCCAGGTCGGCAGCGTCGAGGTGCCGGAGCTGATGGCGGTCGAGTCGTACGCCGCCGTGCACCAGCTGGTCTCGACCGTCCGCGGGCGACTCCGCGACGACGTCTCGACGGTGGCGGCGCTGCGCGCGCTGTTCCCGGCCGGGTCGATGACCGGCGCCCCCAAGCTGCGCACGATGCGAGTGATCGGCGAGGTGGAGGCGACACCACGCGGCGCGTACGCCGGCGCGTTCGGCTGGGTGGCCGCCGACGGGCGCGCCGACCTCGGCGTGGTGATCCGCAGCCTGACGACCACCGGGGACGGCACCTACCGCCTCGGCACCGGCGGCGGGATCACCGTGCTGTCCGACGTCGGCGAGGAGTGGGCGGAGTCGGCGGTCAAGGCCGACCGGGTGCTGCGCGCGCTGCGCGCGTAGCCCGGACGCCGACAGCCGTCGTCAGTCCGTGGGCGGGTGGTCCATGCCGTCGCCGAGGCCGGACTCGTCGGCGCGGGCCGCCAGGTCGCCCAGGAGCGCCTCGACGCCTCGACGCAGCCGCGCGTCCTGGAACGGTGCGGGGTCGATCGCGTTGACGACCTGGACGAGTCGTCCGTTGCGGACGAACCCGGTCACGGCGAGCGTGCCGTGGTTGACGTCGGAGATGACGCGGGCGTCGTCGGCCGCGGCGACCTCGGGCTCGGTGACCTGGGTGCGGCCCTCCTCGACCACGTCGCCGAACGACTCGAGCAGGTCGTCGAGGGTGCCGGCGTACAGCTGGTAGTTGACCTCGACCGCGGGGTCGCCCTCGGTGGCCGGGGCGAAGGAGCACACGGGCGCTTCGGGCGTGCCGGTGCTCGCGGTGAGCTCCGTCGCAAAGGTCCTGTCGACCGCGGCCGGGTCGAGCCCGTCGCAGGGGTTCCACAGGGCGGGCGGGGTGGTGGGCAGGTCGGGCCGGTCGCCCGGCGCCTCCTCGTCGCCACCGCACCCGGCGACCAGGCCGGACCCCAGGCCGAGCGCCAGCAGCACCGCTGCGGTCGCGCTACGCACCGGACCTCCCCGGGAGCTGGAGCACCAGCCGCGCGCCGCCGCCGGGTGCCTCCTCGGCGCGGACCCAGCCCGCGTGGCGGTCGACGACCTGGCGCACGATCGACAGGCCGAGGCCCGAGCCGGGCATGCTGCGCGACTCCTCGGCCCGCCAGAACCGGTCGAAGACCCGGTCGCGGTGGGCCGCGGCGATCCCGGGCCCACGGTCGTCGACCGTCAGGACCCCGATGTCGTCGGCGGCGCGCAGCCGGACCGTGATGGTGCTGCCCGGCGGGCCCCACTTGGCGGCGTTGTCGAGGAGGTTGGTGACCGCCCGCTCGAGCGCGGGGGCCTCGCCGACGACGAGCCAGTGCTCGGCGTCGATGTCGAACGTCTTGTCGCCGGCGCGGCGGCGTACGCGCTGGACCGCGGCGTCGACGACCTCGCTCAGGTCGACCTCGCCGACGACGGGCGCCAGCGGCTCGTCGCGGGCGAGCTCGGTGAGGTCGCCGATCAGCGTGGTGAGCTCGTCGGTCTGGGCGCGGATGTCGTCGAGCAGCTCGGCCCGCGCACCGGGGTCGATCGCCACCTGCTCCTGGTCGGACTGGACGAGCAGGTCGACGTTGGTGCGCAGCGAGGTCAGCGGGGTGCGCAGCTCGTGGCCGGCGTCGGTGACCAGTCGTCGTTGGCGGTCGCGGGAGGCCGACAGCGCCGCGAGCATCTCGTTGAACGCCGTCGCGAGCCGGGCCAGCTCGTCGGCGCCCTCGACCGGCAGCGGGTCGAGCCGCTCGGTGCGGGCGATCGTCTCGACCGAGGCGGTGAGGCGGCGCACGGGGCGCAGGCCGTTGCGGGCCACGCCGAAGCCGGCGGCAGTGGCGCCGAGCACCCCCGCGAGCCCGAACATCAGGCTCACCCAGCCGAGCTTGGCGAGGAACTCCTCCTGGTCCTCGATCGACTGCGCGATCACCGTCGCCGTGCCGGCGTCGGGCGCCTGCACCGTGACCATGCGCCACGACTCGCCGTCGATCTCGACGGTGCGGAGGCTCTGCCCGAGGTCGCGCCGGGCGACCGCGAGCTCGGTCTCGCCGAGCGGCAGGTCGGTCTGGTTGATGAAGATCTGGCTGGTGCCGGCCTCGATCCGCGCCAGCTTGACGTCGGCCGCGCCGACGTAGGCGGGGTCCACCCGGTACTGGGCGCTCGACGACCCCTCCGCCGCGACCCTGGCCCGCTTGAGCAGCGAGGCGTCCTGCTGGTCCTGCAGCTGCATCCGCGCGACCGCGTAGGTGCCGGCGGCCATCACCGCCACCGTCAGGCCGACGGCGACGGTGGTCAGCAGGGTGACCCTGCTCGCGAGGGACCTCCGGTAGTGCCAGCCACGGTCGGGCCCTGGCCCGCTCATGCTTCCTTGAGCACGTAGCCGACGCCGCGCACGGTGTGCAGCAGGCGGGGCTCGCCCTCGGCCTCGGTCTTGCGGCGCAGGTAGCCGACGTAGACCTCGAGGGAGTTGGCGGTGGTCGGGAAGTCGTAGCCCCAGACCTCCTCGAGGATGAACGAGCGGTCGAGCACCCGCCGCGGGCGGCGCAGGAACAGCTCGAGCAGCGTGAACTCGGTGCGGGTCAGGTCGATCGAGCGGGAGGCGCGGCGCACCTCGCGGGTGGTGACGTTCATGCTCAGGTCGGAGAAGCCCAGCGTCTCCTCGGCGTCGTCGTCGGCGGGTACGGCGCGGCGCAGCAGCGCGCGCAGCCGCGCGAGCAGCTCGGGCAGCGCGAACGGCTTGGTCAGGTAGTCGTCGGCACCGGCGTCGAGGCCCTCGACCCGGTCACCGACCGCGTCCTTGGCGGTGAGCACGATGATCGGCACGTCGTTGCCGGCGGTGCGCAGCGCGCGCGTCGTCTCCAGCCCGTCGAGGCGCGGCATCATCACGTCCATCACCACGACGTCGGGCGTGACCGCGCCGATCCCGGCGAGCGCCTCGGCCCCGTCGCCGGCGAGGTGCACGTCGTAGCCGTTGAACTCCAGCGAGCGGCGCAGCGACTCGCGGACGGCCTTGTCGTCGTCGACGACGAGGACGCGCGGCTTGGGTGGTGCGGACACGACGTCCACTGTCGCACGCAGCCCTGAGGCCGCACTGAGAAGGCTCTCGCCCCGAGGATGGCGGGGCGGCGCACCTCAGGCGTAGCTGCGCGCGACCTGCGCCGCCCGGGCGCCGTACCCGCCGCCGAACAGGCAGGCGTGCACGAGCAGCGGGAACAGCTGGAACAGACCGACCCGCTCGGCGCGGCCCTCGGCGAGCGGGGCGACCTCGGCGTAGGCGTCGAGCACCCGGGCGAGGTGGGGCAGGCCGAAGAGCTCGAGCATCGCCAGGTCGGTCTCGCGGTGGCCGCCGTGGGCGGCGGGGTCGATCAGCGCGGCCTGACCGTCGGTGCCCCACAGGACGTTGCCGTTCCACAGGTCGCCGTGGATCCGCGCGGGCGGCTCGTCGGGGACCAGCGACGGCAGCCGCTCGGCCACCGCCTCGATGGCCGCGGCGTCGTCGGGCTCGAGGGCGCCGCGGTCGACGGCCTGCCGCACGAACGGCAGCAACCGCCGGGTCGCGTGGAACTCGGGCCACGTGTCGGTGGGGCGGTTGGGCAGCGTGAGCCGGCCGATGAACCCGTCACGCCCGGCGCCGTACGACGGTGCGCCGGCGGCGTGCGTGACGGCCAGCCGGCGCCCGAGGTCGGCGGCCTCGTCGCCGGTGGCGCGGCCGGTCTCGACCCAGGCCAGCACCAGGCAGTCGGTGTCGACGGCGAGGACCTCGGGGACGTGGACGCCGCCGTCGGCCGTGGCCTCGGCGAGCCAGCGCAGGCACCACGCCTCGTGCTCGAAGAACCCGGTCGGCGCCTGGGGGAGGGTCTTCATCACCGCGGTCGTGCCGTTGGACAGGCGCAGCTTGGTGGCGGTCGAGACGTCGCCGCCGGCGACCGGGGCGGTCGCGACGACGGCCGCGTCGAGCAGCTGCTCGGCGCGGCGGGCCACGTGGGGGCGACGGGTCATCGAGCCACGGTGCCGTCGGTGCCGTCGGCCAGCCCGCGCAGCTCGGCGACCAGCGCGTCGCAGCAGCGCTCCACCATCGCCAGCACCTCCAGGAATCCGCCGTCCCCACCGTAGTACGGGTCGGGCACGTCGCCGGGCCCGTCGGGGTCGAGGTCGCGCAGCATCAGCACCCGCGCGGAGCGGCCGCCGATGTCGGTGAGGTTCTGCTCGTCCATGGCCAGCAGGACGTCGTGGTCGTCGAGCCAGCGGTCGGCGTACTGCTGGGCGCGGTGCGCGCTGCCGTCGTAGCCGCCGGCGCGCAGGGTGTCGGCGGCGCGGGGGTCCATCGGCCCGCCGACGTGCCACCCGCCCGTGCCGCAGCTGTCGACCTCGACCCGGTCGGCCAGGCCGGCGTCGGCGACCTTGGCCCGGAGCACGACGTCGGCCATCGGCGAGCGGCAGATGTTGCCCAGGCAGACCATGCCGACGCGGTAGCGGCCCGGCTCGCGGGGCGGGGGCAGCCTCACGAGCGGTCCTCGCGGTCGTCGACGAGCCCGTCGACGGCCCAGGTCACGACGGTGATGATGATCGAGCCGCCGACCGCGGTCCAGAAGCCGTCGACGCGGAAGGAGATGTCGAGCGCCTCGGCCAGCGCGCCGGTGAGCAGCAGCATCGCGGCGTTGATGACGAGCAGGAAGAGCCCGAGCGTCACGACGACCAGCGGGAACGCCAGCACCTTGAGCACCGGCTTCACCACCGCCGTCACCAGGCCGAGGATGGCCGAGACCAGCAGCAGCGGCACCAGGTCGTGCTCGACCTCGGCCCAGCCGCGCTGCGGCCCGCCCGGGAACGCGATCCCGTCGAGCAGCCACGCCGCCGCCGCCAGCCCGAGGGCGGTGGTGACCAGCCGGAGGACGATGCGCATGGGGCCGAGCATGGCAGGCGGTGCCAGGGCCGGGAGCCACCCGGCCACCCCCGGCCACCCCCGGGCCTCAGAGCCGCAGCGCCGCCACGATCTCGGTCTCGGCGTCCTCGAGGTGGGCCTGGAGGAACGCCATCGCGCGGTCGACGTGGTCGTCCTCGAGGAGCTGGACCAGCGCGACGTGGGTGTCGGCCTGGTCGTGGGCGTTGCGGGCGATCCGCTCGACCTGGGCGAGGGCGAGCTTGAGCTCGGCGACCAGGTTCTCGGCCATCGCGACCAGGCGGGGGCTGCCGGCGAGGCCGACCAGGGAGACGTGGAAGGCCAGGTGGAGGGTGTTGAGCTCCTGGTAGGTGCCCTCGGCGCGGACGGCGTCGGTGTAGCGGCGCAGCGCCCGGCGCACGTGGTCGCGCTGCTCGTCGGTCGCCTGGCGCCAGCGGCTCACGCCGGCGCCCTCGAGCACCCAGCGGGCGGCGCAGACGTCGTGGACCGACTCCTTCTCCGGCGTCGCGACGTGCACGCCGCGGTGGGGCTCGCGGGTGGCCAGGCCCTCGGCGACCAGGATGCCGAGCGCCTCGCGGATCGTGGGCCGGGAGACGCCGAGGGAGTCGGCGAGGGCGACCTCGCGCAGCGCCGTACCGCTCTCGACCTCGCCCTCGAAGATCGCCCGGCGCAGCTCGTCGGCGGCCCGCTCGACGGTGGAGGTGTGCTCGACGTGGAGGGAGGCGAAGGGTCCGGGTGGGTCGACGACGGTGGTGGACGTCGTCCCGGGGTGCGCCATGCGCCCATCATGCCGCGCCTTCTTGCTCTTCCCGTCGTCCTGCGACACCATGTGTCTGTCAGATTGTCTGACAATCACCGCAGGAGGACACGTTGAGCCAGCTGGGTTGGGGTCACCACTACGTCGCCGTGGAGCCGACGCACTTCCGCATCGACTACGCCATCAACCCGTTCATGGATCCCGACGTGCAGCCCGACCGGGTGCTGGCCTGGCGGCAGTGGCACGAGATGGTCGAGGTCCTGCGCGGCCTCGGCGCCCGGGTCGACGTCCTCCCGCAGCGCTGCGACGCCCCCGACATGGTCTACGCGATGAACCTCGGCCTCGGCATGGTGCTGCCCGCGGGGCCGCACGTCGTGATGTCGCACATGCGCCACCCCGAGCGCCGGATGGAGGGCCGCTCGGCGCAGCCGTGGTTCGCCGAGCACGGCTACACCACCTCCACCGTCGGCCGCGACGGCGTCGGCGCCCACCTCGAGGCCGGCGACGCGTTCGCCTGGGGCGACGCGCTCGTCGTCGGCTACGGCCCCCGCACCGAGGAGCTCGCCCTCAAGCACCTCGCCACCGACCTCGGCGTGCGGGTGCGCGGCGTCCGGATCACCCACCCCGGCATGTACCACCTCGACCTGGCCTTCTGCCCGCTCGACGAGCGCCGGGCGATGGTCTGCCCCAGCGCGCTCGACGACGCCTCGGCGGCGGCGCTGCTGGCCCTGGTCCCCGAGCCGCTGGTGCTCACCGAGGAGGAGGCGCTGACGACGTTCTGCGCCAACTCCGTCGTCGTCGGCCGCACCGTGGTGATGCCGGCCTGCCCCGACCGGGTCCGCGCCCGGCTCGAGGAGTGGGGCTTCGAGGTCGTCGTCGTCGACGTGTCGGAGTTCCACAAGGGCGGCGGCTCGATCCGCTGCCTGACCAACCCGGTCGACGTGACCCTCGGCCGCGACCTGCCCGTGGTCGCGGGCGGCGAGGTGCTGCTCCCGCCCGAATGAGTGGTCCTCGACCACGGGTGCTGGGCACTGGAGGCGCTCGCTAACGTCTAGCCGGTGTTCCCGGTCGGTGGTGTGGGCGTCATGCTCGTGGGCGTCGTGCTCGCGGGCCTGCTGTGCGCGCTGCCGGCGTTCGCGCTGCGACCCCGCCTGGGGGTGGTGACGGCGTTCGCGCTCGGCGGGCTGGCGTGGTCGGTGGTCGTGATCGGGCTGATCACCCTGCTCCCGGCCAACGGTGCGCCCGGGGTCGTGCCGGCCGACAGCCGGCTCGCGACCTGCTCGTGGGACATCGGCGGCCCCGCGCCCGACGGCTTCTGGATCTTCTCCGGCGGCCAGCGGCTGCTCAACGTTGCCGTGTTCGTGCCGCCGGGCGCACTGCTCGTGGTCGCCGCGGCGCGGTGGCGGGCCTGGACGACCGTGACGGTGCCGCTGGGGCTGGCGGCGCTGGCGGCGTACTCGGTGGGCATCGAGTGGACCCAGCTCGAGCTGGCCCGCATCGACCGCGCGTGTGACGTCACCGACATCGTCGACAACGTCACCGGGGCCGCGCTCGGGGTGCTGGCCGGCATCGTGCTGGCGATGATCCTGCGCCCCTGGCGCAGTCGGTACTCCTCATGACCCGCACCCTCGCGATCACCCAGAACATGACCCTCGACGGCTCGATCCAGATGCTCGACGACTGGTTCGACGACCAGGCCGGGACCGACGACGACGCCTACCAGGCCGAGCAGCACCGCCAGGACGAGGCGTGCGACGCCCTCGTCCTCGGCCGGCAGACGTTCACCGACTTCCGGGGCTACTGGCGCGACCTGACCGACGACGCCACCGGCATCGCCGACTACCTCGACGGCGTCCGGAAGTACGTCGCCTCCTCCACGCTCGCCGACGACGACCTCGACTGGCAGCACTCCACGGTGCTGCGCGGCGACGTCGTCGAGGAGGTGACGGCGCTGAAGGAGGCCGCCGGCGGCGACATCGTGTGCACCGGCAGCCTCACCCTGCTGCCGACGCTGATCGGGGCCGGGCTCGTCGACGAGTACCGGCTGTGGGTGCACCCCGTCGTCCAGGGTCGGGGCGGACGCCTGTTCCCCGACGGGTTCCGGGCCTCGGGACTGCGGCTGCTGGAGTCGCGCCGCTTCGACTGCGGGCTCGCGCTGCTCACCTACGCCGCCCGCTGACGCCGGGGCGTCCCGCCTCGCCACGACCCCACTAGCCTGACGCGCATGGCCCACCCGCAGCCGCGCCCCAACGTCCTGCAGATCCCCGCCTACGTGCCCGGCAAGCCGCCGACCGTGCGGCCGGGGATGACGGCGTACAAGCTGTCGAGCAACGAGAACCCCTACCCGCCGCTGCCCGGCGTGGTGGAGGCGGCGACCCGGGCGGTCGCGGTGATGAACCGCTACCCCGACATGGGCTCGAGCGCGCTGTACGACGCGCTCGCGGAGCGCCTCGACGTGCCGACGACCGACCTGGCGGTCGCCACCGGCAGCGTCGCGCTGATCTACCAGCTGCTGCACGCGTTCTGCGAGCCCGGCGACGAGGTCGTCCACGCCTGGCGCTCGTTCGAGGCCTACCCGATCGCGGCCGCGGCCGCCGCCGCGACCTCGGTGCAGGTGCCGGTGACCACCGACGGGCGGCACGACCTGCCCGCGATGCTCGCCGCGATCACCGACCGCACCCGGGTCGTGATGGTCTGCACGCCCAACAACCCGACCGGTCCGGCCGTGACCCAGACCGAGCTCGACGAGTTCCTCGCCGCGGTGCCGCCGCACGTCGTGGCGGTCGTCGACGAGGCCTACGTCGAGTTCGTGCGCATGGACGACGCCGTCGACGGCCTCGCGACCTACCGCGCCCACCCCAACGTCGTGCTCTTCCGCACCTTCTCCAAGGCCTACGGGCTGGCCGGCTTCCGGGTCGGGTACGCCGTCGCCCAGGAGCCGATCGCCGCCGCCCTGCGCGCGGTGTCGCTGCCCTTCGGCGTCTCCGCCGTCGCCCAGGCCGCGGCGATCGCCTCGCTCGAGGCGGAGGCCGAGCTGCTCGAGCGGGTCGAGGCGCTGACCGCCGAGCGCGCCCGCGTGCACGCCGCCCTGGTCGAGATGGGCTGGGACGTGCCCGTGCCGCAGGGCAACTTCGTCTGGTTCGCGCTCGGCGACCGCACCGCCGACTTCGCCGCCGCCGCCGACCAGGCCGGCATCGTCGTCCGCCCCTTCGCCGGCGAGGGCGCCCGGGTCTCCATCGGGGAGCCCGAGGGCAACGACCGGCTGCTCGAGGTCGCCCGCGGGTTCGTCGGCTGACGGGCGCCAGCCCCCCGCCCCGTTTCACCGCCGTCCGGCCGGGTAGCACCCGGGGGTGGCCATCGAGATCAGTCCCACCGAGGTGCTGCGGTCCGCGGACGCGGTCGACGCGGCGGCACAGCGACTGGCGCGCAGCGACGTTGCCGGCCACCCCGGCAACGACGGCTTCACGCTGAGCGAGGCCATCACCCGCTACGCGGCTGACATGGACCGCGCCTCGAGCCGGCGCGCCGACGCCACCGGGGCGACGGCCGAGCGGCTCGACGCCTCGGCGCTGTTCCTGCAGCGGGTCGACGACGACGCCGCGGAGGCCGCCCGCGCCATGTGGTCGCGGGGCGGGGGGTCGGGCTCGTGATCACCGTCAGCCAGCTCACCGCGTTCGACCCGGCTGGCTGGGAGGCCGGCGCCGACTGGGCGCGGCGCCAGGCCCGGACCGCCGAGGCCGTCCAGCAGGAGCTCGACGAGCAGGCGGCCGCGATCGAGAAGTCCTGGCCCGACCAGACCGGTGCCCTGGCCGCCGCGGAGCTCCGCGAGCTGGCGGCGTCCCACGGCGAGCTGGCCACGGTCCACCGCGACGGCGCGACCGTCATCGACGAGGCCGTGCGCGAGACCACGCCGCTCCAGGTCGAGATCGTCGCGCTGCAGGCCGTCGTCGCGAGCCAGCGGCACCTGACCGGGCCCGACGACTCCGGCCTCGTCGAGTCGACGTTCCCCCTCGACCTCCTCAAGGTCGTCGAGTTCCTCCGCTGGCGGGTCTACGCCGGCCAGCTCACCCAGCAGGCGCGCGAGCTGCTGGCCCAGGCCGACGGCAGCGACCGCGCAGCCACCATCGCCCTGATGGCGCTGATCGGCATCGACCTGCCCCCGAGCGACGACGGCCCGATCGACCTCAGCGACGAGGGCATCCTGCGGCAGGCCGACCTCAACGAGCAGGACGCCTACGGCAGCTGCGTGACCCTCTCCCAGCTGATCTCGCTGGCCGAGGCCGACCCGGGGTTCGTCCGCGAGCACCTGCGGTGGGACCCCGCGTCCGGCACCTACCAGGTCACCCTCTACGACGACGACGGCAACCCGGTCACCGTCGAGGTCGACCCCGACACGCTGCCCGAGGACGGGTCGCAGCAGGCCGGTACCGGCGACGACAGCTGGCTCTCGATCTACGAGCAGGCCATCGAGCAGGAGTTCGGCGACATCGAGGACGGCCAGGTCCCGGACGTGCCGATCCAGCGGCTCACCGGCGACGAGCCCGACGGCCACGGCCCGCCCACGGTCGAGGACATCGAAGAGGGCTCGAGCACCGACCCGCCGTCGGCGATGACCGCCGGCACCGGGGGCGGCGAGCCGCAGCCGGACGACGTCGACCCCGCCAAGCGCGTGGTGCCGTCGCACCACTACTCCGTGGAGGGCATCGACGCCGACGGCAACGTCGTCCTGCAGAACCCGTGGGGCCCCAACGGCGGGTGGCTCGACGGCACCTACTACCCCGGCGAGGTGCACCTGACGCCGGAGGAGTACGACCGGTGGTTCGGCGGCGGCGTCCGGGTCGACCCGCCGTTCTGACGAGCGCGGGACCAGGCAAGAGACCAGGGAAGTGGAGACCATGACCGACCACCACGCCGACGGCGTGCAGCAGCTCGCCCGCACCTACGGGCCGGTGCTCGACGCGCTGCAGGACGCGCTGGAGGCCGAGCTCGGACCGGTCACCTGGTCCCCGCGCAGCGACGCCGGGGAGGCGGTCCGCCCCGACGGGAGCCGCGCCCTGCGGGTCGGGGCCATCCACGCCATCGGCGTCGCGACCGCCGAGCTCGACCCGCCCGCGCTCTCGCGCGCGGTCAACGCCGTGCTGCGCCGCCGGGGCTTCCCCGAGCAGCCGCCGATGACCGGCAGTCCCTCGGGGCACCTGGTCTGCGAGGCGGTCGACGACGCCGGCGCCGAGCTCACCGTGCACATCAAGTCCACGGTCGACGCCTGGGTCGACCACCCGCTGTGAGTGCCCGGGTCGCGGGCCTGGCGCTCGCCGTCGTCGCGACGCTCGGGCTGGCCGGCTGTGGCGGCGACGACGACCCCGGCGGCGACGGTCGCGGCGGCGACCCCACGACGTCGCCGGTCGCGGAACCGCAGCCCCGGGAGCCCACCTGGCAGCCACCGCTGCCCGACAGCCCGGTCGAGCCCGACCGGATCGCCGCCTACGGTCCCGTGCTCGCCGCCGCGGTCGACTCGCTCGGCGGCGACCTGTCGTGGACGGCGCCGCAGGTGACGACCGAGGAGTACGACGACGTCTGCGCCCTCACCCTCGAGCGGGTCGGCACCGGGTCCGGTCCGAGCGATCCCTCGTCGCTGCAGCAGACGCTCGCCCCGGTGCTGGCCGGCTCCGGCTTCGACGAGCCCGTCATCGGCAACGACCCGGGCGGCGCGATCCTGGTCCTGGCCCACGACGCCGACGACGCCTTGTTCGAGGCGCGCAGCAAGACCGGGACCACGGTCGCGATCCGGGTCGCCACCGCCGGCTCGGAGTGCGGCTGACCCGGGGGATGACCGTCACGCGGTGGCGCCGTCCCAGCGGCTCGACCACCGCCAGCCGGAAACCGCGTACCCGCCGGGGGCGAACACGGACCCGGCATGATGGCGGCGTGCTCCGCCGTGCTCCCGCCGTCCTCCTGGTCACCCTCCTCGGGCTGACCGCGGCCTGCGGCGGCGAGGAGGAGACGCCCGACGACGGGGCCCAGGGGGTGCCGCTGGCCGGCCTCGGGCCGCAGGTGGAGGCGGCGGGGGTCGAGGTGCTGGCGGCCGACTCGCCGGCCGACGCCACCGCCACCGACGTCGTGGCGGCGCTCGAGCGCGCCCAGGTGCAGGGAGTGGAGGCGGCCCGGCCCGCCGACGTGCCCGACGGTGCCGTGGCCTTCGACCCGACCGCGGTGGCCGGGTTGATCTCGGTCGTCGCCGACGACGCCTCCGCGGTGGTCCTGGTCTTCACCGACCCCGCCGCGGCCGCGGTCTTCGCCGCCGAGGCGCCGGAGGTCTTCGCCGACGACGCCGCCGAGAGCGACAAGGACGCCTACCTGGCGGGCAACGTCGTCGCCTACGCCGCCCCCGGCCCGGACCAGTCGGCCCGCGTGCGGCGCGGCATCGACGCCCTCGACGGTCCCGGCCCCTCGAGCAGCCCGTGACCGGCACGCCACCGGGCTGGTACCCCGACGCCCTCGGCGTCGTCCGGTGGTACGACGGCCAGCGCTGGACCGACCGGGTGCAGCCGGACTCGGTGCCGCCGCCCCCGGCGTACCCGCCCTCGCAGGCGCCGGTCCAGCACCGCGAGGAGCGGCGCCGGCGTCCGAGCACCCCCGTCGTCGTCGGCCTCGGGGCCCTGGTCCTGCTGGTGCTCGCGGGGCTGGTGGTCGCGGCCGTGCTGGTCGGCCGGCGCGACGACGACCGCACCGCCGCCGACCCGAGCACCAGCCCGTCGTCCGAGCCGTCGTCCGAGCCGTCGGCAGAGCCCTCCGAGCCCACCACGGAGCCCACCTCCGACCCGACGTCCGAGCCGACCTCCGACCCGACGTCCGAGCCCCCACCGACGTCGGCGCCGCCGAAGCCGGACCCCGGCCCCGGGCCCGGGACGGTCGCCGACACCTTCCTGCGGGCCGTGCTGGCCTCGGACTGCCGCACCGTCGACGACCTCTCGACGATCGGCTTCCTGCGCCGCGAGGGCGGCTGCGCCCAGGCCGACCTGTCGCCGGGCTCGCTCGACGACTTCCGCGCCACCGCGGGGCCGGCGGTGGTCCGAGGTGGGCGGGCCACGGTCGTGGGCACGCTGGTCCGCGACGCGACGTCGGGCCCGTCGCCCTCGCCCCCCTTCAGGTTCACCCTGGTCCTGGTGGACACTGCTCGGGGCTGGCTGGTCGACGGCATCACCGCACGGCCCTGAACCCGTTCCCCATCCCAGGAGTTCCGCGATGAGCACCACACCCCCCGGCTGGTACGACGACGGTCAGGGCGGCCAGCGGTGGTGGGACGGCTCGCAGTGGGCCGCGCCCGGTCAGGGCCCGGCCCCCACGACCCCGCCGCCGACCCAGCAGCTGCCGGCGCAGCCGTCCGGCTACGGCTCCGCCCAGCCCGGACCGCAGTACGACGCCCCGCAGGGTGGGCCGGCGTACGGCCAGCCCGGTCAGCAGCCCGGCCAGCAGCAGTACGGCCAGCAGCCGTACGGACAGCAGCCGTACGGCCAGCAGCCGTACGGCCAGCAGCCGTACGGACAGCCCGGCCAGGGCGGACCGCGCCGGCGCAAGACCGGCCTGATCATCGGCATCGTGGCCGGTCTGGTGCTGCTCGGCGGCGCGATCGTGGCCCTGGTGCTGATCCTGGGCGGCGACGACGAGACGTCGACCGACGACCCGGCCGAGGGCCCGGCCGAGATCGTCGAGTCCTTCGCCGAGGCGACCCGCGACCAGGACTGCGACGCGGCCGAGGAGTTCCTCACCGACAACGCCCGGCAGGAGTTCGAGTGCGAGGCTGAGGCGGCGGCCGGTGAGGCCTCCGGCGTGAACCCCGAGGACGTCGAGTTCGACGTCAAGGACGCCGAGGAGGACGGCGACGAGGCGACGGTGCCGGTCGAGGTCAGCGCGCCCGGTCAGGAGCCGATCACGGTCGAGTACGCGCTGGTCAAGGAGGACGGCGCCTGGCTGATCGACGACTTCCGCCTCGAGGGCTTCGACCTGGACGCCCCGTCGGTCGACGTCCCGACCATCGACCCCAGCGACTTCCCCACCCCGGAGCTCCCGAGCGACGTCCCGACCGACCTGCCGACCGACCTGCCGACCGACTTCCCCACCGACCCCGACGACCTCGAGTCCTACCTCGACGACCTGGAGTCGCAGCTCGAGGAGTACGGCATCAGCCCGAGCGACCTGCCCAGCTGACGCGGCGGGTCCGCGCGGCCTGGTTCCCGTGCTTCGCGCGGCTGCGGCCGTGAGATGATGCGCCGACCGAGCCACGTGACGAGGAGGCCCGATGTCCCAGGGCACTCCGCCGGGCTGGTACGACGACGGCCAGGGCGCGCGTCGCTGGTGGGACGGCAGCGGCTGGTCCGAGCACACCCAGCCCGCCCAGCCCGTTCACCCCGCCCAACCCGTCCACCCCGAGCGGTCCCCGGGCACCGAGGTGCTCGGCGCCGCGCCGTCGTGGCAGCCGCCGCCGCAGGCGCCGTACGGCGGGCCGGGTCGCGGTCGCCGCACCGGCCCGCTCCTGGCGGCGGTCGCGGCCGGGGTGCTGCTGGTCGCCGCGGTGGTCCTCGGGGCCGTCCTGCTGCTCGGCAGCGACGACGACGACCCGCGGGAGAGCGGCGGCGACCCGGCCACCGCGCCGCCGACCACGGAGGCCACCCCGGCACCGGAGCCCTCCTCCGCGACCGTGCCGGAGCCGGAGCCGGAGCCGGAGCCGGAGCCGGAGCCGGAGCCCGACCCGCCACCCACCGGGCTCGACCCCGCTGACCCCGGTGCGACGACCTGCGGACAGATCCGCTCGTTCACGCCCGACCAGCTGGTCGCGCTGCTCGACGCGGCCGCACGGGCCGCGGTGGCGCAGGGCGAGGCCGACGCCCAGGAGTACCTGGACCTGCCGCCGGAGCAGCGGCGCTCGTTCGTCGACCTGCTGCGCCTGGCCTGCGCGGACCAGCCCGACGACACCCCCCTCGACGACCTCGACAGCTTCTGACCCACGGCGAAAGGCCCCCGACCATGACGCACGGCACCACTCCACCCGGCTGGTACGACGACGGTCAGGGCCAGCAGCGCTGGTGGGACGGCTCGCAGTGGACCGACCACACCCAGCCGTCCGCGGGCGGCGGGACGGGCGACCCGGGCACCCCGCCCGCCACCGACCCGCACTCGGAGGTGACGCGGGTCGCCAACCCCACGCCCGGCCAGGGCGTCGGGCTCGACAAGGGCACCCCGTCG
Source organism: Nocardioides sp. WJ219 (assembly GCF_058559815.1). Taxonomy (NCBI): domain Bacteria; kingdom Bacillati; phylum Actinomycetota; class Actinomycetes; order Propionibacteriales; family Nocardioidaceae; genus Nocardioides; species Nocardioides sp. WJ219. The sequence goes on from NZ_JBZUJV010000007.1 coordinate 132,062, forward strand.
CCCCCCGCCGATCCGCAGGCCCCCTCGAGCGACGTCACGAGGGTGGCCGGCAGCGCCGCCACGCCCCCGGGCCAGCCGCCGTACGGCGCCCCGCCCGCCGGTCCGCAGGGCGGGTACGGCCAGCAGGGCGGCTACCCGCCGCAGGGCGGCTACGGCCAGCAGGGCGGCTACCCGCCCCAGGGCGGCTACCCGCCCCCGGGGGCCTACGGCGCGACCGGCCAGCCGGGGTGGCAGCAGACCTCGTCGGGCTCCGGTGGCCGCGGCAAGCTGCTCGCGATCCTCGGCGGCGCCGCGCTCGCCCTGGTCGTCGGGATCATCCTCCTGGTCGTGCTGCTCGGCGGCGACGACGACGGCGACGGGGGTGGCGGTCCCAGCGCTGACAGCCCCGGTGCGGCCGTCGAGAACTTCTTCGAGGCCGCGGTCGACAACGACTGCGAGGCGGTGGAGTACTTCAGCAACGAGTTCATCGGCACCGACGCCGCGGGACGGGACGAGGCGATCGACCAGGCCAAGTCCGAGTGCGAGGACGCCGGCGGCGAGTTCGTGAGCCAGGGCGAGAGCGACGGCTGCGAGATCGAGGTGACCGACGAGCAGGTCGACGGTGCCGAGGCCACGGTGGAGTACGAGATCACCGGCTGCGACGACGAGTCCAGCAACGAGAGCGGTTCGTCGTTCGACCTCGTCGAGGAGGACGGCGACTGGCGCATCGCCAACGCTGCCTGACGGGGGACCCGGCCTCCCGGCGGGCCTCGTAGGCTCGCGGCATGGGTGACCAGGGTGGCGGGCAGCAGTCGTACGTCGAGGAGGGCGGGTTCGACCGGGACATGTCCTACGTGCCCGACCGGATCACGCGTGCCGGACGGCGCCCCGAGCACGGTCCGGTCCAGGGAGAGCTGTGGCCCGTCGAACCGGGTCGCTACCGCCTCGTCGCGGCCAAGGCGTGCCCCTGGGCCAACCGGGCGATCATCGTGCGGGGGCTGCTCGGCCTGGAGGACGTGATCTCCCTGGGGCTGTGCGGGCCGACGCACGACGACAGGTCGTGGACCTTCGACCTCGACCCCGACGGGCGCGACCCCGTGCTCGGGATGGAGCGGCTCCAGGAGGCCTACCTGCGGCGCTTCCCCGACTACCCGCGGGGGATCACCGTGCCGGCGATCGTCGAGGAGTCGACGGGGCGGCTCGTCACCAACGACTTCCCGTGGATCACCCACGACTTCTTCCACGAGTGGCGCGAGCACCACCGGCCCGACGCCCCCGACCTCTGGCCGGCCGATCTCCGCGAGGAGATGGAGGCCGTGATGAAGCGCGTCTTCACCGAGGTCAACAACGGCGTCTACCGCTGCGGGTTCGCCGGCTCCCAGACGGCGTACGACGAGGCCTACGAGCGGCTCTGGGTCGCCCTCGACTGGCTCGAGGAGCGGCTCACCGACCGTCGCTACCTGATGGGTGACGCCCTCACCGAGGCCGACGTCCGGCTGTTCACCACGCTGGCGCGCTTCGACCCCGTCTACCACGGCCACTTCAAGTGCAACCGGCAGAAGCTGACCGAGATGCCGGCGCTCTGGGGCTACGCGCGCGACCTGTTCCAGACCCCCGGCTTCGGCGAGACGATCGACTTCGACCAGATCAAGACGCACTACTACGTCGTCCACCGCGACATCAACCCGACCGGCGTCGTGCCGGCCGGGCCCGACCCTGCCGTGTGGCTCGAGCCGCACGGGCGCGGCTGAGCGGCGCGGGCTGACCCCGGTGGGGCACGGGCACGGGCACGGGCACGGACACGGGCACGGCCACGCGGTCACGCGGGCCGCCGACCGGCGCCGGCTGCGGTGGGTGCTGGCCGTGACCGCCTCGGTGCTGGTGGTCGAGGTCGTCGGCGCCCTGGTGACCGGGTCGCTGGCCCTGCTCGCCGACGCCGGCCACATGGCCACCGATGCCGGGGCCGTCGTGCTCGCCCTCGGGGCGTCGTACGTCGCCTCGCTGCCGGGCGGGCGGCGCTCGACGTTCGGCTACCACCGCGCCGAGGTGCTCGCGGCGCTGGTCAACGCGCTGGTGCTGCTGGGCGTGTGCGCCTACCTCGCCTGGGCCGGCATCAGCCGGCTCGCCGACCCGCCCGACGTCGACGCCGGCCCGATGGTCGTCTTCGCCGCCGTCGGCCTCGCCGCCAACGGCGTCTCGCTGGCGATCCTGCAGCGCGGCGACACCGGGTCGCTCAACCTGCGCGGCGCCGCCAACGAGGTCCTCGCCGACCTGGTCGGCTCCGTGCTCGCCGTCGCCGCGGGCGTGGTGATCCTGGCCACCGGCTGGCAGCGCGCCGACCCCGTCGCCTCCCTGCTAATCGCGGTGATGATCCTGCCGCGCGCCGTGCTGCTGATGCGCGACGCCGGCGTCGTCCTGCTCGAGATCGCCCCGACCGGCCTCGACCTCGACGACGTCGAGCACCACCTGCGCCACGTCGACGGCGTCGTCGACCTCCACGACCTCCACGCCTGGACCATCACCAGCGGCCTTCCCAGCCTCTCCGCCCACGTCACCGTGACCGACGAGGCCCTCGCCACCCGCGGCGTCGGCGCCATCCTCGACGAGCTGTGCGAGTGCGTCTCCGAGCACTTCGACGTGCGGCACTCGACGTTCCAGGTCGAACCCGTCTCCCACGAGGCGCACGAGGACCTGGGCGAGCTGCACTGAGCTGGATTTGCGCGAGCGTGTCGGTCCTGTTCGCGTGTCGCCGCTCGATTGCTGTGGGAGTGGTGGCCCGGACCGCTCGAGCGGCGCCACGCGGGACCGCCACGCTGCCGCGCGGCCTTGAACTGCGCGAGCGTGTCGGTCCTTTCGCGTGTCGCCGCTCGATTGCTGTGGGAGTGGTGGCCCGGACCGTACGAGCGGCGACACGCGGACCGCCACGCTGCCGCGCGCGCGGTTGTCGTCGGCGTTCGTTGCGCTCTGCTGGCGGCACGAGGTGGGTCCTCGGGAGGTGATCCTGGGGCCGTTCTGGATTCGCATTCGGTCTCCAGGTCACCTCCGCCCGGTGGCGCTCCGGGGAGCGGTGAGGTGGGGACCGTTCTGGATTCGCACTCGGTCTCCAGGTCACCTCCGCCCGGTGGCGCTGCGCTCGGTGCGTCAGGGGAGGACGGCGTTGATCTTGGCGAGGTCCTTCGGGTCGAGGAAGAGCATGACGTGGCCGCAGTCCCCGCACGCGCGGGCCAGGCGGGGTCGGGCGAGGATCTGCTTGGACCCGAGGATCGGGACGCGGACCCGGTCGTCGGCGACGCGGACGGCGTCCTCGGTGAGGTACGGGCTGGGGGCGGTGAGGCGGGGGCTACCGCACACGGCGCAGGACATGGCCACCTCCGGGGTCGGGTGCGGGCAGCGTAGGCGGCGACCGGCGCCGGCGCGAGGGGCGCGCGATGAGGACCGGGCCGTGGGGTAGTCCACCCGCTGACGGGGCGAGCGCCCCGACGCCGAGTGGGAGGCCCGACGTGACCGACGAGACCGACGAGACCGAGATCCGCAGCCTGGTCGAGCGGTGGACGCGTGCCGTCCACGACGGCGACATCGAGGGCGTGGTGGCGCGCCATGCCCAGGACATCGTGATGTTCGACGTCCCACCGCCGAACGAGGGGGTCCGGGGGATCGGGGCCTACCGCGACGCCTGGCCCGGGTTCTTCGCCTGGCAGGCGTCGGGGGCGTGCTTCGAGGTCGCCGAGCTCGACGTGACGGTCGGCGGGGACGTCGCCTACGCGTTCGGGTTGCTCCGCTGCGCGACGCCGGAGGGGCTGCGCGAGGACCCGTCGTACCTGCTGCGGCTCACCCTCGGGCTGCGTCGCGAGCCGCAGGGCTGGGTCGTGGCGCACGAGCACCACTCGTTCCCGCTCACCGGCTGACCGGCCCGCCGGGCACCGGCACCGTCACTTCGACGGCTGCGGCACCCGGCACTCCACCTCGGGGTTGACGCCCATGTAGTTGAGCGGGCCGGCGACGATCGTCAACGCGGTGTCGCCGAAGGTCTTGCACGAGACGTCGCGCTCGTCGCCGAAGTAGCCGCGCTGGCCCGCCGCGAGCACGCCGATCGCCAGCCAGACCACGACGAGCAGGGTCACGAGTCCACCGGCGCCGCGTTTCATGGACCCGAGGGTGCCAGCGCGCTGGGGCCGCTGCGCCATCCCGGCGGGGGAGCCACCTCAGCCGCGGGCGTCGGCCTCGGCGGCGTCCTTGAGGTTGACCAGGGTGGCGTCCAGGGCGCGCTGGGTGTCCTTGCCGAAGACCTTGTCGAGCACGACGCGCAGCGGGGCGGGATAGGGGGAGAGGTCCCACGTCTCGGTGACGAGGGTGCCGCCGGCGTTGGTCGGGGCGAGCTCGTAACGCCAGCGGTGCGGGCCGAGGTGGCGCCAGGCGATGAGCCGGTCGGTCTCGTGCTCGACCACCCGGTTCTTCATCCGGTACGGCGCGACGCGCTTCATCCGCATGCCGAACTCCGAGCCGAGCTCGAGCCGCTCGGGTCCGGAGATGCTGCCCCTGACCGAGCCCGACCCGTCGATGCGCGGGTGCTGACGGGGGTCGGCCAGGATCGCGAACACCACCGAGGGGGGCGCGTCGATGGTGGTGCTGGCGGACTTGCTCCGGGTGCCCATGCGGTGAGCCTAGGGCGCCGCCCGGACCTGGTTCGCGACCAGGTGGTGCCCGGCGGTAGGTTGACCCGCATCCCGTTGTGTCCCGGGTCACAGCCGCGCCACCCCTGCGGAGACCCGCGGCAGCCGGGGCCGAGCCACCCGTAGCGGAGACCCCGCGCACCGGGCGACGACAAGGAGCGCGAGATGACTGCACCCCCCGACCCTGCCTTCGGGCCCGACCTGGTCGAGGTCTTCGGACCCAGCCAGAGCGACGGCGGCCCCGAGCTCGTCCAGCTCCTCACACCCGAGGGCGAGCGCGTGCACCACCCGGAGTTCGACCTCGACTTCTCGGCCGAGCAGCTGCGCGGGTTCTACCGCGACATGGTGCTCACCCGGCGCCTCGACACCGAGGCCACCGCGCTGCAGCGCCACGGCGAGCTCGGCATCTGGGCCCAGCTGCTGGGCCAGGAGGCCGCGCAGATCGGCGCCGGCCGCGCGCTGCGCCCCCAGGACTACGTCTTCCCGACCTACCGCGAGCACGGCGTCGCCTGGTGCCGCGGGCTCGACCCCCTCAAGCTGCTCGGCCTGTTCCGCGGCGTCGACCACGGCGGCTGGGACCCCGCCGAGGCCAACTTCGCGCAGTACACGATCGTGATCGGGGCGCAGACCCTGCACGCCACCGGCTACGCGATGGGCATGCAGCGCGACGGCGTCATCGGCACCGGCGACCCCGAGCGCGACGCGGCCGTCGTGGCCCACTTCGGTGACGGCGCCAGCAGCCAGGGTGACGTCAACGAGGCGTTCATCTTCGCCGCCTCCTACAACGCGCCGGTGGTCTTCTTCTGCCAGAACAACCAGTGGGCGATCTCCGAGCCGATCGAGCGGCAGAGCCGGATCCCGCTCTACCAGCGCGCGCTCGGCTTCGGGTTCCCCGGCGTCCGCGTCGACGGCAACGACGTCCTCGCGACGTACGCCGTCACCCAGGCCGCGCTGCAGCGCGCCCGCGACGGCCAGGGCCCGACGCTGGTGGAGGCCTACACGTACCGAATGGGCGCCCACACGACCACCGACGACCCCACCCGCTACCGGCTCTCCGACGACGTCGAGAGCTGGAAGCTCAAGGACCCCATCGCCCGCGTCGAGGTCTACCTGCGCCGCAACGGCCTGGTCGACGACGCGTTCATGGCGGAGATCGCGACCGAGGCCGACGAGCTGGGCCACACGCTGCGCGAGGGCTGCAAGGCGATGCCCGACCCGCAGCCGTCGGCGATGTTCGAGCACGTCTACGCGGAGGAGACCGAGGAGCTGCGCGTCCAGCGCGAGGGCTTCGCGGCCTACCAGGCGACGTTCGAGGGAGCACACTGATGGCCACCCAGACCGGCACCCAGGCGAGCACCCAGGCGAGCACCCAGAAGATCACCCTCGCCAAGGGCCTCAACATGGGCCTGCGCAAGGCGATGGAGGACGACCCCAAGGTCCTGCTCATGGGTGAGGACGTCGGCAAGCTCGGCGGCGTCTTCCGGATCACCGACGGCTTGCAGAAGGACTTCGGCGAGGACCGCGTCATCGACAGCCCGCTCGCCGAGTCCGGCATCGTCGGCACCGCCGTCGGCATGGCGATGCGCGGCTACCGCCCCGTGGTGGAGATCCAGTTCGACGGCTTCGTCTACCCCGCCTACGACCAGATCGTGTGCCAGGTGGCCAAGATCCACTACCGGAGCAAGGGCCGCACCAAGATGCCCATCGTCATCCGGATCCCGTTCGGCGGCGGCATCGGCGCGGTCGAGCACCACAGCGAGTCGCCCGAGGCGCAGTTCGCGCACACCCCGGGCCTCAAGGTCGTGGCCTGCTCCAACCCGGTCGACGGCTACTGGATGATCCAGCAGGCCATCGCCTGCGACGACCCGGTGATCTTCCTCGAGCCGAAGCGGCAGTACCACGCCGACAAGGCCGAGCTCGACGAGACCGCGACCCCCGAGCCGCTGTTCGCCTCGCGGGTGGTCCGCCAGGGCACCGACGCCACGGTGCTCGCCTACGGCCCGACGGTGAAGACCGCGATGAAGGCCGCCGAGGCCGCCGCCACCGAGGGCCGATCGCTCGAGGTGATCGACCTGCGCACCCTCTCGCCGCTCGACATGGCCCCGGTCCTCGACTCCGTACGCCGCACCGGCCGCGCCGTCGTGGTCCACGAGGCCCACGTCAACCTCGGCCTCGGCTCCGAGCTCGCCGCCCGGATCACCGAGGAGTGCTTCTACTCCCTGGAGGCCCCGGTGCTGCGCGTGGGCGGGTTCGACACGCCCTACCCCGCGTCGCGGATCGAGGAGGACTTCCTCCCCGACCTCGACCGGGTGCTCGACGCCGTCGACCGCAGCCTCGACTTCTAGGAGACCACCCCGATGCCCGAGTACCTCCTGCCCGACGTCGGCGAAGGCCTCACCGAGGCCGAGATCGTGACCTGGAAGGTCAAGGTCGGTGACGTCATCGCCATCAACGACATCGTCGTGGAGATCGAGACCGCCAAGTCGCTGGTCGAGCTGCCCTCGCCGTACGCCGGTGAGGTGACCGCGCTGCTCGTGCCCGAGGGCGAGATGATCGCCGTCGGCACCCCGATCATCCGGATCGGCGCCCCCGACGAGGCTCCCGCCGGCGGCGACCCGACCCCGCCCGACGCCCCGATGGAGATCGACCTCTCCAACCCCGCCGCCAGCGGCGGCGGCGAGGGCGAGAGCCTGGTCGGCCGCAACAAGGCCGACCGCGGTCCCGTACGCCGCGCCCGCAAGGTCGCCAGCGGCACCCTGGCCGCCCACATCCAGACCCAGGCGTCGTTCGAGACCGGCCTGGCCTCCCCGATGGTGGAGGCCGCCGACCTCGAGCCGGCGGTGCCGGCCACCTCGGTGGCGCCGGAGCCGTCCTCCCCGGCCGCGGAGCCCGGCGACGTCCGGGTGCTGGCCAAGCCGCCGGTGCGCAGGCTGGCCAAGGACCTCGGGGTCGACCTGCGCTCGGTCACGGCCTCCGGTCCGAACGGCACCGTCACCCGCGCCGACGTGATGGACGCCGGCAACGGCGTCCCCTCCGCCAACCCCGAGGTCTACTCCTCCGAGCTGTCGCTGTCCTCTGACGTCAGGGGTGGGCGCGAGACGCGCGAGCCGATCAAGGGCGTCCGCAAGATGATGGCCGGCGCGATGACGCAGTCGGCGTTCACGGCGCCCCACGTCACCGAGTGGGTCACCCTCGACGCCACCGCGACCGTCGAGCTGGTCGAGCGCCTCCGCAAGCGCCGCGAGCTGCGCGACGTCCGGATCAGCCCGTTGCTGGTGCTGGCCAAGGCGGTGCTGCTGGCGGTGCGGCGTACGCCCGAGATCAACTCCTACTGGGACGAGGCGGCCCAGGAGGTGGTGCTCAAGCACTACGTCAACCTCGGCATCGCCGCCGCCACGCCCCGCGGGCTCGTCGTGCCCAACGTCAAGGACGCCGACCGGCTCTCCCTGGTCGAGCTCGCCGAGGCCCTCGGCGAGCTGACCGCCACCGCCCGCGAGGGCCGCACCCAGCCGGCCGAGATGAGCGGCGGCACGTTCACGATCACCAACGTCGGCGTCTTCGGCGTCGACGCCGGCACCCCGATCATCAACCCCGGCGAGTCGGCGATCCTCTGCTTCGGCGCGATCAAGAAGCAGCCCTGGGTCGTGGGCGACGACATCGTGGCCCGGCACGTGACCACGCTGGCGCTCTCGTTCGACCACCGGCACATCGACGGTGAGAAGGGCTCGCGGTTCCTGGCCGACGTCGCCGGCATCCTGGAGGACCCGGCCTCCGCGCTGCTGTTCTAGGTCGCCGGACGGCGAGCTGGTCATTTCCGCGCGATCGAACGGCAACGGCAGTTTTCGCGCCAGCAGATCTGCCGTTCCCGTTCGATCGCGCGGCAACGGCAATTCAGGCCCCGCGGCGGGCAACCTCGCCCGGGCAGGCATGCGCCGGGGCCATCGTGGGCAGATAGGGTCCTGTGTCCATGAGCACCGGGTCGTCCGGCCACCCCGAGCCCGGCGCCGAGCTGGGTCCGTTCCGGCTCGGCAAGCGCCTCGGCGTCGGCGGCATGGGCATCGTCTTCCAGGCGCTCGACACCCAGCTCAACCGGCAGGTCGCGCTCAAGGTGATCACGCCGCACATCGGCGACGACCCGGAGTTCCGGGCCCGGTTCACCCGGGAGGCGCAGGCGCAGGCGTCGCTCGACTCGCCGCACGTCGTGCAGGTCTACTCCTTCGGCGAGGCCGACGGCCAGCTCTACATCGCCTCCCAGCTGATCCCCGACGGCGACCTCGGCCAGATGCTCACCAAGCACGGCCGCCCCCCGGCGCGGATCGCCGCCAACCTGATGTCCCAGGTCGCCGACGGGCTCACCGACGCCCACACCGCGGGGCTGATCCACCGCGACATCAAGCCGGCCAACGTGCTGCTGCGCAACCGGGACCAGCAGCTGCACGCCTACCTCGGCGACTTCGGCATCGCCCGCCAGGTGGGGCAGTCCCAGCTGACCCAGGTCGGCTCGGCGGTCGGCACCCCGTCGTACATGGCGCCCGAGCTGCACCTGGGCGGCGACGCCGGGCCGGCGTCCGACATCTACTCCCTGGGCTGCCTGCTGTGGGCGACGCTCAGCGGCAAGGCGCCGTACGTCGGCAGCACCGACTACCAGGTCGTGATGGCGCACGTCGAGCAGCCGGTCCCGCAGCTCGCCCCGACCGGTCCGCTGGCCGCCGAGCTCAACCGCGTGCTGCGCACCGCGATGGCCAAGGACCCCGGCGCGCGCTACCCGACGGCGGCGTCGATGCGTGACGACCTCAAGCGGGTCGTCCGCCTGCCCGACGACCCCTCGCCCGTGCGGCCGGCCGACGCGACGCCGGGACCCGAGCCGTCGCCGCAGCCGTGGTCGGTCACGACCCCGCGGACGCCGACGCCGACCCCGATGCCGGGTCCGGTCTCGCAGGCCCCGCCCGCGCCGCCGTTCCGGACGCCCACGCCGCAGCCGGCGTCGTTCGCCACGCCCCCGCCGGGCGGCTACCACCACCAGCCCCCGACGGCCGGACGCCACGGCGGCGGTCGCAGCGGCCGGACCGGCTGGATCATCGCCGCGATCCTGGTGCTGGTCCTCGGCGTCGGCGGGATCGTCGCGGCGGTGGTGCTCGCCAACGGCGACGACGGGGCCGGCTCCGGCGACGACGGGAGCAGCGCCGTCACCACCACGACCGTCGCCGAGGGGACCCGGGAGGAGCGCGCCGCGGCGGTGCTGCGCACCGAGTTCGAGAAGCAGCCGAGCTACACGTCCGAGGCTGCCGACTGCGTCGCGACCGAGCTGGTCGCCGAGGTCGGGGTCGACCGGCTCGTCGAGGTCGGCCTCCTCACCGAGGACCTCGAGGCCAACCAGGAGCAGGGCGACCCGTCTCAGGTCACCGAGCTGGTCCAGCCGATCCTCACCGTGACCCTCGCCTGCTACGACGAGATCGGCGCGACCAACCCGACCCCCTGAGTCGCCAGGGCGGGTCCTAGACCTCGACCGGGCCGACCGCCCAGCCCTCCGGGGAGAGGGGGTGCAGGATCGCGTCGGTGCCGCCGTCGACGTACAGGCAGGTGCCGACCATCAGCGACGCCGCGTCGGAGAGCAGGAACGCGATCGCGGCGGCGACCTCCTCGGGCCGGCCGTCGCGACCGATCGCGGTGGGGTAGTCGGCCTGGAGCGGCCCGAGGACGGGGTCGGCCGCGAGCCGCTCGGTCATCGCGGTCGCGACCTTGCCGGGCGCGACCGAGTTGAGCCGGACGCCGGCGCCGATCCACTCCGCCTTGACGCCCTCCCGCCGCGCCCACCAGGCGAGCGCGGCCTTGCTGGCGGGGTAGACCATCACGGCCTCGACGGCCGAGGCGACCGCGCGGGCCTCGTCCTCGTCCTCGCGCAGGCAGGCGGCCGCGGCCTCGACCGTCCAGCCCGGCATCCCGGTGATCGAGTTCGACGCCACCAGCACCACCGACGCACCGCCGGCCGCGGCCAGCTGCGGCTGCAGGCCGCGCACCAGCGCCACCGCGCCGAAGAAGTTGACCGACACCACCAGCGCCGGGTCGACCCCGGTCATCCCCGCGATGCCGGCCGCCGGCACCACGCCGTGGACGACGTCCGCCAGCGCCCGGACACCGCCGACTGCTGCGCTGCGGCCCTCGTGCGTTCCGAGGTCGGCGGTCACGTGCTCCCCGTCGAGCCCGGCCCGGTCGACGGTGACCACCCGGTGCCCCTGCGCGCGGAGCAGGTCGGTCGTCGCCGCGCCGATCCCGCTCGCCGCCCCACTCACGACGTACGTCCTGGTCATCGGGTCAGGGTAGAACACGTTCTAGCGTGGGCCGGCCGGGCCGCGAGTAACTCACCGTTCGGCGCACTTCCCCGCCCGCATCCGGGCGGGAAAGTCGGTCTCCGGGTGAGGTAGTCGCCACGACCCCTCAGGCGTACCGCCGCGCCCGGTCGGCGGGCGACCCCGGCCCGGTCTGCAGCAGCGCGGCGAGCTCGTGCTCGAGCACTGCGCCCACGCGCTGGCAGAAGGCCTCGGGCTCGTCGGCGGCGTCGGGGCGCTCGGTGACGATGCGGTCGACGACGCCGAGGCGGTGCAGGTCGACGGCGCGGACCTGCTGGCGGCGGGCCATCTCGGGCGCGTGGTCGAGGTCGCGGTGCACGATCGCGCTCGCGCCCTCGGGCGGCAGCGGCGAGAGCCACGCGTGCTGGGCGGCCACGACGCGGTCGGCGGGGAGGAACGCCAGCGCGCCGCCGCCGTTGCCCTCGCCGAGCATCAGGCACAGGGTCGGGGCGGGCAGCGAGACCAGCTCGGCGAGGCAGCGGGCGATCTCGCCGGCCATCCCGCCGTTCTCGGCCTCCGGCGACAGGGCGGCGCCCTGGGTGTCGATCACGGTCACCAGCGGCAGCCCCAGCTCGCTGGCCAGCCGGAACCCGCGCCGCGCCTCGCGCAGCGCCTGCGGACCCATCGGGTGGTCGGCGGTCTGGCCGCGGCGGTCCTGGCCGAGGAACACGCACGGCGCGCCGCCGAAGCGCACCAGCGCGATCAGCAGCCCGGGGTCCTGCTCGCCCTGGCCGGTGCCGTTGAGCGGGACGACGTCGGTGGCGGCGTACCGCAGCAGGCGGCGTACGCCGGGCCGGTCGGGGCGCCGCGAGCGGGTGACGGCGTCCCAGGGGTCGACGTCGGGCACCGGCTCGTCGGGCGGGTCCGGCACGGTCGGCACCCCGGCCCGCGGGGCCATGAGCACGGCCAGGGCGCGGTCGAGGATGTCGGGGATGTCCTCGACGGCGACGACGGCGTCGATGATGCCCTGGGCGTAGAGGTTCTCCGAGGTCTGCACGCCCGCGGGGAAGTCCCTGCCGTAGAGCGCGGCGTAGACGCGCGGCCCCAGGAACCCGACCAGCGCGCCGGGCTCGGCGACGGTGACGTGGCCCAGCGAGCCCCACGAGGCCATCACGCCGCCGGTGGTCGGGTCGCGCAGGTAGACCAGGTAGGGCAGCCCGGCGCTCTTGTGGGCCGCGATCGCCTGCGAGATCCGCACCATCTGCACGAACGCCGGCGTGCCCTCCTGCATCCGGGTGCCGCCGCTGGCCGTCGCCGCGACCAGCGGCAGCCCGGACGCCGTCGCGCGCTCGACCGCCGCCACCACCCGGTCGGCGCTGGCCCGGCCGATCGACCCTGCCAGGAAGCCGAACTCGCCGACGATCGCCGCGATCCGCCGCCCCCGCAGCGAGCCCTCGCCGGTGATGACCGACTCGTCGACGCCCGACGCCTCCGCTGCGGCGGCGAGCTCGGCGGCGTACTCGTCGCTGATGGGGGTGCCGCTCCGGTCGGGAGGCACGTCCCACGACGTCCAGGACCCCTCGTCCAGGACGAGGTCGATCAGGTCTCGGGCGGATGGGCGCGACATGGCGCGCAGGCTAGTCCTCGCGCGTCCCCACGACCGGGCCGTGCCGACCGCAGGGACGCTCGAGCCGCACGGGCGGACGTCTTCCCCGTGGGTGGACGCGCACCTAGGGTGGCGGCATGAAGCCCTTCTCGGGTCTGCTCGTGCTCCTCCTGCTCGCCCTCGTGCCCGGCTCGGCGACGGGAGCGGCGAGCGCCGCGCCGCCGCCCGTGACCACGGGGACCGCCGCGAGCGCCCCCGGCTCCGCCCCGGCGGGCGTCGCGACCAGGGCCGCAGACGGCGCCTACTACGTCGTCGCCCGCGCGACCAACAAGTGCGACTCGGTCCAGGTGCTGCGCCGTGGCACCTACAACGGCACGCGCGGTTGGGGGTACCGCAAGATCGCGCTCAAGCACAACATCAGCAAGATCAAGGTCTGGCGCCGGGTCGTCGAGGCGTCCTGCGGGGCCCCCGAGGGCGGCGTGAGCACCACCTACATCTACCAGGCGCGGATCCTGCACGTGCGGTGCGTGGATGGGGCGTGCACGCCGACCGGTGAGGCCGAGCTGGTCCGCCTGGTGCAGCAGACCGCCAACAACAAGGGCGCGATCACGATGTACTGCGTGGGCAAGGTCAGGTGCCCCGGCTGGGTCAACACCGGCTACCTGCCGAGGTCCGCTGCCGGCCACACGGACGGGATCCGGGTTGTGCCGGCCTGAGGTCGACCAGGTCGACCAGGTCGACCAGGTCGACCAGGTCGACCAGGTCGTCCGGGCCCTCGCCCGGCTGAGCGAGGACCAGGGGCGCAACCACGGTCCCGATGTCGACGTGCTCGACGTGGTGGGCGACGACGCGTCGGTGATGGTCCTCTACCGCCACCGCCACGCCCCTGGCGTCTTCGGCTACCGCCAGGTCGTCGTCGATGGGCCGGCTGACGGATCCCCCGCGGCGAGCGACCTGGCGACCGAGATCTGGTACGCCGAGGTCGAGCCCGTCCCCGACGTGACGGCCACCCAGCCGGTCAACGGCGTGCAGTGGTGGGGCGACCCGCCGTTCCCGGCCCTCGCGCCGCCGGGCTGAGCACGAACCGCCGAGCCGCCGCCGATGACGTCGTGGCGCCGGTGGGCGCCCCCAGTCAGCCGGCGCGGTCGAGGGGGAGGGTGAGCTTGGGGACGCCGCCGAGGCGCTTGGCGTAGCGCACGTGGGCGGCGTGCTCGGCGAGCTTGGCCCACAGGGCGGCGTGGGCGGCCCAGGGGAGCGGGTCGTCGCCGGCGTACCAGCTGTCGCCGAAGGAGACCCACACCGCCGTCCAGGTGGCGGCGTCGTCCCACCCGCCGCGGCGGGCCTCGACGAGGCGGCGGCGTACCTGGAACGCCTGGCGCGGGCCGTCGGCGCAGATCGGGGCGGTCGCGATCGGCCAGACCCAGAGGTCGAGCGGCATCAGGTCGAGCTCGAGCTCACGCAGCATCGCAGGCTCGACCAGCACGGTCGCCACGTTCTGGTGCGGAGCGCGATGCACGCGAGCACGCTAACCCGAATGCCAGGCGGCCAACACCCTCCCCTCGTGCTCGCGGGAGAGGCCGGTGCGGGTGGCGTCGGGGTGGTCGCGGAGCCAGGCGAGGGTGTCGCGGGCGGTGTCGGCGACCGGGCGCGTCGTCAGCCCGGCGGCGTACGACGTCGACACGTCGCGGCCCATCATCCCGTCGTGGTCGGGCCGGGGGAGCCAGAGCGGCAGGCCCTTCTCCCCGGCCCACGGCTCGACGTCGTGCCCGTCGAGGAACGCGCTCGGCACCCAGGTCAGGGTCGCGTCGGAACCGACACCCGCGGCGACCTCGGCCAGCAGGTCGGCGATCGCCGTGGCCGAGCCCGTGCCGTCGTACGTGCCGGTGGTGCGGGTCTCGGCCGCGGTCACGATCCAGGCGGCCAGGTCGCGGACGTCGATCACCTGCACCCGGTCGTCGGGGTCGCCGCCGGCCAGCACCTCGCCGCCCTCGGCGATGCGCTCCGGCCAGTAGGTGAAGCGGCCCGTGGGGTCGCCCGGCCCGACGATGAGCCCCGGTCGGACCAGCATCGAGGACGCCGTGCCCTCCCGGACCAGCTGCTCGCAGCCGACCTTCATCGCGCCGTACAGCTCGGGGGAGGCGGTGGCGTCCTCGTCGGTCAGCACCGGCTCGTGCAGCGGGGTGTCGCCCGGCCCGCCGGGCGTGGCGTCGTCGGCGTAGACGTTGATCGTGGAGACGAAGACCCAGTGCGCGTCCGGGTACGCCGCCACCCCGGCCCGCACCCACGACGGGTGCCGCGCCACGTCGACCACGGCGTCGACCGCGCCGATCTCGCCGACCGGCGCGGGGTCGCCGGCGGCGCGGTCCCAGCGCACGAGCCGGGCGCCGTCGGGCACCGGCCCCGACTCGCCGCGGCAGGCGCAGACCACCTCGTGGCCACGGGCGACGGCCTCGGCCGCCACCGCCTCGGACAGGAACACCGTGCCGCCCAGCACCAGCAGTCGCATGCGCTCCACCGTGGCCGAGCCGGTCGGTGGGGGCAAGCGGTTCTGCTGTCGGCAGCAGCGGCGGTGGTCTCGAGACAGGCCGCTACGCGGCCTTCCTGGACCAGCGTCGGTCACCGTCGGTGCCGGGCTCGCTGGCGCTCACCCGGCTCGACCAGCGTCGACGGTGGTCGAGCCGCGGGGACGAAGTCTCCGCGAGTCGAGACCCCCGCAGCGTGGTCACCTCGCCGGGTCTCGACTCGGGCTCGCTGGCGCTCGCCCGGCTCGACCAGCGTGGGTCGTCGACAGGGCCGTCGTACGGCGCTCGCCCGGCTCGACCCTTGTCGGCCGTGTGAGGTCGTGAGGGACGTGAGGCTGTGAGGTCGCGGTGACACAAGGTTTCCGGTGACGCGCGGCGGGGTGAAACCTGGGTTGCCTTGACTCGGGGGCATGACGACGACTGCCCCGGCGCCCTCCTCGGCCGCCACGCCCGCGGCCCGCCGCGGCTCGCACTGGATCGACGACTGGCGTCCCGAGGACCCGGAGTTCTGGGACAACGGCGGCAAGCAGGTCGCGCGGCGCAACCTGGTGTGGTCGATCTTCGCCGAGCACCTCGGGTTCTCGGTGTGGCTGATCTGGAGCGTGAGCTCGGCGTTCCTGGTGGCGCAGGGGTTCGCGTTCAGCCCCCAGCAGCTGTTCTTCCTCGTCGCCCTGCCCAACCTGGTCGGCGCGCTGCTCCGGCTGCCGTACACGTTCGCGGTGCCGGTGTTCGGCGGCCGCAACTGGACGATGGTCAGCGCCGCGCTGCTCCTGGTGCCCACGCTGCTGTTCGCCTACGTCGTCCAGCAGCCGGGCACGCCGTACTGGGTCTTCTGCGTGATCGCCGCCACCGCCGGCCTCGGCGGCGGCAACTTCGCCAGCTCGATGGCCAACATCAACTTCTTCTACCCCGCCGCCAAGAAGGGCGCCGCGCTCGGCCTCAACGCCGCCGGCGGCAACCTCGGGGTCTCGCTGATCCAGCTGCTGCTGCCGGTCATGGTCGGCGGCGCCGGGATCTTCGGGCTCGTCCAGGCCCGCGAGGGCGGCGTCGACCTGCAGGTCGCGGCCTACGTGTACGCCGTCCTGGCCGTCGTCGCCGTCGTCGCCGCGGCGCTGCGGATGGACAACCTCACCTCGGCGGTGGCCAAGCCGCGCGAGCAGCTGCGCGTGGTGCGCCACCGACAGACCTGGGTGATGTCGTTCCTCTACATCGGCACGTTCGGCTCGTTCATCGGCTACTCCGCCGCGATGCCGTTGTTGATCAAGCTCAACTTCTGGGTGGCCGACCCGGCGCCGCTCGGCACCGGCATCTTCTTCGCCTACTACGCCTTCCTCGGCGCCGGCATCGGGTCCATCACCCGCCCGCTCGGCGGCTGGCTGGCCGACCGGTACGGCGGCGCGCGGGTCACCCTCGGCGCCTTCACCGGGATGATCGTCTTCACGCTCCTGGTGCTCTGGACCCTCACCCAGCTCACGCCCAACCCGACCCAGGACCCGGCCGTCGCGCTCGACAACAAGTCGTGGTTCCCCTGGTTCCTGGCGTTCTTCCTGTGCGTCTTCGCCAGCACCGGCATCGGCAACGGGTCGACGTACAAGATGATCCCGGCGATCTTCCGCACCGAGGCCGTGCGCGCGACGACGCCGCACACGCCGGAGCGCGAGACCGCCGTCCACGAGGCCACCAAGCAGTCCTCGGCCGCCATCGGCGTGATCGGGGCGGTGGGCGCGCTCGGCGGGTTCCTCATCCCGCTGGCGTTCTCGGCGCCGTGGGTCGACGACCCGATGTCCGCGACCAAGGGCGCGTTCCTGGTCTTCACCGTCTTCTACGCCGTCTGCGCGGTCGTGGTGTACGCCGTGTTCCTGCGGCGCGGCGCGGGCGCCACCAGCCTGGCGACCGCTGGGATCTGATGACGACCACGCACTGCCCCTACTGCAGCCTCCAGTGCGGGATGCGGCTGGAGGGGCGTCGCACCCTGGAGGTGCAGGCGTGGCCGGAGTTCCCGGTCAACGAGGGGGGCCTGTGCCGCAAGGGTTGGACGGCCACCGGCCTCCGCGGGCACCGGGAGCGGCTGACCACCCCACTGGTCCGCGACCCCGCGACCGGTGAGCTGCGCGCGGCCGGCTGGGACGAGGCCCTCGACCTGGTCGCGGCGCGGATCACCGCGCTGCAGGCCGAGCACGGACCCGACAGCGTGGCCGTCTTCGGCGGCGGCGGGTTGACCAACGAGAAGGCCTACCTGCTCGGCAAGCTCGCCCGGGTCGCGCTCGGCACCAGCCAGATCGACTACAACGGCCGCTGGTGCATGAGCTCGGCCGCGTCGGCGTCCAACCAGGCGTTCGGGCTCGACCGCGGCCTGCCGTTCCCGCTGGCCGACGTCGAGCAGACCGACGTGCTCGTGCTCGTCGGGTCCAACCTCGCCGAGACCATGCCGCCGGCGGCCCGCCACCTCGACCGGCTCCGCGAGCGCGGTGGCCGGGTGGTCGTCATCGACCCCCGGCACACCGCCACTGCCGACCGCGCCGACCTCGTGGTCCAGCCCGTGCCCGGCACCGACCTCGCGCTCGCGCTCGGCGTCCTGCACCTGCTCGACGCGACCGGCGCCGTCGACGAGGACTACGTCGCAGCCCGCACCACCGGCTTCGACGACGTACGCCGCTCGGTCGCCGCCTGGTGGCCCGAGCGTGTCGAGCGGGTGACCGGCGTCGCGGCCACCGAGGTGCGCGCCCTCGCCGCGCTGCTGGCCGGCAGCCCGCGGGTCACCGTGCTCACCGCCCGCGGCGCCGAGCAGCACTCCCAGGGCACCGCCACCGTCCTGGCCTGGATCAACGTCGCGCTCGCGCTTGGCATGTGCGGCAGGCCCGCGGCCGGCTACGGCTGCCTCACCGGACAGGGCAACGGCCAGGGCGGGCGCGAGCACGGCCAGAAGGCCGACCAGCTGCCCGGCTACCGGATGATCGACGACCCGGCCGCGCGCGACCACGTCGCCGGGGTGTGGGGCGTGCCGGCCGACAGCCTGCCGGGCCCGGGGCGGTCGGCGTACGAGCTGCTCGACGCGCTGGGTACCGACGGTGGGCCGAAGGCGCTGCTGGTGCACGGCAGCAACATCGTCGTCTCGGCGCCCAACGCCACCCACGTCACCGAGCGGCTCGCCGCGCTCGACCTCCTCGTCGTCGCCGACATCGTGCTCAGCGAGACCGCCGCGCTGGCCGACGTCGTCCTGCCGGTGACGCAGTGGGCCGAGGAGAGCGGCACCATGACCAACCTCGAGGGGCGGGTCGTGCTGCGCCAGCAGGCCGTCGCGCCGCCCTCCGGGGTGCGCTCCGACCTCGACGTGATCGCCGGGCTCGCGCAGCGGCTCGGCTCGACCGCGGCGTTCCCGACCGACCCGGAGGAGGCGTTCGCCGAGCTGGCCCGCGCCTCGGCCGGCGGCCGCGCCGACTACGCCGGCATCACCTACGACCGCATCCGCGCCGAGCACGGCGTCTTCTGGCCCTGCCCGGACGCCGCGCACCCCGGCACGCCCCGGCTGTTCGCCGACACCTTCCCGACCCCCGACGGCCGGGCCCGCGCGGTCGCCGTCGACCACGTCGGCGCCGCCGAGCAGCCCGACGGCGACTACCCGCTGAACCTGACCACCGGGCGGGTGCTCGCGCAGTACCAGTCCGGCGCCCAGACGCGCCGCGTCGCGGCCCTGCCCGACGACGGCGTCTTCGTCGAGCTGCACCCGGTGCTCGCGGAACGGATCGGTGCTCGCGACGGCGACCTCGTCGTGGTCTCCACGCGCCGCGGCGAGCTCAAGGCGCCGTGCCGGGTGGTCACCACGATCCGGCCCGACACCGTCTTCGTGCCGTTCCACTGGGTCGGCGCCAACCGGCTCACCAACGACGCCCTCGACCCGTCGAGCCGGATGCCGGAGTTCAAGGTCTGCGCCGCGGCGGTGGCTCCGGTGGGCGCTGGGCCGGGGTTGCCGTTGCCGCGCGATCGAACGGCAACGACAGATCCTGGCCCGCAGGAACTGTCATTGCCGTTCGATCGCGCCGGAACGGCAGGCGCCACCCGATGACCCCGATGACCCCGATGCCCCCACCCACCCCGCCCCGGACCGTCGTCGTCGGCCACGGCATGGCCGCGGTCCGCCTCGTCGAGCTCCTGGTGGCACACGGGGTCACCGGCATCACCGTGGTCGGTGACGAGCCGCACCTGCCCTACAACCGGATCCTGCTGTCGGCGGTGCTGGAGGGCACCCACAGCCCCGATGCGCTCACCCTCCGCTCCGCGCGGTGGTACGCCGACCACGGCGTCGACCTCCGGCTCGGCACCCGGGTGCTCGAGGTCGACCGCGGCGCCGCCGAGGTGGTGCTGGTCGACGGCAGCCGGCTGGCCTACGACCGGCTCGTCCTCGCCACCGGGGCGATCCCGACCCTCCCGCCGATCCGCGGGCTGGTGCGGGTCGACGGCACCCTGCACCCGAAGGTGCACGCGTTCCGCAGCCTCGACGACTGCGCGCGCCTCGACGCCGCGGTGCCCTCCGCCCGCCGCGCGGTCGTGGTCGGCGGCGGGCTGCTCGGCCTCCAGGTCGCCCGGGCGCTCGGCGTGCGGGGGCTGGCGGTCGAGGTGGTCGAGGGCGCGGGGCACCTGCTGCGCAGCCAGGTCGACGCCAAGGCCGGCGCGATCCTGGCCCGCGACCTGCGGCGCCTCGGCACCGAGGTCTACACCGGGTCGCGCGCCACCCGGCTCACCGACGACGGCCTGCGTCTCGACAACGGCCACACCCTCGACAGCGACCTCGTCGTCCTCACCGCGGGCGGGCGGCCGTCCACCGCGCTGGCCCGCCGGGCCGGCCTCGACGTACGCCGCGGGGTCGTCGTCGACGACCGGCTCACCACCAGCGACCCGCGGATCCACGCCCTCGGCGACTGCGCCCAGCGCGGCGACCGCACCACCGGGTTCGTGCCGCCGGCCTGGGAGCAGGCCGAGGTGCTGGCCGCGGTGCTCGCCGGCCAGGACGCGGCGTACGCCGGCAGCCGCGTCGTTGCCCGGCTGCGCGCCACCGGCCTCGACGTCGCCGTGCTCGGCGACCCCGACGCCACCGGCGAGGTGGTCGAGATGACCAACCCGGTGGCCGGCAGCCACCGCCGGCTGGTCGTCGACGACGGCGGCCGCATCGTCGCCGCCACCCTGGTCGGCGACCTGTCGCGCGTCGGCCTGATCACCCAGCACTTCGACCGCCGCACCCGCCTCGCCCCGCACGAGCCCGGCGCCCTGCTGCTGCCCGAGCCCACCGCCGGCCCGCCGGTCCTCGGCGACGACGCCGAGGTGTGCGCCTGCGCCGGTGTCACCGCCGGGCGGGTCCGCGGCTGCGGGTCGCTCGCCGAGGTCGTCGAGACCACCCGCGCGACCACCGGCTGCGGTGGCTGCGCACCCTCCGTCCGCCAGCTCCTGGCGGCCCGCCCCACCCTGGAAGGAACCCCCTCCCGATGAGTCCTCACCTCCGCAGGCAGCTCGTGGTCGTCGGCCACGGCATGGTCGGTCACCGCTTCGTCCAGGCCGCGATCGAGCGCGGCCTCACCGAGACCCACGACGTCGTGGTGATCGGCGAGGAGCCGCGCCCGGCGTACGACCGGGTGGGCCTCACGTCGTGGTTCGAGGTCGGCACCGACGCCCTGTCGCTGCTGCCCGAGGGCCGGTACGACGACCCGCGCGTCACCCTGCGCCTCGGCACCGCCGTGCGCGGGTTCGACCCCGAGACGCAGACGGTGCTCCTCGACGACGGCAACGTGCTGGTCTACGACGAGCTGGTGCTGGCGACCGGGGCGGCGCCGTTCGTGCCGCCCGTGCCGGGCCACGACCTGCCGGGTGCGTTCGTCTACCGCACGATCGAGGACCTCGAGGCCATCCGCGACGCCGCGGCCGGAGCCCGCGTCGGCGCCGTGGTCGGCGGCGGGCTGCTGGGGCTGGAGGCCGCCAAGGCCCTGGCCGACCTCGGGCTCGAGACGCACGTGGTCGAGATGGCGCCGCGCCTGATGGCGGTCCAGGTCGACGACGCCGGCGGCGCCTGCCTGCGCCGCCACGTCGAGGGCCTCGGGCTGGTCGTGCACACCGGCGCGATGACCACCGCGGTGCTCGGCGACGACCGCGTCACCGGCCTCGGCCTGCGCGACGCCGACCCGATCGAGGCCGACCTGGTCGTCTTCTCCGCCGGCATCCGCCCCCGCGACGCCCTGGCCCGCTCCGCCGGGCTCGGGATCGCCGAGCGGGGCGGCGTCCTGGTCGACGAGCAGTGCCGGACCTCCGACCCGCACGTGTGGGCCGTCGGCGAGTGCGCCGCGCCCGGCGGCCGGATGTACGGCCTGGTCGCCCCCGGCTACGCGATGGCCGAGGTGGCGGTCGACGCGCTCGTCGGCGGCGACGGCGCCTTCACCGGCGCCGACACCTCCACCAAGCTGAAGCTGATGGGCGTCGACGTGGCGTCGTTCGGCGACGCCTTCGCCGCCACCGAGGGCGCGCTCGAGCTCGTCTACGCCGACGCCGTCGCCGGGGTGTACAAGAAGCTGGTCGTCAGCGACGACGGCACCCGCCTGCTCGGCGGCGTGCTGGTCGGTGACGCGTCGGCGTACGGCGTGCTGCGGCCGATGGTGGCCACCGCGACCAGCCCCGGCCTGCCGCTGCCGGCCAACCCGGAGGAGCTGATCCTGCCCGTCACCTCCGGTGGCGCCGGGGTCGTGCTGCCCGACGAGGCCCAGGTCTGCTCGTGCAACGACGTGAGCAAGGCCGACGTCGTCGTGGCCGCCGACGACGGCACGACCACCCGGGCCGGCTCGACCTGCGGGTCGTGCAAGTCGCTGGTCAAGAAGATCATCGAGGACCACTTCGCCGCCCAGGGCAAGGTCGTCGACCGCAGCCTGTGCGAGCACTTCGCGCTGACCCGCCAGGAGCTGTTCGAGGTGGTCGCGGTGCACGGCCACACGACGTACGACCAGGTGCTCGACCGGCACGGCGCCGGCGGCCGCGGCTGCGACGTCTGCAAGCCGGCCGTCGCCTCGATCCTGGCCAGCCAGCTCGGCCACCACGTCCTCGGGGGCGCCAACGCGGTCGTCCAGGACACCAACGACGCCTATCTCGCCAACATCCAGCGCAACGGCACCTACTCGGTCGTGCCCCGCGTGCCCGGCGGCGAGATCACGCCCGAGGGCCTGATCGTCATCGGCGAGGTCGCCCGCGACTTCGGCCTCTACACGAAGATCACCGGTGGCCAGCGCATCGACCTGTTCGGCGCCCGGATGGAGGAGCTGCCCGCGATCTGGCAGCGGCTGGTCGACGCCGGGTTCGAGTCCGGGCACGCCTACGGCAAGTCGCTGCGCACCGTGAAGTCGTGCGTCGGGTCGACCTGGTGCCGCTACGGCGTCCAGGACTCCACCGCGCTCGCCATCGACCTCGAGCTGCGCTACCGCGGGCTGCGCTCGCCGCACAAGCTCAAGGGCGGCGTCTCCGGGTGCGCCCGTGAGTGCGCCGAGGCGCGGTCGAAGGACTTCGGCGTGATCGCCACCGAGAAGGGCTGGAACCTCTACGTCGGCGGCAACGGCGGCGCCACCCCCGTGCACGCCCGGCTGCTGGCCGGCGACCTCGACACCGAGACGCTGGTGCGCTACCTCGACCGGTTCCTCATGTACTACATCCGCACCGCCGACCGCCTCCAGCGCACCGCCCCCTGGGTCGACTCCCTCGACGGCGGTCTCGACCGGGTGCGCGCCGTCGTCGTCGACGACGTGCTGGGGCTGGGCTCGGAGCTGGAGGCCGCGATGGCCCGGCACGTCGACGGCTACTTCGACGAGTGGCGGGCGACGCTCGACGACCCCGAGAAGCTGCGCCGGTTCGTCTCGTTCGTCAACGCTCCCGACGTGCCCGACCCCAGCATCAGCTTCCGCGACGAGCGCGGCCAGCAGGTCCCGGCCGACGCCACCGGGCCGGTCGGTCTCGGCTCGACCATCCCCGTGGGGGCACCGTGACCACCGACCAGCGGGAGGCGACGTACGTCACGGTCTGCCGGGTCGACGACATCGGCCGCGAGGGCGGCGTGCTCGCGCTGGTGGGCGACGAGGCCGTCGCGGTCTTCCGCACCCACGACGACGAGGTGCTCGCGCTGTCTCCGTGGGACCCCTTCGGGCGAGCCTGCGTGCTGGCGCGTGGGATCGTGGGGACGCGAGGCGGTGTCCCGTACGTCGCCTCGCCGCTGCTCAAGCAGGGCTTCGACCTGCGCACCGGGCAGTGCCTCGACGACCCGGAGGTGCGCGTGCCGACCTACGACGTGCTGGTCCGCGACGGCCTGGTGCTGGTCGCGGCGGGGGCGGTGGCGCGGTCGTGACCGGCGGCTGTAACTCACCGTCCGGTGCACTTCCCCGCCCGAACACGGGCGGGGAAGTCGGTCGAACGGTGAGTTACTCGCGCGTGGGCCCCCGATGACCTCCACCCCGACCCCCACCCCCGCCGCGGCCGCCGACCTGCCCCTGGCCGGCTACCGGATCGGCGTCACCGCCGCCCGCAAGGTCGACGAGCAGGTGGGCCTGCTCGAGCGCCGCGGCGCGACCGTCGTCCGGGCGCCGGCGCTGTCGGCGCACCCCAACCACGTCGACGCCGACGAGCTGCGCGCCGCGACCGCGGAGGTGCTGAGCCGACCGGTCGACCTGTTCCTGGCCACGACCGGGATCGGCATGAAGACCTGGTTCGCCGCGGCCGAGGCCGACGGCACCCTCGACGCCCTCCTGGCCCACCTGGGGCAGACCGAGATCCTCGCCCGCGGCCCCAAGAGCGTCGGCGCGCTGCGCCGGCGCGGGCTGCGCGAGCTGTGGGCGCCGGAGTCGGAGGAGTTCGACGACGTCCTGGAGCACCTGCGCGGCCGCGACCTCGGCGGCAAGCGGATCGTCGTCCAGGAGCATGGGCAGTCGCTGTCGATGGTGGCCCACGCCCTGCGCCGCCGCGGGGCCGACGTGCTCACCGTCACCGTCTACCGGGTCGAGAGCGCCGAGGACCCCGAGCCGATGTTCCACCTCATCGACGAGGTCGCCGACCGCACCGTGCACGCCGTCACCTTCACCAGCGCCCCGGCCGTCGCCGCGCTGATGGAGGCCGCCGCCTCGACCGGGCGCCGCGAGGACGTCGTCACCGCCTTCCAGGCCGACGTCGTCGCCTCCTGCGTCGGACCGGTGACCGCGGCGGCGTTCGAGATGTGGGGCGTGCCGTCGATCTTCCCGGAGCGCTCGCGGCTCGCGGCCATGGTCAAGCAGCTCGAGACCGAGCTGCCCTCGCGCTCCGCCGGCCTCCAGCTCGAGGTCGCGGGGCGCACGCTGCTGCTGCACGGCGACGTCCTGCTCGTCGACGGTGTCGAGGTGCGGCTGTCGCCGGCCCCGCTGGCCGTGCTGCAGGCGCTGGTCGTCAACCCCGGCCACGTCGTCTCCCGCCGTGACCTGCTCGCCGCGCTGCCGTCGGGCACCGCCGGCAGCGAGCACGCCGTCGAGATGGCGGTGGCGCGGCTGCGCGCCGCCGTCGGCACCCGGATGGTGCAGACCGTGGTCAAGCGCGGCTACCGGCTGGCGGTCGGCGCATGAACCTCGTGACGGTCGCCCACGGCACCCGCAACGTCGACGGCAACGCGGTGGCGCGCGAGATCACCGCGGCCGCCGGGGCCCGGCTCGGCGTACCTGCCCTGGCGTCGTACGTCGAGCTCTCCGAGCCGCTCCTGGCCGACGTGATGGCCGCCGCCGACGCGGCGACCGTGGTGGTGCCGCTGCTGCTCTCGACCGGGTTCCACGTGCGCAGCGACCTGCCCGAGGCCGTCGCGACCGCCTCGGTGCCGGTGCGCCTCGGCGGGCCCCTGGGTCCCGACCCGCTGCTGGCCGCGGCCCAGGTCGCGCGTCTCCGCGAGGCCGGGGCCACGCCGGGGCAGCGGGTGGTGCTGGTGGCCGCCGGCTCCACCGACGAGGCCGCCACCGGCGACCAGGCGGGCGCGGCCGCGCTCCTGGCCCAGGCCTGGGACGGGCCGGTCGACCTGGCCACCCTGTCGGGTCGCGGGTCGCGCCCGGCAGAGGTGGTGCGTCCCGGCGACGCGGTCTCGCCGTACCTGCTCTCGCCCGGCTTCTTCCACGACCGCGTCCGCCAGGAGTCACCCCCCGACGCCGTGGTCGCCGACGTGATCGGCGTGCACGGGCTGGTCGTCGACCTCGTCGTGCAGCGCTACCGGCAGCTGGCCTGACCTCCCGGGAAACCGGACACGCCGGCCGTCAACACCGGGACGCGCTGCTGCGTTGGTCCAGGGTGACTATCGTCTGGGACTCCGCACGCACCGCGAGGGGAGGACCCGACCGTGTCCCGACCCCGGTCGCCGTCGCCGTGGCCGCCGAGGAGCGTTCCGTGGTGACCCACCTGCTCGACTTCGAGGAGTTCGCTGCGGCCGAGACCCCGCGGCTGCTGCGCGTCGCCTACGGCCTCACCGGCAACCCCCACGACGCCTGGGACCTGGTGCAGGAGACGCTGGTGCGTCTCGGCGTCCGGTGGCACCGCCTGCGGTCCCAGAACCCCGGCGGCTACGCCCAGACGGTGCTGGTGCGGCTCAACATCGACCGCTACCGACGGCTCAAGCGCGAGACTCCCGTCGAGTCCACCCGCGACGCGGCCGACCGGCCCGTCGAGATGCTCGCGTCGCTCGACCCGGTGCTGGTGCAGGCCCTGGCGTCGCTCTCGCCCCAGCAGCGCGCCGCGGTCGTGCTGCGCACCATCGAGGACCTCGACCACGCCGCGATCGCCGACCTGCTCGGCTGCACGCCGGCGACGGCCCGGACCCACCTGATGCGGGGCCTGGCCCGGCTCCGCGACGAGCTCACCCGGGCCGACGGGGGGAGCGTGATCGACCGTGGCTGACGAGCGCGAACCCACCCAGCGCGAGATGGACGACGTCCTCGAGCGCGTCCGGTCCGGCGTGTCCGGCATCCACCCGCGGGCGGACGCGCTGACCGTCGTGCGCCACCAGGTCGGCCGCCGCCGCCGGCGCCGCCGCGTCCTCGGCACGGTCGCCGGCGTGGCTGCCGCCGCCGTCCTCGTCCCGGCCGCCGTGGTCGGCGGCCTGCAGCTCGGCGACGACCCCGTGGCCACCCCGGCCGGCCCGCCGTCGCCCACGGAGGGCGCCGACGGCACCCGCCCCGGAGCGTTCTTCGCCGACCTCCTCGGCGGTCGCGCGCTCGGGCAGGAGATCCAGTACCGCGACGCACCGGGCGAGCGCTACCACGCCCGGTTCCTGTGGTGGCCCGAGGTCGACAGCGAGGCGCCCGTGCTCGCCGGCGCCGCGATCGAGAGGTACGACGGCACGGCCGCCGAGGCCTGCCAGGCCCTGGTCCTCGAGACCGAGGTGGACGACCCCGCAGCGACCGCGTCGTGCAGTGCCACCTCCGACGGCGAGGTCGTGCGCGTGACCGACTCGACCGCCGGCGGCGTCGTCCTCGACCCCCTCCACCGCCTGGCTCGGCTCGAGGGGGCCGCCCCCACCGCCCCGGTCCGCGCCGCGACGGTCTTCCGCGACGACGGCTGGGCGGTGACCCTCGTGGTGTGCGCCTGCGTCGGCCGGGGTGGTGTCGACCTGCCCGAGCCGCCGCTGGGTGCCGACGAGCTCGGCGACGCCGCGGCCGACGAGGCCTGGGTCCCCGACCCCGACGGCGGCGGCTGACCGCTAGACCTGGCGACGGATCGACCGGTGGGGTCAACACCGGGGCCCCGGTCACCGTTGGCCCAGCATGAGGACCCGTCTGCTCCCCGCCCTCGTCCTGCTCCCCGCGCTGCTGACGGCGTACGACGTCACGGCGGCGCCGGCGGCGTCGGCGGACCCGGCGGCGCCGGCGGCCCCGGCCAGCTGCGCCGGCCAGCCGGCGACCCACGTCGGCACGCCGGGCGGCGTGGTGCGGGGGACCACCGGCGACGACGTCATCGTGGCCGGCGGCGCCACCGTCATCGCGCGGAGCGGCGCCGACCTGATCTGCCTCACCGGTCCGCTGCCCGACGACCCCACGGCGTACGCCGGTCCCGGTGACGACGTCGTCCACGGGGGGACGGCCGACTGGGAGGTCGACCTCGACACCGGTGCCGACCGCTTCGAGGGCGGCAGCGGGGGCGAGACGGTCCTGGCCGGGCTCGAGCCCTACGACCCCACCGCCCCCAGCTCCGACGACCCGGCCGACGTGATCCGCACCGGCGCCGGGGACGACGCGGTGTACACCACCCGCAACGAGCTGTGGGTCGACGACATCGACCTCGGGCCCGGGGACGACGCGGCGTCGGGGGCTCCCGTGATGGGCGCGGCCGGCCGGCTGGTCGGCGGGCCGGGCCGGGACAGCGTCCGCTTCCTCGACGCCCGGACCGAGCTCGCCGGTGCCGCCTGGACGGTGGTCAACGCCCCGTCCGGCGGCGAGGTCGCCGCCGACGGGGAGGTGCGGGCCACGTGGACCGGGCTGGAGGACTTCGAGATGTACGTCGACGGCCCGGTCGACTTCACGGGCAGCCGCCTCGACGAGTCGGTCGAGGCGCGGCGGTTCGCGCGCGCCGCCACGGGGGCCGGCGACGACGAGGTCTTCGTCTCCGGTGCCCGGGTCACGGGCGCGCTGGCGGGCGGTGCCGGGCGCGACGTGCTGGCGCTGGCCAGGTGCGAGGGGGAGCTCGGCCTCGACCTCGCCCGGCGGGCCGGCTCGTGCGTCACCGACGACTCGGACGACACCGACACCACCGCCTCGGTGGCGGCGTTCGAGGCCGTGCAGGTGCAGGCCCGGGAGGTGCGGCTGGTCGGCACCTCCGGACCCGACGTGTTCCGGGTCCGGGCGTGCGGCGGATCGGTCCACGGCCGTGGCGGTGCCGACCAGCTGGTGGTGCCGCTCCTGGCCTACCGCGAGGTGGTCGCCTGCTACCGCCGTCCCGGCGTGGTCGGGCTGTTCGGGCAGCGCGGCGACGACGCCCTGAGCGGCGGCACCTGGCGGGACCTGCTCCGGGGCGGGCCCGGCGCCGACCGGCTGGACGGCCGCCGCGGGGACGACGACCTGGTCGGCGGCCCCGGGCGCGACAGCGCCGACGGCGGGGGCGGTCGCGACCGGTGTGCGGTCGAGGCCGCGGTCCGCTGCGAGGCCTGACCGCTCAGGACCGGTCGAGCTCGACCGTCTCGGGCGTGTGCAGGCGCACCATGAACCGGCGCGCGTGGCCGGGAGCCGTCGTCCGCCGCGACACCAGCACCATCGCTGCGAACGCCAGCGGCACCGACCACGCCGCCGGCTGGCCGACGATCACGTCGAACCAGCCGTCGGCGTCGTCGTGGGCGAGGGTCCAGGCGACCGCCGCGACCGACCCGGTGCCACCGGCGAGCAGCCCCGCGACCGCCCCCGCCGCCGTCAGCCCGCGCCACCAGATCCCCAGCACCAGCAGCGGGCAGAACGTCGACGCCGCCACCGCAAAGGCCAGGCCCACCGCCCGCGCGACGCCGAAGTCGGGCAGCACCAGCGACGCGAGCAGCGGTACGGCGACCGCGGCCACCGTCGCGACCCGGAACGCGGCGAGGTCGCCGAGCCGGGGCAGCCGGGGTGAGGTGACGTCCTGGGTCAGCACGCCCGAGACGGCGATCGCCAGGCCCGACGACGTGGAGAGGAACGCCGCGAACGCCCCGGCGGTCACCATCCCGGTCAGCACGTCGCCCAGCAGCCCGGGCACGACCAGCCGGGGCAGCTCGAGCACCAGGCTGTCGGCGGTGGCCGGGTCGGCGCCGTACGCGCGGCCGAGGGCGGCGTAGACGGGCGGGAGGACGTAGAACGCGCCGAGCAGCGCCAGCACCGCGAGCGTCGTACGACGGGCGGCGCGGCCGTCGGGGTTGGTGTAGAAGCGCACCACCACGTGGGGCAGGCCCATGGTGCCGAGGAACGTCGCCAGCACCAGCGAGTACGTCGTGTAGAGGCCCTGCGCGCCGCCGTCGCCGAGCGGCACCGACCAGCCGCCGGAGGTGGCGGCTGGCCCTGACACGCTGTCGCCGGCCCAGACGACGAGCAGCACCGCGGCCGGGACGAGCAGGGCGCTGAGCTTGAGCCAGTACTGGAACGCCTGGACGAACGTGATGCTGCGCATGCCGCCGGAGCCGACGCTGACCAGCACGACGAGGGAGACGACGACCGGGCCGACCCAGCGCGGCGCGTCGATGGCGGCGGCGAGCGTGAGCCCGGCGCCCTCGAACTGGGGGAGCAGGTAGAGCCACCCGATCGCCACCACGAGCAGGCTGCAGACGTTGCGGACCTGCCGGGAGTCGAGGCGCGCCTCGGCGAAGTCGGGCAGGGTGTAGGCGCCGCTGCGGCGCAGGGGAGCGGCGACCAGGACGAGCAGCACGAGGTAGCCGGCCGTCCAGCCGATCGGGTACCACAGCATCTCGGCGCCAAAGGTGAGCAGCAGCCCGGCGACGCCGAGGAACGACGCCGCGCTGAGGTACTCCCCGCCGATCGCGCTCGCGTTCAGCCCGGGGCGCACCGTGCGCGAGGCGACGAAGAAGTCGCTGGTGGTGCGGGAGATCCGCAGGCCGTAGGTGCCGATCGCCAGCGTGGCCAGGGTGACGGCGACGACGGCGACGAAGCCGGGGACGGTGCTCATCTGCTCACCCGGGGGTCACCGTTCGAGCTCGCCGAGCAGCTCGGCGAAGTGCCGCTCGTTGCGCTCGGCCCGGCGCACGTAGCGCCAGCCGAGCAGCACCAGCCACGGGTAGACGAGCAGGCCGAGCACCAGCCAGGCCAGCGGCAGCCCCGCCACGCGGACGTCGTCGAGCCCGGGCGCGAGGAAGAACACCAGCGGCAGGCTGCCCACCGTGACCGTGAGCAGACCCAGGATCCGCGCCGCGAGCAGCAGCTGCTCGCGCAGCAGCGACCCCAGGTAGACCCCGCCCAGCGGCGTCTCCTCGTCGATGTCGCCGGTCCGCGACCGCGGCCGCGCCCGCGCCTGCCGGTCGGGCCCCGTCACCCGCACCCGCCGCGGTGGTTCCGGCTGGGTCGTGGTCACGAGTCCCACCGCCGCGTCAGCCGCTCGCGGAGCTCGGGGGTGTTGCGGCGGCTGGCGAGCAGCTCGGTGCCGTCGGGGCCGACGACGACCGTGCACCGGCCCGACTCCATCCGCACCTGGGAGACGTGGGCCAGTGCCACCAGCACCGAGCGGTGGATGCGCACGAAGCCGGCCTCGGCCCACTCCTCCTCCAGGGTCGACAGCGGCACCCGCACGAGGTGGCTGCCGGACGGCGTGTGCAGGCGCGCGTAGTCGCCCTGGGCCTCGACGTGGGTCACGCTCGAGCGCGGCACGAAGCGGGTGACGCCGCCGCGCTCGACGGGGATCTGCAGGTCGGGCGGGGCCGCCCCGGCGGCGTCGGCGCGGCCGCCGCCGTCGACCACCCGGCGTACGGCCTCGGCCAGGCGCTCCGCCCGCACCGGCTTGAGCACGTAGTCGACCGCGCGCAGGTCGAAGGCGTCGACCGCGTGGGCCTCGTGGGCGGTGACGAAGACGATCGGCGGCGGCTCCTTGAAGCGGCTCAGCACCTCGGCCAGCTCGAGCCCGGTGAGCCCCGGCATCTGGATGTCGAGGAAGACGCAGTCGACGTCGTCCTCGCGCAGCACCCGCAGCCCGTCGGTCGCGGAGTCGCAGGTGCGCACCGAGGCGACCCGCTCGTCGCGCGAGAGCAGCCACTCCAGCTCGTCGAGCGATGGTCGCTCGTCGTCGACGACCAGCACCCGCAGCCCGGTCATGCGCTCACCCCCGCCGCGAACTTCGGCACCCGCACCACCACCTTGGTCCCCGCGCCCGGCGCGGTCTCGACGACCAACCCGTAGTCGTCGCCGTACGTCGCCCGCAGCCGCGCGTCGACGTTGCCCAGCCCCACGGAGTCGAGGGCGGAGTCACCGGCGAGCGCGCGGCGTACCCGATCGGGGTCCTCGCCGGCGCCGTCGTCCTCCACCTCGATCACGCAGTCCTGGCCGCGGTCGCGGGCGGTGATCCGCACGTGCCCGGCGCGGTCGACGCCCTCGAGGCCGTGCCGCACGGCGTTCTCGACCAGCGGCTGGATGCACAGGAACGGGACCGCGACGCCCAGCACCTCGGGCGCGACGCTCAGGGTCACCTGCAGCCGGTCGCCGAACCTGGCCTGCTCGAGCAGCAGGTAGCGCTCGATCGAGCGCAGCTCCTCGGCGAGCGTCGTGTAGTCGCCGTGGCGGCGGAAGGAGTAGCGGGTGAAGTCGGCGAACTCGAGCAGCAGCTCGCGCGCCCGGTCGGGGTCGGTGCGCACGAAGCTGGCGATCGCGCCCAGCGAGTTGTAGACGAAGTGCGGGCTGATCTGCGCCCGCAGCGCCCGCACCTCGGCCTCGGCCAGCCGGGTGCGCGACAGCTCGAGCTCGGCGAGCGCGAGCTGCCCCGAGACCCAGGTGGCCACCTCCTCGGCGGCGCGCGCCAGCCCCGCGGTCTGGTACGGCGCGAACGCGGCGAGGGTGCCGACGATCCGGTCGTCGACGACCAGCGGCGTCACCACGGCGGTCCGCACCTCGCAGCCGGCGGTGTCGCACCCGAGGTCACCGCGGTCGAACGTGCGCGGACGGCCCCGCTCGAGGATGGCGCCCACCAGTGCGGGCACCTGCTCGGCGTGGTGCCCGCCGGCGCCGTCCCAGGCCAGGCACCCGGCGGTGTCGCTGACGGCGAGGGCCGGCGTACCGAGGAGGGCGCGGAGGTGGCCGGCCGCGCGCTCGGCGCTGTCGGCCGTGAGCCCCTCGCGCAGCGCCGGCGAGGCCAGCGACGCGCGGTGCAGCGTGCGGAAGGTCGCGCGGTCGGCCTCCGTGCCGAGGTGCGTGCGCCGCCACAACCGCGCCATCGGACTCAGCGGAAGTCGATGAGGAGCGTGCCGGTGTCCTCGGCGGCGACGCGCGGGATCGTGTCGGCGGAGTCGCGGAACGGGTCGTCGCCGGCCAGGGCGATCGGCACGGTCGGCTCGAGCACCGGCTCGGGGGCCGGCGGCACGGGCGCGGCGCGCTCGGTGACCCGGGCGCGCAGGCAGCGGGCCTCGTAGGGCAGCTGCATGCCGTCCATGCCGCGGCCGTAGTCGTCGTACAGCGCGAGGAGGTCGGCCAGCAGCCGCTCGCGGGCCGGCTCGTCGAGCAGCGCGACGTGGGAGCGGGAACGGACCAGGTCCTGGATGGAGCGGCGGTCGACGACCTGCCAGTGCTTGAAGGAGGCGTGCTCGGCGGCGTGGAACTCGCCCGACCCGGCGACGGCGGCGACGGCGTCGGTGCTGCTGTCGGTGCTGCTGTCGGTGGTGCTGTCGTGGGTGCCGATGACCCGGCCGAGCTTGCGGACCCACGGGATGCGCTCGTCGCGGACGTTCCACACCGCGGCGAGGTGGCCGCCGGGTCGGAGCACGCGGGCGATCTCGGCGTACGCGGTCTCGGGGTCGAACCAGTGCAGGCACTGCGCCGCGACCACCACGTCGACCGACCGGTCGGCCACCGGGATCTCCTCGGCGCCGGTCGCCGACGTGCGGACGCCGGGCACCCGGGCGCGCAGCACGGCGAGCATCGCCTCGTCGGGCTCGGTCGCGTGCACGTCGTGCCCCTGGGCGACCAGGCGCTGGGTCAGCTTGCCGGTGCCGGCACCGAGCTCGAGGACCGTCGCCGGGCGCTCGCCGACCAGCCACGTCACCGCCGCGTCGGGGTACGACGGGCGCCCGCGGTCGTAGGCGTCGGCCACGCCCCCGAAGGATCGGGCGTGGCGCTGGAGGTCCTCGCTCATCGCTGCCGATCGTACGGCGGTCGCGACCGCCCGGACGCCCGACGCGCTGCCCGGCGGCGTGCGGGCCCACCGGTACCGTCACCCCGGTGACTGCGGACCCCCTGGCCTGGCTGGTGACCCTCGACGGCGTCCCGTCCGCCTACGCCGCCGCCCGCGACGGCATCGACGTGGTCCTGCGCGACCGGGGCCTGCGCCGCACGTCTCCCGAGACGACGGCCGAGTCGCTGCTGCGCGGCGCCCACGCCAGCGCGGTGCTCGAGGGCTCGACGGCCACGCTGGCGCAGGTGCGCGCCGGCGAGGGCGACGGCGTCGCCGACGACAGCGTGCGGGTCTCGGCCGGGCTGCTGTCGCTGGTGCCGACCATCGGCCGGTCGCCGCTGCAGGCGCTCGCCCGCATCCACGCGCTGGCCGGCGCGAGCTCGGTCGAGGACGAGCGCCTCGGCCGCCCGCGCGACGCCGAGTCGGCGGCCCGGCTGCGTGACGTCGCCACGGTGCTCACCTCGGCCACCGAGGCGCCCGCCCTCCTCGTCGCCGCGCTCGTGCACGCCGAGCTGGTCACGGCCGCGCCGTTCCCCTCCCACAACGGGATCATGGCCCGCGCCGTCGAGCGCCTGGTGCTCGTCGCCCGCGGCGTCGACGCCAAGTCGCTGGTCGTCCCCGAGGCCAGCCACCTCGCGCTGCGGGCGGCGTACGAGTCCAACCTGCGCGGCTACGCCGAGGGCGGCGCCGCCGGCGTCCACGCCTGGGCCCTCTACGCCGCCGAGGCCTACGCCGCCGCCGCCGAGGCCAGCCCGCTCCGTCGCGACGCCGACGGGTAGGGGGGCGGTCGATCACCGCTCCCGCGCACCTCACCGGGTCTCGACTCGGGCTCGCTGGCGCTCGCCCGGCTCGACCAGCGTGGTCTCGAGACGGTCGTGACCGACCTCCTCGACCAGCGTCGGTGGGGGTCGTGACCGACTGCCTCGACCACCGTCGGTGCGGCGAACGGGCCAAGGTCTCGCCGCCAGACCACCGCGAGGCAAGACGACGCCAACCGCGAGCGCGGCAGGGTGGCGGCCGCGCGCGGCGTCGCCCGAGCGGTCCGGACCCCAGACCTCGGTGATCGGGCGACGACGCGCGAAGCCGGCCGACACCCTCGCGCCATACCAAAACGTGCAGGTGGCGCCCAGGTCGCTTGGGACCTGAGCGCCACCGCTGACACGTGAGACCGATGGCTACCAAGCGTGCAACTGTGCTTGCTGCCCCGGGATGAACCCGATGACAGGCGCCCTAAGGAAGGGTGGATCGCCGCGTGGGTACCCGGCTCACGTGCTGCTCTTGAGTTGTCCCTCTGCGTCCATGTCTACGCCGGTGTGACCCACGACACAAGCCCCCGGGGCCTTGACTTGTGGAGGGTCGGTCAGGAGAGCAGCCGCTGGGCGATCTCGCGGCCGGTGGGCGGCTGGGTGAGGCCGAGCTCGCCGGGGGTGACCGAGACGCCGTCGGGGGTGCGGCCGGTGAGGTAGAAGGTGATCCGGTCGGCGCCGGAGCCGAGCCGGGCCTCGAGGGCGCGGCGCACGGTGCGCAGCACCTCGAGGAACGTGGAGGAGTCGGCGACGTCGACGACGCCCGAGACCGCGCCGGAGGAGTGCGGCTGGTGGGTGTAGCGCAGCGTGTGGCCGGTGACGCCGGGGAGGCGTCGTACGGCCTCGGCGACGGTCGCGTCGACCTCGCGCTCGTCGGGGCGGCCGCCGAGCAGGCCCGTCAGCAGTCCCATGTGCAGCTCCGGGTGGGTCAGGGCCGGCGGGTGACCGGCACGTCGACCGCGGACGCGTTGCCCGTCGGCGTGACGAGGAACGGCGCCAGCGTGGACTGGTACTCCTGGAGGGTACGGCCGGCGTCGGTGTCGCCGGCCATGGCGTCGCGCACCGAGTTGATGTACGCCGTGTGGTCGTGGTTGGTCACCACGCCGAACAGCCCGCCGGGGCTGTCGAGGGTGACGGTGGTGACCGCGGAGTTGGGGTTGGAGCCGCTCGCGTCGACCCCGCCGAGGTCGAGCCGCGGCACCACGTCGAAGCGGTGCTGCACCTGCAGCGCCTCGACGCCGGGCGCGAGCTGCATGTGGTCGATCGGGGCGCCGTAGGTCAGCACGTTGGTGACGCCGTACTGCTGCACGAACGCCGGGTCGGAGGCGAGCATCCCGGCGATGATGCCGCCCTGGCTGTGCCCGACGAGCATCACCGGCGCGCCGGGCGGGATGCCGGCGGCGTCGAGCGCGGCGCGCACCGACTCGGCCGCGGCGGTGGGGTTGCCGGCGACCAGGTTGACGTTGCCGGAGAGGTCGCGCGGCTCGGCGCCGGCACTGGGCGACCAGGTCTCGGTGCCGGGGATCGAGACGACGTACGCCGGCCCGCTGCCGTTGTCGACCTGGGTGATCCGGACGTCGCCGCCGGCCACGTCGGGGTTGGTGCCGACCTGGTAGGCGTCGGTGACGCCCTGCATCAGGCCGGGCAGGTCGGTCGGCGGGGCCAGCGCGGGGGAGTAGGGGCCGGCCTGCGCCGGGTCGGTGGCGACGGCGGTGGGGACGCCGGCAACGCCGGTGCCCTCGCCGAACCAGTTGCTGTCCTCGCCGTCGATCACGTCGACGACGGTGCCGACGGCCGAGCCCGCGGCGGCGATCGCGCTGGCGGCGATCTCGGAGACCGAGTGGTTCTCGCGGCCGGTCAGCACGTCGCCGACCTTGCCGAGGAAGTCGCCGGCGTGACCGAGGGTGCGGGTGATGCCGTTGAACGCCGCGGAGAGCCGGCTGCCGAGGAAGTCGCCGACGCGGGCCAGGAAACCCTGCGGCTGCTGGCCGGACGGCGTCGCCCCGGAGCCCGCGCCACCGGCGGCCCCCTCGCCGGACGCGGCGTCCTGGGCCTGGGCCTCCTGCCGGATCAGCAGGGCCATCGAGGCCAGCTGGGCGACGCTGTTGTCGAGCGCGGGACGCTCGACCGAGGCCCACGAGTCGAGGGTGCGGTCGGCGTCGAGGCCGGTCCACTCGAAGGAGCGCAGTGCGCTGTCGAGGCGGGTGGCCAGGTCGGCGATCCGCTGCGAGCCCTGGTCGAGCTCGGTGCTCGCGGCGAGCCCGGCCTCGGTGTCCATCCCCAGGGTGGTCATGGTCAGGACGCCCGCCGCTCGGCCTCGTGGACCAGGACCTCGAGCGCGGAGGTGACGTCCCAGACCAGCAGGTCGGCCACCGCGCCGTCGGGCGCCGGACTGATGTCGGTGGTGCCGTCGGCCTGCGGGGTCACCGCCCACAGCTCGTCGTCGGTGGCCAGCCAGGTGCGCACGCTCACCTGCTCCTCGACGACGGTGGCCAGCGCCACGAACGCCCGGCAGTCCTCGGCGAACCCGGGCCCGGGCACGCGGTCCCGGGTCGCCGGGCGTCCCTCGGGATCGGCCTGCAGGTGCGCCATCGGCGGCAGCAGGTCGCGGACCACCGGCCACAGCCGCTCGGTGGGGAACGTGGTGGTCTCGCCGTCCTCGATCGCCACCGACTCCTGGCCGGCGAGGGCGATGTCGACGCGCCGCGTGTGGTCGTCGTACGTCGTGACGAGGCGCAGCGCGACGGCCGGCGCGTCGGGCGCGGTGGTGCCGGCCTTCTGCGCGGTGTAGCCGAGGTGGTCGAAGCTCATGCGTCGACGCTAGGAGCCCGCGGGGTCCTCGGGCAGGTGGAACGTTCCGTCCTGCCGCGACGCCGGCTGAGGTGCGGGCGCAGCGAGCCTCGAGGGCCCGTCAGGCCGAGGCCGGCAGCACCTCGCGCAACGTCTCCCGGTGGCGGCGGTTGGCCGCGATGGCCTCGTCGAGGGCGTCGCGGGTGCGGACGAGGTCGTCGATGTGCTCGGTGATGCGCTGGCGCTCGACCTCGAGCCGCGCGAGGGCGGCGTCGGAGCTCTGCTCGCTGGGCGACTCGACGCACGGCATCACCTCGGCGATGGTGCGGCTGGAGAGGCCGGCGGCGTACATCCGCTGGATGAAGGCGACCCGCTCGACCTCGGCCTCGGTGTAGTGCCGCTGGCCGGAGGTGCTGCGGCTGCTGGCGAGCAGGCCCTGCTCCTCGTAGTAGCGCAGCGACCGGACGCTGACGCCCGTCAGCCGTGCCAGCTCCCCGATGCGCATGGTGACCTGCCTCTCAGTCCTGCTCGACGACTTGACCCTCACGTCGATGTCAGGGTTAACGCTAGCACCATGACCACCCAGCGAAGCCTCTTCGAACCCACCGCCCTCGGCGACCTCGTCCTGCCCAACCGCGTCGCGATGGCGCCGATGACCCGCGTGCGCGCCGCTGCCGGCGGGCTCGCGACGCCGTCCATGGCGACGTACTACGCCCAGCGCGCGACCGCCGGCCTGCTGATCAGCGAGGGCGTCCAGCCGAGCCTCCAGGGCCAGTCCAACCCGGGCACCCCGGGACTGCACACCGACGAGCAGGTCGCCTCGTGGCGGCCGGTGACCGACGCGGTGCACACCAACGGCGGGCGGATCTACGCCCAGCTGATGCACGGCGGCCGGGTCTCGCACCCCGACACCAACGGCCTGCAGCCGGTCGGACCGTCCGCCGTCGCCGCCACCGGCGAGGTCTTCACCCCGACCGGGCTCGCCCCGGCGCCGGTGCCGCGCGCGCTCGCGCTTGACGAGGTGCCGGGCGAGGCCGCGTCGTACGCCGCCGCCGCGCGGCGCGCGGTCGACGCCGGCTTCGACGGCGTCGAGATGCACGGCGCCAACGGCTACCTGATCACCCAGTTCCTCTCCACCAGCGCCAACCTGCGCACCGACCGCTACGGCGGCTCGGTGGCCAACCGCATCCGCTTCGCCGTCGAGGCCACCGCGGGCGTGGTCGACGCGATCGGCGGGTCGCGCACCGGGATCCGGCTCTCGCCGGGGTCCGGCATCTGGGGGGCGCTGGAGACCGACGTGCGCGAGACCTACCTCGCGCTCCTCGCCGAGCTCGCCGCGCTCGACCTGGCCTACGTGCACCTCGAGGCGACGACCGAGGAGGCGCTGCTGGTCGAGCTGCGCCGCGCGTGGCCGGGCGTGCTGGTCGTCAACCCGGTCTTCCCGATGGGTCCGAAGCAGGCCGATCGCGCGGCCGCCGACCACTGGCTCGGCCTCGGCGCCGACGTGATCTCGTTCGGTCGCGCCTACATCTCCAACCCGGACCTGGTCGAGCGCCTGCGCGGCAACCTGCCGATCGCGCCCGACGACGAGGCCACCTGGTACGCCGGTGGCGACCGCGGCTACGTCGACTACCCGGCGTACCAGCACCCGGCGGCGTAGGCCTCCTCAGGCCTCGCGCCGGGTCTTGCGGGCGTTGACCCACAGCACGCCGCCGACCGCGACCGCGCCCCCGACGGCCAGCGCCGCGAGGGTCGGTCCGGTCGGCGGCAGCGGCACGCGGGTGCGCAGCGCGACCGGCTTGACGAAGACCAGCACCGGCCACCCGCGGGCGGCGGCCTCCTTGCGCAGGTCCTTGTCGGGGTTGACCGCGTGCGGGAACCCGACGGCCTCGAGCATCGGGACGTCGGTCACCGAGTCGCTGTAGCCGTAGCACTGCGCGAGGTCGTAGCCGCGCTCCTCGGCCAGCCGCACGATGGCCCGCGCCTTCTCCTTGCCGTAGGCGTAGTAGTCGATCTCGCCGGTGTAGCGACCGTCGACCACCTCGAGCCGGGAGGCCACCACGTGGTCGGCGCCGAGCAGGTCGCCGATCGGCTCGACCACCTCGGTCCCCGATGCCGAGACGATCACGACGTCGCGCCCGGCCAGCGTGTGCTCGGCGATCAGGCCGACCGCCTCGTCGTAGACGATCGGGTCGACGACGTGGTGCAGGGTCTCGGCGACGATGTCCTGGACCGTGGCGACGTCCCAGCCGGCGACCAGGCTCGACATGAACTGGCGCAGCTTCTCCATCTGGTCGTGGTCGGCGCCGCCGACGAGGTAGACGAACTGCGCGTACGCCGAGCGCAGCACCGCCCGCCGCGAGATCAGCCCGCCGGCCTGGAACGGCTTGGAGAACGCCAGCGTGCTCGACTTGGCGATGATCGTCTTGTCGAGGTCGAAGAACGCCGCGGCGCGAGCCATGCCGCCATCGTAGGTGGGCGACGAGTCGCGCCGCCTGTGGGAACGTCCCCGAGTCGTCCACAGGTCGCGCGGCCGGGCCGGTCGTCCACAGGCCGCCGCGGACGGGGAGTGGTGGCTCCTGGCGGGCGGGCACGTCCGTCCCATGACCGTCGAACCGAGCCCCCGTGCCATCCACCCCTCCCACTGCTCCGTCCCTCTCGTCGTCACCGCCGACCCCGTGCTGCGCGACGAGCTGCTCCGGCTCGCCGCCGCGGCGGGGGTCGCCCCCGAGGTCGTCGCCGACCCCGGTGAAGCCCTCCGCACGTGGGCCCGCGCGCCCGTGGTCCTGGTCGGCGGCGACCTGGCGCCGATGCTCGCCGACCTGTGCCCCGACCGCCGCGACGGCGTGCACGTCGTCACCTGGGGCTCGACCCGCAGCGACCTGTTCCGGGCCGCGCTCGCGCTCGGGGCCGAGAACGTCGCCGAGCTGCCGCGCTCGGAGGGCTGGGTCGTGGAGACCCTCACCGACCTCGGCGAGGCCGGCCGCCCGCGCGGGCTGGTGGTCGGCGTCCTCGGCGGGTCCGGGGGTGCCGGCGCCACCACGCTCGCGTGCGCACTCGGGCAGGTCGCCGCCCGGTCGGGCGACACCGTCGTCGTCGACTGCGACCCGCTCGGCCCCGGACTCGACCGGGTCCTGGGCCTCGACCGCACCGACGGGTTCCGCTGGGACGCGCTGTGCCAGACCACCGGTCGGCTCAGCGCGCGCGCCCTGCGCGAGGCGCTGCCGCGGCGTGGGCGGCTCGGTGTGCTCACCTGGTACGCCGCCTCCACGGCGACGCTGCAGGCGTTCGCGGTCCGGGAGGCGCTGTCGGCGGCCCGCCGTGGTCACGACACGGTCGTGGTCGACCTGCCGCGCACCCCCGACCCGCTGGTCGACGAGGTCGTGGCGCGCTGCGACGTGCTGCTCGTGGCCACGGTCGCCACCGTCGTCGGCGTGGCCTCGGCCGCCCGGGTCTGCGCCCGCCACCGGGGTCGGACCGCCGTGGGACTGGTGCTGCGCGGCTCCGCCCTGTCCGAGCGCGACGTCGCCCTCGCGGCCGGCGTCCCCGTGCTGGCGACGGTGCCCCACCAGCGCGGGCTGGCCGAGGCCATCGACCTCGGGCTCGGTCCGGTGCGCACCCACCGCGGACCGCTGGGCCGGTCGGGTGCCCGGCTGCTCGGGCTGCTGGCCGACCCGGCCGCCGTGGCGGCCGCACGGGGAGCAGCCGCGTGATCGAGGAGCTCCCCGCCGGCCTCGTCGACGCCGTCCGCGAGCGCCTGGCGCGGCGGCCCGGCGACCTGACCCCGCACCGGGTGGCCGAGGCGCTGCGCGACACCGGCCGGCCGGTCGGCGACGCGATGGTCCTCGCCGTGCACGAGGTGCTGCGTCGCGACGTCGTCGGCGCCGGCCCGCTCGAGCCGCTGCTGGCGATGCCCGGCGTCACCGACGTCGTCGTCAACGGGTCGGGCGAGGTCTACCTCGACCGGGGCGAGGGGCTCGAGCGCAGCGACGTCTCGTTCGCCGACGACGACGCCGTACGCCGCCTCGCCCAGCGCCTGGCCTCCCTCGGCGGCCGGCGGCTCGACGACGCCTCGCCCCACGTCGACCTGCGCCTGGCCGACGGCACCCGCTTCCACGCGGTGCTCTCACCGATCGCCCGGCCCGGCACGGCGATCTCGCTGCGGGTGCCGCGGCACGGCGGGTTCACCCTCGACGCCCTGATCGCGGCCGGGGCGCTCGGCGAGCCGATGGCCCGGCTCCTCGACCGCGTCCTGGCGGCCCGGCTGGCGTTCCTGGTCAGCGGCGGCACCGGCACCGGCAAGACCACGCTGCTGGCGGCCCTGCTGGCCCGGCTGCCACCGGGCGAGCGACTCGTGGTCGTCGAGGACGCCTCCGAGCTGCGCCCCGACCACCCGCACGTGGTCGGGCTGGAGGCGCGCCCGCCCAACGCCGAGGGCGCCGGCGCGGTCGACCTGCGCACGCTGGTGCGTCAGGCCCTGCGGATGCGGCCCGACCGGCTCGTCGTCGGCGAGGTGCGCGGCGGCGAGGTCGTCGAGCTGCTGGCCGCGCTCAACACCGGCCACGAGGGCGGGTGCGGCACGCTGCACGCCAAC
Organism: Nocardioides sp. WJ219; assembly: GCF_058559815.1. Lineage (NCBI taxonomy): Bacteria > Bacillati > Actinomycetota > Actinomycetes > Propionibacteriales > Nocardioidaceae > Nocardioides > Nocardioides sp. WJ219. The sequence goes on from NZ_JBZUJV010000007.1 coordinate 173,166, forward strand.
TCCGCGGTCGACGTACCGGCCCGCGTCGAGGCGCTCGCGCTGGCGGCCGGGCTCGGGCGCGAGGCGGCGCACAGCCAGCTCGCCTCGGCCGTCGACGCCGTCGTCCACCTCGCCCGCGGGCGCGACGGCACCCGCCGGGTCGCCCAGGTGGCGGTGCCCGCCCGCGACTCGCAGGGGCTGGTGACGATGGAGGTCGCCGTCGAGGCCGGCCCGACCCTCGCGTTGCAGGAGGGCCCGGGGCTCGACCGCCTGCTGGCCCGGCTCGACGGGGCCGCCGCGTGACCGCGACGGCCGCGGCCGTGGTCGCGGCGCTCGCGGCCGCCGGCGCGGCCGGTCTGCTCGTGACGCCGACGGCCCGCCTGGCGGCGCCGCCGGCGTCGCCGGCGCCGCAGCGCGGAGTGCCGCACCGGGCGTGGCTCGCGCTGCTGGCCGTCCCGGTGCTGCTGGTGGTGGCGGGCGGCTCGCCGCGACTGGTGGTGCTCGGCGGCGTGGTCGCCGGGGCCGGCGTCGCCGGGTCGCGCCTGTGGCGGGCCCGGGCGGCCCGGCTGGCGGCGGCCGCGACGTCCGTTCGGGTGCTCGAGACCTGCGAGTCGCTCGCCGCCGAGCTCGGCGCCGGCCGACCACCGGGCACGGCGCTGGGGCGCGCGGTCGACGACTGGCCCGCCCTGGCACCCGTCGCCGAGGCGCACCGGGTCGGGGCCGACGTACCGGCGGCTTGGCGGTCCCTCGCCGCCCGGCCGGGGGCCGGCGACCTGCGGGTGGTGGCCGCGGCCTGGCAGGTCGCCCACCGCACCGGCGAGGGACTCGCCGACACCCTCGACCGGGTGGCCCAGGGCCTGCGCGAGGCGGCCGCGACCCGTCGCGTCGTCGACGGTGAGCTCGCCTCGGCGCGCGCCACCGCCAAGCTCGTCGCCGCGCTGCCCCTGCTCGCCCTGGCCATGGGCAACGGCGCGGGCGGCGACCCCTGGGGCTTCCTCCTCGGCCACCCGGTCGGGCTCGGGTGCCTGGCGCTCGGGCTGGCCTTCGCGTTCGCGGGGCTCGCGTGGATCGAGGCCCTCGCCCGCGAGGTCGAGCGGCCGTGACCGGCCTCGCCGTGCTGTGCGTCTGCAGTGCAGCCCTCGCCGGGGCGCTGCTGGTGCCGTCGCGGAGCCGGCTGCCCGCGGGCGCCGACCGGTCCGTCCCCGACGTCGCTGCCGACCCCGGCTGGCTGCGTCGGCACCGCGCGCTGTGGTCGCTCCTGGCCGGCGCGGCGGGCGCGACCTTCGTCGGCGGTCCGGCCTCGCCCGCGGTGGCGGCCGGCGCCGCGGTGGCCGTGTGGGTGCTCATCGGGCGCTCCGAGACCCCGGCGACCCGCCGCCGGCGCGCCGAGGTACGCCGCGACCTGCCCGCCGTGGTGACCCTGCTGGCGGCGGCGCTGAGGTCGGGCGCCGCGCCGGGCGACGCCGTCGGGCTCGTCGTGCGAGCCCTGCCCGGGGCGGCCGCCGACCGGCTCGTCCCGGTCGTGGCCCGGCTGACCCTCGGCGTGCCGGCCCCCACCGTGTGGTCCGACCTGGCCGCCGACCCCGACCTCGCCCCGCTCGGCCGCACCATGGCGCGCGCGCACGACTCCGGGGCGCCCGTCGTCGCCGCCGTCGAGCGGCTGGCCGACGACCTCGCCCGTCGCGCCCGCGCGGCCGTCGAGGACCGCGCCCGCGCGGTCGGCGTCAAGGCCGCCGTCCCGCTCGGGCTGTGCCTGCTGCCGGCGTTCGTGCTGATCGGGATCGTCCCGCTGGCTGCCGGCCTGCTGCGCTCCCTCGCCTGGTGAGGCGTGGTGAGGGCTGTGGAATCGTCCCGGAGTCGTCCACAGGACCCGGCGCGGGCACGTCCCTCCACAGGGGCGGCGTCGGCGGTCGTCGACCGTCGGTGGGCCGCCGCAGTGTTCTCCGCCGAGGGCCGCACCGGGTGGCCCACGACGAGGGGACGACCCATGCGCATCCTGACGACCCGCCCGCGCGGCGAGCGCGGCATCACCACCGCCGAGTACGCCGTCGGCACCGCTGCCGGCGCCGGCCTGGCCGGGCTGCTCTACCAGCTGCTGACCGGCGGGTTCGGCGACCGCCTGCTCAAGACGCTGTTCGACCACGTGCTCGGGCTGCTGGGCATCGGGTGAGCACCCGTGGCCGGCGTGGCGAGCGCGGGGCGGTGACGGCCGAGCTCGCGATGGCACTGCCGCTGCTGCTCGCCGTGACCGTCGGGCTGGTGTGGTTGCTCTCGGTCGGCGCCGCCCAGGTCCGTGCCGTCGACGCCGCCCGTGAGAGCGCCCGCGCCGCGGCGCGGGGCGACGACCACGGGGCCGCGGTCGCCGCCGGCCAGCGGGTCGTGCCGCCGGGCGGCCGGGTCACCGTCACCACCGACGGCGACCGGGTGGTCGCCTCGGCCACGGCCCGGGTCGACGGCCCGGGCGGCCTGTTCGCGTTCCTGCCGGCGGTGACGGTCCGCGCCGAGGCGGTCGCGCTCGCCGAGGACGACCCGTGAGGCGGCCCGTCGGCACTTGCGGTGAGCGCGGGGCGGCGACGGTGCTGACCCTGGCCCTGGCCGGGGTGCTGCTCCTCGTCGGCGCGGCCCTCGCGGTGGTGGCCGCGATGTTCGTCGCCCACCGCCAGTCGCAGTCGGCCGCCGATCTCGCCGCCCTGGCCGCCGCCCAGGCGCTCGCCGACGGACGCGACGCGTGCGGCACGGCGTCCGCGGTGGCGACCGCCAACGCCGCCGCGGTCACCGGGTGCGTGGTCACCGGCCGCGAGGTGCGGGTCCGGGTCGTCGTCGAGGGCCCGCGGTGGCTCGGGCAGCGCGGCGACCTCGAGGCCGAGGCCCGCGCCGGACCGTCACCGTGACGGCGACCCGGCGCCGGCGGCGGTGCCGGGCTCGGGGTCGGGGTCCTCGTCGGCGTCGGCGAGCAGCACGTCGAGGAGCCGCAGCGCGCCGGGCTTGTCGAGCGGGTTGTTCTGGTTGCCGCACTTGGGCGACTGCACGCACGAGGGGCACCCCTGCTCGCAGGCGCACGAGGCGATGGTCTCGCGGGTGGCGCCGAGCCAGCGGCGGGCGGCGCGGTAGCCCCGCTCGGCAAACCCGGCTCCGCCCGGCTGCCCGTCGTGCACGAAGACCGTGAGCACCCCGGTGTCGGCGTGCCGGGCGGTCGAGACCCCGCCGATGTCCCAGCGGTCGCAGGTCGCCACCAGCGGCAGCAGGCCGATGGAGCAGTGCTCGGCGGCGTGCGCCGCGCCGGGCAGGTCGATCGAGCCGTCCAGCCCGGCCTCGACGAGGACGTCGTCGGGCACGGTCCACCACACGGCCGACGTCGACAGTGCCTGGGCCGGGAGGTCGAGGGGCTGCTCGCCGATCACCTCGCCCGAGGGCTGGCGGCGCTTGAGGAACGACACGACCTGGTGCGACACCTCGACCTCGCCGAGCGACAGCCGGCACCGGCCCCACGTGCGGTGCTCGCGCTCGGCGCGGACCGTGATGTCGGTGACCTCGCGGGCGCTGGTGGTGTAGCCGGGGTCGTGGCGAACGATCGTGGCCACCCGCTCCTCGAGGTCGAGCGACTCGACCAACCAGGTGTCGCCCCGGTGCAGGTAGACGGCGCCGGTGTGGGCCGTGCCGTGGGCGCGGCCCGCGTCGACAGTGCCGACGACGCGACCGGTCACGTCCTCGACGAGGGCGACCGGCGACCCGCCGGCGCTGCGGATGTCGGTCAGGTCGGCGGCGCGGCGGCGGTCGGTCCAGAACCAACCACGGTGCCGGCGGCGCAGCAGCCCGGCCCGGGTCAGCGCCTCGACGACCTCGGCCGCCCGCGGGCCGAAGACCGGCAGGTCGTCCTCGGTCAGCGGGCGCTCCTGGGCGGCGGCGCACAGGTGCGGGCCGAGCACGTGCGGGTTGTCGGGGTCGAAGACCTGCGCCTCGACCGGCTGGCCGAGCAGCACGTCGGGGTGGTGCACGAGGTAGGTGTCGAGCGGGTCGTCGCGGGCGACCAGCAGGCCGAGCGCGTCCTGGGCGTCGCGGCCGGCGCGGCCGACCTGCTGCCAGAGCGCGGCGCGGGTGCCGGGGAAGCCGGCGACGATGACGGCGTCGAGCCCGCTCACGTCGATGCCGAGCTCGAGGGCGTTGGTGGCGGCCAGCCCGACGAGGTCGCCGCGGCGCAGCGCGGCCTCGAGCGCCCGGCGCTCCTCGGGCAGGTAGCCGCCGCGGTAGGCCGCGACCCGCGGCGCCAGGGCCGGGTCGACCTCGGCGAGCAGGTCGGCGGCGGTCAGGGCCACCTGCTCGACGCCGCGGCGGGAGCGCACGAACGCCAGCGTGTGCACGTCCTCGGCCACCAGGTCGGCGAGCAGGTCGGCGGTCTCGGAGATCGCCGAGCGGCGTACGGGCGCGCCGTTCTCGCCGGTGTGGGTGGTCAGCGGCGGCTCCCACAGCGCCAGGGTGACCTCGCCGCGCGGCGAGCCGTCGTGGGTCACGGCGGTGACGTCGCGACCGGTCAGGCGCGCGGCGGTGGCGGCCGGCTCGGCGGTGGTCGCCGAGGCCAGCACGAAGGTCGGGGAGGCGCCGTAGGACTCGCAGACCCGCCGCAGGCGGCGCAGCACATGCGCGACGTGGGCGCCGAAGACGCCGCGGTAGTGGTGGCACTCGTCGACCACGACGTAGCGCAGCGACCCGAGGAACCCCGCCCACCGCTCGTGGCCCGGCAGGATCGAGCGGTGCAGCATGTCGGGGTTGGTGAGCACGTACTCGGCGTGGGCCCGGGCCCAGTCGCGCTCGTCGCGGCTGCTGTCGCCGTCGCAGGTGGTGATCCGGGTCTCGAGCCCCAGGGCGAGCAGCGACTCCAGCTGGTCGTGCGCCAGCGCCTTGGTGGGTGCGAGGTAGAGGGTGGCGGCGCCGCGGCGCCCCCGGTCGCCACGCCCGGTCGCAGCGGCCGAGAGGGCCGGCAGCTGGTAGGCCAGCGACTTGCCCGACGCCGTGCCGGTGGAGACCACGACGTCGCGGCCCTGCCAGGCCGCCTCGGCGGTGGCGACCTGGTGCGACCACGGGCGTACGACGCCGCGCGCGACCTGCGCCGCGACCACCGCCGGGTCGGCCCAGGACGGCCAGTCGACCGGCTCGGCCGGGCGCGACGGGCGCACCTCGACGTGGGTCAGCCGCCCCTCACGTCCCGGCACCGCCGCGAGCCGGGCCAGCACGTCGGCCACCGGCCGGCGCGGCACGCTCGGCACCCCCGGCCGGGGCGGCTCGAGGGCGGCGGCGGACATGCTGGCGATGGTGGCACAGGGCGGCGACACGCTCGCTGGGGCGGCCGTCCTGCCCCGCGGCGCCGGGGCGCGGACGCCGAGCCGCACCCTTTACTTATGTCCGCGAGGCGTCGCATGGTTTGATGTTGCCGCCCTGTCATGCCTACCCCCAGCCCCGCGGCACGTCCTACATGGGAGATCACGTGGACCTGAGCCTTGAGACGCGCGACGTCGATGGACGCACCATCGTCGCCGTCGGCGGTGAGATCGACGTCTACACGGCTCCCAAGCTGCGCGACAAGATCACCGAGCTCGTCGCGGCCGGCACCTACCACCTGGTGGTCGACATGGAGGCGGTGGAGTTCCTCGACTCCACGGGGCTCGGGGTGCTGGTGGGCGGGCTGAAGAAGGTCCGCGCGCACGACGGGTCGCTGAGCCTGATCTGCAACCAGGACCGGCTGCTCAAGATCTTCCGGATCACCGGCCTGGCCAAGGTCTTCGTCATCCACGAGTCCGCCGAGGCGGCGCTCGCCTAGTCGCCCGCCGGGGGCCGCACCAGGCCCCCGACACCACGGCCCGTCCCACGCCTCGTCCCGCGGCGTGGTCCACGTCACACCCCCTGTCCTGACAGGGCGCTTGCGTGCGTAAACTCCGCTGCGGTCTACCGAGACCGGGGTCACAGTCGGCCCGCAGGCGCTCCCACTACGCAGGAGGACTACATGGTCGGGATCAATCCCGCAGCTGCCGATGCCGTCGAGGTCACCGGCGGCAACCTCGTCCTGGTGATCGTCGTCGCCCTGATCGCGCTCGGCGCGCTGGCGATGGCGTACGTGTTCCGCCAGGAGGTCCTTGCTGCAGGTGAGGGCACCGACAACATGAAGAACATCGCCCAGGCGGTGCAGGAGGGCGCCGACGCCTACCTCCAGCGCCAGTTCCGCACCCTGGCGATCTTCGCGGTGATCGCGTTCTTCGCCCTGCTCGCCCTGCCGGCCGACGACGTGGCCGTGCGCATCTTCCGCTCGGTGTTCTTCATCATCGGCGCCGGCTTCTCCGCCGCCGTGGGCTACCTCGGCATGAGCCTGGCCGTGCGCGCCAACCTCCGGGTCGCGGCCGCGGCCAACACGGTCGGCCGCGAGCCGGCCATGACCATCGGCCTGCGCACCGGGGCCATGGTCGGCATGCTCACCGTCGGTCTCGGTCTGCTCGGCGCCAGCGTCGTCGTCATCTGCTTCCAGGAGGACGCGCCCGACGTGCTGGAGGGCTTCGGCTTCGGCGCCGCCCTGCTGGCCATGTTCATGCGGGTCGGCGGCGGCATCTTCACCAAGGCCGCCGACGTCGGCGCCGACCTGGTCGGCAAGGTCGAGCAGAACATCCCCGAGGACGACCCGCGCAACGCCGCCACCATCGCCGACAACGTCGGCGACAACGTCGGCGACTGTGCCGGCATGGCCGCCGACCTCTTCGAGTCCTACGCCGTCACGCTCGTCGCGGCGCTGATCCTCGGCTCCCAGGCGTTCGGCGACAAGGGCCTGGTCTACCCGCTCCTGATCCCCGCCATCGGCGCGCTGACCGCGGTGCTCGGCGTCTACATCACCAAGCCCAAGGCCGGCGTCAACGGCCTGTCCACCATCAACCGCGGGTTCTACATCTCCGCGGCCGTGGGTGCCCTGGCCAGCGTCGTGATCAGCTTCATCTACCTGCCCACCAGCTTCGCCGACTTCGGCGAGCTCGGCGGGTCCCTGACCGACATCTCCAGGGACCCGACGTTCGACGGCAACCCGGCGCTCATCGCCTCGATCGCGGTCGTCATCGGCATCCTGCTCGCCGCGGCGATCCTGGCGCTGACCGGCTACTTCACCGGCACCGAGTACAAGCCGGTCAAGGACGTCGGCAAGACCTCCCTCACCGGCGCGGCGACCGTCATCCTCTCCGGCCTCTCGGTCGGCTTCGAGTCGGCGGTCTACACGACCCTCGTGCTGGGCGCCGCCGTCTTCGGCGCGTTCCTGCTCGGCACCGGCTCGCTGGCCATCTCGCTGTTCGCCGTCGCGCTCGCGGGCTGCGGCCTGCTCACCACCGTCGGGTCCATCGTGGCGATGGACACCTTCGGTCCGGTCTCCGACAACGCCCAGGGCGTCGCGGAGATGTCGGGCGACGTCTCGCCCGAGGGCGCCCAGATCCTCACCGACCTGGACGCCGTCGGCAACACCACCAAGGCGATCACCAAGGGCATCGCCATCGCCACCGCGGTGCTGGCCGCGACCGCCCTGTTCGGGTCCTACGCCACGACGGTCCTCGAGGAGCTGGAGGCCGCCAACGCCGAGTCCGAGCTGCTGAGCCTGTTCGTCTTCGACCCCTCGGTGCTGGTCGGCGTGCTGCTCGGCTCGGCCGTGGTGTTCCTGTTCTCCGGCCTGGCCATCAACGCCGTGGCCCGCGCCGCCGGCGCGGTCGTCTACGAGGTGCGCCGCCAGTTCCGCGAGATCCCCGGGATCATGGAGGGCACCGGCCGCCCCGAGTACGGCAAGGTCGTCGACATCGTCACCCGCGACTCGCTGCGTGAGCTCATCACGCCCGGTGTCCTCGCGGTGATGGCCCCGGTCGCGGTCGGCTTCGGCCTCGGGTTCAGCGCCCTGGCCGGGTTCCTGGCCGGCGCGATCGGCACCGGCACCCTGATGGCGGTCTTCCTCGCCAACGCCGGTGGTGCCTGGGACAACGCCAAGAAGCTCGTCGAGGACGGCCACCACGGCGGCAAGGGCTCCGACGCCCACGCCGCCACGATCATCGGCGACACGGTCGGCGACCCGTTCAAGGACACCGCCGGCCCGGCCATCAACCCGCTGCTCAAGGTGATGAACCTGGTCTCCCTGCTGATCGCCAGCGCGGTGGTCTCCCTCAGCGTGGGCGACGACGAGAACGACGTCGTCCGGATCATCATCGCCCTGGTGGCCGCCGCGATCATCGCCGTCGCGGTCTACATCTCCAAGCAGCGCGAGAGCATGATCGGCGACGACGCGCCGCCGCCCACCCCGCCGGCGCCGACGGCCGACCCGATGCTCAGGCCGCCCACGGCCTGACCCGCACCACAGCACCATCCGCACACCGACCCGCCGTAGCCCCTACGGCGGGTCGGTGTCGTCCGGGGTGACGTCGACCCCGCCCGGCAGGCGCACGGTGAACCGCGCACCCCCCTCGGGCGCGGCGTCGAGGGTGACCGTGCCGCCGAGCCGGGTGACGAGCCGGTGGACGATCGCGAGACCCAGGCCGTGCCCGCCGGGACGGACGCCGGCGTACCGGTCGTGCAGCACCCCGGGCTCGAAGGCGACCGCGGCGTCGTCGTCGGTGAGCCCGGGACCCGAGTCGCGCACCTCGAGGCGGACGCCGTCGGCCTCCCGGGTCGCGGTGAGCCGCACCTGGTCGCCGCGGTCGCAGACCCGCACCGCGTTGTCGAGCAGGGCGTCGACCACCTGGCGCAGCCGGGTGGGGTCCGACGTCGCGACGACGCCGGGACCCGAGGACGACGTCACCTCGACCCCGCCCCGCGCGGCGCGCTCGGCCCAGGCGGCCGCGGCCTCGGCGAGCAGCGCGCCGACGTCGACCGGCTCGGAGGCCACCCGGTAGTCGTCGGCCTCGAGCCGGGCGAGGGCGAGCAGGTCGGCGACGTAGCGCTCCAGGCGCCGGGTCTCGGCGACCATCACCCGCGCGACGTCCGGGGTCTCGTCGAGCGGCACCACGCCGTCGGCGAGGGCCTCGGCGTACCCGCGGACCGCGGTGAGCGGGGTGCGCAGCTCGTGGGAGACCGAGAGCAGGAACTCGCGCTGTCGGCTCTCGCTCGTCGCCAGCGCGGTGTCGAGGGCGCCGAGGGCGGCGGTGACCTCCGCGACCTCGGTGGTCCCCGACGGCGGCAGGTCGATGCCCCGCTCGCCGGCGGCGAGCCGGCGGGCCGCGTGCGCGGTGCGGCTCAGCGGGTTGCCGAGCCGCGAGGCCACGAGCCAGGCCGCGGCGACGGCGGCGGCGAGCCCGAGCGCGATGGCCAGCAGCACGCGGCGCAGCAGCGCGTCGGTCGCGCTGGTGACGACGTCGGCGTCGGTGCCGAGCACGACGGCGCCGCCGTCGAGGGTCGGTCGGGCCTCCACCAGCACCTCGGTGCCGTCGTCCTCGACGGTCGTCGAGACCGGGTCGCCGTCGAGCAGCCGGGCGACGGCGTCGTCGTCGAGTGCGCCCGCGAGCCCGGTCCGCGTGCCGTCGGCCGTGACGGCTCCCAGCTGCACGTCGACGCGGCGGGAGACCATCCCGAACCGCCGGCTCATGTCGACCGCCCCCGGCACCTGCGCCAGGAACCCGGCCTGGCGACCGAGCGGCTCGCGGACGGCGTCCTCGGCCGCCGAGCGCACGAGCGGGGCCACGAGCAGGGCCGACAGGAGCGCCGAGCCCAGGGCGACCCCGGCCATCGCCAGCGCGAGGCGGCCGGTGAGCGACCGGGCGAGCCTCACGTGCGGACGCGGTAGCCGACGCCGCGCACGGTCTCGATCGGGCTGGCCGCGCCCAGCTTGGTGCGCAGCTGGGCGACGTGGACGTCGACGGTCCGGCTCGAGCCGTAGTCGGCCACGCCCCACACCGTCGACAGCAGCTCGGAGCGCTCGACCACCCGCCCGGCGGCCCGCATCAGCGCGGCGAGCAGGTTGAACTCCGTCGCCGTCAGCGCCACCTCGGCAGCCCCGATCCGCACCCGGCGGGAGCCCGGGTCGAGCCGTACCGGCCCCGCGACCAGCGGCCGCGCCACCACCCGTTCCTCCGAGCGGCGGACCACGGCCTTCACCCGGGCCACCAGCTCCCGCGGCGAGAACGGCTTGGTCACGTAGTCGTCGGCGCCCATCTCCAGGCCCAGCACCCGGTCGACCTCGTCGTCGCGGGCGGTCACGAAGAGCACCGGCGTCCAGTCGTCGCGCGCGCGCAGGGTGCGGCACACGCCGACCCCGTCGAGCTCGGCCGGGCCCGGCAGCCCGACGTCGAGCACCACGGCCACCGGCCGGTGCCGCTCGACGGCCCGCAGTGCCGCGGCGCCGTCCCGCTCGACGTGCACGCCGAAGCCCTCCTGCACCAGGTAGCGGCGTTCGACGTCGGCGATCGCCGGCTCGTCCTCGACCACCAGCACCAGGCCGCGCGCCTCGCTCATGCGCCCACCGTAGGGCGCCGCCGGGCGCCGCAGCCGCCTGACGGCGCGTCCTTGCACAGCCCGAACATGCGCCTGACACGGCCGCCACCCGGCTCGCCGAACGTGGGTCTGACCAACCCACGAGAGGAACACGAGATGTTGCTGCAGAGCTTCACGACCCGGGTGGCCACGAGCGTGGCCGCCCTGGCGATCGGCGCCACCGTGACCGCGGTCGCGCTCGACGACGACGACGCCACGCCCGACGCGCAGGGCTCGACCGAGCCGGCGGCGTACGACGTCGCGGCCACCGACGGCGACGACCAGCGGGACGACGATCCCGACGCACGCGGCTGGGGCGGTCCCGGCGGCTGGTGGCCCGACGACCTCCCCGACGCCCTGCGCGAGGACGTCGAGGCACTGCGCGACCTCGACGATCCCGCCGCGGCCAGGGACGCGATCGAGGGCCTCAAGGACGCCGCCCTCGCCGGCGACTACGGCGCCGAGGTCCAGGAGCAGGCCCGCGAGGTCCGCGACCGCGTGGAGGAGTGGCTCGACGAGCTCCCCGCCGCGCTGCGCTCCGACCTCGAGGCCGCCCGCGACCTCGACGACCCCGACGCGCTCCGCGACGCCCTGGAGGGCATCCGCGACCGCGCCCTCGCCGGTGACTACGGCGCCGAGGCGCAGGAGCACGCCGAGGACCTCCGCGACCACTGGGGCGACGGCCCCGGTCCCTTCGGCCGGGGCGGCCCGGGCCCCGGCGGACTCGGCGGACTCGGCGGCTTCGGCCCCGGCGGCCACCACGACTGACGGCCCCATCCACGCTGACCCGTCGCAACGATGCGACGGGTCAGCGCAGGATTCGCGCTGACCCGTCGCACATGTACGACGGGTCGGCGTCGGTGGAGCCCGGTCGGGGAGGATGGGCGGATGGATCCCGCCCACGCCCCGGCCCTGCGCGACGCCCTCGTCGCGGCGGGCTTCACCTACGACGGCGTGGCCGAGCTGCTCGGGCCCCGCGCCCACGAGGCCCTGGCCCGCAACGAGACCAGCCCCGGGCTGGCGCGGACGCGGGGCGGCAGCCCGCTCGAGACGTTGGTCCGGCTGTTCCTGCTGCAGACGACGGTGCCGCTGGCCGACGCCGAGCGGGCCCTGCCCGGCCTCGTCGACCGGCTCGCGGTCGACGGCCTGCTCGAGCGCAGCGTCGGCGAGGTGGCCGCCCGCCTCGACTGCCGGCCGTACGCCGTGTCGGGTCCCGACGGCGACGACCTGTGGGTGGTCAGCGACCTCACCCCGGGGCTGGACGGCGGCCCGCAGCGGGTCGGCGCCGACCACGTGCTCGGCATCAGCCCGGCGTCGACGTCGCTGGCGCAGCTGACGATCCGCGAGCCCGTCGGCAGCGCGCTCGACCTCGGCACCGGCTGCGGCGTCCAGGCGCTGCACCTGGCCCGGCACGCCCGGCACGTCGTCGCCACCGACGTCAACGCCCGGGCGCTCGACGTGACCCGCTTCAACGCCGCGCTCAACGAGGTCGACGTCGACGTGCGCGACGGCTCGTTCTTCGAGCCCGTGCGCGGTGAACGCTTCGACCTGGTCGCCACCAACCCGCCGTTCGTCATCTCCCCGGCCCTGGCCCGCGGCGAGCGCCTGGTCTACCGCGACTCCGGCCTGCCCGGCGACCAGGTCGTCGAGCACGTCGTGCGCACGGCCCCGCGCCACCTCAACCCCGGCGGCTGGTGCCAGGTGCTGGCCAACTGGGTGATCGAGCGCGGCCGTCCCTGGGACGAGCGCCTCGCGACCTGGCTGCCCGACGACCACGACGCGCTCGTGGTGCAGCGCGAGGTGCTCGACCCGGCGGCGTACGTCGAGCTGTGGCTCAAGGACGCCGGCCGCCACGGCGCCCCCGACTACCTCACCCGCTACGACACCTGGCTGTCGTGGTTCGACGAGCAGGGCATCGAGGCCGTCGGCTTCGGGTGGGTCAACCTGCACGCCACCGGGCGGGCGGGTGCTCGACACGAGCTCCTCGAGTGGCCCTACGACGTCGAGCAGCCGATCGCGCCCGCGATCCACGCGTGGGGCCGCGCCGCGCAGACCGAGGTCGGTCCCGAGGACCACCTGGTCGTCCGGCCCGACGTCGTGCAGGAGACCCACGGCGCGGTCGGCGTGGAGGACCCCGAGACCATCGTGCTCCGCCAGCAGCGCGGGTTCCGCCGGGCCCGCCCCGCCGACACCGTCGAGGCCGCGCTCGTGGGGGCCTGCGACGGGGAGCTGTCGCTGGGCGCGATCCTCGACGCGGTCGCCGTGCTGCTCGACGCCGACCCGGCCGCGACGCGGGAGGCCTACCTGCCGGTCGCGGTCGAGCTCGTCGCCGAGGGGTACCTCAGCCCGGCGTCCGCGACCTGACACCCCGCGGACGACGCGACCGGAAGGGCCCCGCTCGCATAGGGTTCCGGCGTGGCGACGCCAGGGTGGTACCCGGACCCCTCCGGGCAGCAGGGCTGGTACCGGTACTGGGACGGCCAGTCGTGGGGTGCCGACGTGACCGACAACCCGTACGCCCCGGCCCCGGGGTCTGCCGACCCCTTCGACGCGCCCACGGTGCACCCCGGTGCCGGTACGCCGCCGCCGGCTGCCCCGACGCCGGGCTCGCCGGCGTACCCGTCCTACGACGCCGGCCCCGCGCAGCCCGCGCCCCAGCCCTACCAGCCGGCCTGGTCCCCGCAGCCGGCCCCGCCGGGACCGGGGCGCACGGGCGGCGGCACGGGAAAGACCGTGGGACTCGCCGTGCTCGCGGTGCTGCTCACGGTCGCGCTCGGCGTCGGCACCTTCTTCGTGGTGCGGGCCCTGACCGACGACGACGACTCGACCGCCACCGACGGCACCTCGCAGAGCGGCGACCCGACGACCGAGCCGACGACGGAGTCGACGGAGCCCACCGAGCCGACGGAGCCCACGGAGCCGACCGAACCGACGGAGCCCACCGAGCCCACCGAGCCCACCGACGACCCGCTCGAGGAGCCCGTCGACCCGTTCCGCGACCCCGGCGAGCCGACCAAGGAGCAGTGCGAGGGCGGCACGCCCACCGAGGGGGCGACCGGCTTCCGCGGCGCCGAGCACACCGGCGGCGGGCTCACGATGCCCCAGGTGCAGGGGTTCGCCAAGCGCCCCGACCAGGCCGAGGCGTTCGTCTTCGCCGACGGCATCACGACCGAGTCCCGGGTGATCGAGGAGAACACGTGGGTCGCGGTCTACGCCCTCGGCGGCCTGCCCCGGGCCAACGGCTTCACCGACCCCGGCCAGGCCGCGAGCACCGTGCTGGAGTGCATGGCGCTGTCGAAGACGTTCTACGACGGCTTCACCGGCGGTCAGGTCATCAACTCCCGTGCCACCACGGTCGGCGACGCCCCGGCCTGGATCATGGAGGCCGAGATCCGCATCGACAACCCGCTCGTGACGACGGTCGAGGGCGACGTGGCCTCGGTGATCGTGGTCGACACCGGCAACCCCGACTACTACGGGCTGTTCGTCAGCGTCGTCCCGATCGGTGACGCCGAGCTCATCGGGCAGCAGCGCTCGCAGCAGGCGTTCATCGACCTCGGGTGACCTCGGGGCTGACCTCGGAGCACCTCCCGGCGCGGCCTCCCGCGGAGGCACGGGGGAGGTCGGGTGAGGGGAGTGCTGGACAGCACGCGCTACCGTGATCGGCCGTGAGCCTCAGAGAGGGGCAGCGTCGAGGAGTCTGAGAAGTCCAGTGGCACACAAGTTGGTGATCGTCGAGTCCCCGGCGAAGGCCCGCACGATCGGCGGGTACCTCGGCAAGGACTACGTCGTGGAGTCGTCCATCGGGCACATCCGCGACCTGCCCAACAACGCCGCCGACACCCCGGCGAAGATCAAGGACAAGCCCTGGGGGCGGCTCGCGGTCGACGTCGACAACGAGTTCACGCCCTACTACGTCGTCCCGCGGGACAAGAAGGCCCACATCTCCAAGCTCAAGGGCCTGCTCAAGGACGCCGACGAGCTCTACCTCGCCACCGACGAGGACCGCGAGGGCGAGGCGATCGCCTGGCACCTGCTCGACGAGCTGAAGCCCAAGGGCATCCCGGTCAAGCGGATGGTCTTCCACGAGATCACCAAGCAGGCGATCCTCGACGCCGCCGACAACCCACGCGAGCTGGCGATGGACCTCGTCGAGGCGCAGGAGACGCGGCGCATCCTCGACCGGCTCTACGGCTACGAGGTCAGCCCCGTGCTGTGGAAGAAGGTGATGTCGGGCCTCTCGGCCGGTCGTGTGCAGTCGGTCGCCACCCGGCTCGTCGTCGACAAGGAGCGCCAGCGGATCGCGTTCAAGATCGCCTCCTACTGGGACCTCGAGGGCACCTTCGACGCCGGCAGCAAGCACGACCAGCGGATGTTCCCCGCCAAGCTGCACAGCATCGACGGCACCCGCGTCGCCACCGGCGCCAGCTTCGGCCCCGACGGTCAGCTCAAGGGCAAGACCGAGGTCGTCCACCTCGACCGCACCCGCGCCGAGGCCCTGGTCGGCGCGCTGGCCGACACGACGTACGACGTGCGCTCGGTGGAGGCCAAGCCCTACCGCCGCTCGCCGTACGCGCCGTTCCGCACCACCACGCTGCAGCAGGAGGCCGGGCGCAAGCTCGGGATGAGCGCGTCGGTGACGATGTCGGTCGCCCAGCGGCTGTACGAGAACGGCTACATCACCTACATGCGTACCGACTCCACGACCCTGTCCGACGGGGCGATCCGGGCGGCGCGCACCCAGGCCCGCGAGCTCTACGGCGCCGAGTACGTGCCGGACGCGCCGCGCACCTACACCTCCAAGGTCAAGAACGCCCAGGAGGCGCACGAGGCGATCCGCCCCGCCGGGGAGTCGTTCCGCACCCCGGCGCAGACCGGGCTCACCGGCGACCAGTTCCGCCTCTACGAGCTGATCTGGATGCGCACCGTCGCCTCGCAGATGAAGGACGCCACCGGGCAGTCGGTCTCGGTGCGCGTGGGCGGTGCCGCCCGGCACGCCGACGGTCGCAGCGAGGACGTCGTCTTTTCGGCGTCCGGCCGAGTGATCACCTTCCACGGCTTCCTCAAGGCCTACGTCGAGGGCACCGACGACGACGGCGCCAAGGACGACCAGGAGACCCGGCTGCCCGCCCTGGTCGAGGGCGACGCCGTCAACGCCGCGTCGCTGAGCGCCAACGGCCACGAGACCAAGCCGCCGGCGCGCTACACCGAGGCCACGCTGATCAAGGAGCTCGAGGAGCGCGAGATCGGCCGCCCGTCGACGTACGCCTCGATCATCGGCACCATCCTCAACCGCGGCTACGTCTACAAGAAGGGCACCGCCCTGGTGCCGGCGTGGCTGGCGTTCTCGGTCATCCGGCTGATGGAGGACCACTTCCCGCGGCAGGTCTCCTACGAGTTCACCGCCGCCATGGAGGACGTGCTCGACGAGATCGCCGGTGGTCGCAGGAGCCGCGTCACCGAGCTCACCGAGTTCTACTACGGCTCCGACGACGTGCAGGGCCTGCACGACCTGGTCAACGGTCTGGGCGACATCGACGCACGCGAGCTGGCGACGTTCCCGGTCGGCGGCCCCGACTCGGGCATCAACCTGCGGGTGGGGCGCTACGGCCCCTACCTGGAGGGACCCGACGACGAGGGCAACCCGGTCGGCAAGCGCGCCAACGTGCCCGACGACCTCCCGCCCGACGAGCTGACGCTCGAGAAGGCCACGGAGCTGTTCGCCAACCCGGCCGGCGAGGAGATCCAGCTCGGCAACCACCCGGAGACCGGGCTCGCCGTGGTGGCCAAGAACGGTCGCTACGGCCCGTTCGTCACCGAGCTGCTGCCGGAGGACGCGAAGAAGAACGACAAGCCCCGCACGGGCTCGCTGTTCAAGTCGATGTCGCTCGACACGATCACCCTCGACGACGCCGTCAAGCTGTTGTCGCTGCCCCGCGTGGTCGGCGCCGACCCCGAGTCGGGCGAGGAGATCACGGCCCAGAACGGCCGCTACGGTCCCTACCTGAAGAAGGGCACCGACTCCCGGTCGCTCACCTCGGAGGAGCAGCTGTTCACGGTCACCCTCGAGGACGCGCTGGCGATCTACGCCCAGCCCAAGCAGCGCGGCCGCGCCGCGGCCGCCCCGCCGCTCAAGGAGCTCGGCAAGGACCCCGTCTCGGGCCAGCCGATCGTGGTGAAGTCGGGCCGCTTCGGCGAGTACGTCACCGACGGCGAGTTCAACGCCACGCTCCGCAAGGACGACTCGGTCGAGACCATCACCACCGAGCGCGCCTCCGAGCTGCTCGCCGACCGCCGCGAGCGCGGTCCGGCGAAGAAGACGGCCAAGAAGGCCGCGAAGAAGGCCCCGGCCAAGAAGACCGCCGCGAAGAAGACGGCGGCGAAGAAGACCGCCGCCAAGAAGGCGCCCGCGAAGAAGGCCGCCGCCAAGAAGGCCTGACCTGACGGGGGCGGTCACCTCGCCGGGTCTCGACTCGGGCTCGTTCCTCGCCCGGCTCGACCAGCGTCCCTGACGGTGCGCGCCTCCCCGGGGCTCGACCGGCGTCCCTGACGGTGGTCGAGCCGCCCGAGCGCCAGCGAGGGCGAGTCGAGACCCCCGCAGCGTTGCTCAGCGGCCGTACGGCGGGGGTGGGGGCGGGGTGCCGTAGCCCTGCTGCGGCGGCTGCCCGTAGCCGTACGGCGGCGGGGGCGGCGTGCCGTAACCGGGTTGCGGCTGGCCGTAGCCGACCTGCGGGGGACCGCCGTACCCGCCGTACCCGCCGCCGTACCCGCCGGTCTTGGGGTTCGGGCCGTACTGGTTGTCGGGCGTGCTGTCGGTGGCCAGGAAGACCAGCAGCAGGATCGAGCCGACGAACGGCACGAACGAGATGAAGTACCACCACCCGCTGCGGCCGGTGTCGTGCAGGCGCCGCACCATCACGGCCAGCGAAGGCACGAACGTGACCAGGATCAGGAGCAGGAAGACCACCCCGACGGCGCCGCCGGCCACCTCGTTCCCGCCGGCGGTCAGCGTGAGGCTGACCGCGTAGAGCGGGATCCAGAGGATCGCCTGCGCCAGCGCCCAGTACCAGTACTCCGCGCGGCGGGCGCGGCCCGAGAAGGTCGCGTACTTCCCCAGGACGGTCCGGACCGCCTCCGTCATCGACATGCGTTGCTCTCCTCGCGTCCTCCCCGACCGGTGCCGGGGCAGGGGCAGGCGTACCCCGCCACCGGGGGTCCCACACCCGCGGAGCGCCGGTGTCGGCGCCACCTCGTAGATTCGCCCTGTGTCCCCGACCGTCCCGCCCGCCGAGCACTCCGCCTCCGGCGTCTTCGTCTGCTTCGAGGGCGGGGAGGGGTCGGGCAAGTCCACGCAGTCGCGACGCCTGGAGGCGTGGCTCGAGGGCGAGGGCCACGACGTCGTGCTCACCTTCGAGCCGGGCGACACCGCCGTGGGCAAGGAGCTGCGGCGCATCGTGCTCAGCCCTGAGACCGGTGCGCTGGACCACCGCACCGAGGTCCTGCTCTACGCCGCCGACAAGGCCGAGCACGTCGAGACCGTCGTCCGGCCCGCCCTCGACCGCGGGGCCGTGGTCATCACCGACCGCTACGTCGACTCGATGCTGGCCTACCAGGGCGCCGGCCGGGTGCTCGACGTCGCCGAGGTGGAGGCGGTCGCGCGGTGGGCCACCGGGGGGCTGCGGCCCCACCTCACCGTCGTCCTCGACCTCGAGCCGGCCGCCGGGCTGGGCCGCTTCACCGGCCGTGACCGCATCGAGGGCGAGTCGGCCGAGTTCCACCAGCGGGTCCGGCAGGCGTTCGTCGAGATGGCGGCCGCCGACCCCGACCACTACCTCGTGCTCGACGCCCGCGACGACGTCGAGTCGATCGCGTCCGCGGTCCGCGACGCCGTCCGCCCCCTGCTCGACCGGGCCGTACGCCGATGACCGCCGCCCCCGCCGCCCCTGCCTCGGTCTGGGACGACCTCGTCGGCCAGCCCCGCGCGGTCACCGCCCTCAAGCGAGCCGTCGCCGGCGACGGCATGACCCACGCGTGGCTGTTCACCGGCCCGCCGGGCTCGGGCCGGTCCAACGCCGCGATCGCCTTCGCCGCCGCCCTCCAGTGCCCGCAGGGCGGCTGCGGCACGTGCCACGACTGCCGCACCTCCCTCGCCGGCACCCACGCCGACGTCACGGTGCACCGCACCGAGGGCACCCAGCTGCCGATCCGCGAGGCGCGCGACCTGGTCCGCAAGGCCGGCCTCAGCCCGGTCGGCTCCCGCCAGGTGTTCGTGATCGAGGACGCCGACCGCTTCAACGACAGCTCGGGCAACGCGATGCTCAAGGCCATCGAGGAGCCGCACCCGCGCACCGTGTGGCTGCTCTGCGCGCCCACGCTGGAGGACGTGCTGCCGACCATCCGGTCCCGGTGCCGCCAGGTCAACCTGGCCACGCCTGCGACGCCCGAGGTGGCGGCGTTCCTGGTGCGCACCGAGGGCGTCCCCGAGGCCGTGGCCTCCTACGCCGCCCGCGCGAGCCAGGGCCACATCGGCCGCGCCCGCGCTCTGGCCCTCGACGAGGCCACCCGCAACCGGCGGCGCGAGGTCGTCTCCCTGCCCACCCGGCTCACCTCGCTCGGCGCCTGCATGACCGCGGCGTCCAACCTCGCCGAGGTCGCCAAGGAGGAGGCCGAGGCGATCACCAGCGAGCTCGACGCCCGCGAGAAGGTCGCCCTCGATGCGGCCTACGGCGTGGAGGAGCGCGGCCGTCGTCCCCGGGAATACGCCGGCGCCCTCAAGGAGCTGCTCGACGACCAGAAGCGACGGGCCCGGCGCCGGGTCTTCGACGTCGTCGACCGCGGCCTGATGGACCTGGTCTCGGTCTACCGCGACGCGATCGCGGTCGCGCTCGGCGACCAGCGGGTCCTGGTCAACCAGGAGATGCGGGGCGACATCGTCGACCTGGTCCGCGACTCCACGCCCGAGCTCAACCTGCGCCGGATCGACTGGATCTTCGAGGCGCGCGAGCAGATGGTCGAGTTCAACGTGCCGGTAGCGCTGGCCCTGGAGTCGATGATGGTGGCGCTCAAGGTGCCCGGCCGCACCGGCGACTGACCCGGTCGACGCGTGGTCGTCGAGCGGGGCGTGGTCCGGTCGGACAGAATGACCCGGTGAACAAGAACCTGGTGGTCGTCATCGCGATCGTCGCCGTCATGGCGCTCGGCATCGGCGGCGGCGTCGTGGCCGCCGTGGTCGCCGACGACGACGACGAGCCCACGACGTCCGAGCGCACCGAGCCGGCCGACCGCGACGACCGCGACGACACGACGTCGCAGGCGCCGGTCGGTCCCGTCGGCCCGGTGCCGGCCGGCCTCGAGGAGTTCTACGCCCAGCAGCTCGACTGGTCCGAGTGCGGCTCGACCGAGTGCGCGACCATGACGGTGCCCGTCGACTACCAGCAGCCCGACGGCGAGACGATCGAGCTCAACCTGCAGCGGGTCCCGGCCGGCGACGAGGACGGCCGGGTGGGCTCGGTCGTGGTCAACCCCGGCGGCCCGGGTGCGCCCGGCACCTCGATGGCCGAGAACGCCCAGGGCTACTTCCGCGGCGAGCTGCTCGAGCGGGTCGACATCGTCGCCTTCGACCCCCGGGGCACCGGTGAGTCCAGTCCCGTCGACTGCCTCTCCGACGAGGAGCTCGACGAGTTCGTCGCCCAGGACCCCTCGCCCGACGACGCCGCCGAGGGCGAGCAGATCACCGCCGCCCAGGACGAGTTCTTCGCCGGCTGCGTCGCCGAGTCAGGCCCCGTGGTCGGGCACGTCTCCACCGTCGAGGCCGCCCGCGACATGGACGTCCTGCGGTCCGCGCTCGGCGAGGAGCAGCTGAGCTACCTCGGCTTCTCCTACGGCACGACGCTCGGGTCGACGTACGCCGAGCTGTTCCCCGCCAACGTCGGCCGCTTCGTCCTCGACGGCGCCACCGACCCCACCCTCGACTTCCGGGCCAACGCGCTGAGCCAGGCGGCCGGCTTCCAGACCGCCCTCGACGCCTACGTCGACGACTGCGTCGCGCAGGGCGACTGCCTCCTCGGCGACGACCGCGACGCGGCGCTGGCCACCATCGACGACCTGCTCGCCGACATCGAGGAGTCGCCGCTGCCGACCGACCAGGACCGCGACCTCGAGATCGGCAACGCCTTCTACGGCATCGTCACCCCGCTCTACAGCCGCGACAGCTGGTCCTACCTCGACCAGGCGCTCGAGGAGGCCCTCGACGGCCAGGGCGACACGCTCCTGTTGCTCTCCGACCTCTACGGCTCGCGCAACGCCTCCGGCGGCTACGACGACAACAGCCTCGAGGCGATCCTGGCGATCAACTGCCTCGACGACCCCTCGGCCATCGAGCCGGAGGAGGTGCCCGCCGAGATCCCCGCGTTCGAGGAGGCCTCGCCCACCTTCGGGCAGGTCTTCGCGTGGGGCCTGGTCGGCTGCCACGGCATCCAGGTCGAGGCGGCCGAGCCGACGCCCGAGATCCGGGCCGAGGGAGCCGCGCCGATCGTGGTGATCGGGACGACGCGCGACCCGGCGACGCCGTACGAGGAGGCGGTCGCGCTGGCCGAGCAGCTCGAGAGCGGCGTCCTGCTCACCCGCGACGGCGACGGCCACACGGCCTACAACAAGGGCAACGACTGCATCGACGAGGCGGTCGAGGGCTACCTCGTCGACGGCGAGGTGCCGGCCGACGGCACCGAGTGCTGAGGTCTCGGCCCGCCGGGCTCAGGGCAGCCGCGAGAACCAGCGCAGGCTGAGGCCCGCGGCCAGCAGGCCGAGCAGCAGCGCCAGCGCGACGACGTACGGCGTCACGTCGCGGGGCTCGGTGCGGTAGCCGATCGACGACTGGATGTCGTCGTAGACCTGGTCGAGCTCGTCGGCGGTCTCGGCGGAGTAGCCGTTGCCGCCGGTGGCCTCGGCGAGGGCGTCGAGCGAGGGCTGGTCGACGGGCACCGGGACGATCCGGCCGTCGACCTCCACCGTGCCGTCGGGGGTGCCGTAGGCGATCGTCGAGACCGGCACGTCGGCCTCGGTCGCCGCGCCGGCGGCCTGGTCGACGGTGCTGCCGACGGTGTTGGTGCCGTCGGAGAGCAGCACGATCTGGGCCGGCACGGGCTCGCTCTCGGTGCCCTCCGGCGCGTCGGGGTCGGTCTCGGACTGGTCGCCGAGCGCCTCGATCTGGGCCAGCGAGGTGAGCACGCCGTCGCCGATGGCGGTGCCCTCGGCGAGCTCGAGGCGGTCGAGGGCCGCGATCGCCTCGTCGTGGTCGGGGCTCGGCTCGGCGAGCACCGCGGCCGACCCGGCGAACTCGACCACGCCGACGTTGAACCCCGACGGCAGGCCCTCGACGAAGGACTGCGCCGCCTCGCGCGCCGCGGTGAGGCGGTCGGGGGAGACGTCGGTGGCCATCATCGACAGCGACACGTCGACGGTGACGATCACCGTCGCGCGCTCGCGCGGCACCTGCCGGTCGACCTGGGGACGGGACGCGGCGAAGGCCAGCACCACGAACGCCGCCAGCAGCAGCGCCGCGGGCACGTGCCGGCGCCAGGCGGGCCGCTTGGGGGCCAGCCGCTCGAGCATCGGCAGCGTCGCGAACCGCACGGCGTACGTCGTGCGGCGGCGCTGGGCGAGGAGGTAGAGCACCAGCAGCGCGGCCACCGGCACCAGCAGCCACAGCCACGCCGGCGACGCGAGGGCCAGCAGGGGGGTCGGGGGCGTCACGCGGGGACCACCCGGCGTACGGGGGCGCCGTTGACGTGGCGCGCGAGGTCGCGGACCCAGTCGCGGTCGGTGCGCAGCAGCACGTGGCCGGCGCGGCAGGCCCGGACGGCCTCGGCGGTGGCCGAGCGGTGCGCGGCGGTCTCGGCGGCGTAGCGGCGGCGCAGCCTGCGGTCGGAGGTCCAGACCTCCTGGCGGCGGCCGGTCTCGGGGTCCTCGAGGGTGATCGTGCCGACGTCGGGCAGTTCGAGCTCGCGCGGGTCGACCACCTCGACGAGCAGCGTCTCGTGGACGGCGGCCATCCTGCGCAACGCCTGCTCCCACGGGAACGGCCGCGCGGCGCGACCGTCGGGCTCGACGAGGTCGGTGACGACCACGCGGACGCCTGGGCGCTGGTGGCGGGCGGCGAAGGTGCGGATGGCGGTGGCCAGGTCGGGCCCGCCCCGCTCGGGGGCCGGAGGGCGGCGACGAAGGGCCCGGTGGGCCGCGGCCCGCGACGGCACGGGTGCCGCCCAGACCAGCCCCGAGCCGGTGAGGTGGGCGGTGCCGAGGCGGTTGCCGGGACCCTGGGTGAGCAGCGCGACCGCCGCGACGACACCGGCGGCGATGTCGCGCTTCTCCAGGGCCACGCTGCCGAACGCCATGCTCGGGGAGTCGTCGACCAGCACCCACGTCTCGAGCTCGTGCTCGGCCAGCGGGCGCCACACGTGGGCCTCGCCGGCGCGGGCCGTCACGTTCCAGTCGATCCGGCGCACGTCGTCCTCGCCCGGGCGGTAGCGCACCACCTCCTCCGGGTCCGACCCCGACCCCAGCCGCAACCCGCGCTTGTCGCCGTGCAGGCGACCGGGGAGCCGGCGTCGTACAGCGAGCTCGAGCGAGGCGAAGACCGCCTCGGGCGAGGTCGTGCCGCCGAGCGGGGGGAGGTGGTCGGGCGGCTGGGTCACTGCGGCGCCGGGCCCGCCGGGATGGGCTGGGTGTGCCCGTCGTGGGGCTTCTCGTGATGTCGCGCGTCGGGGTCCTCGCGGGTCGCGACGCTCGGCTGCGGGACGGCGGCGACGACCTCGCGCACGATCGCGCGTGGGTCGGCCCCGTCGGCGACCGCGTCGAAGGAGAGCAGCATCCGGTGGCTCATCACGTCGGAGGCGACCTCGGCGATGTCGGAGGGCAGCACGTAGGACCGGCCGCGCAGCAGCGCCAGCGCGCGCCCGGCGGCGAGCATGCCCAGCGAGGCGCGCGGGCTGACGCCGAGCTCGATGACCGGCTGCAGGTGGGCCAGGCCGTAGCGCTCGGGGGAGCGGGTGGCGACGGTCAGGTTGACCAGGTAGGAGGCGACCGCGTGGTGCACGAAGAGCCCGTCGGCGACGGACTGGAGCCGGCGCACGTCGTCCGGGGAGAGCACCTGCTCGGCCGTGGGCGGGTCGACCGACATCCGGTGCAGGATCGTGAACTCCTCCTGACCGGTCGGGTAGGGCACGTCGATCTTGAGCAGGAACCGGTCGCGCTGGGCCTCCGGCAGCCGGTAGACGCCCTCGGACTCGACCGGGTTCTGGGTGGCCAGCACCAGGAACGGGTCGGGGAGCCGGTGGCTCTTGCCGGCGATCGAGACCTGCTTCTCGGCCATCGCCTCCAGCAGCGCGCTCTGCACCTTGGCCGGCGCGCGGTTGATCTCGTCGGCGAGCACCAGGTTGGCGAACACCGGCCCCAGCTCGACGTCGAAGGTCTCGGTGCTGGCCCGCCAGACCCGCGTGCCGGTGATGTCACCCGGCATCAGGTCGGGGGTGAACTGCAGCCGCGCGAAGCTGCCACCGACGACGTCGGCCAGGGTGCGCACGGCCAACGTCTTCGCCACGCCCGGCACGCCCTCGAGGAGGAGGTGACCGCGGGCCAGCAGCCCCACCATCATCCGCTCGACCATCGCGTCCTGGCCGACGACGACCTTCTTGACCTCGATCAGGGCCCGCTCGAGCGTCGCCGAGGCCTCGGCGACCTCGCGCTCCTGTTCTGCCGACATGCGCCTAGGTTCTCATCACGGTGGTTGGGCGGCGCTCGCGTCGCTCAGCTGGACTCGATCACCGCCCGCACCCGCTTGCTCGCCAGCTCGATCATCAGCCGCGCCGCCGGCGAGAGCGTGGCGCCCGACCGGTGCACGATCGCGAGCGTGTCGTGCTGGCGTGGTCGCAGCGGAACCCAGCCGGCCTCGGGCGCCAGGCGGGGCAGCAGCTGGGCGGCGGCACCGCGGGGGATGACGGTGTCGGCGAGCCCCCGCCCGGCCAGCTCGACCGCCGTCTCGACGTCCTCGACCTCGATCCGCGTCTGCGGGTTGTGGCCGGTCTCGTGGAGCATCCGGCGCAGCACGATCCGGGTGGAGTCGACCGAGCGCCAGGTGGTCTCGGGCATCACCAGCGACGCCTCGGCCAGCCGGCGCGCGGTCACCGGGCCGCGGAGCCGCTCGGGGTCGGCGCTGACGAAGACGAGCTCGTCGCGCACCACCGGGATGATGGTCATGCCCTCGCTCTGCACGTTGGGCACGGCGATCATGGCCGCCTCCAGGTGCCCGCGGCGCAGCTGGTCGGCGACGTCGTTGGAGTTCTGGCCGACCAGCTCGACCCGGACGCCGGGGTGGCGCTCGAGCACGTCGGCGACCAGGCTGGCGCCGGCGTACAGGCGCGCGGTGCCGAACATGCCGAACCGGATGGTGCCGGTCTCGAACGCCTTGACGCCCTCGACGGCCTCCCGGGTCTCCTGGACCGCCGCCAGCACCCGCTCGGCGTGCGGGCGCAGGGTGTCGCCGACGGTGGTCGGGACGACGCCGCGGCCGACCCGGCGGAACAGCGGGACGCCGAGCGTCTTCTCCAGCGCCCGGATCTGCTCGGAGACCGACGGCTGGGCGTAGCCGAGCTCGTCGGCGGCGCCGGTGAGCGACCCGTGCTCGTAGGTGGCCAGGAAGCACCGGAGCTGGTGGAGCGAAAGCATAGGCTCATCCTTGGGGTGGCAACGGAAAGCAAGGCTACCCCTTGGCCGGCCCGACGGTCAGACTCGAGTCATGTTCGACCACACCTGCACCGCCTGCCAGCAGCGCACGCTGATCTTCCCCAGCCAGATCACCGGCCTGACCAACACCGACCACGGCATCGTCGTCGCGTTCACCTGCTGGTGCGACGCGCCCCAGACCATGCTCACCGGACGCCGCGCCTCCTCGCCGGCCGCGCCCGCCCACGCCGCCTGACGCGGCTCAGACCGCCTGCATCACGCCGAGCGACGTCGGCTGCAGTCCCGGGAACACCTGGGCCGGCGAGGCGTCGAAGCGGGAGACGATGACCTCCGACAGCACGTCGCGGTAGTCGGTGGTCACCAGCAGGTCGGCGTCGCTCGTCGCGGTCAGCCCCGGCCACCGGCCGTAGTAGCGGCCGCCGCGGACGCTGGCGCCGAAGAGGAACATCACGTTGCCGTGCCCGTGGTCGAGGCCCTGGTTGGCGTTCTCGACCACCCGGCGGCCGAACTCGCTGATCGTCACCAGGGTGACCTTCGAGGCCAGCGGGCCGAGGTCGGTGAAGAACGCCGCGATCGCGCCGGCCAGCTCGACGGCACGGGTGCGCAGGTTGCCGCCGGCCGTCGTGCCGATGTTGGTGTGGTGGTCCCACGACCCGTGGTCGACGGTGATGATCTCCGCGCCCACGTCGGCCCGGATCATCCGGGCCGAGGCGCGCAGGGCCTTGGCCAGGTCGTTGTTCGCGTAGGCGGCGCCGTTGGCCGGGGTGTCGGCGATGGCGTGCACGGGTGCGAAGTCGTCGACCACGGCCAGCGTGGACGCGAAGCCGGTGCCGAGCTCGGTGGTGCTGCCGGCCCACGCGGTCTGCAGCGCCCGGCGACGGGCGGCCGCGCCCGTGCCGCCCGGCCCGGCGAGCTTGACGCCGCCGACGCCCTGGGTGACCAGCACCGGTTGCGGACCCGACACGGCCGTCGACGGCACGCCGCCGCCGAGCTGGACCGCCTCCAGCGGCGACCCGGTGCCGTCCCGGCCCACGAGCCGGTTGAGCCAGCCCACCCGGGCGTCCGAGCCGGGGTCGGCGTCCTCGAGCTCCTCCATCGCGGAGAAGTGCGACCGGTTGGGCGCCGGCAGTCCGGCGGCGTGCACGGCGGCCATCGTGCCGGCGTCCCACATCGGCAGCAGCGGCGCGAGCGCCGGGTGCAGGCCGAACATGCCGTCCTTGGCGAGCAGCTGGTCGGACGGGACGGCGATCCGCGGCCGGGCCTGGTAGTAGACCGGGTCGTCGTGCGGCACGACGAGGCTGAGCCCGTCGCACGCGCCGCGCAGGGACAGCACGACCAGCACCTGCTCGGCGGTGCCGGTGGCCGCGAACGACGTCTCGGTGAACGCGCTGCCGTGGGCGAGGGTGACCGCGGCGGCGCCGCCGACCACCATCGAGCCGCGCAGGAAGCCGCGGCGCGACGCGCGCAGCATGTCGTCGCAGCAGGGGGTGGTGTCCATGTCGGGTCTCCGCGAGGTGGTCATCGGTGCAGGTGGTCCGGGGTGTCGAGCAGGGTGGTGAGCAGCAGGGGGAAGTTCCACTTCACGACGCCGTGGTCGGCGGTGATCGTCGTACCGGCGGTGACGGCGAGCGCCTCGACGCAGGCCCGCAGCAGCCGCGGCGACGCCGGCTTGCCGAGCAGCTGCCGGCACAGGTGGTCGACGAGGTCGTCGAAGCGGACGCTGGGCGCCGGCAGCCAGTCGACGGGCGCGCGGTAGGTCATGTCGGTCTTCGGCCACCAGCGGCCCGACATCGACCAGTGCATGTCGAAGGAGGCCAGCAGGCGCGAGACCGACGACCAGGACCGGTTGTCCTCCGGCGGCCCGTCGGGGCGCGACCAGGCGAACGGCGAGTGCCCGATGTTGGTGGTCTGCCACAGGATCGAGTTGGCCGAGGACTCCTCGGAGACCGGCCGGGCGATCGAGGTGCCCAGCACGCGGTGGGTGGCGACGACGTCGTCGGTGGGGGTGCGCACCTTGGCGCCGGCCGCGGCGCGGAACTCCGCCGAGGCGACCAGGGCCCGCAGCACCGGGCGGATCTCGGTGCCGTGGGCGAGGTAGACCTGCGCCAGCTGCGCGACCAGCGCGTCCGACGGCGTGTCGGAGACGAAGCGCCTGGCCAGCTTGCGGGCGATCCGCTCCGCCGTGCGCGGGTGGCGGGCGAGGTGGGTGAGGTAGGCCTCGGTGACCGCGCGCCCGTCGGGGTCGGCGTTCGCGTGGCTGAAGCCGAGGACGCTGACCGGGCCGGTCCAGTGGCTCGCCGGGTCGTAGTACGAGCGCCAGGTCGCCGTCCACAGGTCGACGCGGTAGCCGGTGAGGATCCGCGAGGACGCCTTGACGTCGTCCTCGCCGTGGTGGCCGCGGCCGACGGTGTGCAGCTCGAGGAGCTCGCGGCCGAGGTTCTCGTTGGGAGCCCGCTTGGTCGAGCGGGCGTTGTCGAGCGAGATGCCCATCGCCGGGTGGGTGATCGCGGCGACCAGCATCTGGTCGAAGCGGCCCAGGGCGTGCGAGCGGATGACCTTGCCGTAGTCGGCGCGGTAGGTGAAGACGCCGTCGTCGTTCAGCGGCACGTGCAGGTGGTTCTCCCAGAACTCCGTGATCACCTCCAGCACCTGGCGCTCGGAGTAGATCCGGCGCAGCAGGCACCAGCGGGCGTAGTTGGCCATCGCCTTCCACCCGCCCTCCACCATCGCCTGGTCGCGCGACCACAGGGTCGCGGCGTCGAGGTCGATCGAGGGCCACCAGCCCTGGAGCCCGTCGGTGCGGGTGTCCGGGATCGACGGCGGGTCGAGCTGGGCCTCGAACCACGCCTCGGGGCTCCCGCTCGCCCGCATCTGCTCGTGCAGCGCCGGCGTCATCGCGTAGGTGAAGCGGTTGCCGAGGTGCAGCGACGCCGCCGTCGGCAGCGGGGCGTCGGCGAAGTCGGGGTCGGCCGGCGGGTCGACGGGGGTCTCGGGCTCGGTGGGTGGGTCGGTCGGGTCGGTCGGGTCGGTCGGGTCGGGGGTCGGCGTCGTCGTCGTGGGGGCGCGGTGGAAGCGGTGCTTGCAGCGGTGCTTGCGCCGGCACGTGTGGGCGCGGTGCTTGGCGCACCGGTGCCAGTGCCGGCACCGGTGGGGCCTGGGCGCCGCGGCCTCGGCCCCGCCCGTCGCCGTACCGACCACGGCGGCCGTCGACAGGCCGACGACGAGCCCGCGGCCCAGGCCGCGGCGTGACAGCGGTTCGGCCTCGGCGAGGTCCGGGGTCGACAGGTCAGCAGTGGGGGGCACGAGCAGCTCCGGGGGTGGGTCGAGCGGTCGGATGGGGGTCCACCAGGTCCATCGGCACGTCCGGCCCCCGACTGGAGCCCTCCCCGGCAACGCGCTCGGGAGGTCGCGCCGCCCGCCCGGGCCCGCCGGTTTCCCCGGCGTCGCGGTCACTCCCTATAGTGGTTCGCGCTGCCCGTGCGCAGCAGGCCGCCTTAGCTCAGTCGGTAGAGCGAATCACTCGTAATGATTAGGTCGTCAGTTCGATTCTGACAGGCGGCTCAGAGTTTCAGCAGGTCAGAGCCTTGTGGACTGGATCAGCCCTCACGAGAGGGTTGGTCCAGCTGCAGTTTTCGGTTGCAGTTGCGTGCACGGGGGCGCACGAGCACGCTCCGCCAGCACCAGGCGCGCCGTCGCAGAACGTCCTGAAGAAATCCGTGACGCCCTGCGCGCCAGGGGGGTCACGGCCTGCACGACCCGCGTCGGCGAGGGCCCCCTCCCCACCGAGCTCCACGACGACTCCGGCGAGCACCTCCGCAAGACCGGCGCCGAGTACAGCACCACGACCGACCGACCGACCGACCGGCCCTGCCGCTGCGGACGAGATGCCCACGAGCTCCCGGCTAGTGCGACGGCGTACGTCGAGGCCGTCGAGGCCACGTCAGGCGCCCGGATCTTCGTGGTCGCGTCGGCCCGTCCCGCGCGGCCACGATCGTCCGCCACGACCTCGTCTGACGAGTCGGCCCGTCGTCAGTTCGGCCGTCAGCTCGGGCCGGCGACGCTGTCCAGGACGCTGACGGACTCGTTCTCGGGCACCGGTACCTCGCGGTCGAAGCTGGGTTCGTGGGTCACGGTCTGCCCGTCGGAGGTGTAGACCGCGAACCGCTTCGCGAACCCGCCGTCCTCCAACGTGCTGCTCTGCAGCACCAGAACGACGTCGTCACGGCGGTCGCCGTCGACGTCGGAGACGGTGAGCTCGGACGAGAGGATGCTGGAGTCGTCGAGCAGCGAGTGCCCGTCGTCGATGAACGGCTCCTCGGTGAACGCGCCATCCTCCCAGGTCCACGCCGTGATGGTGGGGGCATAGCCCCCGGACAGCGCGATCACCTCGTCGACGCCGTCGCCGTCGAGGTCGCCCGCCCGCATCGCGTGGATGCCGAACAGGCCGTCCTCGACGGGGCTCTGCTCGCCGAGGGCCTCGAACGCCGAACCGGTCGACCCCAGGACCGTGGCCGAGACCTCGCCGCGCACGCCGCCCTCGCCCTCGCTGCCGTCGTCGAGCAGCACCAGGTCGACGAGACCGTCGCCGTCGACGTCGGCCGAGGCCACCTGGTGGGCCGGGTGGGTGCCGGTGAACCAGGGGACGGCGGGCGCGAAGACCCCGGCGCCGTCGCCGACGGAGACGTCGACCTGCAGCTCGCCGTCGCCGGTCGGGGTGATCACCACCAGGTCGGGGAAGCCGTCGCCGGTCACGTCGCCGAGTGCCGCCCGGACCTCGAACAGCCCGAGGACCTCTGGGCTGTCGGGGAGCCGGACGGGGGAGGTGGGCGAGCCGGGCAGCCCCAGCGAGACAGTCAGTCGCGGCGGGTCGCCCTGCAGTCGGAGCACGTCGCTGCGGCCGTCGGCGTCGACGTCGCCGACGAGGCCGACGACGTCGACGGCCGGTCGTACCTGGGCGTCGCGGAAGCTGCTGCCGTCGGAGCGCAGCACCTGCAGGCCGCTGCGGAGCGTCAGCAGGGCGACGTCGCCGAAGCCGTTGCGGTCGAGATCACCGCGGATCGGCCGGTCCGTGACGGGGGTGTCCGCCGACTCCGTCGCATCGGCGGGCGCGCCGGACTCGCTGGCGCCGGCCTCGGCGGTCGGGGCGTCGCCGCCGTCGTCGGAGCCCACCACGATCGCGATCCCGCCCGCCACGAGCGCCACCGCCACGGCGGCGGCGGCCGGCAGCACCCATCGACCTCGCTTCGACCGGCGGCCGGTGGCCGCGGTGCCGGGCGGCGACGACGGCGGGCGTACCGAGGTAGCCGCCGTGGTTGCGATGGGTGCGGCGCCGCTCGCCGAGGCCAGTGACGGCAGCGGCCGATCGCCCGACGTGGAGCCGATGCCGGCCAGCTCGCGCAGCTCGGCGCGCAGCGCCGCCGCCGACGGCGTCCGGACGGCCGGGTCCTTGGCGAGCGCCCCGGCGAGCACGCGGTTGAGCCGGACGGTGGTCTCGTCGTCACCGGCGAGCTGGGGGACGGGTGCGTGCTGGTGGGCCATCGCCACCGCGACGTTGGAGCCCCCGAAGGGCGGCTGCCCGGTGAGGGTCTCCCACAGCAGGCACCCCACCGCGTACACGTCGCTGACGGCCGTCGCGGGTCGGCCGGCGATGCGTTCGGGGGCGAGGTAGTTCCAGGTGCCCGCCACCACGCCCGGTGCCGTCAGCGAGGAGGCCGGGTCGTCGTCGGTGTGCGCGAGGCCGAAGTCACCCAGGTAGGCGTGCGGTCGGTCGAGCCGGCCGTCGCGCAGCAGCACGTTGGCCGGCTTGACGTCGCGGTGCACCACGCCGACGTCGTGCGCGTCGCGCAGGGCCTCGGCCACCTGCGAGCACAGCCGCACGGCGAGCATCGGCGGCATGGGCCCGCGCTCGCGCAGCACCCGGCCGACGTCGCCGCCCGCGGCGTGCTGCATCGCGAGGAACGCGGTGCCCTCGTGCACGCCGTGGTCGAAGATCTGGATCACGTGCGGGGACTCCAGCCGGGCCAGCGCCGCGGCCTCCCGCTCGAAGCGCGCCGTCGCGGACCCGTGGCCCTGCAGCGAGAGCAGGGCCTTCAGGGCCACCGGACGGCCCAGGCGCAGGTCGGTGGCCAGGTAGACCACCCCGGCGCCACCGACGCCGAGGACCTGGTCGACCCGGTAGTGGCCGAACGAGGCGCCGGGTGCCAGGGACGGCCCGCTCACCATCGGGCACCGTCCACGGCCTCGAACCGCGCCGGCCCGTAGCCGTCGGCGAAGCGCTGCTCCCAGGTGAGCCATCGACGTCCGACGAGCGTGCCGGCCTCCGTGGCCACGGCCACGGTGACCCGCCCGGTGCCGCCCTGCCGGACGGTGTCCACGCTGACGACGTCGTCGCGACCGTCGCCGTCGACGTCGATCACAGCCAGGTCGGGGCGCAGCGCGCTCTCCTCGGACAACCACAGGCTGCCGGCCGCTGGTCTGGTCTCGATCACGCCGTCCTCCAGGTCGTGGACGCCGAGGTCGAAGTAGCCCTCGGCGGGGTCTGCGGTGATGATCTCGGCGGCGCCGTCGCCGTCGACGTCGCCCGTGCGGAGCACGAAATCCCTCGACTCGAGGTCGGTGGTGGCCTCGGCGAGGTCGGTGAAGCCTCCCGCGCCGTCGCCCCGGAGCACCCGGATCGGGGCGTCGAGGCGTCCGCCGGCGTTCCGCTCCGACGCCGTCTCGACGATCACGAGGTCGGCCCGGTCGTCGCCGTCGACGTCGTCGGCGCGGATGCGGTCGGTGACAGGCGCGAGCTGCACGACGGCTCCGGACGTGGGTGCGTCGAAGTTCTCGCCGTCGAAGCGCCAGGTGCTGACGGTGATCGGCTGCCGACCGGCTCGCTCGGCGACCTCGATCGTGAGCAGGTCGGCGAGCCCGTCGCCGTCGACGTCGGCGAGTGCGTCGAAGGTGCGCTCGGGCCGCGTACCCCCGGGCAGCGTCGTCGCGACCCGCCCACCTCGCGAGAGGGTGCCGGCGACCCGGACCGGCCCGGTGCCGCCCGGCTGACGGAACGTGAGCACGTCGGTGGTCTCGTCGTCGTCGAGGTGGCCGGCGAGGCGCCACACGCCGTCGCCCTCGCCGGCGGAGGCGAGCTCGCGGTCGCCGTCCGGTTCGAACGCCTTGCCGGTGGAGGTCCAGGTGGCGCTGCGCACCGTCTCCGCGGCGTCGCGGGGGCTGTAGTCGACCGTGAGGTCGCCGAGCCCGTCGCCGTCGAGGTCGCCGGTCGTCGGTCCCGCGGCGGTCGGCGCGACCGCGGTCTCGCCGCCGGTGTCGGGAGAGGTCGACGGGGCGACGTCCTCGGTGGCCTCGTCGGTGGTCTCGTCACGCGGGGCCGGGTCCGATCCGACGAGGGCGTAGCCGCCCGCGCCGAGAGCCACGACCGTGACCAGGACCGCCAGACCCGCGAGGGCGCCGCGGCGTCGTCCAGCGGGGCGCGGGCTCCGGATCGGCGGCGGGATCGCAGTGACCGGGGGCGCAGTGGGAGCGGGTGGAGGGGGCGCGGCGGACGTCGGCGCGAGCGGCGGGACGGCGGACAGCGGCCGGTCGGCACCCGGCACCTCGGCAGCCGCGAGCAGAGCCCGGCGGAGCGAGTCGGCGTCGGGGTAGCGGTCCTCGGGTCTCTTGGCCATGCTGCGGCGCAGCACCTCGTTGACGGCCTGCGTCGCCGCATCGTCGCCCGGGGCCTGTCGGACCGGGTCGCGCTGGTGGGCGATCGCGATCTGCACCTCGCTCCCGCCGTAGGGAGGCGAGCCGGTGAGGCACGCCCACAGCAGGCAGCCGAGGGCGTAGACGTCGGAGGCGGCGGTGGCCGGCTCGCCGCGGCCGCACTCGGGCGCCAGGTAGCTCCAGGTGCCGGCGACGGCGCCCTGGTCGGTGAGCGCGTCGGTGTGGGCGTCGGCGGTGCGGGCGATGCCGAAGTCGCACAGGTAGGCGTGCAGGTCGGGGCCGGGCTCGGGCGCACCGCTGGCCCGGGAGGACTCGCGCAGCAGCACGTTGGTCGGCTTCACGTCACGGTGCACCACGCCGGCCCGGTGGGCGTCGTCCAGCGCGTCGGCCACCTGCGCGCACAGCGGCATCGCCACCCCCGGGGCCAACCGCCCGTGGCGGGCCAGCAGCGCGCCGAGGTCGCCACCGCCGACGAACTGGGTGGCGATGTAGGCCGCGCCCTCGTGGTCGCCGTAGGCGTAGATGGCGATGACGTGAGGCGAGTTCAGGCGGGCCAGGACGGCGGCCTCGCGCTCGAAGCGCCGCTGGAAGTCGCGGTTGCCGCCCAGAGCGGCCGCGATCACCTTGAGAGCAACAGTGCGGCCGAGGGTGGTGTCGGTCGCGCGATAGACCACGCCCATCCCGCCGCGCCCGATCACCGCGTCGAGCCGGTACCGGCCGACGGCGTCGCCGGGGGCGGGGAGGGCAGGCACGGGGCCGATCTTCTCAGCCTGCACCAGCCGGGTCAGAAGATGCCCAGGCTGACGTGGTCGACAACAACGCTGCCCGTGCGGCCGGCGAGCTCCTCGCGGCCAACCCGCGCGGCGACTCGACGATCGTGCAGGGCTCGAGGTGCCCGCCTCCGCTCGCTCCGCCGTAGGGCTGAGTTTCGTCCACGACGCCCGCGCCCACCCCTTCTCGCCGGCCGGACCAAGATGTGGTCGGTCACGAACCTGCCCCACGGCTTGCCAGTTGGGCTGTGATCCTGGCAGTCACCGCAGCGGTAGCGTTGGCTCAATGTCAGTGCACCCGGACGGGCGCCCCCGCCGCACGTTCGCCGTGATCAGTCACCCCGACGCCGGGAAGTCAACGCTGACCGAGGCGCTGGCCCTGCATGCGGCGGCGATCACGGAGGCCGGGGCTGTGCACGGCAAGGCCGGTCGCCGCGGCACGGTGTCGGACTGGATGGAGATGGAGCGGGCGCGGGGCATCTCGATCACCTCGGCCGCGTTGCAGTTCGAGTACGCCGGCCACGTGGTCAACCTGGTCGACACCCCTGGTCACAGCGACTTCTCCGAGGACACCTACCGGGTGCTGTCAGCTGTCGACTCCGCGGTGATGCTGGTAGATGCGGCCAAGGGCCTCGAGCCGCAGACGATGAAGCTGTTCAAGGTGTGCGCCCTGCGGGGGATCCCGGTGCTGACCGTGATCAACAAGTGGGACCGGCCGGGGCTCGACGCGCTGGAGCTGATGGACCTCATCCAGCAGGAGATCGGGTTGCGCCCCACGCCGCTGACGTGGCCGGTCGGCGTCGCCGGTGACTTCCGCGGCGTACTCGATCGGCGTCACGGCGACTTCATCGCCTACGCCCGCACCTCGGGCGGCGCGACCAGGGCGCCCGAGCGCCGGATGGACGCCGAGGCCGCGGAGGAGGCCGAGGGAGAGGCCTGGCGGGCCGCGCTGGAGGAGCACGACCTGCTCTCGGCCGATGGCGCCGACCACGATCACGACCGGTTCCTGGCTGGGCGGACGACGCCGGTGATGTTCGCCTCGGCGCTGCTCAACTTCGGCGTCGCGCAGCTGCTCGAGCTGCTGGTGGAGCTGGCTCCGCCGCCGCGGGCGACCGCCTCGGTCGACGGCACCAGCCGTGACCCGGACGACGACTTCAGCGCCTTCGTGTTCAAGGTCC
The DNA here is from genome assembly GCF_058559815.1 of Nocardioides sp. WJ219. NCBI lineage: Bacteria > Bacillati > Actinomycetota > Actinomycetes > Propionibacteriales > Nocardioidaceae > Nocardioides > Nocardioides sp. WJ219. The sequence continues at coordinate 208,000 of NZ_JBZUJV010000007.1, forward strand.
AGTCGGGGATGAACTCCGCGCACCGCGACCGCCTCGCCTACGCCCGCGTGGTGTCGGGGCAGTTCGAGCGCGGGATGGTGGTCACCCACGCCGGCACCGGGCGGCCCTTCGCCACCAAGTACGCCCAGGCGGTCTTCGGTCGCGAGCGCACCTCGGTCGAGACAGCTCTGCCGGGCGACGTCATCGGGCTGGTCAACGCCTCAGCGCTGCGCGTGGGCGACACCATCTACGCCGGCGAGCCGGTGCAGTACCCCCCGATCGCGTCGTTCGCGCCGGAGTACTTCAGCGTCGCCACGACCCCCGACACCAGCCGCGCGAAGCAGTTCCGCCGTGGGATCGAGCAGCTCGACCAGGAGGGCGTCGTCCAGGTGCTGCGCTCGGACCTGCGCGGCGACCAGAGCCCGATCCTGGCCGCAGTGGGCCCGATGCAGTTCGAGGTGGTGCTGGCCCGGATGCAGGCCGAGTTCGGTACGCCGGTCCGTCTCGAGTCGCTGTCCTACACCGTGGCGCGGGCCACCGACGCCGAGGGCGCGGCCGCCCTGAGCGGGAGTCGCGGGGTCGAGGTGCTGCTGCGCTCCGACGGTGTCCACCTCGCGCTGTTCGTGGACAAGTGGCGTGCCTCCACGACCGCCCGCGACCACCCCGAGGTCGCCTTGACCGAGCTGCCCGCGAGCGGCGCGTAGGGCCGGGGACCGACCCGTCGGCATCTCGTCGACGTGAGCTCGTACGGCACCCCTCGCTGTCGACGCTCGTGACGGCAACCGTCACGCCGCGACCGCTCGGTTGCGGCGGTCCGCGGCGCTACGCCCCTCCGCCGCCCATCGCCCAGACCCAGGGCGACGACGAACGGGGAATCGTGCCGGGTTCTCTCGCCTCCGCTGTCAGGTGGACGACGGCGCCCTCGTGCCGCGTGACCCACAGGCAGCCATCGCCTGGGGCCATGCCGTCCCGGAGGAGCTGCGCGACCTGGAGCCGACTGAGGTCGGATCCCGACGGTCGAGTCGCATCCTGCATCGTCGAGAGGGTTCCGCCTGCAAGGACACCCAAGGCGACGCGGCGCACCACGACGAGCGACAGTGCGGAGATGAGCAGCGCCACCAGGAAGGACGCCAGGGAGGACTCGACGAACGTCAGCGCCACGAGTGGTGGCACCAGGACTGCTGTGACACAGAGCAGCTGGGAAACCCGTTGAGCGCGTTGCACCCTCGTAGCGGCCTGGTTCCACAAGACCCGGTCGATCTCCATGCCTGGAGTATGCGCCTACCCATCGGCAAATGCACCCGATCACCCGGCGCTGTTCAGTCCTCGAGGCGTGTGTACTCGACCATCTTCTGGTTCACCGGGTGGTCCCAGTCACCTATGTAGCGAAAGGAGAACGGCGCGCGTTGAGCTGCCCATCGGAGGTCGTTCCGGTAGTACCAGAACATGTTGCGCTCGGTGTAGTAGCGGCCGCGGATCCCGTCGATCGGGTACTTCGGCCCTCGCTCGAAGAACGTCGCGTAGAACTTGCCTCCGGGTTTCATCACCTGGGCGACTCGGTGGAGACAGAGCCGGATGTGGTTCAGCGACACGTGGGTGAACACGGACTGCGCGATGGCCATGTCGAACTTCACGCCGAAGTCGGCGTCGAACCGGTCGGTGGAACGCAGGTTCGCCAGCGGCAGACGGGCCCGGGCTTCGTCGTCGAGCTCCCGCTCGTAGCCCGCCTCGACGACGTCGGTACCGATGTCGACGCCGTAGTAGTGGCCAGGGTCGAGGTAGGGGACGAGTAGCCGTCCGGCACGTAGTGACCCACATCCGACGTCGAGGAATCGCATGGAGGGCGCGAGTCCCTGGGTGATGAGGAAGTCGCGTTGCAGTCGGCCCATCTCGTCCCACCTGCCACCGACCCGGGACCGGTGGCGCCGCGCATCTCGCTCGGTCTCGTCGAAGGTCCACGACTGGTAGTCGGGCTCCACATGGAGAGCCTCGACACGACGCTCGATCCCACTCACACCGCGAGGATGTCACGAACCCTTGTCCGTGAACCCAGGCTGTGGCGCGACGCGGCCGCGATCCGACCAGGACGCCGACGGCCCGACCTGCAGTGCCGTGGCGGCGTCCTACTGCCGGCTCGTGCCGGCGCGGGCGGCGTCGGGGTGCGGGACGGGGTCGTCGTCTCCCACGAGGAGCGCCAGGACGCGGCCCATCAGGTCGGGGGACACGTCGTCGGGCGCGATCATCCGCTCCATGGCCAGGCCGTTGGTCAGGGCCATCAGGACGACGGCGAGGTCGGCGGCCGGCAGGGGCAGGGTGGTGCCGGCGCTGTCGGCGTGCTCCCCGATCGCGTCGGTCACCGCCGACCGCAGGGACCTGCGCTGGTGCTGCAGGGCGCCGTCGGGGTCGGGGGAGCGCACCGCGCGCTGCCAGAGCTCGAAGAAGAGCAGGTGCCAGTCGCGCTGCTCCTCGCCCGCCGCCGTCAGCCGGTCACCCAGTACCTGGGCGCGGACGGCCATCGGGTGGTCGGCCCCCTCGAGCCCGTCGACCGCTCGGATGCCGAGGTCGAGGTAGGCCGAGGTGCGGTCCTCGATCAGCGCGGCGACAAGGCCCTGCTTGCTGCCGAAGTTGGAGTAGACCGCTCCCTTGGTGAAGCCGGCGTCCGTGGCGACGTCGTCGAGGGAGGTCCCCTCGATGCCCTGCCGGGCGAAGAGCCGGGCCGCGGAGTCGAGCAGGGCCCGTCGTACCTGGTCCCGCGACGGTCGACGGCGCCGACCGGGAGGGGCAGGGGTGTCGGCCATCCGAGCACGATACCCACGGGTACTGCATACTCGTCGGTATCGAACCCCTGGCCCCTGGAGCGTCCATGCTCACCCGTACCGCAGCCCTGTTCCCGCCCCGTCCGGTCGAGCGCCTGCGCGCCGCGGTCCGCTGGGGGCTGCAGCACGCGCTGCCGACGTGGGTGATGTCCCGCGCCGCGGCCCGGGGCGACCTGCACGCGCGCCTCGTGGTCGCCACCAGGGCGAGCAGCGACGCCCCGCTGGACCTCTTCGCGCAGATCCGGGCGGCCGGTCCGGTCCAGCGGTCGAGGTACGCCTACGTCACCGCCAGCCTGCCGGCGGTGCGCGAGACCCTCGCCAGTCCCGACCTGCGGGCCGGCGTCGACCTCGCCAGCGGGCCCGGACCCCTGGGCCGGCTGGGCCGGTGGGCCGCGACGACGGCTCCGCTCGGGCCGCTCACCCCGCCGTCGTTGCTGGTCACCGAGCCGCCCGACCACACCCGCATGCGCAAGCTCGTCACCCGGGTCTTCACGGTCCGGGCCGTCCAGGGCCTGCGGGAGCGCACCGAGCAGATCGCCGACGAGCTGCTCGACTCGCTGGCGACCGCGGCCGGGAGCGGGGGTCAGCCCGGCGCGCACCGGGTCGACCTGGTCGAGTCCTACTGCGCCCTGCTCCCCGTGACCGTGATCGCCGAGGTCCTCGGGGTCCCGGAGGCAGAGCGCGGCAGGGTCCTCGAGCTCGGCAGCGGCGCGGCGCCGAGCCTCGACCTCGGACTCTCGTGGTCGGAGTTCCGCACCGTCGAGGGCGCGTTGTCCCGCTTCGACGACTGGCTGACCGACCACCTCGCGCTCAAGCGTCGCCAGCCCGGCGACGACCTGTTGAGCCAGCTGGTCGCCGCCCGGGACGACGACGGCGTCGCCCTGACCGACGCCGAGCTCCGGGCCACCGCCGGGCTGGTCCTGGCGGCCGGCTTCGAGACCACGGTCAACCTGCTGGGCAACGGCATCGCCCTGCTGCACGACCACCCCGACCAGCTCGCGTCGCTGCGGCAGGAGCCCGAGCGGTGGCCCGCCGCCGTGGAGGAGGTGCTCCGCGTCGACCCGCCCGTGCTGCTCACCGGTCGCACCGCCGTGCGCGACACCGAGATCGCCGGCACGCCGGTGCGCCGCGGTGCCGTCGTGACCGCGCTGCTGGCCGGGGCCAACCGCGACCCCGACGTGTTCACCGACCCCGACACCTTCGACGTCGCCCGGCCCAACGCCGCGGACCACGTCTCCTTCTCCAGCGGCCGGCACTACTGCCTCGGCGCCGCCCTGGCACGCATGGAGGGCGAGGTCGGTCTGCGCCGGTTGTTCGAGCGCTACCCCGACCTCCGGCTCGAGGCCGGAGCCCGCCGCCGGGACACCCGCATCCTGCGCGGCTTCGCGACCCTGCCCGCGAGCCTCCCGGCGGTGCCGTCCTAGCCAGCGGCGAATCCGTCGATCTCCGCACCCATCCGGGTGGCCGCCGGCGCCGAACCACGTAACGAAGGCCGGTCGTCTGCGTTGACATCGGGAGCGGGTCACCCCCGCTCGCCTTCGCGCGACCACCGCCCCCCACCCACGGAGACACCGGTGACCCCCGACTTCTGCCTCGACGACGACGTGCTGAGGCTCCTGCGTCCCCTCGACGAGATCGCCCCGCCGGCCCGGCTGCGCCTCGCGAGGTGGTTCACCCAGCACGGCGTCGTCCCCGACGCCGTGGCGGTCGGCCTCGACGTGGAGCGCGACGCCCTCCACCAGGTCCTGGTCTGGCGCGAGCGGCACGCCGACGGGAGCGTGACGAAGCGGTGGCGGTTCGGACCGCGCGACGCCGAGGCCGGCTGGCCGGAGCCGTACCCACCCCTCGCCCGGGACGTCGACGGACCGCCGTCGACGGCGGGCGCACGGGAGTGGCCGCGCCGCCGGGCAGCGGCACCGCAGCTGGCGTGCCGTCATGACTGACCTCGCCTTCGCCCGGGCCGTCCAGGCCGGTCGGGCCGCCCTGGGCCAGGCCGACCCCCGCATCGTGGCGACCCTGGGCTCGGTGGCCGACGTCATCGCCGGCATGAGCTCCGACCAGCGGCAGCACGCGATGGCCGTCCTGCACGCCGCCGCCGAGACCTGGACCAGGAGCGACACCCTCACCCCGGACGACTCCGTCCCCGTCGGTCGCGTCCTCGGTGAGCTGCAGCGGCTCCTGGCCGACCTGCAGACGGGCCGCAACGCGTAGTCGACACGCAGTGACCGGGACCTCGGCCGGCCCCAGGACAGCGCCGCCCCCGACCGCGGGGCGGTCGGGGGCAGCGGTGCGGGGGGCTCGTGGGGGCTCGTCCTCAGCGGAGGACGGGGTTCTTCTCGACGAACGGGATGCGGCCCCAGACCCGGCCGAGGCCCCAGGTGTCGCCGGCCAGGAGGGCGCCGAGGACGACGAGGGTGGCGGCGCCGAGGAGGTGGTCGTCGAGGACCGGGTGGTTCTCCGGGGGCAGGACGGCGGTCCACATGAGCACGTAGAGCAGGGCGCCGGCGGCGGCACCTGCGCGCATCCCAATGCCGAGGGTGAGCGTGAGGCCGATGCCGAGCAGGCCGAGCATGAAGAGGGTGTCGGCGTACCAGGTGCCGCCGATGGAGCTGTAGAGCTCCTTGAACGGGCCGTCGGTGCCGAACTTGAGGAAGCCCTCGGTGGGGCTGCCACCGTTGACCCAGGCGGCGTCGCCGAACCGGTCGACCGTGCCGGTCTCGTCGCGGCCGGTGGAGAACCCGAGGGCGAGGAGCTTGTCGAGGAAGGCCCACAAGAAGGTGAGGCCGAAGCCGAGGCGGGTCACGGCGAGCGCGCGGCGGGCGAAGGTCCCGACGACCTGGTGCTCCGGCCGGCCTGCGGTGTCGTGCTGGGGGGCGGCGTGGTGCGCGGTCGTGGTCATGGCGAGGCCTCTCTGTGGGTGGTGCCGGTTGCTGATGGCTCCACCCTCGCCACTGGAGGCGGTCACCGGCAGGGCCAGGGGTCACCGGTCCGACCGGGTCCTTGGTCCCGAGGTGTCCGGCGCGACGCGGGTCGCCGGTCCCTGCCGTGCGAGCCGCGCGCCTGGCAGGTTGAAGCCATCCACCCGAGACAGGAGAGTGGGCACCATGGACACCACCACCAGTAGACCCGTCGTGGTCGCCGTCGGCGCCGAGAGCAGCGAGGCGCTGCTCGACTTCGCGGCCCGCGAGGCCGAGATCGGCGGCAGCCCCCTCCACCTGGTGCACGTCGTCCGGATGCCACCCAGCCTCCCGGAGTCCTACGCGGTCGCCCACAACGCCGCCAAGGAGTACGGCGCCAAGGTGCTGCGCCGCGCCGTCGCCGCAGCGACGGCCCGCGTCGGTGACGCCGGCGCGGTGACCTCCGAGCTCGTCACCGCCGGGACGCCCGTGTCGGTCCTCGCCGAGCGCAGTGCCGGCGCCCGGATGGTCGTGCTGCAGAGCCGCCAGCTCACCGGCGTACGACGGATGACGAGCGCGTCGACGACCCACGGCGTGGCGGCGCGCGCCCACGCCCCCGTCGTGTCGGTGCCGGAGGCCTGGGCGCGGCCGGCCGACGGCGACGGCGCGGGCCCGGTCGTGGTCGGCGTGCACGAGGCCGCCCGGTCGCGCGAGATCCTGCGGGCGGCCTTCGAGGCGGCCGCCGAGCGCGGGTCCGACGTCCGCGTCGTCCACGCGTGGTGGCTCGCCAACGGCTACGACAGCGTCGTCGTCGACGACGCCATGCGCCAGGAGGAGCGGGAGCGGTTCGTCCACGACCTCGCCCCCGACCTCGAGACCGTGCAGGGCGACCACCCCGACGTCGCCACCAGGACCACCGTGGTCCACGGGCCGCCGGCCCTCGCCCTGGCCGACGCCGCCGAGTCCGCCGGCCTGCTGGTGCTCGGACGACGCAACCGCGCCCTGTCCGTCGGGTCGCACCTCGGTTCGGTGGTCCGCACCGTGCTGCGCGAGAGCCCGGCGCCCGTCATGGTGGTCGAGCCCTAGGCCCCGGGTCCTCAGGCGCCGGAGATGATGCCGGTGGCCACCCGGACCGCCCGGTCGATGGGGATGGCGAACCCGATGCCGATGCTCCCGGCGCGGGACTCGCCGTCGGAGAGGGTGGCGATGGCGGTGTTGACGCCGACCACGCGGCCGTCGAGGTCGACGAGCGGTCCGCCCGAGTTGCCCGGGTTGATCGACGCGTCGGTCTGCACGACCCGGCCGGAGCCGCCGCCGATACGGGCGTCGCGGTCGGTGGTGCTGACGATCCCCGCGGTGACGGTCCCGCTGAGCCCCAACGGGGAGCCGATCGCGATCACCGGCTGACCGATGCGCAGCGTCGTCGACCGGCCCAGCCGCGCCGGGGTGAGCCCACCGGGGTCGGTGCGCAGCACCGCGACGTCGTTGGCCGCGTCGCTCCCGACCACCGTGGCCCGGACGACGCGGCTGTCGGCCAGCTGCAGCGAGACCTCGGTCTCGCCCTCGACGACGTGGTGGTTGGTCAGCACGTGCCCCTGGTCGTCGAGCACGAAGCCCGACCCGGTGCCCGAGCCGGCGCGGACCTGCACGACGCTGGGCAGCACGGTGGCGGCCGCCGACTCCGCCGTGCCGCCCGGCACGCCGCCCTCGGCGACGGGGACGGGCCGCTCCCCGGGACGGTCGCCGGCGGCGTAGCCCGTCGCCCCGCCCGCGACCGCCGCCACCGCGACCAGGGCCGCGACGCGTGGTGCCCGCCGCGGGCGCCTCCTCACGGTCGCGCCAGGGCCGGCGGCGGGCTCGGGGGCCGACGGCGGCGACGGCGGTGGGGGCGGTGGGAGCACCGTCGCGTTCGCGGTGGCGCGCGGTGGTGCGGGCTCGAAGCGCGGGCCGGAGGGGATGCCGAGGCCGGGCCAGGTCTGGTCGTGCCGGTGGTCGCTCATGGTGGGTTCCTTGTCGTCGTCGTCAGGGGAGTCGGGTCGAGGAGCGGAGGGACAGCCCGACGGCGGCGAGGCCGGCGAGCAGCGCGATCGCGGAGACGTACGGCGTGACCTCGCGCGCCTCGGTGCGCCAGCCCAGCTGGGTGCGCACGTCGGCGTAGACGTCCTCGAGCTCGTCGCTGCTCCCGGCGGTGTAGGCGGTGCCGCCGCTGGTCTCGGCGAGCGCGGCCAGGGTGTCGGCGCCGGTGGCGCCGCCGTTGCCGCCGTTGGAGGCGCCGTAGGCGATGGTCGAGACGGGCACCCCGGCGTCCGCCGCCGCCTGGGCGGCCTGGGCGGGCGTGCGGCCGGTGGTGTTCTGGCCGTCGGAGAGCAGCACGATCCGGGCGGGGATGTCGTCGTTGCCGGCCAGCCGCCACTCCGCGGCGATCTGGTCGAGCGAGGCCAGCACCCCCTCGCCGATGGCGGTCTGGGTCCGCAGGGCGAGGTCCTGCAGGGTCGCCGCGGCCCGGACGTGGTCGGTGGTGGGCGGGCTGAGCACGGTTGCGCCGTCGGAGAAGGTGACGATGCCGACGGCGAAGTCGGCGGGCAGGTCGGCGACGAAGGCCGAGGCGGCCTCCGACGCGGCCTCGATCCGGGTGGGGGTGACGTCGTCGTTCTCCATCGAGCGTGAGGTGTCGACGACGACCATCACGGTCGCCTGCTCCCGCGGCACGCGCAGGTCCATCTCGGGGCGTGCGGCGGCCAGGGACAGCAGGCCGAACGCGACCAGGATCCCGGCCATCGGGAGGTGTCGTCGCCAGCCGGGCCGCAGCGGCAGCAGCCGGGTGAGCATGGGGGCGGAGGCGAAGCGGACGGCGTAGCGGCCGCGCCGGCGCTGCTGCACGACGTACGACGCGGCGAGCAGGGTGACGGGCAGCAGGAGCAGGAGCCACCAGGGCGACTGCAGGGTCATCGGCGGGGTCCTCTCGCGGGGCGGGCGGGGGAGCGGCGACGCGCGGAGACGTGCCGGGTCAGGTCACGCACCCAGTCGCGGTCGGTGCGCAGCACGACGTGCCCGGCGCCGGCGGCGCGGACGGCGGCGGCGGCCGCGGCGCGGTGGGCCGCGGCGGTGTCGGCGAAGCGCTCGCGCAGGCCGGGCATCGAGGTCCAGACCTCGCAGCGGTGCCCCGACTCGGGGTCGACCACCACCAGCGGCCCGACGTCGGGCAGCTCGAGCTCGCGCGGGTCGACGACCTCCACGACCAGTACGTCGTGCCGGGAGGCGAGCCGGCGCAGCGCGGCTTCCCAGGGGAACGGCCGCTCGGTGCGGCCGTCGGGCTCGACCAGGTCGGTGACCACGACCCGCAGCCCCGGTCGCGGGTGACGCCGGTCGAGGGCGGCGAGCGCGTGCGCCAGCGAGGTCGATGCCGCGCCGGTGCGCAGCTCGCGCTCGTGCGGGCCGGTGTCGTCGCGGACGGCGCGTCGGGCCGCGGCCGAGGCCGCGACCGGTCGCGACCAGCGCAGGCCGTCCGTGCGCAGGTGCAGCACGCCGACCTTGTTGCCGGGAGCGGCGACGAGGGTGCTGACCGCGGCCACCGCCGCCTGGGCGAGGTCGGTCTTCTCGAGCTCGTCGGAGCCGAAGTCCATGCTGGCGGTCTCGTCGACGAGCACCCAGGTCGCCAGCTCGTGGTCGGCGCGGGTGCGCCAGACGTGCACCTCACCCGTGCGCGCGGTGACGTTCCAGTCGATGCGCCGCACGTCGTCCTCGCCGGGCCGGTAGCGCACCACCTCCTCGGGCTCGCTGCCCGGCCCGAGCCGACGCCCGGGGTGGTCGCCCTGCAGCCGGCCGGCCGCGCGGCGGCGTACGGGGAGGCCGACGGAGCGGAACGCCGCGACCGCGTCGCGGGAGCGTCGCGCGGTCATGCCGCCGACTCGGCGGACTCGGCCGGCTCGTCGGCGTCGTTCTCGTGCGGGGCGACCCGGGGCCGGGGCACGGCGGCCAGCAGCGAGCCGACCACGACCCGGGGGTCGATGCCGTCGGTCAGGGCGTCAAAGGTCAGCGGCAGCCGGTGCGCCATCACGTCGTGCGCCACCGCGACGACGTCGGCCGGCAGCACGTAGTCGCGCCCCCGCATCAGGGCCAGGGCGCGGGCCGCGGCGACCAGGCCGAGGGTGGCGCGGGGGCTGACGCCCGACTCGACCAGCTCGCCGAGCCAGGGCAGGCCGTGGGCGGCGGGGTCGCGGGTCGCCATCACGAGGTCGACGGCGTACTGCGCGACGGCGTGGTGGACGAAGACCCGGTCGGCGGCGGCCTGGAGGGCGGTCACCTGCGCGACGTCGAGGACCTGGGCGGCCCGCGGTGGGGCGACGCTCATCCGCTGCAGGATCGCCATCTCCTCGGCGCCGTCGGGCAGGCGCACGTCGACCTTGAGCAGGAACCGGTCGCGCTGGGCCTCGGGGAGCTCGTAGACGCCCTCCGACTCGATCGGGTTCTGGGTCGCGAGCACCAGGAACGGCTGCGGCAGGCGGTACGTCGTCCCGCCGATGCTGACCTGGCCCTCGGCCATCGCCTCCAGCAGCGCCGACTGCACCTTGGCAGGGGCCCGGTTGATCTCGTCGGCGAGCACGAGGTGGGCGAAGACCGGTCCGCGCTCGGTGTCGAACGTCTCGGTCGAGGGCCGCCAGACGCGGGTCCCGACGATGTCGCCCGGCATCATGTCGGGGGTGAACTGCAGGCGGGAGAAGGTGCCGCCGACGACGTCGGCGAACGTGCGGACCGCCAGGGTCTTCGCGACGCCGGGCACGCCCTCGAGCAGCAGGTGACCGCGGGCCAGCAGCCCGACGAGCATCCGCTCGACCATGGCGTCCTGGCCGACGACGACCCGCTTGACCTCGAAGAGCGCGCGTTCGAGAACGGCGCTCTCGTGGGGCAGCGGCGGGGGCAGTGGGGTGGTTGGGTCCTGGGTCATCGGGTGGCCTCTCTCGACGTGGCTGATGACCTCAGTCCAACCTCCGGCCGCGAAATCGAGCGGAAGCGCCGACGAAAGCCGATCGAAAGCGGGCGCGACGGATCCGGCCGCGCCGACTAGGTTCGGAGCATGCGGGTGCTGGTGGTCGAGGACGAGGCGGGGCTGGCCTCCGCCCTGCAGATCGGGCTCGCCCGCGAGGGGTACGCCGTCGACGTCGCCCTGACCGAGACCGAGGCGCGCGCCAAGATCGCGCTCGTGGCCTACGACGTCCTGCTCGTCGACGTCAACCTGCCCGACGGTGACGGCTACGCGCTGGCCGAGGACGTCCGCGCGGGGTCGGCCGCCCGCGGGGAGGGTCTCGACGAGGCGGCGACGCCCAGCGACGTGCGCATCCTGCTGCTGACGGCCCGCGGCGCGCTGCACGACCGCGTCCGGGGGCTCGACGTCGGCGCCGACGACTACCTGGTCAAGCCGTTCGCGCTCCCCGAGCTCGCGGCGCGGGTGCGCGCCCTGCTGCGCCGCGAGGTGCGTGCCGACTCGGCGGTGACGCGGGTGGGCGAGCTCAGCCTCGACAGCGCGCGGCAGCTGGCCTTCCGCGGGAGCCGCGAGCTGCCGCTGACGCTCAAGGAGTTCGCGGTGCTTCGCTACCTGATGCGCCGGCCCGGGCACGTCGTGGCGGCCGAGGAGCTGCTCGAGCACGTGTGGGACGAGAACGCCGACCCGTTCACCCAGACCGTCCGCGTCACCGTCGGCAACCTGCGGCGCAAGCTCGGCGCCGCGGGGGAGCCGCCGCTGCTGGAGACCGTGATCGGCCGCGGCTACCGCCTGCGCGAGGCCCCGCTCGCCGAGAGCGGCTGAGCGGCGTGCTGCACCGGTTGCCGGCCTGGGCCACCACCGTGCGGGTGCGGCTCGCCGTGACGTACTCCGGTCTGGTCTTCGGCATCGCCGCGGTCGTGCTGGTGCTGGTCTACGTCGCGGTGGCCGCGTCCACCGACGCCCGGCCGTTGTCGGAGGCGGAGCAGCAGAAGTTCTACGTCTCCGACTCGGGCAAGGTGAAGTTCCTCGACGAGTCGGGCGACGACGGCGACCTGGTCAGCGCCTCCGACCTCGACCTGGTGCAGCAGGCCGTCAACGCCGGGACCCTCGACCGGCTGCGCGAGTACTCCTTCGGCGGGCTCGCCGTCCTGTTCGTCTTCAGCCTGCTGGTCGGCTGGTGGGTCTCGGGACGCGTGCTGCGTCCCCTCGGGGCCGTCACCGCCACGGCGCGCGAGATCACCGCCACCGACCTCAGCCGGCGGATCGGGGCCACCGGGCCCCGCGACGAGCTGCGCGAGCTCGCCGACACCATCGACCAGATGCTCGAGCGGCTCGAGGAGGAGTTCGCGGCCCAGCGCGCGCTCACCGACGACGTCTCGCACGAGCTGCGCAACCCGGTCGCCGTCATCACCGCCAACGTCGACGCGGTCCTCTCCGACCCCGACGCCACCCCCGAGAACCGCGCCCGCGCCGCCGCCGTCGTCTCCTCGGCGGCGTCGAGCATGACCCTGCTCATCGAGGACCTGCTCGCGGCGGCCCGCCAGCGCTCGGGCGCCTTCGAGGAGCGCGAGGTCGAGCTCGGCGAGCTGGCCCGGCGTGCCGTCGACGAGTACGGCGTCCTCATCACCGAGCGCGGGCTCGACCTCGGCGTCCGGCTAGACGCCGGACCCGTCGTGTACGCCGACGAGCAGGCCCTGGTGCGCGCGCTGCGCAACCTGATCTCCAACGCCATCCGGTTCTCACCCGAGGGCGGCCGGTTGTCGGTGGCCGTCGGGAGCCGGCAGGGGTGGGCCTGGGCCGCCGTCCGGGACCAGGGCCCCGGCATCCCCGAGGCCGACCGGGCGCGGGTCTTCGACCGGTTCTTCAGCACCGACCACCCCGCCAACGGCAACGCCGCGACCAGCCGCAACGGCAACGGCGGGCACGGCATCGGCCTGGCGATCGCGCGCCAGATCGTGGAGGCCCACGACGGACGGCTCGCGGTGTTCAGCGAGACCGGCGAGGGGAGCACGTTCGTGGTCTGGCTCCCCGACCGCACCTTTGCTTCCAAGGGCGAACGCGGTCGCACGCCGCCGGCCGAGAGCCCGCTCTAGACACGTGTTGCGCCGAACGACTGAGGGACCGGTGTGATCCGTGCCACCCTCGTCTCGCGCCGGCGGGGGGTCGGCGCGCGAGGAGAGCGGGGCCGCACGTGCGCGCACGACGAGGAGCCGTCGCGGCTGTCCTCCTGGCCGCGACGCTGACGCTGGTGCTCGTGCCGACAGGTCCGTCCTCGGCGTCGACGGTCCGGCCGGCGACGTACGCCGAGGTCGTGTCGTTCGCCGACCAGCAGCAGGACCAGGGCGACCCGGGCGACCAGGGCGACCAGGACGGTCCGGCCGACTCCGGGGCTCCCCGCGGACTGCCGCGGTGGCTGGTGCTGCTGGGGTTCGGCCTCGTCGGCGTCGGCGGCTTCCTGCTGCTCAGTGGTCAGCGCCGCGCCGAGGCCGACGACTGACCGTCGCCGCAGGTGCGACCACTGGGGTGCGGGCCGGGCGCGTGCTCCAGGCGACGACCGCCGTGGCGCTCGCCACCAGCACGACGGCGGCCCCGACGACCTCGAAGGTCGTGTCGAGCCCGAGGCGTCCGACGAGGAGCCCGGCGAGCACTGCCGGTACCGACAGCGCGAGGTAGGCGACCGTGTAGAACGCCGCCATCACCGAGGCCCGGTGGTGTGCCGGGATCGCGCCCGCCAGGGCACGGAGGCCGCCGAGGAACCCGATGCCGAACCCGGCGCCGCCGATGGACGAGCCGAGGAGGAAGAGCGCGCCCGAGCCGGTCGCCGTCGCCACGACCAGGAGCGCGACCCCCGCCGCGAGCGCCGCGGAGCCCAGGAGCGCGGACAGCCACGGGGCCGTGCGTCCGACCAGGAGCTGGGCGATCGTGGCCGCGGTCGTGAGGGCGACGATGCCGCTGCTGGCGAGCACGACGTTGGTCGTCTCGAGGAGCCGCGCGCCTAGCGCCGGCCCGAGGCTGAAGAACAGGCCGCCGAGCGACCAGGACGAGACCACCGTGAGCGCGGCGAGCAGGAACGGGCCGCGCACCTCGACCGGGACGTGCGGTCGGGCGGGGTGCAGGCGGATGCCCCGTCGTGGCGTGGCCGGTTGCGGCATCCGTACGACGCCCGCGATCGCCGCCGCGAGGAGCACGAGCAGCACGACGTACGGGAGCACCCGTGGCGCCCGGTCGAGCTGGACCAGCGCCGAGGCGCTGAGGATGCCGAGGGCGATGCCCGCGCTGCTCGCCACCCCGTTGGCGAGGCCGGCTGCCCACGGGTCGCGCCGGGGGTGCAGGTCGAGCACCGCGGCGCTGGCGGCGCTGACCGTGAGGCCGGTGGCCAGGCCCTGCAACCCGCGCGCGACGAACAGCCAGGCGACCGACGACGCGAGCGCGAAGAGCACGGTGGACACCAGGAGCGCCCCGAGCGACACCAGCAGGACCGGACGACGGCCGACGTCGTCCGAGATCGACCCGCCGACGAGCAAGGTGACGAGGACGCCGACGGCGTAGGTGGCGTAGACGAGGGTGAGGGTGAGGGGCGAGATCCCCCAGGACGCGGCGTAGGTCTGGTAGATCGGCGACGGGGTCACCGAGGCGAGGAGCGCGAGGCCGATGATGCCGGTCGCGAGTGCGTAGGCCCTGGACGGGGCGAGGGTGTGGCGGTGGGTGTGGCGGGGGGTGGACATGTCGGTGCCTTCGGGTCGGTGTCGCGCGCCGTGCCGTGGTCCGGCGGCACGGCGCGCGGCCGGGGAGGGGGTGATGGGGGGTTTGTTAGGGAGAGGTGAGCGGGG
>NZ_JBZUJV010000008.1:0-104256 GCF_058559815.1 Nocardioides sp. WJ219
GGTTTTTGGTTTTTTTGGTTTTTGGTCTGCTCTCCTTGTGTGGTCCGCCCCCCCCCCCCCGCGGCCGGGGAGGGGTTGATGAGGGGTTGATGAGGGAGGGGTGAGCGGGGCGGACCGTCACGCGTTTGGGCGTCAGGTCACGGGTGCGCGCGAGGTCCGTGGCTCGGCGCTCTGACGTCCGTAGGTCTCGAGGAGGCGGAGCCAGATCTCGTTCACCGTGGGGTACGCCGGCACGGCGTGCCAGAGCCGGTCGAGCGGGACCTCGCCCACGATCGCGATCGTGGCGGCCTGGAGCAGCTCGGCGACGTCGGGGCCGACGAACGTGGCGCCCAGCACGACCGAGCGGTCCTCGTCCACGACCAGGCGGGCCTGGCCGGAGTAGGCCTCGGCGTGCAGGCTCGCGCCCGCCACCCGGCCGATGTCGTGGTCGACGGCGCGCACCCGGTGCCCGGCGGCCGTCGCGGCCTGCGCCGTGAGACCCACCGAGGCGACCTCCGGATCGGTGAACGTCACCTGCGGCACCGCGGCGCGGTCGGCGCTCGCGACGTGCGCACCCCAGACGGCGTCCGACACCGTGGCGCCGGTCGCTCGCGCGACGATCACGTCGCCCGCCGCACGTGCCTGGTACTTGCTCTGGTGGGTCAGGAGGGCGCGGTGGTTGACGTCACCGACCGCGTAGAGCCAGTCGGTGCCCGGGACGCGCAGGGTGTCGTCGGTCTCGATCCAGGCGCCGGGCGTCAGCCCGACCGTCTCGAGGCCGATGTCGACCGAGCGTGGCGTGCGTCCGGCTGCCACCAGGAGCTTCTCGGCGTCGACCGTCGCCCCGGTGGAGGTCTCGACGGTGAACCCGTCGTCCCGGCGCGTGACCCGCACCGGCGTGGTGCCGAGCCGTACGTCGACACCCTGGTCGCGCAGCGCGTCGGTCACGCGCTCGCCGGCGAAGGGCTCCATGCCCTCGAGGAGGGTCCCGCGCGCGAGGATCGTCACCTGCGTCCCGAAGCCGGCGTAGGCGGTGGCCATCTCCGTGGCCACCACCCCGCCGCCGATGATGGCGAGGCTGCCGGGCACCTCTCGCACGCTGGTCGCCTCTCGGCTGGTCCACGGTCGGGCGTCGCGCAGGCCCTCGATGTCGGGGACGAATGCGTCCGAGCCGGTCGCGACGGCGACGGCGTGGCGGGCCCGGAGGACCACCGTGTCGCCGGCCGGCGTGTGCACGGTGACCTCCCGGACGCCGCTGACCTGCCCGTGACCTCGCAGCAGGTCGATCCCTGCGCCCGTCGCCCACGCGACCTGGCCGGCATCCGACCAGTGGCTCGTGAACGAGTCCCGTCGAGCGAGCACGGCGTCCACGTCGAGGTCGCCGGTGACGGCCTCGGCCGCGCCGGGGACCGCGCGCGCGGCGCGCAGCGCAGCGGCCGAGCGCAGCAGTGCCTTGGAGGGCATGCACGCCCAGTACGAGCACTCACCACCGAGCAGCTCGTGCTCGACGATGACGGCCGTGAGGCCACCCTGGACGGCGCGGTCGGCGACGTTCTCGCCCACCGCACCTCCGCCCAGGACGACGACGTCGTACTCCTGCGTCCGTGTGGTGTCCGCGGTGGTCATCGTGATCAGTGCTCTTCTCGACGGGGCGCGGCAGGTGCGGCAGGTGCGGCCGGTGCCCCGGTGTCGACGTGGTCGGGGAGGTCGGCGATCAGCCGGAGACCGCGCGCTGCCAGGGCGCTCGCCATGTGCGCCGCGTACCAGGCGGGCCACCCCTCGTCGTAGACGCCGTCGAGCTCGTCGGCCTCGAAGGCGCCGTGGGCGGCCGCAGCAGCGGTGAGGAGGTCGAGGAGGACCTCGTTCGTCGTGGTGTCCATCGTGCGTGCTCCCGGTGCTGCCGGTGCTGCCGCGGTGCTCATCGGCCCGGGAGACGGTCGGTGATCTCCTGGAGGAGCCACCCGTTGCCGTCGGGGTCGGTGAACGTCGCGTACGAGCCGTAGCTGGCGCGCGCGGGGTGGGCGCCGGGGATCCGGTGCTCGACGCCCTTGCGGACGAACGGGTCGGCCTCGTGGAAGACCTCGGAGACCTCGATGCCGCGGGCCGCGATGTCGGCACGGGCCGACTCGATGTCGGGCACGGCGACGAGCAGCGCCCCTACCGGTCCCGCTCCGGAGCCGACGGTGCCTGAGCCGAAGATGATGGAGGCGGAGGATCCCGGGGGCGTGAGCTGGACGATCCGGTACCCCTCGTCGACGACGAAGTCCGCATCGAGGCGGAAGTCGAGGCGTTGGTAGAAGTCCTTGGCGCGGTCGACGTCCGAGACCGGCAGGGTGACGACTTCGAGCTTGAGTTCCATGACTAATCCTTACTCCTAAATCAGGACCGTGTGATCCCGATGTAGGACCACAGCGTACGAAGGACGTACTCTATTCCCGTGAGGACGAGAACTTACGAGGACGCCTGCGGTATCTCCCGCTCGCTCGACGTGATCGGCGAGCGCTGGGCCCTGCTGGTCGTGCGCGAGCTGGTCTTCGGGCCGAAGCGGTTCACCGACCTGCGGGCGGGGCTGCGCGGGATCAGCCAGAACGTCCTCAGTCAGCGGCTGCGCGACCTGGAGGCAGCGGGCGTCGTCCGACGCACGCTCCTCGGGCCGCCCGCGAGCACCCAGGCGTACGAGCTCACCGCGCACGGTCGCGCGCTGGAGCCGGTGCTGGTCGCGATGGCGCGGTGGGGGGCGCTCGCGCGGCCCGTGCCCGGTGCGGAGATGAGCAACGACGCGTTCGCCCTCGCGCTCGAGGCGCTCTTCGTGCCCGCGGCCCGGGGTGGGTTCCGCGGCCGGGCGCGCCTGGTGCTCGTCCGTGATGCGTTCGACCTGGAGGTCGACGGCGACCGCATGCGCGTGGCGCGGGCCTCGGGCCCCGACCCCGAGCTGGTGCTCGAGGGGGCGGAGTCCGTGCTCCGTGCGGTGATGTTCGACCGTCGGACCCTCGCCGAGGCCATCACGTCGGGCGACCTGAGCGTCAAGGGTGGTCGCGCCGCGGCCGCTGCATTGCTCGCGCGGTTCGCGCTCCCCGAGGTGCCGGCTGAGGACCGGACGGCGTGAGCCGCACGTCGGCGATCGGTGCTGACCGGCTGTGCCTCAGGTCGCAGGCCCGGCGGGCACGCCCAGCAGCTGGAGGCTGCTGCGCCACAGGCTGTCGAGCTGGGAGGGGTCGTTGAACAGCTTCGCGAACAGCACCAGGCCCTCGAGCTGGGCGACGATCGCCGTGGCGACGAGGCCGACGTGGCCCGCGGGGTGGTCTACCTCGAGCAGTCGCCCTTCGTCACGGGCGAGTTCCTCCACATCGACGGCGGCCAGAGCGCCGGGCACTGAACGGGGGATCCGAGATGACTCACGAGCAGCTCGCTGAGAGCACCCTGCGCGACCTCCTCGACCGGCCCGGCACGGCGGCGCCGGACGACGGCGTCGAGCGCGCCCGATTCCTTGCGCCATAGCCTGGACCTGTGCCCGAGCCGCCTCCCTTCAGCCCCACGGTCGCCCTGCTGGCGGTCGGGCGGGTGTGGGAGGCGGCGCTGGCCGAGGGCCTCAAGCCGCTCGGCCTGACGACGAGCAGGTACGGGCTGCTCGGCCACGTCCGCGCGACCCCGGGGATCTCGTTCAGCGAGCTCGCCCGCCGCTCCCGGACCAGCGTGCAGAGCGCGCACGCGGCTGCGGCGTCACTCGTCGCCGCCGGGCTGCTCGACGACGCCACTGCGCACGCCGGTGCCGCCTCCGCCCTGCGCGTCACGGCGCAGGGGCAGCGGCTGCTGGCGGCGGCGGCCGACGTGGTGGCCGAGGTCGACCAGGCGTTCGCCGAGCGCCACCCCGACCTGGTCGCCGCGCTCCGGTCGCTCGACGTGCCGCCGAGGAGCCCCGACTAACCTTCAGGTATCCTGAAGGTCATGGAGTCGCTGCTGCTGTCCGTCCACGTCCTGGCCGGCATCCTCTTCGTCGGCCCGGTGGCCGTGACCGTCAGCCTGTTCCCCCGCTACGCGCCGGTGACCGACGAGGACGCCCCGGGTGGGCGCGCCGAGCGGAGCGCCGCGACGGCCCGCGCGCTGCACCGGATCACCCGGGTCTACGGCACGCTCGCGATCGTGGTCCCGGTGGTCGGGCTGACGCTCGCGACGGTGCAGGGCCGGACGACGGAGGTGTGGATCATCGTCGCGATGGTGCTCACCGCCGCCGCGGGCGGCCTGCTCGCGCTGCAGATCGCGCCGCGCCAGCGCGAGGCGCTCGACCACCCCGACGACGGAGCGCAGCTGCAGCGGCTCGGGATGCTCGCCGGCGTCTTCAACCTGTTGTGGGCGGTCGTCGTGGTGCTGATGATCGTCCGTCCCGGATCGGACTACGCCGTATGAACCCGTTGCTGCGCACCCTCGCCGTGCTCTCGGTGCTCGAGCTGGTGAGCATCCTCGCGCTGCTCGCCAACCTCGCGACCGTCCACGACGACACCGTCGCGAGCCTGCTCGGACCCGCCCACGGCACGCTCTACCTGGCCGTGGCCGCCACGGCGCTGCTCGGGCGCGGCCTGGCGCCGCGCACCCGGATCGGTGCCCTGCTGACGGTGCTCAGCGGCCCGCTGACGATGGCCAACGTGCGCCGCGAGGCTCGGCGTACCTGAGGCCCGGCAGGGGTGAGCGACCCGCGCCCGACCCCCGTCCGGGTGGGGGCGCCGGTGCGGGGCACGGGGGATACATTGCGCCCATGGACCCAGCGGAGCTCATGGCTGCGAGCCGTCGTCTCGCCGCGGCGCTCAGACCGGGCGACCTCGACCAGACCCTCGCGCAGGTCACCGCGGCGGCGGTGGAGGTGCTGCCCGACGTCGACCACGCCAGCATCACCGTCAAGCACGACGACGGACGTCTCGAGACCGCCGCCCCCACGCACGACTTCCTCCTCGGCCTCGACGCCGCGCAGTACGACCTGCAGGAGGGTCCCTGCTACGACTCGGCGACCGACACCCAGCACGTCACCGCGCCCCACCTCGCCGCCGACCACCGCTACCCGCGCTACGCGCCGCTCGCCGTGGCGGCGGGCGTCCACGCCCAGGCCGGGGTCCGGTTGTTCGAGGTCCGGGGATCCACGGGAGCGCTCAACCTGTACTCCCGGCGGACCGGGGCGTTCGAGGACTTCGGGATGCTCGAGATGCTCTTCGCCCACCACTCCGCGACCGCGCTCGACTACGCCCGCCACATCGACAACCTGAACGCCGCGATCCAGAGCCGTCAGCGCATCGGGCAGGCGGTGGGCATCATCATGGAGAAGTACGACCTCGACGAGGCCCGCGCCTTCGGCTTCCTCACCCGGCTCTCGCAGGACTCCGAGACCAAGGTCCGGATCGTCGCCGAGCAGCTGATCGAGCAGCAGGGCCGCTGAGCCGACCCCGGCGGAAAAATGGAACCGAGCCCGGGGGTCTCGGGTCCCCCAGGCTCGGTGTCCCCAGTTTAGACCACCACCGGCCGCGCCGTCACGAGAACGACGAGATCGGTCCACCGCGGGGTGCGTTGCTCGTACGACGGCCGGTCACCGTCGGTGGTCGGGGAGGCCGGCCGCAGGGTGCCTCGGCTCGCCGGGTCTCGACTCGGGCTCGCTGGCGCTCGCCCGGCTCGACCAGCGTGGGACATAGTCGGTGGTCGAGCCGCGGGGACGAAGTCTCCGCGAGTCGAGACCCCCGCAGGGTCGGCACCTGCCGTCACCGAGGCTGGTCGAGGAGGCCGGCCGCAGGGTGCCTCGGCTCGCCGGGTCTCGACTCGGGCTCGCTGGCGCTCGCCCGGCTCGACCAGCGTGGGACACCGTCTGTGGTCGAGCCGCGGGGACGAAGTCTCCGCGAGTCGAGACCCCCGCGGGGTCGGCACCTACCGTCACCGACGCTGGTCGAGGAGGCCGGCTACGGCCGTCTCGAGACCACTCCTGCAGGGTGCCTCGGCTCGCCGGGTCTCGACTCGGGCTCGCTGGCGCTCGCCCGGCTCGACCAGCGTGGGACACCGACGGTGGTCGAGCCGCGGGGACGAAGTCTCCGCGAGTCGAGACCTCCCGCAGGGTAGGCACCTGCCGTCCCCGACGCTGGTCGAGGAGGCCGGCCACGGCCGTCTCGAGACCACTCCCGCAGGGTGCCTCGGCTCGCCGGGTCTCGACTCGGGCTCGCTGGCGCTCGCCCGGCTCGACCAGCGTGGGTCACCGTCGGTGGTCGAGCCGCGGGGACGAAGTCTCCGCGAGTCGAGACCCCCGCAAGGTAGGCACCCACCGTCACAAACGGTGGTCGAGGAGGCCGGCCACGGCCGTCTCGAGACCACTCCCGCAGGGTGCCTCGGCTCGCCGGGTCTCGACTCGGGCTCGCTGGCGCTCGCCCGGCTCGACCAGCGTGGGTGCTGACCACCCGCAACGTGCGCACCTCGCCCGGTCTCGCCGGCTCGACCAGCGTCGGCCTCGAGCACCGTCGTTCGCATGGACCCGGCACGGCTGGGCACCGGACAGAGGTTCCCCCCGTGGCTCCCTACGGGGTTCCATCCCGGGAGGGAGCGGGCTCTCCCGCCTCAAACAGCGGGGCGGGAGGGTTCTCGACCCGGTTACGGCCTCCGCACGCGGAACGTCGTGGAGGTCGAGGCCGGCGCGGTGCGGGCGTCGCCGAGGTAGCGGACGACCGCGCGGGCCGGGCCCGGCCGGGCGAAGGGCGCGGGGCGCACGATGACCGTGCCGCGCCGCAGGGTGCCGGCGTAGGTCCGGCCGCCGATCGTGACCGTCGCCCGGCCGGTGGGGGTCAGCCCGGGAGCCCGGACCGCGATCGTGAGCGTGGCCCGCGACCCGGCCCGCGGCGCCGTCGGTCGTACGTCGACCCGCACCGTCGGCGTGGCGCGCCGGACCGTGACCGTCGCGGCGGCACTGCTGCTCGGGTGGGTGGTGGCGTTGCCGAGGTAGCGGGCGCGGACGGTCTGGCGGCCGACCCGGCCGAACGGTCCGATGGTCGTGGTGGCCCGGCCGTCGCGCAGGGTCACCGTCGACACCGGGGTGCCACCCACGGACAGCTCGACGCGTCCGGTCGGGGTGCTGCCGACCGAGGCGACCGTCACCGACACCGTCGTGCCGCGTCCGACCGTGGCGGCCGGGGCGACGCTCACCGCGGTGGCCGAGCGAGCCCGGACCGGGACGGCGACCGTGATCGGGAGCCGCACCGTGGTGCCGGTGGTGGTGCCGACGACCGTGACCGTCGCCGGCCCGGCGTCCGCGTCGGCGGGGATGGTCGCCCGGACGGCGGCCGTGCCGTCGCCGGTCGCGTGGTCGACCGCGAACGAGCCGAGCGACCGGCCGTCGAGCGAGGCCTCCACCGCGGTGTCCCTCGGGTCGGAGGGCGTCGAGAAGGCCAGCGACGTCAGGTCGACGTCGAGGCTGCTGCCCGGTGCGTACGACGTCGGGGCGCCGCTCGGGAACGACACGCCCACGGAGTGCTGCGTGGGGTCGGCCGCGAGCGGGCTGCCGCCGGCGTGGGTTCCGAGGTAGTCGAGCAGGGCGGTCATGTCGACGCGACCGGTCTCGCGGGTGCCGGAGCCACCGGTGAACGCCGGGAAGCCGTCGCCGCCGGAGGCGAGGAACGAGCTGACCGTCACCGCGTAGGTCGCCGACGGCGTGAGGGCCACGTCGTCGAGCCACATGCCGGTGACCCGCGAGCCGGACGCGGCGGTCGGGTCGTAGGTGTAGCGGAACCCGGTCGAGGTGCCGAGGTGGACGAACGCCGGGCCGCCGGTGTCGCCCCGCCACTGCTGCTCGAGCACGGTCCGGACCTGCTGGCCGGTGAGCCGCATGGTGACGAGCGGGTCGGCGTCGGGCTGCACGAGGGAGGCCTGGCGGTAGGTCAGGGTCGCCGGGTAGCCGCCCGGGTCTCCGGCCAGGTCGGCGCGCAGCCGGGTCGGGCTCACGAACGCGATCTGCGCCGCCCCGGACTCGGGGGCGCGGGTCGCCCACCGCTGGGCCTCCGCCACCAGGTTGCCCAGGGCCGACTCGCCCCCGGGGGTCTCGGCGCCCCCGGCGAGCCGGGCCCGGTCGAGCGGCGCCGCCAGCGTGCCCAGCCGGCGGGCGCCGAGCTCGTCGGCGCGGACGACGGCCGCGTCGACGATCGCCTGCGTGTCGGGGTCGGCCGGGTAGGCCGGGGTGGTGACCAGCGGCAGGAGCGCCTGGCTCTTCGCCACGACCTCGCCGCTCGCGGTGTCGACGGTGAACTCGAGCTGGTTGAGGTGGGTGCCGTGCTGGCCGGCCGAGACGACCGGGCGCTCGGTCACCGAGCGTCCTTGGTCGATCCACTCCTGGACCGGGACCGAGTGGTTGTAGGTGCGGTGGGTGCGCCCGGAGATGATCGCGTCGACGGTGGCGTCGACGCCGGTGACGATCTGCCCGAACGTCGAGTCGTCGGTGGCGGAGGCCAGGTCGGTCCCGGACGCACCCTCGTGCACCAGCAGCACGACCACGTCGGCGCCGTCGGTCACGAGGTCCTCGGCGGCCGCGTTGACCTCCTCCACGACGTCGGTGACGGTGATGTCGGCGATGCCGGCGGGGGAGACCAGCGACGGCAGGTCCTCGGTCACCGCACCCACGAAGCCGACCTCGACGTCGCCGAAGCTCTTGGTCCACGACGGTGCCAGTGCGTGCGAGCCGTCGCTCCTGCGGCGCACGTTGGCGGCGACGTACGCCCAGTCGGCGTGGTCGGAGATCCGCCCGGCGAGGTCGGCGTACCCGCGGTCGAGCTCGTGGCTGCCCACGGCGGAGACGTCGAGGCCGGCCTCGTCGAGCGCGTCGATGGTGGGCTCGTCGTCCTGGACGTGGGACTCGAACGTCGAGCCGCCGACGAGGTCGCCGGCCGCGGCGAAGACGGTGTCGGGGTTCTGTGCGCGCAGCTGCTTGACGGCGCCGGCGAGCACCGCGACGCCGGCCCGGGTGCCGTCGGGGAGCAGGCGGCCGTGGAGGTCGTTGGTGCCGAGGACCTGGATCTCCCGGGTGTCGGGGGCGACGCCGGGCTTGAGCTGGATGTTCTTGAAGTTGACGTCGTGGCCGGGGCCCCGGTTCTCCAGCCCGATGAAGCCGGCCGCGGGGATGGGCGACGGGCTGGTGTAGGTGGTGATCAGGGTGCCGTTGAGGTGGACCCGGACCTGGGTGGTCGTCAGCCGGATCGTGTAGGTGTTCCACTGCCCGACCGGGCGCAGCGCCCGGGCGAGCGCGGCCTGGTCGGCGGGCTGGGTGGTGCCACCGGTGGGCACGACGGCACCGGTGGCGGTGCCGATCGGGATCCGGAAGCCGCCCACGGGGTCGGCCCCGCCGCGGCTCCGGGACGCCAGGTAGACGCTCGACTCGTCGTTGGCCGCCTGGCGTCGCCAGTCGAGCCGGAGCGTGTACGGCGCCGACTGCTGCTGGGTGAACCACTCGGCGCCCCGGCCGCGGATGCTCTGGATGGAGCAGTCGGTCTGCCGGCCGAACCCGCCGGAGCCGGCCTTGCGCCACCCGTCGAAGGTCGCGAACGTGCCGTCGAACAGCGGGGTGTAGCCGGGCTCGGTGGGCGCCGCGGCACACGGGTCGGGCGCGGTGCCGCCGACCTGGATGGCGTCGAAGTTGAGGCGGCAGAAGTCGGTGCCGCGGTCGCACTGGATGGCGACGGTGTTGGTGCCCTGGTCGAGCGTCACCGAGTACGTCACGAACCGCCACGTCTCCCAGTCCTGCTGGCTGGTCATCGGCAGGGCCATCTGCTGGCGGGCGCCGCCGTTGGTGAGCAGCCCGATCGAGCGGGTGATGTTCTCGTCGGGGCCGAGGGGGCCCGCGGCGTAGCGGACGTGGATCGGGTAGACGCCGGCCGCCGGGGCGGTCACGGTCATCGTCGACATCATCCCGGTCTCGCGGAACGTGTAGGACCCGGTGCCGGAGAAGTTGCTGTGGTCACCGGAGTTGAGGGCCGGCGGGCCGGCCGCCCCGCCGCTGATCACCCCGTCCTCGACCTCGACCCAGGCGATGACGTCGTCACCGACGGCGGCAGCCGCGGCCGGTGCGCCGGGCGCCGCGAGGACGGGCGCCGTCCCGGCGCCGACGAGGCCGACGACCAGGCACCCGGCGCTCAGCAGGAGGTGGAGACCGCGCCGGGCGGCGCGGGAGGATGGACGGGTCACGGTGGGCTCCTCGCGGACGTGCCTGTGACGCGCGCCACAGTAGGCAGCACGGTAGGCGTTGCGATTCGCCATGTCGAAACTGGTTCCGACATCTGGACATCAGTTCACGAATGTGACTCGTGTCCGTGCCAGGCGACCAAAGCCGACCGCCGCTGTGGCCCGTTCCCAGCGGTCGGGGTCGGCTCGTGCCGAGGTCGAGCGGTCAGAGGACCCGCAGGGACGGTCGCCGGCCCATGCCCAGGCGCGCCAGGCGCAGCCGGATCACGCCGCGTCCGGGTCGGTCAGCTGCTCGTCGACGACGATGGTGACGCCCGGGATCTTCAGCAGGCCGTGCTGCACGGCCCACACGACGGCCTGCGACCGGCGCTCCACGCCGATCTTGCGGTAGGCCGCCCGGATGTAGGTCTTCACCGAGTTGATGCTCACGTAGAGGTGCTCGGCGATCTCCTGGTTGCTGAGGCCGGCGGCGATCAGCTCCAGGACGTCCCGCTCCCGGGCGCTCAGGTCGTCGGCGTCGATGTCGAACGCACGGATCGCCGGTGCGGGTTCGCGATAGGTGGTGGGTTGAGCCTCGATCGTCATGGGTAGGACTCCTCTGGGTCGGGCTGTACCTGGGGGTGTCTCGACCCTGTTTCCTGCCCCGCTTCCGGCGCGACTAACCACCCCATCGGGTGATCCTGGTCGACCGGCGCCCCGCGGGGCCCGTGGGCCGTTCCGTCCGGTGCCCGCCACGTGGCGCCCGGTGCTGCTTGACTGCGCGGATGAACGACTCGGCCCTGATCACCGTCGGCCTCCCGGTCGCCCTGGCCATCATCATGTTCGGGCTCGGTCTCTCCCTCACGGTCGACGACTTCCGCCGGGTGGCGCGCACCCCCAAGGCGGTGGCGGTCGCGCTCGGGCTGCAGGTGCTGGTGCTGCCGCTGGTGGCGTTCGGGCTCGTGACGGCGTTCGACCTCGACCCGCTGCTGGCGGTGGGCGTGATGCTGCTCGCGGCCTCGCCGGGCGGCACCACGGCCAACCTGTTCAGCCACCTCTTCGGTGGCGACGTCGCGCTCAACATCACCCTGACCGCGATCAACTCGGTGATCGCCGCGGTCACGATCCCCCTGATCACCAACCTCGCGATCGACCACTTCGGCGCCGACGGCGAGCTCGGCCTGCAGGTCGGCAAGGTGTTGCAGGTGATCGCCATCGTGCTGGTGCCGGTGGCCATCGGCATGGTCGTGCGGCACCGGTCGGCCGACGTCGCCGCGCGGGCCGACCGGCCCGTCCGGGTGTTCTCGATCGTCGTCCTGGTCGCGGTCTCGGTGGGCGCGATCCTCGGCGAGCGCGAGAACATTGCCGACTACGCCCAGCAGGTCGGCCTGGTGACCGGGTTGTTCTGCCTGGCCAGCCTCACGCTCGGCTACGCCGGCGCCAAGGTGCTGCGCCTCGACGAGGCCCAGGCGATCGCCAGCTCGATGGAGGTCGGCATCCACAACACGACCGTCGCGCTGACGATCGCGCTCAGCGTCCTCGACAGCACCGAGGTCGCGATCCCGAGCGCGGTCTACTCGATCCTGATGTACGTCCTGGCGACGGCGTTCGGAGTCACGGTCACCCGGCTGCACGCCCGGCGGGCGACGGTCGCCTGACCGGCGTCACCACCCGACGACGAGGGCGACCAGGAAGGCGAGGAGGGGGCCGACCCAGAGCAGGGCCAGCCCGATCATCGAGTCGCCAGCCGGTTCGGAGGAGCGGCTCCGGGCCTGCTGGTCGAGCACCCCGTGGTCTGCGGCGACGCTCATCCGGGCGACCTCTCCCACCAGCACTCGTCGACGAACGGCGTCTCTCCCCGTCGCGTCGGCGTGCCCATCACCAGGCGGGTGACCAGTCGGCGGATCACGCCGCGTCCTCCGCGGTGTCCGCGGCGGTGCTGGCGGCGGCGGTGCCGTCGTCGAGCAGGCCCTGGGTAAAGCCCCAGATGACCGCCTGAGTCCGCTTGGTCGCACCGATCTTGCGGTAGGCCGTGCGGATGAAGGTCTTCACGGTGTTGATGGTGATGTAGAGCTCGCGGGCGATCTCGTCGTTGGAGTAGCCGTTGACGATCAACCGGAGCACGTCGAGCTCGCGCGGCGAGAGGTCGTCGAGCGTGGCGGTGGGACCGGCCGGCGCGGGCTGGCGGCGGGCGGGGGCGCGGAGCACGTCGGACATGGGGTGGTTCCTTTCCTTCGTTCTGCGTCGGCCTGGCCGGCGTGCGCCAGGTGCGCCTCGGTGGGGGGTGAGCCGTTCTCCCCGTCCTTTCTCCGCGCCCAGAGGTTTGAATCCCATTCCAACGGGTGATCGTGCGGGGTGGGGGTGTGCGTTGACACCCGCCGAGCCCGGCGCCGATCCTGGACACGTGTCTGAACACCTGTCTCCCAGGTCGGCCTACGCGCACCTGTCCCGGGGCGAGCTGGCGGGGCTGGTCCGCGAGCTGCTGCTGGTCGGTCAGCTCATCGACCGGTCCGGCATGGCGTGGTGCATCTCGGCCTTCGGCCGCGAGGAGATGGCCCAGGTGGCCATCGAGGAGTGGGGCTGCGCGAGCCCGGTCTACACCCGGCGCATGCAGCAGGCGCTCGGGTTCGTCGGTGACGACGTACCGACGATCTTCAAGGGCCTCCAGCTCGACATCGGGGCGCCGCACCAGTTCCTCGACTTCCGGTTCGAGGTCCGCGACCGGTGGCGCGGGGAGTTCTGGCTCGACCACTGCGGGGCGCTCGCCGACGTGCAGCCGATGGGCGAGGACTACGTCCGCGCGATGTGCCACGACATCGAGGACCCGACCTTCGACGCCACTGCCGTCGCCACCAACCGCCGGGCGCAGATCCGGCCCCTCCACCGTCCGCCGTACGACGCCCCGCGCGCCGGCGTCGCCTGCCACTGGACCGTGACCATCGACGCGAGCCATCCCGAGGCGCAGGACCTGCCGGGGCTGGCCGCGATCCGGGCGACCCGGGCGGCGACGCTGGCGCTGGCGCCGGTCGACCCGGCCGAGGAGGGGCGCAGCGACTACACCGGCCAGGTGATGTCGGACCTCCCCACCGAGGAGTTCTCGCACTCGGCACTGGTGCGCATCGCCGACGAGCTCTGCCTGCAGATGCAGCTGCTCGACCTGTCCTTCGTCCAGGCGGTCCGCGCCCGGGCCGCCGACGACGAGCAGCTGACGACCATCCTGCACAAGCAGCTCATCGGGGTGGCCGGCGTCGCCGCCGCCCGCCTGCGACGTGCCCTCGGTCTCGGGGGCGGCCCCGCCGACGCGCTGGAGGTGCTGCGGCTCCTGCCGATGCTCGGTCCCACGGCCTACGTCGACGCGCAGGTCGACGGCGACGCGCTCGTCGTACGACGCTCGGCCGCGCACGCCGACGGCGGCTGGCTCGCGCTGCTCGGTCCGCACTGGTCGGCCGCCCTCGACGCTGCGGTGCACGCCGTCGACCCGCGCTACGCCGTGACGGTCACCGGCGACGCCGACGAGTGGCGGGTGCGGGTCGTCGTCGGCGAGGAACGCGCGGTCGCCGACGAGGTCGCCGTGACCCGCTTCTCCACCGGCGCCGAGTGGGAGTTCGAGCCGCGCCGGGCGCTGCCGCTCACGGTGGTCTGACGCACCTCGCCGATAGTGCGTCGTACGACGGCCGGTCACCTCGCCGGGTCTCGACTCGGGCTCGCTGGCGCTCGCCCGGCTCGACCAGCGTGGGGTAGTGGTCTCGAGACGGCCGTGGCCGGCCTCCTCGACCAGCGTGGGGTGGTGGTCTCGAGACGGCCGTGGCCGGCCTCCTCGACCAGCGTGGGGTGGTGGTCTCGAGACGGCCGTGGCCGGCCTCCTCGACCAGCGTGGGGTCGTGGTCTCGAGACGGCCGTGGCCGGCCTCCTCGACCAGCGTGGTCGCTGTCGGTGCGTCACCGGTGGTGGAGGAAGGCGCGCTAGCGCCTGTCTCGAGACCACCACCGCCGTGGACCTTGACACCGACCCGTCGACGTACAGAATGGACACGTGTCCAGTCAGGTGTCCGGTGAGGTCGCAGCGGGCCTCGTGTTCGACCCCTACGACTACGCGACCCAGGACGACCCGTACCCGACGTACCAGCGGCTGCGCGACGAGGACCCGCTGCACCACAACGCCGAGCACGACTTCTGGGTGCTGTCGCGGCACGCCGACGTGGCGGCCGCGCTGCGGGACGACGCGACGTACTCCAACCGGATGGGCGTCAGCCTCGACCGGTCGGCGTGGCACCCCGAGGCGCACCGGGTGATGTCGTTCCTGGCCCTCGACGCGCCGGAGCAGGCCCGGGTCCGGTCGCTGGTGTCGCGGGCGTTCACGCCGCGGCGGGTGCGCGAGCTGCTGCCGCAGGTGCAGGGCCTGACCGACCGCTACCTCGACCGGGCCCTGGCCGACGGCGACGAGCTCGACTGGATCACCGACTTCTCCGCACTCCTGCCGATGGACGTCATCTCCGAGATGATGGGCGTGCCCGAGGCCGACCGCGACGAGGTACGCCGGCTCTCCGACCTCCTGGTGCACCGTGAGGACGGCCTGCACGACGTCCCGCCTGCCGGGATGGACGCGGCGATGACGCTGTTCGGCTACTACACCGACCTGCTGGCCGAGCGCCGCAGGCACCCGGGCGACGACCTCACCTCGGCGCTGCTGGTCGCCGAGGTCGACGGCGACCGGCTCGCCGACCACGAGATCATCGCGTTCCTCTTCCTGATGGTGGTGGCCGGCAACGAGACCACCACCAAGCTCCTCGGCAACGCCGTCCACCACCTCGCCGCCCACCCCGGCCAGCTGGCCGAGGTGTTCGCCGACCCCGACGCGCTGGTGGCGCCGTGGATCGAGGAGACGCTGCGCCACGACACGTCGTCGCAGCTCCTCGCCCGCCACCTCCGCGCCGACGTCGCGCTGCACGGCCGCACCGCGCCCGCCGGCGCCAAGCTGCTGGTGCTGCTGGGCTCGGCCAACCGCGACGAGCGGGTCTTCCGCGACCCGACGGCCTACGACGTGCACCGCGACAAGGCCGAGCTCGGCCAGATCCTCAGCTTCGGCGGCGGTCGCCACTTCTGCCTCGGCGCCAACCTGGCGCGGCTCGAGGCGCGGGTGGTGCTCGCCGAGCTGGTGCGCCGGGTCGACGGCATCGAGGTTGACCTCGCGCGGTCGGTGCGCGTCCACTCCACCAACGTCCGGGGCTTCGCCCGGCTCCCGATCCGAGTCGACCGGAGGGCCTCATGACGCGCGCACCCGACCTGGCCGACGTCCCCGAGGTCTCCTACGCCGTCCCGGACGACGGGTACGGCCACCTCGCCGAGATGCGGGTCGACCCGATCGGGCTGTTCCAGCGAGTGCGCGACGAGTGCGGCGACATCGGACGGTTCCGGCTGGCCGAGCGCGACGTCGTGCTGGTCTCGGGTGCCGCGGCCAACGAGCAGTTCTTCCGGGCGCCCGACTCGACGCTCGACCAGGCGGCGGCGTACCCGTTCATGACGCCGATCTTCGGCAAGGGCGTCGTCTTCGACGCCTCGCCCGAGGAGCGCCAGCAGATGCTGAAGAACCAGGCCCTGCGCGGCGACATGATGCGCGGGCACGCCTCGACGATCGAGGCGGAGGTCCGCCGGATGGTCGCCGGATGGGGCGACGAGGGCGAGATCGACCTGCTCGACTGGTTCGCCGAGCTGACCATCTACACGACGTCGTCGTGCCTGATCGGCAAGCCGTTCCGCGAGGAGCTCGACGAGCGGTTCGCCCGGCACTACCACGACCTCGAGCGCGGCACCGACGCGCTGGCCTACGTCGATCCCTACCTCGACATCGAGTCGTTCCGGGTGCGCGACGCCGCCCGCGAAGCGCTCGTCGCGCTGGTGCAGGACATCATCGACCGCCGCCGGGAGCGCGGCACGGTGCCCAAGGACGAGCGGGACCTGCTCGACGTGCTGATCTCGATCGACATGACCGCCGACCACATCACCGGCATCTTCATCTCGATGATGTTCGCCGGCCACCACACCTCCTCCGGCACCGCCGCGTGGGCGCTGATCGAGCTGGTGCGCCACCCCGAGGTGATGGCCGACGTGGTCGCCGAGCTCGACGACCTGTACGCCGACGGCTCGGAGATCTCCTTCCAGGCGCTGCGCTCGATCCCGCACCTGGAGGCCTCGCTCAAGGAGACGCTGCGCCTGCACCCGCCGCTGATCATCCTGCTGCGGGTGGTGCAGGAGGAGATCGAGCTCGCCGGGCACGCCATCGCGCCCGGCACGATGGTCGCCGCCTCGCCCCGGGTCTCCAACCGGATCGCCGAGGACTTCCCCGACCCCGACGCCTTCGACCCCGGCCGCTACCTCGATCCGCACCAGGCCGACCTGCAGCACCGCTGGACCTGGATCCCGTTCGGCGCCGGCAAGCACCGCTGCGTCGGCAACGCGTTCGCGATGATGCAGCTCAAGGCGATCTTCTCGGTGGTCCTGCGCGACTACGAGTTCGAGATGACGCAGCCGTCGGAGGACTACCGCGACGACGTCTCCAAGATGGTGATCCAGCTCGCCCAGCCGTGCCGGGTGCGGTACCGCCGGAGAATGACGTGAGTGATCTCGAGACAGGCGCCAGCGCGCCTTCCTCGACCACCGTGGGGTCTGCGCTGGCAACCGTTCCGCGACCACACCTCGGAGCGGCGGGATGAGGGTGGTGGCCGACCTGGGGCTGTGCCAGGGGCACCAGATGTGCCAGGGGGAGGCGCCGGGGGTGTTCGGGTTCGACGTGGCCGCCGACCTGGTGACGGTGCTCGACGAGCACCCAGCGGAGTCCCGGCGGGCGCAGGTCGCGGCCGCCGTGCAGTACTGCCCAGCGATGGCGCTGGCGCTCGAGGAGGAGTAGGCGATGGGTGACCTGACGCGCGCGGAGATCGAGGAGTTCTGGGAGACCTGGCTCCAGGTCAACCGCGACGCCGAGCGCACCGGCGACTGGCGCGTGATGGCCGACTGGTACGCCGAGGACGCCACCTACGGCTGGATGCTCACCCCTGACGAGCACTTCATGGCCGTGGGGCGCGAGCAGATCCGCGAGTGGGCCATCGGCATCGAGATGGACGGCTTCGACGGCTGGCACTACGACTACGTGGCGACGGTCATCGACGACCGGACCGGCATGGTCGTCGGGTTCTGGAAGCAGCGCTCGGGCATCACTGACGACGCGAGCGGGCGCGAGCTCGAGGTGCCGGGGATCGGCGGCAGCTGGTTCGGCCTGGAGCGCCAGGCCGACGGCGCCGCCAAGATCGCCTGGCAGCGCGACTGGTTCGACTTCGGTGCGATGGCCCACACGATGGGGGAGGTGCTCGAGTCCGGCAAGGCGCCCGACAGCCTCCGTGCGCGCCTGAAGGTGTTCGGCCACGGCGTCCCCGGGCACTACCACGCCGCCGACCTGCCCTCGACGGTCTGGCCGCCCCCGGTGGAGCGCGGCGACTTCGTGACCCAGGCGCCGACCCCGTGACCGCGCTGACCACGCCGGCCGCCCAGCAGCTCGTCGACGGCAGGCTGGGTCCGGCGAGCGGAGGGGCGACGTACCCCATCCTCGACCCGGCCACGGGTGAGGAGATCGGCCGCGCGCCCGACTCGACCGCCGACGACGTCGAGGCCGCGATCGCCGCGGCTCGGCGGGCGTTCGACGAGACCTCCTGGTCGACCGACGTCGGGCTGCGGGTGCGCTGCCTGCGCCAGCTGCACGCGGCGCTGCTCGAGCACGCCGACGACGTCCGGGCGCTGACCCGCGCCGAGGTCGGGATGCCCGACTTCATGATGGGCGCGGCCGGGTTCGACGTGCCCGTCGAGGGGCTGCGCTGGGTCACCGACCTGGCGGAGTCCTACGCGTTCGAGACCGACCTCGGGGTCGCCGCGCCGATGGGCATCGCGTCGCGGCGGACCGTGCGCCGCGAGCCCGTCGGCGTCGTCGCCGCGATCACCCCCTGGAACGTGCCGACGCAAATCAACCTCGCCAAGGTCGGCCCGGCGCTGGCGGCCGGTTGCACCGTCGTCCTCAAGCCGGCGCCCGACACCCCGTGGGTGGCCTGCGAGCTCGGCCGGCTGGTCGCCGAGCACACCGACCTGCCGCCGGGCGTGCTCAACGTCGTCACGCCGTCGTCCACCGAGGTCGCCGCGGTGCTGAGCAGCGACCCGCGCGTCGACATGGTCTCCTTCACCGGGTCCACCGCGACCGGCCGCGCGATCATGGCCGCCGCCGCGCCCACGCTGAAGAAGGTGTTCCTCGAGCTCGGCGGCAAGTCGGCGGCGATCGCCCTCGACGACGCCGACGTCGCCGCCGTCGCCGGCGCGACGGCGTTCGCCGCCTGCATCCACGCCGGCCAGGGCTGCGCGATCACCACCCGGCTCGTCGTGCCGCGGGAGCGGTACGACAAGGCCGTGCAGGTCGCGGCGGCGACGATGGCCTCCATCGGCGCGAAGGACCCCGCCGACCCCGGCACCATCTGCGGACCGGTCATCTCGCAGGCGCAGCGGGACCGGGTCGAGTCCTACTTGCGGCTCGCCGTCGAGGAGGGCGGCACCTTCGCCACCGGCGGCTCGGTGATCGACCGGCCCGGCTACTGGGTGGAGCCGACCGTCGTCGCCGGCCTCGACAACACCTCGCGCCTGGCGCAGGAGGAGATCTTCGGCCCCGTGCTCGTGGTGATCCCGCACGACGGCGACGACGACGCCGTCCGGATCGCCAACGACTCGCCGTACGGCCTGTCGGGCTCGGTCGACTCGGCCTCGCTCGAACGGGCCGGTGCCGTCGCCGCCCGCATCCGCACCGGCACGCTCGCCGTCAACGGCGGCGTGTGGTTCAGCCCCGACGCGCCGTTCGGCGGCTACAAGCAGTCCGGTGTCGGCCGCGAGATGGGGGTCGCGGGGTTCGAGGAGTACCTGGAGACGAAGACGCTGGCGTTCCCGGCGTGAGCGTTGCGGCAGGTGGTCTCGAGACGGTTGCCAGCGCAACCTCCTCGACCAGCGTCGGGAACCGTGATCCACACCCAGCAGAGGAGACAGCAGTGGGCAGGTTCGATGAGAAGGTCGCCGTCGTCACCGGCGCGGCGCAGGGGATCGGCGAGGCCTACGCCCGGGCCCTCGCGGCCGAGGGCGCGTCGGTCGTGGTGGCCGACGTCAACGCCGACGCCGGGGAGCGGGTCGCGGCCGAGGTCGGCGGCCTGTTCGTGCGCACCGACGTCTCGTCGGCGGAGTCGGCGGGGGCGATGGTGGAGGCGACCACGGCGGCGTACGGCGGGATCGACCTCCTGGTCAACAACGCCGCCATCTACGGCGAGATGCAGTTCGACCTGCTGCTCACCGTCGACTGGGACTACTACCGGCGCTTCATGAGCGTCAACATGGACGGCGCGCTCGTGATGACCCGGGCCTGCTACTCCTCGATGGCGGCGCGGGGCGGTGGCGCGATCGTCAACCAGAGCTCCACGGCGGCCTACCTGTACTCCGGCTTCTACGGCCTCGCCAAGGTCGGCGTCAACGGCCTCACCCAGCAGCTCGCGCACGAGCTCGGCGGGCAGGGGATCCGGGTCAACGCGATCGCGCCCGGACCGACCGACACGGAGGCGACGCGCGTGCAGGCCGGCGGTGCGGCCATGGACATCGTCCGGCGGAGCCTGGCCATCAAGCGGATGGGCACCGTCGACGACCTGGTCGGTGCCTGCCTGTTCCTGCTCTCCGACGAGGCGTCGTGGGTGACCGGGCAGATCATCGCCGTCGACGGCGGGCAGACGTTCCGTGCCTGAGGTCACGGTGGGGTTCGTCGGGCTCGGCAACATCGGCAGGCCGATGGCGCTCCGGCTCGCCGCGAGCGACCTCGACCTGGTCGTCCACGACGTCGCGCCCGACCCCGTGGCCGAGCTGGTCGCGGCGGGGGCGCACGAGGCCGGGTCGGTGGCCGAGCTGGCGGCCGCGGTAGACGTGCTGTGCGTGATGGTGCGCGACGACGACCAGGTGCGCGACGTGCTCGGCCAGGCGCTCGGCTCGGCCCGCGAGGGGCTCGTCGTGGTCGTGCACTCGACGGTCGCGCCGGGGACCCCGCGCCAGCTCGAGACCACCGCCGCGCGCCACGGCGTGCGTGTCGTCGATGCGCCGGTCTCCGGCGGCGCGATGGGCGCGGCCGAGGGCACCCTCGCGATCCTGGTCGGAGGCACCGACGACGCCTACGCCGCCGCGCGGCCCGTGCTCGAGGTGATGGGATCCCAGGTCGTGCACGCCGGGCCGATCGGCGCGGGCACGGCGTTCAAGCTGGCGCGCAACCTGATGCACTTCGTGGCGTTCACCGCTGCGACCGAGGCGCAGCGGCTCGCCGAGGCTGCCGGGCTCGACCTGCGGGCGCTGGGCGACGTCGTCCGCCACACCGACGCGATCACCGGCGGTCCGGGCGCGATCATGCACCGCGCGACGGCGGCGCCGCTCGCGGCCGACGACTTCTGGCACGGTGTGTTCACCCACGTCGCAGCGCTCGGCGAGAAGGACCTGACGTTCGCGATCGAGCTCGCCGACTCGCTCGGCGTCGACGTACCGATGGCGCGCGAGGCGCTGCCGCGACTGGCGAAGGGACTGGGACTGTGACCGGGAAGTTCGACGACCTGCCCGAGCAGCGCCGCAAGGGGCTCGAGCGGATGGAGGAGGTCTACGGCTTCGAGATGACCGACGGCGCCGGCGACTTCTTCGGCTACACCGCCGACCACCTCTTCGCCGAGATCTGGAACCGACCCGGCCTCACCGACCGCGACCGGCGGCTGCTCCTGATCGGGCTGTTGATCGGCTCCAACCAGCACGACGTGCTCACCATCCAGGTGCCGGCCGCGCTGGCGTCCGGCGACCTCGACGCCGAGGCGCTGCGCGAGATCGTGATCCTGGCCTGCCACTACGCCGGCTGGCCGCACGGCGGCCGGCTCAGCTCGCTGGTCGAGGAGACGATCGCCAAGCACGAGCGCGCCTGACGCTGGCCGCGCCGGACGATGACGGACGCTGGTCGCGCCGGGCGAGCGCCAGCGAGCCCGAGTCGAGACCCGGCGAGGTGCGCATCGTCGGGTGGTTTCGAGACGGTTGCCAGCGCAACCTCCTCAACCGCCGTCCGTGACGATGGTCGAGCCGGGCGAGCGCCAGCGAGCCCGAGTCGAGACCCGGCGAGGGAAGGCACCCTGCGGGGGTCTCGACTCGCGGAGACTTCGTCCCCGCGGCTCGACCACCGTCGGTGATCGGCCGTCGTACGACGCGACGTCAGGAGAGCGCGCGGACGACGAGGCGGGTGGCGTCGGCGAGCAGGGCGTCGCTGGGTACGGCGTCGGGGGCGTCGCGGCGCGACATCAGTGCGACCACCACCGGCGCGCGACCGGGGGACCGGACCACGGCGACGTCGTTGCGGACGCCGTAGGAGGCGGTGCCGCTCTTGTCGCCGACCCGCCACCCGGCGGGGACGCCGGCCCGGACGAGCTCGGTGCCGGTGGTGCTGCGGGTCAGGGCCCGGTCGAGCAGGGCCCGGTCGGCCGCGGGCAGCACGGTCTCGTCGAGGACGTAGGTGCGCAGGGTCTCGGCCAGCGCCCGGGGCGTGGTGGTGTCACGGTCGTCGCCGGGGATCGCGGTGTTCAGCGCGGGTTCGGTGCGGTCGACCGAGATGGTGTCGTCCCCGAGGGTTCGCAGCCGTTGCGTCAGGCCGGCGGGGCCGCCGACCAGGTCGAGCAGCAGGTTGGCGGCGGTGTTGTCGCTCTCGACCACCGCGGCATCGACGAGCTCGCGCACCGTGAGGCCGTCGTCGACGTGCTGCTCGGTGACGGGGGAGTAGGAGACGAGGTCGGCCGTCGTCCAGGTGACCCGGTCGTCGAGGTCGCGCCGGGAGAGGTCGTCGAGGACCGCCCCGGCCGCCAGTGCCTTGACCGTCGAGGCGAAGGCGAAGCGGGTGTCGGCGCGGTGCCGCAGCGTCCGGCCGGTCCCGGTGTCGACGACGTACAGGCCGAGCTCGGCGTCGTGCTCCGCCTCGAGCGCGGCCAGCTGCCGGGGCAGGTCGCTCGGGCGCGGCGCCGGGGACGCGCTCGTCGTCGGGGTCTGGGTCGGGGTCGAGGGCGTCGGCTCCGAGGGTCGGGACGCCGGCTCCGAGGGTGAGCCGCAGGCGACCAGGACAGCGGCCAGGACGGCGACCACGGCCACCGCGCGCCAGCGCACGGGCAGGGACGGGCGGGGCACGGCCCCATTCTCGGGTCCCCGGCTCCTCGTGTTCGCCCCCGGGTCACCTGGGCGCCCCCCACTGGTACGCCGCGACCGACAGCCTCGGCGGGGGTCCGCGACGGTCCCCGCGCAGCAGAGACGAGGACGGACCCTTGAGCAGTGCAGGACAGATGACGATCCGGGTGGCCACAGGGGCAGCGGTGGCCGCCCTGACGCTCGGCACGCTGGTCGCCGCGCCC
The DNA here is from genome assembly GCF_058559815.1 of Nocardioides sp. WJ219. Lineage (NCBI taxonomy): Bacteria > Bacillati > Actinomycetota > Actinomycetes > Propionibacteriales > Nocardioidaceae > Nocardioides > Nocardioides sp. WJ219. The sequence continues at coordinate 22,610 of NZ_JBZUJV010000008.1, forward strand.
GCGGCCTCGGCGGAGACGACCGTGGTGGTCGACGGGATGAACCTCGACCGGGGCGGGACCGCGGTGGTCAACGAGCTGGAGCGCCAGGAGGTCGCACCCGGCCTGGTGCACGTGAGCTACGAGCGGCTCGACGCCGCCGGGTGGCAGCAGGTCGACGTCCTCAAGGCGGAGCTGTCCGACTCGACCGTCAAGATGCGCTACCTGACCCCCGACACCGTCGCCGGGTCTGGCGCCACCGTCACCGAGATGGTCGAGGACGGCGGCGCCGTGGCCGGCGTCAACCTCGACCGCTTCGACATCAACAACTCCACCGCCGCAGCCGGCTGGGGCGTGCAGGACGGCCGGATCATCAAGTCCGGCAACCCCGACGCGTCGGCGTCCATCGGCATGACCAGCGACGGCCTCGGCGCGCTGGTCAACCTCGTGCTCGAGGGGTCCGTCGCCTTCGCCGACGACACCTCGCTGCCGATCAGCGGCGTCAACGTCTACGTCGCCCCCGCCGACGGCGTCTCGCTCTTCAACGCCCAGTGGGGCGACTACTCCCGGGCCCGCGTCGTCGGCACGCCCGAGGCCGGCGTCGAGGTGGTCGTCGGCGCCGACGGCACCGTCCGCTCGGTCGCCGACCAGGTCGGCTCCGGGCGGCTGCCCGACGGTGAGCAGGCGCTGGTCGCGCGCAAGGGCAGCCCCGCCGCTGCCCGGCTCGCCGCGCTGAAGGCCGGCGACACCGCCGAGGTCGCCTACGGCGTCGACCAGGACAACCTCGACGTCCAGCAGGCCGGCGGCGCCTGGCACCGCCTCCTCGACGGCGGCCGGCCGGTGGCGCCGACCGTGGGCGACCACTTCACCGCCCTGCACCCGCGCACGATGATCGGCTTCAGCGCCGACCGTCGTACGGCGTACTTCGTCACCGTCGACGGCCGGACGCCGATCGCGCGGGGCATGACCTTCGCCGACCTCGTGGTGCTGATGCAGGACCTCGGCGCCCACGACGCCGTCAGCGTCGACGGCGGCGGCTCGACGCAGATGAACGTCCGCGCCGCGGGCGAGGCGTCGACCACCATCGCCAACACCCCGGCCGACGGCTTCGAGCGCCGCGACGGCGACGGGATGGGCCTCGTGCTGGCGCGGCCCGGCTCCGGCGACGTGCTGTCGTACGCCGTCCGCCCGGCCTCCGACGACGAGGAGGCCACTCGGGTGTTCCCCGGCTTCCACCGCACCCTGGTCGGGCGCGGCTTCGACGAGACCCTGTCGCCGGTGGACGCCGCGCCGACCGGCTGGTCGACCTCCGACCGCTCGGTGGCGACCGTCGCCGACGGCGTCGTCGAGGGCGTCGCGCGCGGCACCGTGACGGTCCGCGCCCGCCGCGGCGTCGCCGAGGGCGCCGCGCCGCTGCAGGTGCTCGGCACCCCCACCCGCCTGAGCGTCGACCAGCCGGTGGTCAACCTCGAGCGCCAGGGCTCCGCGGCTGTCCTCGAGATCACCGGCCACGACGCCCAGGGCTTCACCGCGCCGATCGAGGTGGCCGACCTCGAGGTCGACAACCCGGCCCCCGGGACCTTCGCGGTGACCCCCACCGACGACGGCCGCGTCGAGGTCCGCGCCACCGGCGCCGAGGGCTCCGCCACCCTGACCTTCCGCCGCGGCGACCTGCAGGCCCAGGTCGCGGTCGCCGTCCCGCTCGAGTCGCGGGTGGTCGACGACTTCGCCGACATCAGCGGCTGGACCACCGCCCACGACCGCGCCCCGGTCGGCGGCGTCGCGCCCGGCGAGGGCCACGAGGGAAGCCCGAGCATCCGGGTCACCTACGACTTCACCGGCTCCACCGCCACCCGCGGCCGGTACGCCGTCGCGCCCGGCGCCGTGACCGGCGGCACCGGCGGCATCCAGGTGCCCGGCCGCCCGCAGAAGCTGTCCGTCTGGGTCAAGGGCGACGGCAACGGCTCGCTGCTGCGGCTCCAGGTCACCCAGGCCAACGGCGTGCGCAGCCAGCTCGACGGCGCCGACGGCTCGCTCTACGTCACCTGGACCGGTTGGCGGCGCGTCGACTTCGGCGTCCCCGCCGCCTTCGCCTTCCCGATCAAGCTCGAGCGGATCCGGGTGCTGGAGACCACCGCGGTCAAGCAGTACGCCGGCGCGGTCGAGCTCTCCAAGATCTACGCCTACCTCCCGCCCGAGGGCATGGGCGCCCCCGCCGTCGCGCAGGTCGAGGACCCGGTGGTGGTCGACGCCGACGCCACCGACGACTCGCCGCTGCGCGTCGCGGTCCTCTCCGACGCCCAGTTCGTCGCCCGCAACCCCGACAGCGACCTGGTCGCGGGCGCGCGGCAGGCGCTGCGCGAGATCGTGGCCGAGGACCCCGACGTCCTGCTCATCAACGGCGACCTCGTCGACGAGGCGTCCGTCGAGGACTTCGCGCTGGCCCGCCGGATCCTCGACGAGGAGCTGGCCGGCACCGACTTCCCGTTCTACTACGTGCCGGGCAACCACGAGATCATGGGCGCCTCGATCGAGAACTTCCGGGCCGCCTTCGGCGCGACGTCGCACGTCTTCGACCTCGAGGGCACGCGGTTCGTGACGCTCAGCTCGGCGACCGGCCGGCTGGCATCCGACTTCGCCCAGGTGCGCGAGCTGCGGCGCCAGCTCGACGACGCCGCCGCCGACCGCCGCGTCACCGGCGTCGTCGTGGTCAGCCACATGCCCACCGACGACCCGCTGCCGACCAACGGCAGCCAGCTCAGCGACCGCAACGAGGCCGAGCTCGTCGACGACTGGCTCCAGGAGTTCCGGGCGTCCTCGGGCAAGTCGGTGGCCTACGTCGCCGGCCACGTCGGCGCGTTCCACACCAGCAGCGTCGACGGCGTGCCTTACGTGATCAACGGCAACAGCGGCAAGGGCCCCGCCTCGACGCCGGCCGACGGCGGCTTCACCGGCTGGACGATGCTCGGCATCGACCCGGCCGAGGGCCGCTGGGCCTCCTCCGACGACGGCGGCACCGGCTGGCTCGCCGCCGAGGTCAAGACCCGGGTCGACTCGCTGACCGTGGTCGAGCCGCCCGCCGACCTCGCCGTGGGCTCGATCGCCGAGACCGCGCCGGTGGTGGTGCAGGACGGCAGCCGGGAGGTGCCGGTCGACTGGCCGACCAGCTTCCGCTGGACCGGCACCGACGGCGTCTTCGTCGGTGAGCCCGACCGGGCCCCGGCGTCGGCGTTCGTGGCCCTCGATCCCGCGACCCACCGGGTGCACGCCCTGCGGGCCGGCACCGGCAGCGCCACCCTCGAGGTCAACGACGTCACCGCGACGATCGACCTGACCGTCACCGGCGGCGACCTCACGCTCACCGGCGCGGCGACGTACGGCGAGACGCTCACCGCCGCGGTCGGCGACTGGGCCGACGGCGCCGACGTCGCCTGGACCTGGCTGCGCGACGGGACGCCGGTCGCCGGCGCCACCGGGTCGACGTACGAGCTCGGCGTCGACGACGTCGGCGCGGTCGTCGGCGTGCGGGCCGCGGTGACCGGCGAGGACCGCACCGACGTCACGGTGACCGAGTCGACCGAGGGGCCCGTGGTTCCCGCGCGGCAGACAGCGCCCGCGGCCTCGCTGGAGGGCGAGGCCACGGTAGGCAGCACGCTGCACGTGGTCACCGACGCGTGGCGCGACGGCACCGCGCTGACCTACGCCTGGCTGCGCGACGGCGAGCCGGTGCCCGGCGAGCGGTCCAGCGCCTACCGGGTCACCGCCGCCGACCGCGGCCACCGGCTCGAGGCCCAGGTGACCGGCCACCTGGCCGGCCACGAGCCCGCGCTCGCGACGACAGCGCCGTCGGCCCCCGTGGTCGAGCCCACCGTGGAGCCCGACCCGGACCCGGTGCCGCAGGTCGTCGGCTCGGCGCAGCCCGTCGTGCGCGGACCCGCGCGCGTCGGAGCCCCGCTCACCGCCGACGTCAGCGGCTGGGAGCAGGGCACGTCGTTCGGCTACCAGTGGCTGCGCGACGGCACCCCCGTGCCCGGCGCCGACCGGCAGACCTACCGACCGGTCGCCGCCGACCGGGGCAGCCGGATCTCGGTCCGGGTGCTCGGCTCGATCGCGGGCCGGGTCTCGGTGGTGCGCACCAGCGCCCCGCACGGCCCGGTCGCCCGCGGCCGGCTCACCGCCCGCCCGGCCCCCCGCGTCGTCGGTGTCCCCGTGGTCGGCTCGGTGCTGCGGGGCCGCGCCGGCGCGTGGGAGGACGGCGTACGCCTGCGCTGGTCGTGGTACCGCGCCGGCCGCCTCGTGCCGGCCGTCACGACGTCGCGCTACCGCCTGCGTGCGGCCGACGTCGGCCGGCGGATCACGGTGCGGGTGGTGGCCACCAAGGCCGGCTACGAGAGCGTGACCCGCTCGTCGCGCCCCACACCGGTGGTCCGCCGCCGCTGACCGTCGGGCTCGCCCGACGCCCGTGCCCCGCCCCCGACCGGCTCCCTTCCGGTCGGGGGCGGGGTCACGTCGGGTGCGTCTCGGCGACCGCTTCGCTCGGGTCGACGGCGTCGGCGCGGGCGGCTGGTGCGCCGCGGCGCTCGGTCGCGAGCTGGGAGCTCGGCCAGGCACTGACCGGGCCGAAGACCGTGAGCAGCGCCGGCAGCAGGAGGGCCCGGACCACCAGGACGTCGAGCATGATGCCCACGAACATCACGAAGGCGAGCTGGCGGAACGGCACCAGTGGCACCACCGACAAGATGCCGAAGCTGGCGGCCAGGGCGAGCCCGGCCACGAAGATGGCGACGATGGTGGTCGGCATCACCGAGCGGACCGACTCGCGCAGGGGATGTCGCCGGGCGTGCTCCCACACGCTGCCGACGGCGTAGATGTTGTAGTCCGACCCGAACGCCAGCAGCAGCACCGCGGCCGCGAACGGCACGTAGAAGGTCAGGCCCGCGCCCGGTTCGAGCTGCCCGAACAGCAGCATGGTCAGGCCCAGCGCGGCGCCGAGGGACAGGATGCTGCCGACCAGCAGGTACAGCGCCGCCACGACCGCGCGCAGGAACAGGACCAGCATCAGGAGGTTGGCGGCCAGCGCGGCGATCGCGAGCCGCTGCAGGTCCTTGGTGGTCTGCCCGACGATGTACGCCGCGGTGGCGGTGTCGCCTGCGAACCCGGCGCTGTCGCTGCGGACGCCGCTCGCCCTCACCAGGGCGGGAAGGTCGGCGGTGAGCTCGTCGAGGGTGGCGATCGCGTCGGCACCCAGGGCCGGGTCCTCCAGCACGACGAGGAAGCGGGCGGCGGAGCCGTCTGCCTTGACCAGGACGTCGCGCGCCAGGCGGGGGGTGACGTCGCCGGGACCCAGCACACCCGCGATGCCGGGTCGGTCCTCGAGCAGCGCACCGAGCCGCGCGAGGTCGCCGCCCTGACGGTGGAGGTCCTCCCCCTCGATCAGGAGCGTGGTCGGCGACAGGATGCCGGGTGCGAAGCCGGTGCGGGCGGCGTCGGCGGCCCGGGCCACACCGGTGTCCTCGGGCAGCGACCCCACGAAGGACACGCCGAGGCTGAGCCCGAACAACGGGGTCGCGGCCAGGCCGAGGACCGCCACGCACGACGCCGCCACGACCGCGGCGCGACGTCGGGAGGTCGTCAACCACGTGATGAGCGCGGCGATCCGCGGGGCGGCGGGCCGGTCCGTCGTCCCGGTCGCCGTCGCCTCGGCAGGTCGGGGACGGTCGGGCCAGAAGCACCAGCGGCCGAGCACGGCCATCAGGGCGGGCACCAGGGTCACCGCCACGACCAGGCCGACCAGCACCGTGAAGACGAGGGCTGGTCCCAGCGCTCGGAAGAACGGCGACTCGGCCACCAGCAGCGCCCCGGTCCCGGCGGCGACCGCCAGGCCGGCGACGACCACGATGGGACCGTAGGTGGTGGCAGCCGCCTGCGCCGCGTCGAGCGGGGACCGCCCCCGGCGCAGCTCGCGTCGCATGGCGGTGAGGTAGAAGACGACGTAGTCGGTGACGACGCCGAGCAGCAGGGCCACCACCACGGGTTCGAGCTCGCTGGGGCTCGAGACACCGATGAGCGTCGTCAGGGCGCCGGAGAGCCGCAGCGTCATCACGTACGCCACCCCGGCGCTCAGCACGGCGACGAGCGGTGCCACGACCGAGCGCATCGCCACGCCGACGATGAGGATGATCGCGGCCAGGGTCAGCAGCTCGGCGGTCGGCAGGTGCTTCTTGATCAGCGAGCCCTGCTCGGCGCGGGCGGGGACCGAGCCAGAGACCCCGATGACGGAGTCCCGGGGGCCGAAGAAGCGCTCGCCGTAGCGCTGGGCCTGCCGGGTCTGCGTGCCCAGCCCGACGTCGGGACGGAACAGCAGGTAGGTGATCGCGGTGGTGTCGCGCTCGCGGGAGGAGGGGAACACGCCGAAGGCGTTGCTCAGCGGGAGCGCCCCCTCGATGCGGCCCAGGCCCGGGTAGCGCTTGCGGGTCACCGCGGTGGCGGCCACGGCGGTGCGCCCCTGGTCGTAGGGCGAGAGGCCGTCCGGGTCGCGCTGCACGAGCGCCGTCCGACCGATGAGCGGGAACTGGAACAGCTCGACGCTGCGCAGCTCGTTGGCGACGGCGGGGGTCTCGGCGGGGACCAGGCCCTTCAGGCCGCCGCCGCTCTCGGAGGAGGGCAGGGACGGCAGGACGAACAGCGAGACCAGCACCGCCGACAGCCACCCGGCGATGACCAGCCAGCGCAGGCGCACCAGCCACCTGCCCGTCGCCCGGGCGACCCGGCCGCCGTGGTGCTCGGGCGGGTCAGGCGCGGTCACCGGCGCGGCTCAGTCTCAGTCGAGCGAGCTCGGCGTCGGCCAGGGCGCGGTGGCGGCCGTCGGCCAGCGCCCGCCACGGGTCGTCGTCGAGGCGGCGTACCTCGGTCCACGACAGGTGGCGCACCGCCCGTTCGGCGAGGTAGCGCTCGAAGCCGGCGTCGGTGTCCGGGGCGCGGAGCACGCGGGCGATCTCGTCGCGTTCTCGTCGTCGGGCGCCGCGTAGGGGGAGGTAGAGACCGAGGACGGGCGTGGTGGGCATCAGGGTCACCGCGAGACCGAGGAGGACGGCGAGCTGGCGGAGCTGACTCTTCACGTCCTGCCCGCGGGTCTGGATGTCGGCACCGGTCGTGGAGGTCTCCTCGCCGAGCTCGGCGGGTCGCTCACCGACGACCGGCACGTCGCCCAGTGACCGCAGCGCCTCACCGGCCGAGCTGATCGCGCTCCCGCTGCGGGTCACCGTGTCGCCCAGCTCCGAGAGCTGCCAGGTCGTGTACGCCGCCCAGCCGCCCACGACGATCCAGAGGACCAGCCACGCCGCCACGGCGCCGTCGAGGAGCCGTATGGTGGTCTCGTCGGCACTGCGGACGGACACGAACATGCTGACAACGTAGTCGCCGGAGGGGTCGTCGCGCGTGACTCGCGGCCGAACCTCCCTCGGCCGGCCGGCGGGCGCGACGAGACCAGGAGGCGGCATGAGCTCACCGCACGAACCGTCGAGCGAGTCGGACACGCCGGCCCATCCGGCGGTGGGCGACGCAGGCTCCCGGTCGCCGGGCCGGTGGCTGGTGATCGTGCCGCCGGTGGCCCTCGTCGTCGGGCTCGTCCTCGGCGGACTGATCGTGGGCGTGGCCCAGGACGGAGGCGACGACGGGGACTCCCCCTCCGAGGACGCGGACGCACCGTCGTCGAGCACGACCAGCGCTCCGGGGACGGCCGTGGTCGTCCCCGACTCCTGCCTCGAGGCGGCCGACAGCGTGCGGCAGGCGACCCAGCTGATCAGGGACGGCATCTCGTCGGTGCGGAACTTCGAGGCCGAGGCGATCGTCGACCTCCTCGACCAGCTGGAGGACCTCGACGCCCTCGCCCGCGAGCAGGCCGCCACCTGCTCGGGCACGACGGTCACCGACGCCCCGCTCGGCCCCGACTCGCCGTCGCCGTCGCCGTCGGGCCTCGACACGGAGCCCGCCCCGGAGCCGTCCGCCACGGAGTGAGCGGGGTCGGCGGGTCGGGGCTCACCCCGGCCGTCACCAGGTGAACGTGCACCAGACGGCCTTGCCGGCGTCGGAGCGGCGGGTGCCCCACGACGTGGTGACCGCGGCGACGATGTTGAGCCCGCGGCCGTGCTCGTCCTCGTCGTCGGGTCGCTGTCGGCGGGGGCGCAGCAGGGTGCGGTCGACGACCTCGACGAGCACGCTGCGGTCGGCGACCATGACCCGCAGCGAGAGCGGCGGGCGGGCGTGCAGGACGGCGTTGGTGACCAGCTCGCTGACCGCCAGGATGACGTCGTCGCGGATGTCGTCGGGCACCCCGCACTGCTCGAGGTGCTTGCTGATCGCGGCCCGAGCCCGCGCCGGAGCCGCCTCGCTGTGGTCGATCCGGCGGCGCAGCACCGCACCCTCGGACGGCGGCTTGACCCGCGCCACGAGCACGGCGACGTCGTCGGCGTCGCCCGACCCGCGACCGAGCGCCGAGCCGACCACGGTCTCCACCTGGCGCTCGACCGGGAGGTCGACGACGCGGTGCAGCTCGTCGGCGAGGTCGCGGATGTCGGCGAGCAGGTCGCTGCCGCGTCGCTCGACCAGTCCGTCGGTGTAGAGCGTGAGGACGTCGCCGGGGCTCACCGGGACGCGCACGTTGTCGATGCCGTAGAAGCCGGCCCCCAGGGGCGGGCCAGTCCCCTCGAGCAGGGTCGTGCCGGAGGCGTTGGACAGGACGACGGGCGGGTGGCCGGCACTGGCGTAGGTGAAGGACAGGTCGTTGACGTCGACGATGCCCAGCACGCAGGTGACGATCTGCTCGCGCTCGAGCTCGTCGACCGTGGCGTCGAGGTGCTCCAGGATCTCCGAGGGCGTGAGGTCGAGCCGCACGAGCGACCGGATCGCGGCGCGGAGCTGACCGGTGGTCGCGGCCGCGCGGACGCCGCGGCCCATCACGTCGCCGACGACGAGCGCCACCCGGCCGGCACCGAGGTCGACCAGGTCGTACCAGTCGCCGCCGACCTGCGCCGCCTCGCCCGCGGCCTGGTAGAACGTGGCGACCTCGAGCGCCTCGACGTCGGCCGAGAGGGCCGGCAGCAGGCTGCGCTGCAGCTCGTCGGCGACCAGCCGCTCGCGGGCCGCCGCCTCCTGCTCCGCCTGGGCGGTGACCAGCTGCTCCTGCACGCCCCGCTGGACGGTGATGTCCTGGAACGACCCGCGCAGGACGTGGTCGCGGCCCCGGCCGGTCGGCATCCGCTCGGCGCGGGCGGCGAAGAGCCGCTCCGCGCCCGAGGGCAGCACGATGCGGGTCTCGTAGTACATCTGCTCGCCCGGGGGCAGCGCCAGGAGCAGCGCGGTGACCCGCTCCAGGTCGTCGGCGTGGACGAGCCGGGCCATCACCGCGCGGGTGCCGAGCCGCGGCAGGTCGGCGTGGGTCAGGTCGAGCATCTCGACGAAGGTGTCCGACGCCGTGATGGTGTCGGTCGCGAGGTCGACCTCCCAGCTGCCCACCTGCGCGAGCCGCTGGGCCTGGTCGAGCAGCTCCTTGCCGCGCTCGAGCACGAGCCGCACGCGCTGCGCGCGGTCGAGGGCCAGGTGGGTGCGCACCCGGGCCAGCAGCTCGCGGGCCGAGAACGGCTTGGCGAGGTAGTCGTCGGCGCCGGCCTCGAGCCCCTCGAGGGTGCCCTCCTCGCCGGCGCGGGCGGACAGCATGATCACCGGCGTCATCGCGATCAAGGGGTCGGCCCGTACCGCCTGCACCAGGCCGAACCCGTCGAGCCGGGGCATCATCACGTCGGTGAGCACGAGGTCGGCCCCGGCGCCGGCGTCACGGAGGACGGCGAGCGCCTCGACGCCGTCGGTGGCGGTGACGACGTCGTAGCCGCGTCCGCGCAGCAGGTCGCTGATGTAGGCCCGCATGTCGGGGTTGTCGTCGACCACCAGGACCCGGGCCGCGGCGTCCTCGTCCCGGTCGGCGGCCTCGGCGCGGAGGGCTGCCGCGGCGGTGCCCGGTGTCGGCGCCACCGCCGGTGCCGGGTCGACGGCCGGGACGGCGACGTCGCCGACGTCCCAGGTGGAGACCTCGGTGGCGACGCGCCGGTCCAGGCGCGCCTGGATCGCGGCGGGGTCGGCCGGTGCGTCGGCGACCCGCTCGGCCGGGAGGTGGGCGTGACCGAGCGGCACGCTGACGGTGAAGGTGGTCCCGGCGCCGACGACCGAGGTGACCTCGATCGTGCCGCCGTGCGCCCGGACGAGCTGGTCGACCAGCGCGAGCCCGATGCCGGAGCCCTCGTGCGAGCGCGACCGCGCCCCGGCCACCCGGTGGAACCGGTCGAAGAGCAGCGGCAGCTCGTCGGCGGGGACGCCGGTGCCGGTGTCGCTGACCCGCAGCACGGCGCGGCCGTCGTCCTCGACGACCTCGACGGTGACGGCGCCCTCGAAGGTGAACTTCATGGCGTTGGAGAGCAGGTTGACCACGATCTTGGCCCAGTGCTCGTGGTCGACGTGGGCCTCGACCGACGGCGCGCAGCGCAGCACGAGCGCGAGACCGGCCCGCGAGGCCGCCGACTCGAACATGCTGGCCAGCTCGGCGGTGTACCGGCCGACGTCGGTCGGGACGTAGACGCCGTCGTCCTCGCCGGCCTGCAGGCGGGAGAACTCCAGCAGCGAGTTGACCAGCTGGAGCATCCGGCTGCCGTTGCGCACGACCAGGCCGAGCCGCCGCCGCTGCGCCTCGGCGAGGTCGCCCTCGGCGAGCGCGTCCTCGGCCGGGCCGAGCAGCAGGGTCAGCGGCGTACGCAGCTCGTGGCTGACGTTGGCGAGGAAGTCGGACTTGGCCTGGTCGAGCGCGGCGAGCCGCTCGGCCCGCTGGCGCTGGTCGTCGAGCGCGCGCCCGTCGCTCACCGCCGAGGCGATGTGGGCGGCGACGAGGTCGACGAAGTCGCGGTAGGTGTCGTCGACGAGGCAGTAGGGGTTGGCGCCGACGACGACGAAGCCGTAGGGGTGCTCGCCGGTCGGCGCCGCGAGCGGTACGACGATCGCCTGGTGCGGCGGGCGGTCCCACGCCCCGGTCGGCAGCGACCCGAACCGCGCGCCGAGGTCCTCGACGATCGTGGTCTCGCCGCGCCAGGCCGCCGCGGCGGGCCAGGTCTCGTCGTCGAGGACCGGGGGGAACGCCGGGTGGTCGTCGGGCAGGCCGGCGGTGCCGGCGAGGCGCGCATCGCGGCCGTCGGGGCCGAAGAGGTAGACGGCGACGAACGGCAGCGACGAGGGGTTGTCGGCCAGCTGGGCACACGCGGCCCGCACCGCGGCCCGCTCGTCCTGGGCGGTGCTGGTGCGGACGCCGAGGTCGCGCAGCGTGAGCATCCGGCGCTGCGAGATCACCTCGTCGGTGACCTCGGCGACCACGCACAGCATCCCGGTGACCGCGCCGTCGTCGTCGGCGAGGGGACTGTAGGAGAACGTGTGGTAGGTCTCCTCGACGTAGCCCCTGCGCTCGAGGAGCAGCATCAGCGACTCGTCCCAGGTGGCCTCGCCGGTGGCGATGACGTGGTCGATCCGGGGTCCGATGTCGTCCCAGATCTCCGACCAGACCTCGGCGGCCGGCCGGCCGAGCGCCCACGGGTACTTGCTGGCGAGCGTGTCGCGCCGGTAGGCGTCGTTGCACAGGAACGTGAGCTCGGGACCCCACGCCATCCACATCGGGAACTTCGAGGTCAGCATGATCCGGACGGCGCTGCGCAGGCTGGGCGACCACGACTCGAGGGGACCGAGCGGCGTCGTCGACCAGTCGACCTCCAGCAGGTCGGGGCCGACCGGCTCGACGGAGGCCAGGAGGGCGCTCAGCGACGTACCGGACCCGTCAGCGGCGCTCACTGCTCGCCCGCGGCGTCGTCGACCTCGAACACCTTGTCCAAGGACGTCAGCTTGAGCAGCCGTCGTACGGGCACGCTCGGGCGCTGGAGGGTCAGGGATCCGCGGAACATCCGGGTCTGGCGCTGCGCGCTCACAAGCACGCCCAGCGCGGAGGAGTCCATGAAGGTGACGTCGGAGAGGTCGATGACCACCTCGGTGTGGCCGGCGACCAGCAGGTCGCGCAGCTGCGCGCGGAAGGCGACGGCGACGGCGAGGTCGAGCTCGCCGTGCAGGTCGACGCGGACGCGTCCGGGCATGGCCGACACCGTGATCGTCCCGTGCTCGGGCTCGTTCCCGTCCTCGTGGGGGGTCGGCCGGCCGGGAGGGGCCTCCGGGTGCATCTACGTCCTCCGCGCTCGCGTCCTGCTGCACTCTGGCACGGCCGCACGCGCCGTGCGGCGGTTAGCGCCCCCGTCACCCCTAGAGGCTAAGCGGTGCTCGAGGGCGGGGGGTCGGCGGACGACCGTCGGGTCAGGCCGAGGGTCTGGTCGGCGCCTCGCCCATCCCGGTGCGGCCGAGCAGGTCGGTGGTGGTGAGGTCGACGGTCACCCCGGGGATGCGCATCAGGGCGTCGAACAGCGCCGCGGTGGTGTCCGGTGGCAGGAGCCCCTCGCTTGCTCAGGTCGCCGATGTGGTTGAGGACGACCTGCTCGACCTCCTGGGAGCGCCACATCTCGCGCTCGTGCCGGTCGCCGTGCTCACAGACCAGTACTGTCCGCGACCCGGGCCGGGTTCGGCGACCTCGCCGTCCCGGGGCAACCGATCGTGGCGCCGTCCCGGTCAAGGAGGTGACAGCAACCGGCGGGGCAGAGGAGACAGATCCAGATGAGACGCGCCGAGCGCGACGGTGAGTTCACGGAGTTCGTCACGGCGCAGCGCACCGCCTTGGTGTCGATGGCGCGGCTCCTGACGGCCGGCGACCAGGCGTGGGCCGAGGACCTCGTCCAGACGACCCTCACCAAGCTCTACGTGTCCTGGGCGCGGGTCCGGCGTGCCGGCAACCCGGTCGGCTACGCCCGCACCGCGCTGACCCACGTCTTCGTCGACGAGACCCGCCGCGCCTACCGGCGTCGCGAGGTCGCCGCCGGCGGCACCGGCGACGACGCGTTCGCCGCCGGGGACGCCGGCCGCACCGCCGGCGTGCTCGACGGTGCGCCCGACGTCGACCAGCGTCGCGACGTCCTGGCCGCCCTGGCCGGGCTCGCGCCACGACAGCGGGCGGTGGTCGTGCTGCGGCACTGGCTCGACCTCGACGTCGCCGAGACCGCCCGGTTGCTCGACTGCACCCAAGGCACCGTCAAGTCCCAGAGCGCCAAGGCTCTCGCGCACCTGCGCGAGGCCCTCGGCGAGACCGCCGTCCCCGCCCGCCCCGTCCCCGCCCGCCCCGTCCCCGCCCGTCACGTTCCCGAGGAGATCCGATGAACGACCTGCGCCGCCTGCTCGACACCGCCGCCACTGCGCCCGACGCACCGGCCGCCCCGCCCGCCGACGACCTCGCCCGCGGACGCGACGCGCTGGGCCGCCACCGGCGTCGCCGTGGTGCGGTGGGCCTGGCCGGTCTCGCCGCGCTCGCCGTGATCGGCGCCGGCACGGCCACCGCCCTCGACGGGCAGGGCGCCGACGGTGACCGCGGTGGCTCGGTCAGCGACCCCGGCGTCGCGGCCCAGTCCTCGCCGACCCCCCGCCCGTCGTCCACCGCGCCGAGCGACCCGGACCCGACCTCCATCCTCAAGGGGTCGCGCTACTTCGAGCCGCGCGTCGTCGACGGCCGCGTGGTGATCGGCCCCTACTCCTTCGGCGCCGTCCCGCAGGGGTGGGAGATCCAGGGCGGCACTGACTCCGTCGTGGTGATGGTGCCGCTCTCCGGCGCCCCCGACCCCTTCGTCGACTCGTTCGAGGACAAGCTCGTCATCATGTACGACCCCCAGGGCCCCGGCCCCGGCCGCGCCGAGGCCTTCGAGGGTCGCGACTACGTCGTCCGCGGCGACTCCGGGCACACCATGGTCGCCACCGACACCCTCGCCGACGAGCCGCCGGGCGGGGTGATGGTGCAGTTCCCCGACGGCGCCTTCACCGAGGACGACGTGATCGAGTTCCTGGCCACGGTCCGGGTCGCTCCCGACGTCCAGGGCTGAGTCCGGGGGTCCGGCGGCGTGCTCAGGCGTCGTGGTCGAATGCGTCGCGGGCCTGGACGATCTCGGGCATGTGCGTCACCGCCCAGTCGAGGATGACCTCCACCGGCGCCCGCAGGGTCTTCCCCAGGGGCGTGATCCGGTACTCGACGGCAACAGGTCGGGTGCTGAGCACCACGCGCTCGACGATGCCGTTGCGTTCCAGCCTGCGCAGGGTCGCCGTGAGGGACTTCTGCGTGACCGCGGGGATCGAGCGCCGGAGCTGGCTGAACCGGCACGGACGCTCGCACAGCTCGTTGAGGACCTGCAGCGACCACTTGTCGAGGACCTGGTCGAGCAGCTCTCGGTGGGGAGCGCTGATGCTGAAGTCCTCGGAAGACCCAGCGGAGGTATCGATCACGAAACCAAGTCTCGTTGAAGTGTGCTCCTCCTACCAAGTATCACTGGGATACCAACGAGAAGGAGCCCATGATGAGCGTTCGACTGTTCACCCCTCCCGGCATGCTGCAGCCGACCCCCTACCACCACGTCGCTGTGGGGACCGGTTCCCGCCACGTCCACGTCAGTGGCCAGGTCGGACATCGCTCCGACGCAGGTGCGCCACTACCCACCACGCTCGCCGAGCAGGTCGCCCAGGCCCTCCGGAACACCGCCGTCGGTCTGTCCGGGGCCGGTGCCTCGTTCGACGACGTGGTGCGGCTGACGTTCTACGTCACCCAGTGGCAACCCGAGAAGATCGCCGACTTCATGGCGGGTGTCGAGCTGGTCGCCGAGGAGATCGGACTACCGACGCCGATGCCGCCGGCCTCGCTCATCGGCGTCGACTACCTGTTCGAGCCGGACATCCTCGTCGAGGTCGAGGCGACCGCCGTCTGCGACTAGGGAGACTCGCGGGGGCTGCTGGGCCGAGGGGTCCGGCCTGTGGAGCGGACGCGAGGATTTGAACCTCGACTCCTTCCCTGGAAGGGAAGCGTGCTGCCACTACACCACGTCCGCGAAGCCGCGCTCTGGCGAGCCCGACAGCTCGTAGTATGGACCACGTCGTCCAGGACGGTGCGACGCCAGGGCCACCCAGCCCACGGCTCAGCCCCAGTCCTGAGCGGCGACGAGCTCCTTCCGGAGTGGTTCGAGGGCAGCCGCCAGCTCGTCGAGCTCGGCTGTCTCCAGGGCTTCGTACGGGACGACGGCGAGCTCGTCGGTCAGCGCCTCGACCCGGTCCTTGGCCCGTCGGCCGGCCGGGGTGAACGTCGTCTCGTCCTCGACGAGTCCCCGCTCCTTCATCGTGTCGATCAGGTCGGTCAGCAGCGTCGAGGGGAGGTGGTGGATCCGGCCGAACGTCGTGGCCGGGATCCCCATGTCGATGGCGAGCATGACGTGGGCCTCCAGGCCACCGATGCCCTCGGCCATGAGGGCCGAGATGTGCCCGTCGCCGCGGTGCTCGCGCAGCATCGAGGCGGCGTGGAACAGGCGGGCCACCTGCTCACTCGGAAGCGGGAGCGCTCGCAGCGCGGCGTACATGGGGCGGCCCTCGATCGGGGCACTGGTCGCTGCCCGGGTGAGCAGCTCGACGGCCCGCGCGAGGTCCGGCGTCGTCACGAGGTCGCCGAGGATGCGGTTCAGCGCCTTGACGCAGCCTTCCTGGTGCGCGGCGATCGCCGCCTCCGGCGAGGTCGTGCGCCAGACCTGGGGGATGTGCCGGGCGACCTCGCCGGGGGCGAAGTTGTAGAAGAGCGCGTGGACGACGCCGGCGGGAACCGAGCTGCCGAGCGGGGCAGCACGACCCGCGAAGTAGGTGTCCCAGAAGTCGGTGAATCCCAGGGCGAGCAACGCCTCGTTGGCGTCCTCGCACGAGTAGGGGATGACCCCGATCGGCTCGACCAGCTCGAACATCCTGCGAGCCAGCCGGCCCGAGGCGCTCACCGTCGGGGGCCCGTCGATCCAGGTGCGATGACCTGCCGCATGATGTGCTCCTCAGTCCGAGTTCGGGTCCTCAGCACTGACCGTCGGGGCGTGGAGAAGTCATCGTTGGGTACGCCGTACGCGGCGTCGTCGCCCCGCCCGCGCTCGCCCAGCCGTCGGCTGGCCCCCATCTGGGCGCCACGGGGCAGACGACGGGCGTCTCGAGGAGCATCATGGGGAGATGGCCCTTCGTTCCCTGGTCGCCCTGACCGCCGCGCTCCTCTCGCTCGCGACGCTGTCCGCCGTGCCGATCGGCAGCGCCGCCGAGCATGCGCCATCAGCCGCGCGGTCACCCGACGCGATCGAGGAGTCGGACTTCCCGGGGAAGCGGACGGTCAAGGAGGTCGTGGACGGCAAGGGTGGCTGGAACGTGTTCCCGGGCGAGATCGAAGCCCTGGGAAGCAGGCCGCGGGGCTGCCGCTCCGACAAGCAGATGCTGGCCTACGACGATGCACGGGTGCGGCACTTCGTCGGTGCGGCGAAGGGCGTGCCGGCGTCGGTGTTCGCGGGCGCCGAGATCGCCGTCCTCCGCTACGCCGACGCGGGTGCCGCGCGCGCCGCGGTGGCGCGCAACGCGTCGTACCCGAGGCGGTGCCCGAAGGTGACCGAGTGGGTGTGCACCGAGTGCGACGGGGTCACGACGACCTGGCGCACGCGGGTGACGGCGGCCCGGGTGGGCCGGCAGAGCGTCACGTGGAGGTTCCGGGAGGTCGACAACTACAAGACCAACGGCTACGCCGTGGTGGCGCGCCGCGGCGCGACCGTCGTCCGGGTCATCGCGACCCGCACCCGCGACGTCACCGGCGAGGACGGCTGGAAGTACCCGCCGATGATGAGGAAGCAGGTGGCCGTCCGGCTCGCCCGGCTGGCGCTCAGGACCGCCACCTAGGAGCCGGGTCGGCGGCGGCACGGCGTACTCGTTGAAAGCCGCCCGGCGGTGCCGCGGTCGCGACTAACCTGCGCGGTGTGCTGATCTCCCTCCGGCGACGACTCGCCGTCTCTCTCGTGGCAGGCCTGCTCGTCCTCTCGGCGTGCGGAGGGGGCGACGACGACGGCGACGGCGACGGCGGCGACGGCGGCGGCGACGGCGGCGACGGCCAGAGCCAGGGGGCGAGCGAGCCGGCTGAGCAGCCGTCCGAGACCTCGGAGAGCGACCCGGTACCCGACCCTGCGGACCAGGCGATCGCCGAGGCCGCCCTCCTGACCTTGCAGGACTTCCCCGCCGGGTACGAGGCCGCTCCCGCCGAGGAGGACATCGAGGACCGTGCCGGGCGCGAGAAGATCGCGGAGTGCGTCGGCGTCGAGTACGACCAGCTGTACGACGACTCCAACACCGAGGCGAGCTCACCCACGTTCACCGCCGAGGACGACAGCGAGGTGGACCACAGCGTCTCGCTGGCGCGCGACGAGGCCGACATGACCGAGGCGTTCGAGATCGCCTCGACGCCAGAGTTCCGTGAGTGCGCCGCCGAGGGCGTGCGCGAAGCGGTGGCGGAGAGCTCGGAGGAGTCGGACGACGACGTGACCGTGGGTGAGATCTCGATCAACGAGCTGTCCGTCGGATCCTTTGGCGACCAGACCGTCGCCTACCGCGTCACCATCCCCGTCGAGACCCAGGGCCTCAGCCTGGAGGTCAACCTCGAGGCCGCCATCGTCCGGGTCGGCCGTGCCCAGTCGAACCTCACCGCGACGTCGTTCGGCTCCGGCATCTCGACCGAGGAGCTGACCGGGCACTTGGAGACAGCGACCCGGCGGCTCCAGGAGGCGCTCGCCGAGGGCTGACCTCGCAAACGCCGGCCCGGCCCGCGGCGGTGCGCAACATCGAGATCACCGCTCTTGCAGCGGTCCGCTGCTCACGCTGTGACCGGCAGACGTGACGCAGCAGGGGCGCCTAGGCCCGCAGGGGATGGCTGGCGGCGTGGGCGCGGTGGTGGTGGAACGGGCACAGCAGTACCGCGGTCCGGGTGTCGGTGCCGCCGCCCTTCGCCCACGGGGTGCCGTGGTGGACGTGGCAGTATGCCGCGGCCACGCCGCACCCGGGCTCGCGGCAGGTGCGCTGCTCGATCGTGACTGCGGTGCGCTGAGCGGGGGTGTGGAAGCGGCGGGTGCGGCCGAGGTCGAGCACGTGGCCGTCACCGCCCAGCACGGCCGGCAGGACGCCCGCTGAGCACGCCCAGCGCCGCAGCTGCCCCGGGCTGATGGCCTCGCCGGTGTCGAGGTGGGCGGCCCGGTGGGCGCCGGCCAGCACGTCGTGCGGGACCGCGGCCACGACGGTCGCGCTGACCCCGCCGAGGCGGGGGAGCCAGTCGGACGGCATGCGCTCGACCAGCTCGACGAGCGCTGCACCGAGTCGGGCCGGGGTGGGCCGCTCGTGGTCGTAGGTCCCGGCCCCGTGGGTGGCACGGACGTGCTTGGGCGCGGCCAGCGCCGTCAGCATCTTGCGCAGCATCGAGGCCTGCGCCGTCGGCATCGTGAACGAGCCGCGCGAGCAGCCCTCGCCGTCGTCGCGCATCGAGAACGTGGTCCGCTTGGCCGCCCGGGCCTCCTGCCGCTCCAGCAGGCGCGCCTCGTGCTCGTCGGCCCGCGCCGGGTCGAGGTGCTCGAAGATCCGTCGGCCCAGGCGCCGGAGGTCGTGGGCGTCGAAGTCGGCGGCATCGGCGAGCAGGTGCTTCTCGGCCCGATCCTGGTCGGCCACCGGCACCTCGGCCACCGCGTTGGCGATCACCGTGGCCTGCTCGGCGTGGACCTCGCCACGCGCCATGGCCTGCCGGGTCTGCTCCCGGGCAGCCAGTGCGTGCGCGAGCTCCACCGTGCGCTGCGCCGCACCCCGGGTGAGGTGGGTCCGCTGCGCCAGCCACGCGGCGGTGGAGGAGCACCCTGCGTCGGCCGGCACCTCCTGCACCTCGGCCTGCGCCACCACCCGCGCCTCGACCTCCGCCAACCGCGCCGCGGTCGCCGCAAGATCAACGACCAGCTCCGCTATGGCGCCCCCGTCCAGCGACCATCCCGGCGTCGTCTCCACGTCGTCCAGCAACGCGTTGACCGCACGCACCGCCACCGCGATCGGGTGGTCCGATCGGCAGGTGGTGCGGTGACTGGTCATGGCTCCACTCAAGCACCGACCACCGACAGTTTTGCTTGGCCGGATCGCCTTCGACGGTGGGTCTGTGGATGACGCATGCGACCTGCGGCCGTGGTTGGCGCCCACGCGTCACAGGCGGCGGAATGACGCGCCGCATTCCTCCGGCCTCGCCCGTTGCTGGGGGTGGAGGTCGCTGCGTCGATCGGCACCGGATCCTCGTGGGCCGGCTACCCCGAGGCGTATCTGGGCCTCGCCCCGAGCAAGGCGACTCTCGCCCGTAGGGTGGCGACGCTCGCGGATGCCGACCGCGGCACGTCCTCTCGTCAGTGAAGGAAACGTATGTGCCGAGTGCTCGCCTACATCGGGCCCGAGACCCCGCTCGAGAGCCTGCTGCTCACGCCTTCGAACAGCCTGGTCAATCAAGCTCTCGACCCTGAGCACTACCCAGATCTGCAGCTGGCAGGCTGGGGATTCGGTGCCTGGGGCGAGCACCTGCTCAAGCCGGAGGACCCGTTCATCTACCGCCGGCCCATGCCTGCCTTCTATGACGACAACGCCAACGGCATCATCCCTAGTCTCCAAGCGAGCACGATGCTCGCTCATGTGCGCGCAGCCATCTACAACTCGACGACCGTCATGGTGGACGAGAACTGCCACCCGTTCTCCTTCGACGAAACTCCCTGGATCATCGCCCAGAACGGCGACATGCCGAACTGGATGCTCCTGCAGAGGGAGCTGCTGCAGCACTGCGAGGACAGGTACCTAAAGCAGATGCGGGGCTCGACGGACACAGAGTTCCTCTACGTGCTCCTGCTCTCCCTGCTCGACGGCGACAGCGACAAGGACGTCCAACGCGCGATCGAGAAGATGGTCCAACTCATCTCCCAGGCGAGGAAGGCCCTCGATCTCCCTGCCCTGACCAAGATGAAGATGGCCCTGGTGTCGCCGAACCGGATCATCGGAGTCAACGTCGGCCTCGGGCACCAGGGCGAGACCAACCCGGTCGGGGACTGGAAGAAGCTGCGCGGGTCCGGTCCGGGCACGGAGGACTTCGCGCTCTCGATGCTCCTGGAGCCGATGTACATGTTCATGGGTCGCCACGTCCCGCGCGACGGCACGTCCTACGACTTCGAGGCGTGCGACGAGAACGAGGCATCGGCGGCCGTGTTTGCTTCCGAGGCACTGACGGACGACGCCGAAGGCTGGTCGCACGTCGAGTTCGGCGAGATCGTGTTTCTCGAGAAGACGGGTGATCGCGTAACCAGGACCGTCAGAAAGTTGTCGGTCTAGGCGCGCCACGACGCCCGGGGCCGTGCGTTGAAGCCGGTGACTATGCGCCCTCAAGCGGTGGAGTGACGCACCGATCGGCGGGCACCTGAGTCGACGGGTACTACCGTCGCGGTATGGACAGTCAAGCAAGACTTCACCGCCTGAGGAATGACCGGACTGGCGAGACCGTCGAGGCAACGCCTCCGGACCAACTCGCCGCCGTGCGCTGGGCGGTGGAGTACTCCGAACGCGAGGGATGGGATAGGTGGACCCTCGAGGTCCAGCACGAGGGCACATGGCTATATGTCGCAGACCCGTCTGTGGGCGACCCGGGCCCTTCCTCCAGAAGCTAACCGCAAACCGCCATTTCCTGGCTGGCGTTCTCACCGCGTCCATACTCGTCGCGCCGTTCGTTCTAGCGACCGAACGCCGCCCAGTGAGGCGATGGCGCGGCACGCCCAGTTGGGTCCCACGCTCGATGGCAGCGAACTGACGCACGAGTCTCCCGAGGTCCGAATATCGGCGCTGGAGTTGTCTGCCCTGCAGAGCAAGGTCGAGGTTGCTCGCGGGTCGGTTACCGCAGGCTCCGAATGAGCTTCTGAAGATGCTTGTGCAACGCCGTGGCCTTCACCACTTCGTCGGTAACGCCCGCGATCCGTCGCCCTGACGGATGCTGCCGAGCCGCGACCTTCACCAAGCGCGCGTCGGGTTCGCAACAGACGAGGACTGCTGCGCGTCCTTCGTGAACACCACCTTCGAGGCAGTGAAGGTGCCCGGCGTGGAGGACACGTCGCCACTCCCGGGTACCGCGGGCAGCGTGGGATAGGGCGTTCGCGAAAGCCTCGACGGAAGCGTACCGACGAGTCGGATTCTTATGGAGGGCCCGCCGAATCACGGTCCCAACGGCCTGACTGACATGCGGGGCCAGGTCGCGTAACTCGCGCAGGTCGCCCGCCTCGATCAATCGCTTTTGTTCGGCCCGATGTATGCGATGGTCGACTGGGTACTCGCCCGAGAGCAGGTAGAACACGGTGGCGCCCAGCGAGTACACGTCGGAAGCTAGCGAGCAGTAGCCGTGGTCGTCGGCGGTCTCTGGGGCGACCGTGCAGAAGCTCCCGTTTCGGCTGGCGCGCCCGGTTGAGTCCAGGATCTCGCAGAACTGGAGATCCGACACGAATACCCCATCGCCGTCGAGGAGAACGTTCGCGGGCTTGACGTCGCGGTGGACCATGCCAGCTGCGTGGATCCGGTCGAGGCCACCGGCGACCTGCTGGACGTAACGAACTGCCTCGCTGAGCCCGATGCCGGTCCCGGCGGCGTAGGCTTCGAGATCGCCGCCGTCCACCAGTGGTGTCACGATAAACCGGATATCGCTTGTGCCCACGACGTCAGCGTTGATTACGTCGATTAGAAATCTGCTGCGCAGGCTTTCTAGGCGGCGCGCTTCGTCCCATGGTTGTGCGGCGCCAGGTGCGTCTGGGTGCAGAAACTTCAAAGCGACCTGCCGCTCCAAGACCCTGTCGAATACCTCGTAGACGTCGCCATCGCTGCCCAGCTTGCCAGCGAGGACGTAGCGGTCGTTGACCGTCGTCCCGGCAGGGTAGGGCGCTCGCGTGGCCATGCGGACAGGTTACGGTTGTGCATGCGTGTTTTGGGGATCTCAGTGAACCCGGCCAGCGGGCAACCGCGCCTCATTGGGGCGATTGTCAGTGGCAAAGTTGCGACCCCCGTGCTCGAGGGCGAGTTCGAGTTGCGGGCCGCCGATATCGACCCGTCGGAGCAGGTCGTCGACCTAGGAAATCGTCTCATGGCCAAGCTGCCTGGCTTGGACTTTGACCTTGCGGTCATCCGCACCGCTGGCGCGGCTCCCGTGCCCAGGCGGAACAAGGCCTTGTTCTCGCGGGCTCACGCAGAAGGCGCGGCGATGTTCGTCCTTCGGGAACACCTGGGCAAGCCCGTTCAGACCGGAGACCCCCGGTCCTTCGCGAAGACGCTAGGGGTCGATAAGGACACGCTGGTGGCGAGCGCGAAGTCGCTGTCAGCCGGTAAGCATGAGGCCGTGATTGCGGCTCTCAGTGCTTTGCCAGCAAGTTGATGTCGTCGGACTCTTGCAGTCTACGACGATCAATTCACTCAACTGTGACGACGACCAATCATGGTGACCCTCGCTTAGGCAATGTAGAGCAACGCCGACCAGTCTTTGCTCGTAGTGTCCCGCGTCGCGGACCCTCTGAGCGGCGCGTGCCATCAAGGTGCCGCTGGCAACCGTAACGTCGAAGACGACGACCGATGGGCCGGACGTCCCGGCCTGTAGGTTCGAGTTCAGCATCATCGCCGCGCCGAGGATTCTTTCTGCCTGCGGGCTTGCTGCGACCACTGAGTAGCCGTCGAAACGAGCGAGCACTGCCAGGAAGTCCTCAGCAGACTCGCGGAGGTCCGCGACACGGTTGAGCGCCTCGACGGTCTCTGCGCCTCTACCGATCAGGTCAAGCAAGTCCATGTGACGATCCTCCGAAGCTCTGGGGGAAGAAAATCGAACAGGTGTTCGATCCTAGAGGTGTTGATCGCCCGGCGCCAAGTCGGAGCGAGTCAATGGAATTCTCGCAGCATAAATGCGCGGTGCTGCTTATCACCGCCAACCCGCCGTCTGAGCGCAGCGAGCACCTTCGTCGAACTCTGACGTTCGCCGTGTCTTTGTGGGCGCCAGGACTGCAGCGGGACAGGCTCAGACGCCTGCGACGTAAGCGGTGAGGAAGTGGACGGCGTGGCGGTCGAGGTTGCCGCGTGCTCGGTCGTAGTGCTCGGCAGTGCGGGGGTTGGCGTGTCGGGCGAGGATTTGGGCGTCTCGTAGGGGGACTCCGGCATCGAGGCGTTGGTGATGGCAGCGTGGCGTAGTGAGTGCGGGCTGATGTGTCTGGGTATCGCTGCGGCTCGGGCGATGCGTTGGACCATGCGGTAGGCGTCGCGCCGGTCGATCGGGTTGCTGGTCAGTGGTCGCAAATCAGGCGACCGCTGTCTCGTTGGCCTCGGCATGCTTCGAGGACGCGTAGGACCGGGACGGTGATGGGCATGGTTGCGGGCTTGTTGCCTTTGCCGACCAGGTGGAGCACTCGGTGCCCGCGCAGTGTCTCGGCGTAGTCCTCGATCCGGACTGCTGCGGCTTCGGATGCGCGAAGGGCGTTGATGCCGAGGAGGTAGGCCAGCGCTCCATGGTGCACGGTGATGGTCTGCGCGACTTGGAGAAACCGGATCAGTTCGAGGCGGTCCAGGCCCTGGGTGCGTGACTCGTCACGGTGGACCTCTGGGAGGCGGGCGTAGACGGCCGGGTCGGACGGGGTGACACCGTCGATGTGAGCGAACCGGAAGTAGCCGCGGACGCCGTGCATCATCGTGTTGATCGATGAGGCCATCAGTCCGGATCTGCGAGGTGCCTGATGTACAACTCGATGTGTGCTCGTTCGACTCCGATGAGAGCGTCAAGGCCGTTCGATTCGCACCAGGCGAACCATTGGCGCAGTTGGTAGGCGTACAGGTGATGTGTGGGCCCGCTGTAGCGGGCCAAGAACGACACTGCAGCGAGCTGAGCCGGTGTCGTCGTGGCCGGCTGGAACGGCAAGAGGGCTGTCGGTCGGTTCTCCTGGTCGGGCATGACGACTCCGCGGCGAGGTCGGAGTGGCTCGCTGTACCCGCCGCTGACACGGCGAGACCCTTAGAAGCAGCACCGTAACTCTCTGCTCGCCACCAACAGGCCGGAGCGGCTG
Organism: Nocardioides sp. WJ219; assembly: GCF_058559815.1. NCBI lineage: Bacteria > Bacillati > Actinomycetota > Actinomycetes > Propionibacteriales > Nocardioidaceae > Nocardioides > Nocardioides sp. WJ219. The sequence continues at coordinate 46,705 of NZ_JBZUJV010000008.1, forward strand.
GACCAATTTGAACGAACGGTCCTCGAACCCGGACCCGAACCCTGTGCCGAGCACGTGTCTCGCGCTCGTACCGTCTGCACATGACCATCGGGGACCCGTTCGCAGGCCTCAGCGATGACGACCAGCTCTCGCTCTTCGTTGGTCGTGTTGCGCGGACCAACGCCCTGTTGGAGTACGACCTGGGCAACGTGCGGCGCATCCTGGGTGGCAAGCCGCACCCGGCGGGCGCAGGAGTTGATCAACTCGCCAACAATTGTCGTCGGCTGCTCCGCAAGACCTACGGCGACCACCTCGTCGTCGACGCTGGCCTGGCAGCCCTTAGCGCCGCTCGTAGGGCGAACTCCATCCGTAACCGGGTGGTTCACGACATCTGGCTCGAAGCCACAAGCAGTGCGAACACCGACGGCGGCTCCTGGCAACCATTCCGCCTCACTGCGGGGCAACTCGAGCCTGCAGTTGCCGCCGCACCGGTGACCGTGGACGTAGTTGCGAAGGCGCACGAGTCACTGCGCAGGGCGAGGACTCGAGTGTCCGGTCTGTTCATGGCACTTCATGGACTCGCCAACCAGGAAGCACCGACCCACGGTCGGGCTCTAAAGTCCATCAATCTCGATCGCTATCTGGCGATGATGAACGATCACTTTGAACTGCACGACAATGGCGACATCGACATCACAGCCGACGGTCGCAGTGGCTGACTCGCAGGTGCGACCTCTGCTGCTGGCGTACGGAACCACATCGGTCGCGGTGCGTTGACGCGCGTTGGAAGTCGCGCATCAGGATCGGCAGCGGGACGTCGCTCCCGCTAGCTGATCGGGTGGTCGTGCACCGCCGATGAGAGGTGGACGCCGTTCAGCTCCAGGTAGAGCTGCCGCTCCGTCACGGTGAGCGTGATCGTGTTGCGCCGCTCCATCGTGTTCACCGCTGAATCGATGAACCCGGGATCGAAGCTGTGCAGCACGATCTCGGCGGCGCGGTGGATCCTCGCCCCTGCCCACTGCGCGAGCACCTTGGCCGGGTCGCGGTGCGTGTAGATCGTCGTGCGCTCGGCAGCTTTGCTGCCTGTGTGAAGCCGCGCGGCATCCGGTGCGCCGACCTCGATCCAGGCGAGCAGCTTCCCGCTCAGGTCACGCACCAGCACCGCCGGGGCTTCGGTCGCCGAGATGCCCTCGCTGAATGCGATGCCCTCTTCGTGCTCGAGGCAATAGGCGAGCACGCGCGTCACGAGGTATGCCTCGGTCTCTGACGGATGCCGCGCCGCGCGCAGCGTGAACTCCTCGTAGACCCCGCGATCCGTGTCGGCCAACTCGACTTCAAACGTGTGCATCGTCGCGCCGGCCGCCATGGGGCTCAGCCTAGTCCGGGAACGGGGACCTCCCGCGCCGTAACCGTCGCCCAGGCCACCGCGCCGGATACCGTCGAGACTGTGACCTTCTCTGCGAATGTGCTCCGTGTTCTCATAGCTTCACCATCCGATACCGCCGAGCTGCGTGACGCCGTCGAACACGCGCTCCACGAATGGAACGGCGACCGGGCAGCCGCCGCATCTGTGGTGCTGTTGCCGCGAAGGTGGGAAACTAACGCGGTCCCAGAACTAACCGGCGAAGACGGCCAGACGGTCATCAACCGGCAGCTGGTCGACGAGGCTGACGTCGTAATCGGGATCTTCCATTCGAAGCTCGGCCAAGAGACGCCGCGGTACGCGTCAGGCACGGCGGAGGAACTCCACGAGGCGAAGGACGCCGGCAAGCGGGTCCACGTCTACTTCTCCTCGATGCCGATCGACCGTGCGCAGGTCAACCCGGAGGCGCTGGCGACGCTCGAAGCATTCAAGAAGGAGATCGAGAAACTTGGTCTGTACGGGTCGTTCGATACACCAGGGTCGTTGAAGGATCAGGTGAGGCGAGCGATCGAGGCCGACATTGTGGCCCTCGAACTGGGCGCACCGACGGATGCGCGCAACTCGGCGCGAGAGGGTGCCGCGCTCCAGGCTCGTGCCATGAAGGCAGGAACCTCGTACCGCCTCATATTGATAAACACCGGAGACGCTGACGCGGAGGACATCTCATTCGAGCTCACGCCGTCTGGGGATGACGTCGACTCTGAGGCGCCGATGATCCTGACTGACCCCGGCCTCTTCACGCTGCCGAGGCACGGTGGTGAGATTTCGGTTCCGGTCATCTTGTCGTGGGGGATGGCTTCGCACGTGACGATCTCGTTCAGATGGTTCGAAGCTGGCGTCGCGAAATCGTCGTCGCACACCGTGTCGTTCTTCTGAGCACAGAAAGATTCCACACCAGGCGGTTTTCCGCTTCCGTCCAAGACCCGCCTACGAACGTGGACCCTCGTGGCTGTCAGCGTCAATCTACGGCCCTGCCACGTTGTGAACCACCAAGCGAGGCGCCGGCGCAACGGTCCCGAGCCGCCCGAGAATGGACACGCTGACTGACGTCGCCGATGCCGCGATCGCGCTAACGATCGCCGTTCGAGCGAGATGACCGGGAAGCATCTTCATCCAACCCAGCGACCGCCCAAACCCCCGCGTCATTCTGGGCGGAAGGATGCGCCAGCAGCGCAACCCCCACGCAGCCCGTCAGCCCGTCCGCGGCAAGGCCGCGACCCGTTCCACCTGCAGCGTCGCCAGCTCGACAGCGTCGTCGTACACGCTCGTGATGTCGATGTTGACGTACAGGGTGCCGACGACGGAGAGGTAGGGGCCGGAGCGGGCGAGGACGTAGCGGTAGGCGAGGGGGGACTCGCCGCCGGGGCCGCCGATCGTGCCGATCGCGTCGACCACCAGGGTCTGGTCGGCGCCGGGGAGGGCGACGGTGGGGTCGGAGGTGACCTGGAGGTCGTACTCGGCGTCCTGGTCGTCGGTCGTCGAGACGCTGGCGCAGTCCTCGATGGTGGCGGTGAAGGTGCGGAAGCGCTTGGCGAGGGCGGTGGGGTCGTCGTACTCGGCGACCCGGTCGAAGAGCAGGGTCTGGTAGGGCTCGCCGAGCTCCTGGAAGGTGGTGCGGGCCTCGGCGGTGGGGTCGTCCCCGGCGGCGTCGCCGAGCGAGCTGAGGTCGGCGAGGCAGGTGCCGACGAGGTCGTCCTCATCGGGCTCGGCGTCGCCGGCGGGGCGGATCCGGGACATGGGGCGGACCTCGCGGCGGGTCAGCAGGGCCGAGGCCAGGACCTCCTCGGCCGTCGGTGTCGCGGGCGCCGTCGGCGTCGTCGTACTCGTGGTGTCGGTCGTCGTGGGCGGGGCCGGCGGACTGTCGGACGCCTCCGCGCCACAGCCCGCCAAGGAGGCGGTGAGGAGCAGCGCGACCGCGGTCTGGGCCTTCACCACGTCAGGGTACGAGGTCGAGCGTGCCGAGGTCCCGGATCGCGGCGCACGACCGCTCGAGCATCGCCGCGAACATCCGGTCGCCGCGCTCGGTGCGGGCGGTGTAGACGCAGCCGAGGACGGCGATCAGCGGGCCCTGGAGCATCGAGAGGCGGTAGTCGAGCCAGCACCCGTCGAGGTCGTAGTCGGTGACGGCGTACGTCCCCAGCGCCCGGTGGTACGTCGCCACGACGGCGCGCTCGTGCTCGCTCCGCAGCGCGGGGGAGAGGCCGGTGCCGAGGAGGAAGCCGAGGTCGCGCAGGGGCGGCGCGAGGCTGGTGGTCTGCCAGTCGACCGCCACGCACCCGGGCTCCCCGGAGGTGGGGAACATCAGGTTGTCGAGGCGGTAGTCGCCGTGCACCAGCGCGAACCGGTCGGTGCGGGCGAGCAGCCAGGGGCCGGCAGCAGCGGCGGTCGCGCGCAGCGTCGTCTGGTCCTCGGCCGAGAGCCCGGCTCCCGCGTCGGAGAGGTAGAGGTCGACCGACGGGCCGTAGATCTCGGCCAGCAGGTCGGCGTCGTCCTGCTGGTTGTGCTTCACGTCCTCCAGCTCGAGCAGCGTCTCGTCGCACCAGCGCGGGCCGTGCAGGACGGCGAGGTTGGCCGCGGCGTCGTGCGCCTGCGCCGGGGTGCAGCCGGCGAGCTGGTCGCCCTGCTCGAGTCCGACCAGGTCCTCGAGCAGCAGCACCACCTGCGCCGACCCCTCGTCGTACGCCGCGTGGTGGCAGGCCGGCACCCGGACCGCGACCGTCGGCGCGACCTCCTCGTAGAACCGCACCTCGCCGCGGTAGGCGCCGCCGACGAGGGCGCGGGCGGCCGGGTCGGCGGAGCCCAGCTTGGCGATCAGGGTCGCGGGCACGTCCTCGCCGGTGAGCGCCAGCCGGTAGCACTCGCCCATCTGCCCGGTGCCGACCCGCGTGGCCGAGACGGTGTCGACCCGGTGGCCCAGCACGTCCGACAGCCACGCGGCGTCGATCGCCTCGACGCCGGCGACGGTCATCGCGCCCACCCGGGGTTGGTCGGCAGGGCGTCGAGGCCGTCGGGCCGGATCGACCGGTAGGCCGCCACCACCGGCGCCAGCTCGGCCGGGGTCGCGCCGTGCAGGACCACGCTGTCGGCGCCCGCGTCGAGCTGGTCGACCACCCGGCGCGCGCACTGCTCGGCCGAGCCGGTCGCGGCTGCGGCTGGCCACGAGTCCGGCAGCACCTCGGCGAGGTGGAGCAGCTCGTCGGTGGTGCCGATCGCGTCGAACGCGCCGGGATAGCCCTGGACCAGCGGGTCGGTGCGGAACCGCTCGAGGTCGGCGAGGTCCCACCCGTTGGCCCGCACCAGCACCTCGCCGTAGCCGGTCAGGTACGTCGCCAGCCGGCCGATCAGCTTGCGCAGCCGCGCCTCCTCGGGGATCGAGTCCTCCACCGTGGCGAGCACGGCCCACACCCGCACCGACGCCGGGTCGCGACCGGCCTGCTCAGCGGCGCGGCGTACGACGGCGACCGAGCGGGCCAGCGCCTCGTCGGTGAGGAAGGTGTGCAGCACGACGGCGTCGGCGACGCGGCCGGCGAGGCGCAGGGAGTTGTCGCCGATCGCCATCAGCATCACCGGGACGTCCTCGTCGAACGAGCCGTCCTGGCTGAGGTAGGGATAGCTGCCCGCGGGCCCGTCATGGCCGAACGCCTCGCCGTGCCAGAGTCGCCGGTAGACCCCGATCGCGTCCTCGATCTGAGCCGAGGTGATCCGCGGCAGGCCCATCACGTCCCACAGCAGGTCGAAGCCGCGCCCGAGGCCCAGCGCGTAGCGCCCACCCGACATCCGGTGCAACGTGGTCGCCATCGTCGCGGTCACCAGGGGGTGCCGGGTGGAGTGGTTGGTGGCGGCGGTGCCGACCCCGAGCCTCGTCGTCGCGGCCACCGCGGCACCGGCCAGGACGCCGGCGTCCTTGAGGTTGAACCGCTCGGACAGGAAGGCGCTGCCCAGACCCAGCCGCTCGCCGAGGCGGACCTCGTCGAGCAGGTCTCGGGGGGACGCCGAGTGGCCGGCGAGGCCGTAGAACCCCAGCTCCGGCAGGGGCGGCTCGACGTCCACCGGGTCGTCGACGGGCGCGGTGGTGGACACCTGTCCAACCTAACTGGACAGGTGTCCAGTCCGCCAGGGTCGGCTCAGGCCGGACGCGTGCCGGCCAGCACGACGTCGACGACCTGGGCGACCTCGGCCTCGGTGATCGCCTCGCCGCGCCAGAGCAGGCGGTAGTAGGCCGACCCGGTGACCAGGTCGAGGACCAGGTCGCCGTCGACGGCGTCGTCCACCTCGCCCCGGGCGCGTGCGTGCTCGACCCAGGCGAGCCCCTCGGTGCGCAGCCCGGCCAGGGTGGCGCGGAAGGCCTCGTCGACCTCGGGGTGGCCGGCCGCCGCGGCCAGCAGCTCGGCGGCGGAGCGGCGTACCCGGCCGGTGGCGAACCTCCGCGCCAGGACCGTCAGGCGGCTGACCAGGAAGGCGCGCAGTGAGTCGGGCTCGGGGAGGTCGGGGGCGTGGGGTGGGCCGCCGGGGGTGCGCGCCACGGCGACGAGGATCTCGTCGACGTCGGCGAAGCGGCGGTTGACCGCGGGCAGGCTCACACCGGCGCGCTCGGCGATCCGCGCTCGGGAGAGGTCGGCCCGGCCGTCCTCCTCGAGCAGCGCCACGCACGCGTCGACGACCAGGCGGTCGATCCGCGGATCTCTTGGGCGCGCCACCCGCTCATGTTACGTTAGTCGGACTAACGGAATGAGGAGGACACGCGGATGGCATCGGTGACGCGGTACGGCACGACGGTGGGCGACCACCAGGTGGAGCTGGAGTTCGACACGAGGCTGGTGGTGCTCAACCGGGCCCGTCTCGTCGTGGACGGGACCGAGGTCGACTCGACCCGGGTGGTCTACGGCGAGCGCGACCTCACCACCACCCTCGCCGACGGCGTGGAGGTGGCCCTGCGCCTGCACTCGGGCATGACGGGCGAGCTCACCCGCGCCCAGGTCAAGCGCGCCGACGGGTCGTGGGAGGACCTGGTCGAGCGCGGCTGACCCGGTCGCGGCACGGCCACGACCAGCGTCGGCTGAGCGGTCAGTCAGCGGTGCCGTCGGCGTAGCCGACCAGCACGTCGAGGAACTCCTGGTCGGCCGGGTGCAGCACCTGCCGGTCGACGTGCCGGATGCCGTCGAGGAGCGCCCGGTCGGGTCGCTGCCAGCCGCGCAGCTCGTCGAGGGCGTTGAGCTCGCGTCCGAGCGCGTCGGTGTCGGTCTCGCGCACGGCGGCCGCGACCAGGGCCCGGACCAGCGCGCGGGCCTGCTCGGCGTCGAAGGCGCCGGGGTAGTCGGTGACCCGGTCGGCCGCGAGCGCACGCTCGGACGCGCTGCCGCCGACCAGGCCGGCCTTGACCTCGTCGACCGTGCTGGACGGGATGCTCATGGATTCCCCCAAGGAACTGGAGTCTGGGGCGGCCACGGGATGTGGGTGTCGCTGGCCGCGTTCGGGTCGTACTTCGGGCTCGTCGGGTCGAACGCCTCAGGAGGGTACTGCTGGCCGCTGCGTCCGATGTAGAAGCGTCCGACCTTGACCCGGTAGATCGGTCCGTTGGCGGCGTTGGAGCCCGGAGGGGCGCTGAGGTCGTTGCCGTGGGCGCGCAGCGTCACCTGCTGGCCGTTGCTGTTGCGCCAGCTGTACTCCACGCCCTCGCGGACGGCGTTGGGGTTGGGGGAGAGGGCGCGGCGGCTGGCCCCGGGCGGCACGATGTCGATCGGGTTGCGCGACGAACCCGAGGCGGCCCGTCGCGCGGCCGCCGTCATCCGTCCGCTGCGCGCCCGGCCCGACTTGAACAGCGAGCGAGCGACCTTGGCGATGACGCCCGACGCCGACCGCGACGCGGCCGCGCTGCCCCTAGCCAAGGACCTGACCGATCGCCAGGTCGACCAGCAGGTTGATCAGCCGGCCGGCGATCTCCTTGGCCACCGGGATCCAGGCGAGCGAGGCGCCGAACGTCGCGACGGCCGCGGCGATGGCCTGGATGATCTGGATCAGCAGGATGGTCAGCTGGATGATCACGTTGATCTTGAGGGCGAGGACGATGCCCGCGCACACGATCAGCGCCCCGCCGACGCCGGTCGCGCCGGCCCCGCCGGCGCGCAGGACGTCGAGGGGGCCCTCCTCCTCGTGCCACAGCTCGGCGAAGGCCTGGATGGAGTCGCCGGCGTTGCTGCCCAGCACCGTCTGGGCGATGCCCTGCGCGTCACCGGCGAGCTCGAACGCGTCGGACCCCATCGTGAACCACTCCGAGCCGAGCTCGAACAGGGCGGTCTCGTCGCTCTTCGGCCAGGTGTAGCCGAGCTGGTTGAGCAGGTCGGCGAGCTCGCCGGGGATCATGATGCCCATCAGAACCGTCCCGTCGAGGGGAGGTCGGTGGGCAGGCCACGCACCTCCGCCGCGGTCTGGTCCTCGCCGACGGCGTAGGTCTCGGCGTCGGCGCCGAGCGACTCGCCGCAGAACCGGAGGTCCTCGACCGCCCCGGTGAACGACTCGTCGGCGATGTCCTGCGCGGCGAGGTAGGTCGCCCCGATCAGGCTGCCGACCATGTCGTCGCCGAAGATGTCGCCCCGCGAGGAGGCGTCGGTGAGCAGCGACCTCCAGCGGTCGTCGAGCCGCTGCCCGAGGTCGACGAGCTGCTGACCGGCCTCGCGGAGCTGCTCCGGCTCGACCTGGAACCCACCCGACGTCACCGCTGCTGCCCGCCCTGCACCAGCTGCTTGACCACGTCGTTGAGGACGTCGCCGAACGCCGCCATCTGGCGCACCGACTGCAGCTGCAGGTCCTGCAGCTGGGCCGACATGACGTCGATGTCGCCGGTGCCGGCCGCGGTGGCGGCGCGCTCGCGCAGCCGGGCGTGGCCGTCGTTGACCGCGGTGACGACGTGCTCGCAGATCACCTCCAGGCCCTCGCGCAGCAGCTTCGGGTCGACCGTCAACGACGTGAGGTCGCCGTCGGCCTGCATCTCGACACGGACCTGGCCGTCGGCCGCCTGGGCCTGGATGGGCTCGCCCGGGTCTGGCGGCGACGTACGGGCCTGGTCGAGGAGGCGGCGTACGTCATCGAGGGTGTCCTGGAACTCGTTGCCTCCGACTCCGGCGGTCATGGGTCTCCTTCCGTCGACCTTCACGTCTACCACGGCCGGGGCCCATCCGAACCTCCGTTTTCGGCCGGGGTGGCAGACCGCCCGGACCAGGGTCTCGAGACGGTCGTGACCGACCTCCTCGACCAGCGTGGGTCGCTGACGGTGGTCGAGCCGCGGGGACGAATTCTCCGCGAGTCGAGACCCCGCAGGGTCCGTGCTCGCCGTTCGCGTGGACCTCGCCGGGTCTCGACTCGGCCAGCGTCCGGCTCAGACGTGGCTGATCTCGCCGGCGCCGCCGGTGCCGGTGTCGAGGGAGCGGCTGATCACCAGGCGCTGGATCTGATTGGTGCCCTCGAAGATCTGCATCACCTTGGCCTCGCGCATGAACCGCTCGACCGGGAAGTCACGGGTGTAGCCGTAGCCGCCGAGGACCTGGACGGCGTCGGTGGTGACCTTCATCGCGTTGTCGGTGGCGACCAGCTTGGCGACCGACGCCTCGCGACCGAACGGGAGGCCGGCGTCGCGCAGGCGGGCGGCGTGCAGGGTGGTGGTGCGGGCGGTCTGGACGGCGGCCTCCATGTCGGCCAGCACGAACCCGAGGCCCTGGTGGTCGAGGATGCGCTTGCCGAACGTCGTGCGCTCCTTGGCGTAGGCCAGGGCGTGGTCGAGGGCGCCCTGGGCCAGGCCGGTCGCGACGGCGGCGATGCCGAGGCGGCCGGAGTCGAGGCCGGCGAGGGCGATCTTGAGGCCATCGCCCTCGGCGCCGAGGCGCCGCTCGACGGGGATGCGGACGCCGTCGAGGCGCATCGTCGTGGTGTGCGAGCCGGTCAGGCCCATCTTGCGCTCGGGCGGGTCGGCGGACAGGCCGGGGGCGTCGCCGGGCACGAGGAAGCACGAGATGCCGCGGGAGCCCTCACCGGTGCGGGCCATCACCTTGTAGAAGTCGGCCTGGCCGCCGTGGGTGGTCCACGCCTTGGCGCCGTCGAGGACGTAGTCGTCGCCGTCGCGCCGGGCGGTGGTGCGCATCGCAGCGGGGTCGGACCCGGCGTGGGCCTCGGAGAGGCAGTAGGCGCCGAGCAGGTCACCGGCGAGCATCTCGGGCAGCCACGCCTTCTGCTCCTCGGTGCCCTGGGTGTAGAGCCCGAAGCACGACAGCGCGTGCACCGAGACGCCGACCCCGACGCTGGCCCAGACCGCCCCGATCTCCTCCAGCACCTGCAGGTAGACCTCGTAGGGCACCCCGCCGCCGCCGACCTCCTCCGGGTAGGGCAGCCCGAGCAGGCCGGTCTTGCCGAGCACCCGGAACGCGTCGCGCGGGAAGGCCTCGGTGGCCTCGGCCTCCGCTGCCTGCGGCAGCAGCTCCTCGGTGCAGATCTGGCGCACCAGGCGCAGCAGGTCGGCGTGCTCGTCGGTGTCCAGGACGCGTCGGGCGGGCATGTCCCGACGATAGTCCGCGGGGGCGCGTGCTCGGATCTGGTCTGATGACGGCCATGAGCACCGAGGAGCAGGTCGTCCTGGTCGAGGCGCGCGACGGCGTCCAGGTCATCACCATCAACCGGCCCGCGGCCCGCAACGCGATCAACGGCGCCGTCGCCCACGGCATCGCGGCCGCCGTCGACGAGCTCGACGCCAGCGACGAGCTGCGGGTCGGCGTGCTGACCGGCGCGGGCGGCACGTTCAGCTCGGGCATGGACCTCAAGGGCTTCCTCAGCGGCGACCTGCCGCTGGTGGAGGGCCGCGGGCTCGGCGGCCTCACCGAGCGGCCGCCGCGCAAGCCGCTGGTCGCCGCGGTCGAGGGGTACGCCGTCGCCGGCGGGTTCGAGCTGCTGCTGGCCTGCGACCTCGTCGTCGCCGCCGAGACCGCCCGGCTCGGCGTGCCCGAGGTCAAGCGCGGACTGGTGGCCGGCGCGGGCGCGGCGATGCTGCTGCCGCAGCGGATCCCCCAGGCCATCGCGCTCGAGATGCTGCTCACCGGCGACCCGATCACCGCCGCCCGCGCTGCCGAGCTCGGCCTGGTCAACCGGGTCGTGCCCGAGGGCGGCGCCCTCGACGGCGCCCTCGCGCTGGCCGCCGCGATCGCCGCCAACGGACCGCTCGCCGTCGCGGTGTCGAAGCAGGTGGTGCTGCAGTCGTCCGACTGGTCGCTCGCCGAGCGCTGGCAGCGCCAGGGCGAGCTGATGATGCCGGCCTTCGTCTCGGCCGACGCCCAGGAGGGGGCGGCGGCGTTCGCCGAGAAGCGGCCGCCGAGGTGGACCGGTAGGTAGCGGCGGTCACCCCGCGAGGTGACCGGCGGGGTCGTCTCCTCTGCCTAGGTTCGGAGGCGTGACCCAGACCGACTCCTCCGGCGGGCCCGCCCCGCACGTCGTGGTGCTCTTCGGCGCCAACGGCGACCTCGCCCAGCGGATGATCTACCCCGCGCTGGCCGCCCTCGGTGCCGCCGGCCGGCTGCCGTCGGCGTACGCCGTGGTCGGCACGGGCCGGCACCAGCCCGACGACGACTACGCCGACATCGTCCGGACCTCGGTCGCCGACGCCGACGGCGACGCCGGGGACCTGCCCGACCGGGTGCGCTTCCAGACCTCCGACGCCGACGACGGCAGCGACCTCGCCGAGGTCGTGCGGAAGGTCGAGCAGGAGGTGGCCGAGGAGGCCGGCGTCGACGTCGACGACGTACGCCGGCTGATCTACCTCTCGGTGCCGCCGGCCTCGATGCCCGACATCGTCGCGATGCTCGGCCGCGAGGGTCTCGCCGAGCGGGCCCGGCTGGTGGTGGAGAAGCCGTTCGGCGTCGACCTCGAGTCGTCGCGCGAGCTCGACCGGGCCATCAAGGACGTCGCCGGCGAGGACGACGTCTTCCGCGTCGACCACTTCCTCGGCAAGGAGGCGGTGCAGAACGTGCTGGCCCTGCGGTTTGCCAACCGCGTCTTCGCCACGTCGTGGAACCGGGAGAACGTCGAGTCGGTGCACATCGAGGTGCCCGAGGCGCTCGGCCTCGAGGGTCGCGGCAGCTTCTACGAGACCGTCGGCTGCCTGCGCGACATGGTCACCACCCACCTCTCCCAGATCCTCGGGTTCGTGGCGCTCGAGCCGCCGGCCGACCTCACGGCCGACGCGGTCCGCGACGCCAAGGCCGCGGTGTTCGAGGCGCTGCGGCCGTTCACCAAGGACGACACGGTCTACGGCCAGTTCGACGGCTACCGCGACGACGAGGACACCGCCGACGACTCCGAGGTCGAGACCCTCGTCGCGCTCACCGCGTGGGTCGACACCGACCGCTGGCGCGACGTCCCGTTCCACCTGCGCACCGGCAAGGCGATGGCCGCCGACCGGCGGACGGTGACGGTGCGGTTCCGCGAGCCGGACCCGGGCCTGTTCGGCGACGCCGGCGACGAGCACCACCCGCACCAGCTGGTGCTCGACCTCGGCGACGAGCCCAAGGTCGCCGTCGAGCTGCGCGGCAAGAAGCCCGGTCCCGAGCTCGAGGTCGCGCCCGCGACGCTCACCCTCGACTACGCCGAGCACCCGCCGTCGGACGGCGGCCCGGTCGAGCAGCCGCTGGCGGCGTACGAGCGGATCCTGCTCGACGTCTTCCACGGCGACCAGCTGCTGTTCGCCCGGGCCGACGAGGTCGACCGGCTCTGGCAGGTGTGCGCCCCGCTGCTGGAGGACCCGCCCGAGGTGCAGACCTACGAGCCGGGCTCCTGGGGCCCGACGCCGCCGTGGGACCGCGCGTGACCGCCGACCCGGCCGAGCAGTGGCGCCCGATCGCCGCGCACGGCCTGATCGGTGACCTCCGCACCTGCGCGCTCGTCGCGACCGACGGCACCATCGATTGGTTCTGCGCGGGACGCTTCGACTCGCCCAGCGTCTTCGGCAGCCTGCTCGACCCCGGCGCCGGGTCGTGGTCGCTGGCCCCGGCCGACGGTGCGAGCGGCGGGACGACCCACCAGTTCTACCTGCCCGACTCCAACATCCTCATCACCCGCTTCCTGACCGAGGGCGGCGTCGCGGAGGTGCAGGACTTCATGCCGGTGCTGCGCGCCGACGACGTCGACCACCGCCAGCGGATCGTGCGCCGGGTCGTCGGCGTGCGCGGCACCACGGCGATGTCGATGCGGCTGTCGGCGCGTCCCGACTACGCCCGCGCCACGGCCGAGATCACCGAGCACGACGGCCGGCTGCTGCTGGCCGGCGACGGCGTCCGGCTGGGGCTCGTGGCGTCGGTGGCGCTCGACGTCGACGAGCACGACGTCCGCGCCGAGTGGGAGATCGCCACCGGCGAGACCGCGCTGTTCGTGCTCGAGGTGCTCGACCCCGACGACAACGTGCCCCCGCAGACCGACGTGGCCGAGACCGAGGAGCTGCTGGCCCGGACCACGGCGTACTGGCGCGACTGGCTCTCGCGGTCGACGTACCGCGGCCGCTGGCGGGAGATGGTCAACCGCTCGGCCCTGACCCTCAAGCTGCTCACCCACGAGCCCACCGGTGCGATCGTGGCGGCGCCGACGACCAGCCTGCCGGAGGAGATCGGCGGCTCGCGCAACTGGGACTACCGCTTCGTCTGGATCCGCGACGCCGCGTTCAGCCTCTACGCCCTGCTCCGGCTGGGGTTCACCGACGAGGCCGCCCGGTTCATGGAGTGGTTGTCGATCCGGATGGGCGAGGGCAACGGCGGCGAGTCCGAGCACCCCGAGCTCGGGCCGCTGCGGGTCGCCTACGACATCGACGGCAACATCCCCGAGGAGATCGAGCTCCCGCACCTGCGCGGCTACCGCGACTCGGCGCCGGTGCGGATCGGCAACGCCGCGACCGGCCAGCTGCAGCTCGACATCTACGGCGAGCTCATCGACTCGGTCTACCTGTTCAACAAGTACGGCCCCGGCATCAGCCACGCCGCGTGGTCGGACCTGCAGCGGGTGCTCGAGTGGGTGATGGACAACTGGGACCAGGACGACTCCGGGATGTGGGAGATCCGCGACCAGCCACAGCGGCACACCACGTCGCGGCTGATGTGCTGGGTCGCCGTCGAGCGGATGATGCGCACCGCCCGCCAGCGCGGCCTGCCCGGCGACATCGCCGCGTGGTCGCGGGTGCGGGACGAGATCTACGACCGGATCCAGGAGCACTGCTGGGACGCCGAGGTCGGCGCCTACATGCAGCACGAGGGGGCCGACAGCGTCGACGCCGGCGTGCTGCTGATGCCGATGGTCAAGTTCGTCGCGCCCCACGACCCGAGGTTCCTCTCGACGCTCAAGGTGATCGAGGAGCGGCTGGTCTCCGACAGCCTGGTCTTCCGCTACGACGTGGAGAAGTCGCCCGACGGGGTCGACGGCGCCGAGGGCACGTTCTCGATCTGCTCGTTCTGGTACGTCGAGGCGCTGACCCGGGTCGGCCGGCTCGACGAGGCCCGGCTCGCGCTGGAGAAGATGTTCACCTACGCCAACCACCTGGGGCTCTTCGCCGAGCAGGTCGGGCTCACCGGCGAGCAGCTCGGCAACTTCCCCCAGGCGTTCACGCACCTGAGCCTGATCAGCGCGGCCACCAACCTCGACGCCCGGCTCGGGTGAGCGACGGTTACGGTTCGCTGCATGGCTGAGTCGTTGTCGCGTGAGCTGATCCTGCCGGCCCGCCGGTTGTCGGTGCCGGAGAGACCGTCGGACCGTCAGCTGGCCGCGGCCGCGGCCCGCAGCGCCGAGGAGTGGAGCGTGACGCCGCGCGAGTGGCTCACCCAGCAGGTCGTCCGGCTCGCCGTGGCCGCCGTGCTCTCCTCGCAGGTCCAGCGCTCCGGCGAGGCCTACGCCGACCAGGCGACCCTCGGCCACGCCGCCCAGCTCTTCCGCCCGCACGTGCGGCTGGCCGAGCAGGCGTTCCGGATCGGCGTCATCGAGGCCGTCAACGCCGGCGTCCCGGCCGCCGCCGACCCGCTGCGCGAGGCGCTGCGCCGGCTCGGCGTGACCGGCCGCGAGCCCATGGTGATGGTCGCGCTCGGGCTCGACCGGGTGCCGACCAGCGCGACCGAGGAGTTCTGGAAGGCCGTCCGCGGCTCCACCACCGTCACCGCCGTCGTCGACGCGATCGCGGTCAACCACCACGGCGCCGTCGACATCGGCAAGCTCGACCGCCGCCAGCTCGCCCGCGCCGACGCGCTGGTGCTGGCCGGCGGCAAGGTCACGCCGGTGTGCCTGGTGCACCCGCCCGCGGGCAAGGGCGGCGGCTGGCTGCAGGTGCCGGTCGCGCTGACCAAGCCGCGGCGGCGTACGGCCGAGGAGCTGGCGCGCTCGGGCAAGGGCGGCACGGCCGAGGTCACGCTGCGCGCCGACGGCTGGACCGAGGTCTTCGAGACCGCGCTCGACGCCGTCGGTGCGGCCATGCACCAGCTCGACGGCGGCAGCCGTCCCAAGGGCCGGTCGTCGGCCGCCACCGAGTCGCTGGTCCAGCGGCTCGTCTCGGCGCGCAAGCGGCCGGTGACCGAGGTCGTCGCGTCGCTCCGCGCCGTCGACGAGTTCGTGCTCGAGATGTTCGACCACCAGGTGACGATGTCCGACGTCCGGGTCGCCGTCCCGGTGCTCGAGGACGAGGCCCTGTCCCAGCTCTGGCTCTCGCCCGAGGCCCTCGCCGGCCCGCTCGTGACCGGTGCCGCCGACCTGTTCCTCGGCGGCCGCGCCGAGCCGCGCCTCGAGCGCGGCGCCGGCCGGCCCGGTGGTGGGCGGCCCGGCGGTGGCGGTGGTGGCCGGCCTGGCGGTGGTCGTGGTCCGTCGGGTCAGCCGGGTCAGTCGGGTCAGCCCGGTGCGCCGGGCGAGGGTGGCGGTCGCACGCGCGGCAACCGGTCCGGTCGCGGCAAGGGCCGCGGCCCGGCACCGGCGGCGCCCGTCGACGCCCCGCCCACCGACGCCCCGCCCGCTGACGCGCCGGCCGTCGGCGCCCCGGCCGTCGGCGCCCCGGCCGTCGACGCCCCGGCCGTCGACGCCCCGCCGCAGCAGGAGGCTCCGCAGCCGTCGGCGCCGCCCGCCGAGGCCGGTCCCACGGCGGCCCCCGCACCCGTCCCCGACCCCAACCCCCCGGCGCCCGAGCCGGCGCCGGCGGCTACGCCCGACGACTGACGCTGGTCGAGCCGGGCGAGCGCCAGCGAGCCCGAGTCGAGACCCGGCGAGGTGGACAGCCTGCGGTGGTCTCGAGACAGGCGCCAGCGCGCCTTCCTCGACCACCGTTGGTCGGTGACCCACGCTGGTCGAGCCCGCGGTGGTGGCCGCCACTACCCTCACCGAGGTGATCGTCCGCCGCGCCCTCAGCTCCGTCGTGCACGCCGCGTGGGGGTGGGCGCAGCGGGTCGGCGACGTCATCCCCGGCACCCGCGTGGGTGACTCGTTCGGCAGCCTCGGTGAGGGCACCGCGATCGGCTTCCCGATGGCGACCCTGATGAACCCGGGATCGATCCACATCGGCCGCGAGGCCCTGGTCGGACGGCACGTGACGCTGTCGGTCGGCTACGGCGCCGACGACCCGGGCGCGCGCCCCCGCGGCCTGGTGATCGGCGACCGCTGCGTCATCGGCGCCCGCAGCACCCTGACCGCCCACGAGTCCATCGAGCTCGGCGACGACGTGTGGTTCGGCCAGGGCGTCTTCGTGTGCGACGCCAGCCACGGCTACCAGGACCCCGAGACCCCCATCGGTCGCCAGCTCGGCCCACACGCCCCGGTGCGCATCGGTGCGGGCACCTGGGTCGGCCACGGGGCGATCATCCTGCCCGGCACCACGATCGGCCGGAATGTCGTCGTCGCCGCCGGCTCCGTCGTCCGCGGTGTCGTCCCCGACCACGCCGTCGTCGGGGGCTCGCCCGCCCGCGTGCTGCGCCGCTACGAGCCGGGCCTCGGCTGGGTCACCCCGTCCGGCGACCTCCGCCCCGAGACCACCGCTGCCCTGAGCTGATCGTCGGGTCCTAGGGTCGGGGCGTGACCGACCTGGACCCGAGGACGCCGGTGCTCGTCGGCGTCGGACAGAGCTCCGAGCGCATCGACGACCCCGGCTACGAGGGGCTCTCGCACGTCGACCTGGCGGCCCGGGCCGCCCTGGCCGCCCTGGCCGACGCCGGCCTCGACCCGTCGGTGGTCGACGTCGTGGCCGCGACCAGGCAGTTCGAGGTGTCGACGCCGCTGACCGACGTGCCGTTCGGACGGTCGACCAACGTGCCGCGCTCGATCGCGCAGCGCATCGGGGCCGACCCGGCCCGCGCCGTCCTGGAGGTCGGCGGCGGGCACTCGCCGCAGAAGCTGGTGACCGAGCAGGCGCGCGAGATCGCCGCCGGCCGGGCCGACGTCGTCCTGGTGGCCGGGGGCGAGGCGATGTCGACGCAGCGGCACCTCGCCGGCGCCGACCCCGCGCCCGACTGGAGCGAGGACCCCGGCGGGCAGCTGGACGACCGCGGCTTCGGCCTGCGCGGGATGGTCTCCCGTCGGGCGCTCGTGCACGGGCTGCACGAGATCGCCAGCCTCTACGCGCTGGGCGAGAACGCCCGCCGGGCCGCGCGCGGCGAGTCCCGCGACGCGTACGTCGCCTCGATGGGAGCACTGCTCGCGCCGTTCACCCAGGTCGCGGCGGCCAACCCGCACGCGGTCGCGCCGGAGGTGCTCGACGCCGAGACGCTCGTGCAGGTCGACGAGCGCAACCGGATGATCACCGCGCCGTACCGTCGGCTGCTGGTCTCGCGCGACCTCGTCAACCAGGGCGCCGCGGTCGTGCTGACCTCGGTGGCGACCGCCCAGCGGCTGGGCGTCGACCCGTCGCGGTGGGTGTTCCTGCACGGCCACTGCGACCTGCGCGAGCAGGACCTCTTCGACCGCGCCGACCTGTCCGTCGCGCCCACCCAGCCCGTCGCGGTGCACGCCTCGCTCGGCATGGCCGGGATGGCGCTGGACGACGTCGACCACCTCGACCTCTACTCGTGCTTCCCGTTCGCCGTCTTCCAGCTGCTCGACGGGCTGGGGCTCGACCCCGACGATCCGCGCGGGTTCACGGTGACCGGCGGGCTGCCGTTCTTCGGCGGCCCCGGCAACAACTACTCGATGCACGCGATCGCCGAGGTCGTCGCCCGCACCCGGGCCGAGCCCGGCACGGTCGGCGTGGTCAGCGCCAACGGCGGCGTCCTGTCCAAGGTCTCCGTCGGCGTCTACTGCACCGACCCGGCGCCGTGGCGCGAGGGCGACGACGCCGCGATGCAGGACGCCGTCGACCGGCGCCGCGCCGTGCCGCTGGTCGACCAGCCCGACGACGGCTGGGCCACCGTCGAGACCTGGACCGTGCGGCACGGCCGCTCCCGTCGTACGGCGGTGGTGGTGGCGCGCGACGCCGCCGGACGCCGTTTCGTGGCGGCCAACGTGCCCGGCGACGACGAGCTCGCCGACTGGCTCGAGGGCGACCGGGAGCCGGTGGGCGAGCGGGTCTTCGTGCGCGCCACCGGCCCGGCCAACCGGGTGACGCTCACCCGCGAGCGGATGGACGAGCTGGTGCCGCGCCCGCCGGTCGGCTGGCGCGACTCCTACGAGCACGTCGCGGTCGCGCGCGACGGCGCGGTCGTCGAGGTGACCGTCGGCGACCTGCCGGCCGACGCCCACCACGAGCTGGCCGGGGTGCTCGACGCGTTCGAGGCGGATCGTGCGGCGGGGGTCCTGGTGCTGCTGGCGCCGGCCGGGCTGGCCGGCACGCCCGAGCACCTGCCGACCTCGGGCTGGGCCGGCCTCACCCACCGCCGTCTCGGCAAGCCGGTGGTGCTGGCCGTCGGCGGCGACGCCGTCGGTGGCGGCTGCGAGGCCGCGCTCGCCTGCACCGTCGTGGTGCTGTCCGACGACGCCGGCCTCGCCCTCGACCAGGTGCGCGCCGGCGGGGTCGCCGAGAACGGCGGGCTGGTCCGGCTGCCACGCCTGGTGCCGCCCCGGCTCGCCACGGAGCTCGCCCTCACGGGCCGCCGGGTGCCGGCCCGCGAGGCCCTCACGCTGGGGCTGGTCAACCGCATCGCCACCGACCCCGCGACCGCCGCCCGCGAGCTCGCCGCCACCCTCGCCTCCTTCCCGCCCCACGCCATCCGCGCCACCCTGCAGGTCCTCGACGACGCCGCCACCGAGCCCGACACCCTGGCCGCCGTACGCCGCCCGCGCCAGGTGTACGACGACGTGCTGGTGGGGGAGTAGTCCGCCCCGGTGGTTGAGGAGGTTGCGCTGGCAACCGTCTCGAAACCACCACTCGGCGACCGGCTGAGGGTGGTCTCGAGACGGGCCTGGCGGCCCTCCTCGACCAGCGTGGGTCGTCGTGGGTGCGTACGTCGCCGGGTCTCGACTCGGGCTCGCTGGCGCTCGCCCGGCTCGACCAGCGTGGGTGGCGGGAGGTGCCACCGGCGATTCCGGAGGTTGCGCCAGCGACCGACACCCCACGGTGGTTGAGGAGGTTGCGCTGGCAACCGTCTCGAAACCATCACTCGGCGACCGGCATGGGGGTGGTCTCGAGACGGGCCTGGCGGCCCTCCTCGACCAGCGTGGGTCGTCGTGGGTGCGTTCCTCGCCGGGTCTCGACTCGGGCTCGCTGGCGCTCCCCCGGCTCGACCAGCGTGGGTGGCGGGAGGTGCCACCGGCGATTTCGGAGGTTGCGCCAGCGACCGACACCCCACGGTGGTTGGAGGTTGCGCTGGCAACCGCCTCGAAACCACCACTCGGCGACCGGCGTGGGGGTGGTCTCGAGACGGGCCTGGCGGCCCTCCTCGACCAGCGTGGGTCGCCGCTGGCATGACCGCAGGTGGCTCACCCCGTGGTGGGTCTCCACCGACCTGCCAGGGTGGGTGGCATGGAGAAGCGCACCCTCGGCAGGACCGGTCGTGACGTGTCGGTCGTCGGACTCGGCACGTGGCAGCTCGGCGCGGACTGGGGCGAGGTGAGTGAGGACGACGCGCTCGACGTGCTGGAGGCGGCGGTCGAGTCCGGCGTGACGTTCCTCGACACCGCCGACGTGTACGGCGACGGGCGGAGCGAGCAGGTGATCGCGCGGTTCCTCGCTGCGCACCCGGGCTCGGACATCACCGTCGCCACCAAGATGGGGCGCCGGGTCGAGCAGGCGCCGGAGAACTACACCGCGGCCGCCTTCCGCGAGTGGACCGACCGGTCGCGGCGCAACCTCGGCGTCGACACCCTCGACCTCGTCCAGCTGCACTGCCCGCCGTCGGCCGTGATCGACGACGACGCGACGTACGACGCGCTCGACGCGCTGGTCGCCGACGGCACCATCGCGGCGTACGGCGTGAGCGTCGAGACCGCCGCGCAGGCGCTGGCCGCGATCGCGCGGCCGGGTGTCGCGTCGGTGCAGATCATCCTCAACGCGTTCCGTCGCAAGCCGCTCGACGAGGTGCTGCCTGCCGCGCACGACGCCGGCGTCGGCATCGTGGCGCGGGTGCCGCTCGCCTCGGGGCTGCTGTCGGGCCGCTACGACCGCTCCACCACGTTCGGGTCCGACGACCACCGCAGCTACAACCGCGACGGCAGCGCGTTCGACGTCGGCGAGACCTTCTCCGGCGTCGACTACGAGACCGGCGTCGACGCGGCCGCGACGTTCACCGAGCTCGTCGCCGAGGCCGGTCTCGACCTCACCCCGGCCCAGGCCGCGCTCGCCTGGGTGGTGCAGCAGCCGGGCGTCAGCACGGTCATCCCCGGTGCCCGCAACCGCGCGCAGGCCGAGTCCAACGCGGTCGCCGGTGCGGCCGCGCCGCTGCCGGAGGCGTTCCTCGACGCCGTCCGCGCGCTGTACGACGACCGGCTGCGGGCCGACATCCACCCCCGCTGGTAGGAGCCCCGGTCAGCGCCGGTCGAGCAGCAGCCGCAGGGCCGGCTCCTGCTCGACCAGCCACGGGCTGAGCGCCCACGGCGCCCGCTCGACGACCGACAGCAGGTCGGCGACGTCGACCCAGCGGTGCTCGGCGACCTCCTCGGCGTGCGGCACGGGCTCCCAGGTGGTCACCGCGGTGAAGACCGGGCAGACCTCGTTCTCCACGACGCCGGCGGCGTCGACGGCGCGGTAGCGGAAGTCGGGCAGCAGCGGCTCGAGGCCCGACACCGCCTCGGCCGGCAGGCCGAGCTCGTGCTGCGCGTGCCGGCGTACGGCGTCCTCGGGGGTCTCGCCGGGCCGCGGGTGCCCGCAGAACGAGTTGGTCCACACGCCCGGCCAGGTCCGCTTGCTCAGCGCCCGGCGGGTGACCAGCGTGCGCCCCTCGTCGTCGAGCAGGTGGCACGAGAACGCCAGGTGCAGGGGCGTGTCGGTGGTGTGGACGGTAGCCCGGGGCGCGGTGCCGATCGGGGTGCCGTCGTCGTCGAGGAGGACGACGACGTCGTCCGCGGTGAGGGCGGTCATGGCCACCAGCCTGCCACTCCACTCTAGGCGGGTGAGGCGGCGGCGACGGGACACCGGTAGGACGGACGCAGGAGGTTCCAACATGCGCATCGTGGTCACCGGGGCGACCGGCAACGTCGGCTCGGCAGTCCTGCGCCGCATCGGCGGCGAGCACCAGGTCGTCGGCCTGGCCCGACGGGTTCCGAGCGGGAGGTCGAGGGAGTGGCACAGCGTCGACCTCACCGACCCCGGGGACGAGCCGCGGCTGCGGGAGGCGTTCGAGGGCGCCGACGTCGTCGTGCACCTCGCCTGGGGGTTCCAGCCGTCGCACCGGCCGGACCGGCTCGCCGAGCTCGGCGTCGGCGGCACCAGCCGGGTGATCGACGCCGTCGAGCGCGCCGGGGTGCCGCACCTGGTGCACATGTCGTCGCTGGGCGCCTACTCGCCGCACACCGACGACGTGCCGGTCGACGAGTCCTACCCGACCGACGGCGTGCGCACCTCGATGTACAGCCGGCACAAGGTGGCCGCCGAGCGGCTCCTCGACGACCACGAGGCCTCGGGCACCGCCACGGTCGTCACCCGGCTGCGGCCCGGGGTCATCGGGCAGCGCGCGGCCGGCAGCGCCCTGCTCAGGTACGGCATCCCGGGATTCGTCCCGTCGGGCGTGCTCGGCCACCTGCCGGTGCTGCCGCTCGACAAGGGCCTGGCGTTCAACATCGTGCACGCCGACGACGTCGCCGACGCCGTGGCCCGGGTCGTCGACCAGCGCCCCGGCGGCGCCTTCAACCTCGCGACCGAGACGCCGGTCACCGCGCAGGTCATCGCGGACGCGTTCGGTGCCAGGCTGGTGCACGTGCCGTCGTCCGTGCTCCGCGCTGCCGTCTCGGCGTCGTGGCACGCCCGGGTGCAGCAGCTCGACCCCGGCTGGATCGACCTCGCGTTCGCGCTGCCGCTGCTCGACAGCGGCCGGGCCCGCCGCGAGCTCGGCTGGGCGCCGACCAAGGACGCCGCCGAGGTCTTCGGCGAGGTCCTGGCCGGGATGACCGAGGGCGCCGCGGGCGACACCGCGGTGCTCCGGCCCCGCTCCGTCGCGGCCGCCCTGCGTGATGCCGTGCGCGACGGTCCGGTCAGCCGCCGGGCCCGTCCGTGAGCGTGGGCGTGGCTCCCGCGCACGGGAGCACGGTGGGGGCCCTGGCCGGGGCCGCCCACGGTGGCCCGTGCGTCGCGGTCACCACGCTCGCCGCCCTGCTGGCCGTCGCGGCCGACCTCGACGCCCCGACCGCGGTGGTCGTCACCGCGGCGGTGTTCACCGGCCAGCTGACGATCGGGTGGGTCAACGACCTGGTCGACGCCCGCCGCGACGCCGAGGTCGGGCGCCAGGACAAGCCGCTGGCCGACGGGCGCCTCGACGCCGGGCTGGTGCGCGCCTGCCTGGTCGCGGCGGCAGTTGCCTGCGTGGCGTTGTCGTTCGCCGCCGGGTGGCGCGTCGGCGTCGTCCACCTCGCCCTCGTGGTCGGCATGGGCCACGCCTACAACCTCGGCCTCAAGGCCACCGTCCTCAGCTGGCTGCCGTACGCCGTCGCGTTCGGCACGCTCCCGGCCGTCGTCTCGCTCGCGGCGCCCGAGCCCGCGTGGGCCGCCTGGTGGCTGGTGGCCGCCGGGGCCGCGCTCGGCGTCGGGGCCCACCTGCTCAACGCGCTGCCCGACCTCGCCGACGACGAGCGCACCGGCGTCCGCGGCCTGCCGCACCGGCTCGGCGAGGCGGCGTCGCGCGTCACCGCCGCGGTGGTGCTGGCCGCCGCCTCGGTGCTGGCCGTGCTCGGGCCGGGCGACCCCTCGCTCCTGGCGTGGGCCGCGCTCGGCGCGGTCGCCGTGCTGGCCGTGACGGCGGCCGTGACCCGCGGCCGCACGCCGTTCCGGGCGGCCGTCGCGATCGCGCTGGTCGACGTCGTCCTGGTGGTGCTGGCGGCATGAGCGCCGGACGACCCGCAGCCACGATCACCATCGTCGGCGCCGGACCCGCCGGGGCCGCCGCGGCGCTCGGCGCCCTGGCCGTCGACCCGACCCTCGACGTCGAGCTGCTCGACCGCTCGCCCTTCCCGCGCGACAAGGCCTGCGGCGACGGGGTGGCCCCGCACGTGCTCGACCTGCTGGCCGAGGTCGGCGTCACCGGCCTGCTCGACGACCGCGAGCCCGTCACCCGGCTGCACCTGGTCCGCGGTACCCGCGGGGTCGTGCGCACGATGACCCGGCCGGCGTACGTCGTGCCGCGCCGCATCCTCGACGCGCGGCTCGTCGAGGCCGCCCAGGCCGCCGGCGCCCGGCTCACGCGACGCCGCGTCCGCAACCCCGCCGAGCTCGACGACGCCGCCGTGGTGGTGGGAGCCGACGGCGCCCACTCCGCCGTACGCCGCTCGCTCGGTCGACCGCAGGTGCCCACGGCGCTGGCGATCCGCGGCTACGCCCCCACGCCGGCCGACCAGCGCGGCACCCAGCGCATCGTCTTCGGCATCGGTGAGGTGCAACCGGCGTACGCCTGGTCGTTCGACCGCGGCGACGGCCTGGCCAACGTCGGCTACGGCGAGCTGCTGCAGGACGGCCGGCCGGCTCCCACCCGCGCCCACCTGCTCGCTCGGCTCGAGGCGCTGCTGCCCGGGAGCACGGGCGCCGGCACCGACTGGGTCGGCCACCACCTGCCGCTCTCGACCGCCCGCTGGCACCCGCCCGACGGCCGGGTGCTCCTCGCGGGCGACGCGGCCGGGCTGATCAACCCGATGACCGGCGAGGGGATCTTCTACGCCGTCGCCACCGGGATCGCCGCCGGACGCGCCGCCGCCGAGGCGGTCGCCGCCGGCGACCCGGGCAGCGCCGGACGACGCCACCGGCGGGCCACCCGGCCGATCCTCGCCCGGCACCTGCGGCACACCGCCCTGGCCGCCCGGCTGTGCCGGTCGGGCCGGGTGCTCGACGCCGGGCTGCGCGCCTCGGAGCGCGACCAGGGGGTCTTCGACGACCTCGTCGAGCTCGGCCTCGCCCGCGGCCGCATCACCCCCCGCCTGACCGCCGGGCTCGCCCGGTCCCTCGTGCCCCTGTCCTCGGCGAAGGAGAACCCGTGAAGATCCTCAGCGTGCGCGGCGCCCTGCCCGACCACCGCTACCAGCAGCAGGAGATCACCGACGCCTACGTCGACCGGATGGAGGCCGCGATCGACCGCCGCGTCGTCGAGCGCTTCCACGCCAACGCCGGCGTGCAGACACGCCACACCGCGATCCCCCTCGAGCAGTACGCCCACCTGAGCGACTTCGGTGACTCCAACGACGCCTTCATCGAGGCCGGCGTCGCCCTCGGCGCCCGCGCCGTCGTCGACGCGCTCAAGGCCGTCGACCTCACCCCCGCCGACGTCGACCTGATCATCAGCGCCACCGTCACCGGTCTCGCCGTCCCCTCGCTCGAGGCGCGCGTCGCGGCCGTCATCGGGCTGCGCGAGGACGTCGTCCGGATGCCGCTCGTCGGGCTCGGCTGCGTCGCCGGGGCGGCCGGCGTGGCCCGCCTCCACGACTACCTCGTCGGTCACCCCGACGCCGTGGCCGTGCTGATGGCCGTCGAGCTGTGCTCGCTCACGCTGCAGCGCGACGACCCGTCGGTCGCCAACCTGGTGGCCAGCGGGCTGTTCGGCGACGGCGCCGCGGCGGTCGTCGCCGCCGGCTCGCGCCGCGCCGCCGACCTCGAACGGCCCGACACCGGTCCGCGGCCCGAGGTGCTGGCCAGCCGCAGCCGGCTCTACCCCGACTCCGAGCGCACGATGGGCTGGGACGTCGGCGCCGGCGGTCTCAAGATCGTCCTCGACAGCACCGTCCCCGACCTGGTCCGCGAGCACGTCGGCGGCGACGTCGACCGGTTCCTCGCCGACCACGGCCTGACCCGCGACGACATCGAGTGGTACGTCGCCCACCCCGGCGGCCCCAAGGTGCTCGAGGCGATGGCCGAGGCGCTCCAGGTCGACCGCTCGGCCCTCGGCGTCACCTGGGACTCGCTGGCGCGCGTCGGCAACCTGTCGTCGGCGTCGGTGCTGCACGTCTTCGCCGACACCCTCGCCGACCGCCCACCGCGACCCGGCTCCCACGGCCTGCTGCTCGCGATGGGACCCGGGTTCTGCTCCGAGCTCGTGCTGCTGAAGGCTTGAGGCATGGGTCTCGAGATCTGGTTCACCGTCCTGGTGGTCGCCGTCGGCCTGGAGCGCCTCGCCGAGCTCGTCGTCTCCAAGCGCAACGCCGCCTGGTCCTTCGAGCGCGGCGGCGTCGAGACCGGGCAGGGGCACTTCCCGTTCATGGTGGTGCTGCACACCGGCTTCCTGGTCGGCGCGCTCGTCGAGGTGTGGGTACGCCGCCCCGAACCGCCGGCCGCGCTGGTCGTGGCCATGCTGGTCCTGGCGCTGGCCAGCCAGGCCCTGCGCTGGTGGTGCATCACGACCCTCGGGCGGCGCTGGAACACCCGCGTGATCGTCGTCCCCGGCCTCGCGCCGGTGACCGGCGGTCCCTACCGCTGGTTCTCCCACCCCAACTACGTCGCCGTCGTCGTCGAGGGCGTCGCGCTCCCGCTGGTCGGCGGCGCGTGGATCACCGCGCTGGTCTTCACCGTGCTGAACGCGGCCCTGCTGACCGTGCGGATCCGGGTGGAGAACCAGGCGCTGGCGGGGTTGCCGGCTTGAGGGGCCGTCCCACGCTGGTCGAGCCGGGCGAGCGCCAGCGACTCACGCTGGTCGAGCCGGGCGAGCGCCAGCGAGCCCGGGTCGAGACCCGGCGCGGTGCGCACCTTGCGGGGGTCTCGACTCGCGGAGACTTCGTCCCCGCGGCTCGACCACCGTGGGTCGGGCGTCGTACGGCGTGGTCTCGAGACGGCCGTGGCCGGCCTCCTCGACCAGCGTCGGTTGCGGTGGGGGCGCAGCCTGCGGGGGTCTCAACTCGCGGAGACTTCGTCCCCGCGGCTCGACCACCGTCGGCGATTGGCCGTCGTACGACGCTGGTCGAGCCGGGCGAGCGCCAGCGAGCCCGAGTCGAGACCCGGCGAGGTGCGCTGCCGACGGGGATCGTGCGTCGTACGGCGTGGTCTCGAGACGGCCGTGGCCGGCCTCCTCGACCAGCGTCGGTTGCGGTGGGTGCGCAGCCTGCGGGGGTCTCGACTCGCGGAGACTTCGTCCCCGCGGCTCGACCAGCGTCGGTCGTGCGTCGTACGGCGTGGTCTCGAGACGGCCGTGGCCGGCCTCCTCGACCAGCGTCGGTTGCGGTGGGCGCCCCCCGATGACGCGTCCCCTCGACCTCCTCGTCGTCGGCGGCGGGCCGGCGGGTCTCGCGACGGCGCTGCACGCCGCGCGCGTGGGGCTCGACGTCCGGGTCGTCGAGCAGCGGCGGGACACCATCGACAAGGCCTGCGGGGAGGGGTTGATGCCGGGGGCGGTCGACGCGCTGCGGGCGCTCGGCGTCGACCCCGACGGGCACCCGATCACGGGCATCGCCTACTGCGCGGCCGGGCGCGACGGGCGGGGTCGGCGGGCCGAGACGTCCTTCGGGGCCGGGCCGGGTCGCGGGGTCCGCCGCACCACGCTGCACGCCGCGCTGCGGGGCGCCGTCGACGCCGCGGGCGTCGAGGTGGTCCCAGGGCGGGTCGGGGAGATCAGCCAGGACGACGACGGCGTGCGCGTCGACGGCGTCCGGGCCCGGTACGTCGTGGCCGCCGACGGGCTGCACTCGCCGGTGCGCCGCAGCCTCGGGCTCGACGCGCCGACCCGGGGCCGGCCGCGCTGGGGACAGCGGCGCCACTACGCGCTGGCGCCGTGGACCGACCGCGTCGAGGTGCACTGGGCCCGCGACGCCGAGGCCTACGTGACCCCCGTCGCCGCCGACCTGGTTGGGGTCGCGGTGCTGTCCTCGACCCGGCGCGGCTACGACGACCACCTGGCCGCGTTCCCCGCGCTCCTCGAACGGCTCGCGGGCGCCGGGACCGCCTCGGAGGTCCGGGGCGCCGGGCCGCTGCGCCAGTCGGCGCGCCGTCGTACGGCGGGCCGGGTGCTGCTGGTCGGCGACGCCGGAGGCTACGTCGACGCGCTCACCGGCGAGGGCGTCGCGCTCGCCCTCGGGCAGGCCGGGGCGGCGGTGCGTGCGGTCGCCGCGGGCGACCCGGCGGCGTACGAGGCCGACTGGGTGCGCCTGACGCGGCGCTACCGCTGGCTCACCGCGGGGCTGGTCGCCGCGACCACGCCGCGTCCGCTGCGCGCCGTCGTCGTGCCCGCGGCGCGGGCGCTGCCGCCGGTGTTCGGGGCTGCCGTGAGCGCCCTCGCGCGGCCGGTGCGCTAGGCGGGAACGGTCCTGCCTCTCCCGAGGGGTGGTGTGACCGGGTCGCGCCGGGTGGCACCTTCTCCGCAGGCGCCGGGTGACCATCGGACACTCGGCGCCGCCAGACCGGCTCCAGTCCCGGTCGCGTCCTCGTGACCGCCTCTCCCAGTGCGCCCTCGCGCACGGAACGGACGAACCATGCCCGCCATCCTGTTCGGATCGATCAGCACCCTGGCCGACACCTCCGAGATCCAGCGCGACGCCTTCAACCAGGCCTTCGCCGAGCACGGCCTCGACTGGCGGTGGGACCAGGAGGAGTACGCCGGCCTGCTGGCCTCCAACGGCGGCCGCGACCGCGTCGCCGACTACGCCCGCGCCCGGGGCGAGGAGGTCGACGCCGACGCCGTGCACGCCACCAAGTCGCGGATCTACCAGCAGACCCTCACCTCGACCGACATCGCGCCGCGCGCGGGTGTCACTGACGTCATCCGCGACGCCAAGCAGCAGGGCCTCAAGGTGGGTCTGGTGACGACCACGTCGGGCGACAACCTCGACGCGCTCGGCCGGGCGCTGGCCGGCAAGGTCTCCTTCGCCGACCTCGACGTCGTGGTCGACGTGTCCCGGGTGCAGGCCCGCAAGCCGGACGCCGAGGCCTACACCTACGCCCTGCAGCAGCTGGGCGAGGAGCCCGCCGACTGCGTCGCCATCGAGGACAACCTGGGTGGTGTCGTGTCCGCGGAGGCCGCCGGCGTCCCGGTGGTCGCGTTCCCCAACGGCAACACCGCCGGGCACGACTTCGGGTCGACCCGCCGGGTGGAGGCCCTCTCCCTCGAGGACCTGCGCTCGTGACCGCGGTCGTCGGCGAGCCGACCGCCCGGCTGACCGCCACCGAGACGGCGTTCCGCATCGAGGCGTACGAGAAGATCGACTACACGCTGCAGTACGTCGCGGGCGTCTTCGACGTCGACCGCCCCGAGCTCGCCGACACCTTCCGCGCCCAGGGCCGCTGCCTCATGGTGGTCGACGAGAACGTCCTGCGGCTGCACGGCGCGGCGGCCGAGGAGTACTTCCGGGTCCACGACATCGCCCTGACCGTCGTCCCGGTGCGGATCGCCGAGACCGCCAAGTCCCTGCGCACGCTGGAGACGATCGTCGACGCGTTCGCCGACTTCGGCCTCAACCGCAAGGAGCAGGTGCTCGTCGTCGGCGGCGGGCTGACCACCGACGTGGCCGGCTTCGCGTGCGCGGTGTACAAGCGCACCACCGACTACGTGCGGATCCCGACGACCCTGATCGGCCTCATCGACGCCAGCGTCTCGATCAAGGTCGGCGCCAACCACGGCAAGCACAAGAACCGGTTGGGCGCCTACCACGCCTCCAAGCAGGTCTTCCTCGACTTCTCGATGCTGCGCACGCTGCCCGTCGACCAGGTCCGCAACGGGATCGCCGAGATCATCAAGATCGCGACGGTCTCGCACCGCGGCATCTTCGAGACCCTCGAGAAGTACGCCGACGACCTGCTGCACACGTCGTTCGGGCACGCCGTCGGCGCGGAGCACCTGCGTGAGGTGGCCGACCGGGTCACCTACGACGCCATCCACACGATGCTCGAGCTCGAGGTGCCCAACCTGCACGAGCTCGACCTCGACCGGGTGATCGCCTACGGCCACACCTGGAGCCCGACGCTGGAGCTGGCACCCGACCCGCCGCTGTTCCACGGCCACGCGATCAGCGTCGACATGGCGTTCTCGGCCACCATCGCCGAGCAGCGTGGCTTCATCAGCGCCGCCGAGCGCGACCGGGTCCTGACCCTGCTCAGCTCCGTGGGGCTGGCCATCGACAGCCCGTTCTTCACCGCCGACCTGCTCGAGCGGGCCACCCGGTCGATCCTGCAGACCCGCGACGGGCTGCTGCGCGCGGCGGTGCCGGACCCGATCGGCACCTGCCGCTTCGTCAACGACCTCACCGTGCCCGAGCTCGTGGAGATCCTGGAGGTGCACAAGGCGGTCGCCGCCGGCTACTCGCGCGGTGGCGAGGGCGTCGAGCAGTACACCGCCCGCGAGTCATGAGGCCGGTGACGCCGGTCGGCATCGCCGCCGCGCTGATCACCGGTCTCGACGACTACGTCGCCCGGTGCACGACGCCGGCCTCGCCGGCGCTGGTCGCGCTCGAGGAGCGCACCCGGTCGGTGGCGTGGGAGGGCGGCCTCGAGGAGGAGATGCTGTCCGGCCACGTCGAGGGTGCCTTCCTGCGGATGCTGGTCGCGCTCACCCGCTCCCGTCGGGTGCTCGACATCGGCATGTTCACCGGCTACTCGGCGCTGGCCATGGCCGAGGCGCTCCCCGCCGACGGCCGCCTGGTGGCGTGCGAGGTCGACGAGCGGGCCGTGGCCGTCGCGCGGGAGGCGTTCGCGGCGACGCCCGCGGGGGCGCTCGTCGACGTCCGGCTCGGCGACGCGACCGTCACCCTGCACGGGCTCGCCGACGCCGGCGAGGAGTTCGACCTCGTCTTCCTCGACGCCGACAAGGCCGGGTACGCCGGCTACCTCGACGTCCTGCTCGACCGCGGGCTCCTCGCCGACGGCGGGGTGGTCGCGGTCGACAACACCCTGCTGCAGGGCGAGCCCTGGTCGGGCGCGACCCCCTCGGCCAACGGCGCCGCCATCGCGGCCTTCAACGAGCGGCTCGCCGCCGACCCGCGGGTCGAGCAGGTGCTGGTGCCGCTGCGCGACGGCGTGACCCTGGTGCGGAGGGTCTCGTGACGGCGACGGCGGCCTCGACCGACGGGACATCGGGGGCCGACGGTGGTCGAGCCGCGGGGACGGAGTCTCCGCGAGTCGAGACCCCCGCAGGGTCGGCACCCACCGTGGACGAACACCTCACCGGGTCTCGACTCGGGCTCGCTGGCGCTCGCCCGGCTCGACCAGCGTCCGGCGCTCGCCCGGCTCGACCAGCGTCCGGCGCTCGCCCGGCTCGACCGGCGTCGGTGGTGGCGACCGCGGCCAGGACGCTCGGCGCGATCGCGCTGCTGGAGGCGACGCTGCCGCTCAACCTGCTCCTCACCGGCGTCGCGGTGGCGCGCCGCGGCGCGCGCCCGGCCCGCGGCGCGGATCGGCGCACGGTGCTCGTCAGTGGCGGGAAGATGACCAAGGCGCTGGTGCTGGCGCGGTTGTTCCACGCCGCGGGGCACCGCGTCGTCCTGGTCGAGACCGCGCGCTACCGGCTCACCGCCCACCGCTTCTCCCGCGCCGTCGACACGTTCCGCGTGGTGCCCGACCCCACGTCGCCGGACTACGCCGACGCGCTGCTGCGGGTCGTCGAGGAGGAGGGCGTCGACGTGTGGGTGCCGGTGTCGGCCCCGGCGTCGAGCCTGCCCGAGGCTCGCGCCGCCGAGCTGCTGGCCGGTCGCTGCGAGGTGGTGCACCTCGACACCGACACGCTGCGCCGCATCGACGACAAGGGCACCTTCGCCGAGATGGCCGAGGCGGTCGGGCTGCCCGTGCCGGCGACGCACCGGGTCACCGACGCCCAGCAGGTGCTCGACTTCGACTTCGACGCCCACCCCGGGCCGTGGGTGCTCAAGAGCGTCCCCTACGACCCGGTGCGCCGCCTCGACCTGACCCCGCTGCCCCGTCCGACGCCCGAGGAGACGGCGGCGTTCGTGCGCGACCTGCCGATCTCGGCCGACGAGCCGTGGATCCTCCAGGAGCTGCTGGAGGGCACTGAGTGGTGCACCCACGGCACGGCCCGCGACGGCCGCCTGCAGGTCTGGGCGTGCTGCCGCTCGTCGGCCTGGCAGCTGACCTACGAGCAGGTCGAGCACCCCGCGGTGCGCGCCTGGGTCGAGCGGTTCGTGGCGGCGTACGGACTGACCGGGCAGGTGTCCTTCGACCTCATGGAGGACGCCGACGGCACCGTCCGGGCCATCGAGTGCAACCCGCGCACCCACTCGGCGATCACGCTGCTCGCCGGCCGCCCGGAGGTCGCTGCGGCCTACCTCGACGACGGCGCGGTGGCGGTCGAGCCGCCGGTCGGGGGGCGGCCGACGTACTGGCTGCACCACGAGCTGTGGCAGGCCCTGCGGCACCCCCGTTCCGCACCGGGGCGCGTGCGCACCATCGCCCGCGGCACCGAGGCCGTGCTCGACGGTCACGACCCGCTGCCGTTCCTGGCCCTGCACCACCTGCACCTGCCGTCGCTGCTGCTTCAGAACCTGCGAGCCGGTCGGCCGTGGCTCAAGGTCGACGTCAACATCGGCAAGCTCGTCGAGCCGGCGGGGGACTGACGTGCGCTACCTGCACCTCACCGGCTCCGCCGTCGACCCGTTGCTCGACGACGTCTCGCGGCTCTACGCGCGCGGCTGCCTCGCCGCCCTCGCGGGCACGGTCGGGGACGCCGACGAGCACGTCGTCGCGCACGTCTCCCCGGGCGGCGCCTGGCGCTTCCCCGCCACCCTCGACGACGCCGCACTCGCTGCGGCCCCTCCGCTGACCTTTGCCGAGGCCGTCGGCCACCTGGCCGCCCTCGACGTCGACGTCGCGCTGCCCCAGATGTTCTGCCGCCCCGGCATGACGACCTACCGGGGGCTGCTCGACCTGCTCGGCATCGCCTACGTCGGCAACCGGCCCGAGACCATGGCCCTCGGAGCCGACAAGCCCCGTGCGTCGGCGGTGGTCGCGGCCGCGGGGGTCCCGGTGCCCGACGCGCAGGTGGTCAGCCCGGGGGACCCGTTGCCGCTCGCGCTGCCCGTCGTGGTGAAGCCGACCGACGCCGACAACTCGCTCGGGGTCACGCTCGTGCGCGACCCGGCGGCGTACGACGACGCCGTGGCCTCGGCGTGCGCCCACGGCTCGGACGGGCGGGCGCTGGTCGAGACCTACGTCGAGCTGGGGCGCGAGGTGCGGTGCGCCGTCGTCGACCTGGGCGACGGCCTGGTCGCCCTGCCGCTCGAGGAGTACGCCGTCGACGCCGTCACCAAGCCCGTGCGCGACCACGACGACAAGCTGCGCCGCGACGCCGACGGCGAGCTCGGGCTGGTCGCCAAGGACGCGGCGCACGCCTGGGTCCTCGACCCCACCGACCCGGTCACGGCCCCGGTGCAGGTCGCCGCCCTGCGCGCCTACGACGCCCTGGGCTGCCGCCACCACGGGCTCTTCGACTTCCGCGTCGACCCGGCCGGCGTGCCGTACTTCCTGGAGGCCTCGCTCTACTGCTCCTTCGCCCCGACCTCGGTGGTCGTGGTGATGGCGGCGGCCGCCGGACTACCCATGCCGGAGCTGCTCGGCGCGTCCGTACGGCTCGCGACCGGGTACCGATCCTCGACCGAAAGGTGAGCCCCTGATGCAGACCGAGATCCTCGACCCCGTCGGCGTGCGGGTGACCGGCGTCGCCGTCGCCGACGACCCCACCGGGCCCGTGGGCCCGCTCCGCGCGCTGCTCGCCGAGCACGGCGTCGCCGTCCTGCCCGGCCAGGTGCTGGACGACGACGACTTCCTCGCGTTCCTGCGCGGGTTCGGCGACCTCGCGTTCACCGCGGGCGAGGCACCCCTCGACGGCTACCCCGACCTCAACGTGATCAGCAACGTCGGGCGCTGGGACTCCGCCGCGCCCCCGAAGAGCTCGTTCCACGTCGACACCAGCTACGTCAGCCGACCACCGGCCTACACGGCGCTGCGGACCGTCAGCGTGCCGCAGCAGGGCGGTGCCACGCAGTTCACCAACCAGTACCGCGCGGCCCGCACCCTGCCGGCCGAGCTGCGTCGCCGGGTCGAGGGCCGCACGATCACCCACGTCGTCACCGGCGTCGAGCTCGGCCCCGACGAGGAGCGTGCCGCCGCCCACCCGATCATCAGGCCGCACCCGGTCACCGGCCGCGAGTCGCTCTACCTGACCGCGCCGGCCCGCTGCGCCGCGGTCAGCGGGCTCGACCAGGACGAGTCCGACGAGCTCGTCGCCCTGCTCCTCGAGCACTCCACCCGGCCCGACAACACCTACGACCACGCCTGGACCCAGGGCGACCTCGTCGTGTGGGACAACGCCTGCGTGCTGCACCGGGCCGACCACGCCGGCGTCGTGGGCGACCGGGTCATGCACCGCGGCATGGTGGCGACGTACGGGTGAGCCGCTCGCACCTCGCCGACCTGGTGGACCGCACCGCCAGCACGGCCAGCACCGTCAGCACCGCTCGCACCGGCCGGCCGCGCGTGCGGTCGGTCCTGCCGGTCCCGCGCCACCTGCTGCTCGGCGATCCCCGGCACGGGGTGACGCGGTACGCCGCCGCGCTCGCCGCGGCGTGCGGCGCACCGGTGGTGCGGGGCACCGAGGGCCTGGGGGGCGGCCGGGAGCCCGTGCACCTGCACCTGACCGACCGGCTGCTGGCCGCGCGTCCCGACCGCGCCGCGGCCGTGGTCGAGCGGCTCGCGCGCGAGGTGGCGCTGACCGTGACGCTGCACGACGTGCCGCAGCCGACCGACGGCCCGGTGTTCCGCGAGCGGGCGGCGGCGTACGGGCGGGTCGTGCGGGCGGCCCGCGCCTGGGCCACCAACTCCGACCACGAGCGTGACCTCGTCGCCCGGTGGT
Organism: Nocardioides sp. WJ219; assembly: GCF_058559815.1. Classification (NCBI taxonomy): domain Bacteria; kingdom Bacillati; phylum Actinomycetota; class Actinomycetes; order Propionibacteriales; family Nocardioidaceae; genus Nocardioides; species Nocardioides sp. WJ219. Next base: position 80,482 of record NZ_JBZUJV010000008.1, read on the forward strand.
GCGACCCCGACGCCGCGGGGACCACCGTCCCCCTCCCGGTCCTGGCGCCGCCGGCGGCCGGCGGTGCGCGGCTGCCGGCCGCCCCGGTGGTCGGCATCTTCGGGTTCGTCTACCCGGGCAAGGGGCACCGCCAGGTGGTGCGGGCGGCGAGCGCGCTGTGCCGCACCGGCACCGAGGTCGGGGTGCTCGTCGTGGGCGGACCGGCCGCCGGGCACGACGACGAGGTCGAGGACCTCCGCCGGATGGCCGAGGTGCGCGGCGTGCCGCTCGACGTCACCGGCCACCTGCCCGACGACGAGGTCGACGACGTGCTGCGGTCGGTCGCCGTGCCCGTGGTCGCCCACCGCAACGTCTCGGCCTCGGGCAGCCTCAACTCCTGGCTCGCCGCCGGTCGCCGTCCGCTCGTGCGCGACGGCGTCTACGCGCGCGAGATGGCGGCGCTGCGCGACGGGACCGTCGCACTGTTCCGCGACGACCGCCTGGCCGACGCGATCGGCAGCGCCCTGCGCGCGCCGCGGTCGACGTGGGTCGACCCCGGCGTCGACCTCCGACCCGGCCTCCGCGACACCGCGCTCGCCTACCGCGCCTGGTGGCGCACGATCGGCACGGCCCGGTGAGGCCGTTCCACGGCGGCACCGTGCCCGGCAACCGGTGGGACCTGGCCGGACCTCCGGCCACCGGCCTGCGGGTCTCGGCCGTCGTCTGCCACTACGAGCAGCCGCGCGAGCTCGCCCGCACCCTGGAGGCGCTCGCCGCGCAGTCCCGGGTGCCCGACGAGGTGGTGGTGACCGACGACGGGTCGGCGGTGCCGCCGACGGTGCCGGACGGCGTCCGGCTGGTGCGGCAGGCCGACCACGGGTTCCGGGCGGCCGCCGCCCGCAACCGCGGCGTCGAGGCGACGACGGGCGACCTCCTCGTGCTGCTCGACGCCGACACCACGCCCGAGCCAGGGTTCGTCGCGGCGATCACGGACCTGCCGGCGCGGCTGCCCGAGTGCCTGGTGGTGGGACGCCGCCGCCACGCCGACCTGTCCGGCGACGGGCGCGAGCTGCCCGAGCCCGAGTGGCTGCGCGAGGCCTACCGCGACACCGCCGACCTCCTGCACGCCGACCACACCAGCCACCGGTTCGTGATCGCCGCGGTGCTCGCGTGCTCACGGTGGTGGTGGGACGAGGTCGGCGGCTTCGACGAGTCGTTCACGGCGTACGGCGGCGAGGACTGGGAGATCGCGCACCGCTCGTGGCTGGCCGGCGGCCTGCTCGCCCACCGGCCCGACGCCGTCGCCTGGCACGACGGCGTCGACGCCGGCGCGCGCGACCGCTCGGACGCCGCGGTGCTGGCCGAGACGGTCGCCGTGGCCGACCGGGTCGCGGGGCCCGGCACCGCCTGGCGGGGACTGCTGCGCGGCCCGGCGGACCTGATCGTCACCTGTGCGCCGGCGCTGGCACCGACCGAGCTGCTGGTCACCGTCGACAGCCTGCTCGCGGCGGTGCCGACCGCCCGGGTGCGGCTGACCGACGAGCAGCGGGCGCTGGTGGGCGACGACCGTCGGGTGCTGCCAGCCGACGCGTCGCTGGTCACGGCGCGGCTCCACCTCGACCTCCGGCACGGCGTTCTCGGCGACGCGCGGGCGTGGCGCAGCACCCTCGACGGGCTAGAGGGCCACGGCAGCCGGTCGGTGGACGGCGTCGGCGAGCTGACCGACCTGCGCCTGCACCGCCGCGCCGTCCGCTGGGGACGCGCCGACCTGGCCCCGGTCCACCCCGAGCCGGACCACCGGCTCGCCCCCTGGCAGCCCCGCCACACGCTGGAGGCCTGGCACGGCGGATGGGCTCCCTGAGCGTCGTCCGCCCGCGGACGTGGCACGATCCCAGCCATGCAGCCCGCCCCGCTCGAGCGCGTGCAGCAGCGCGGACGCCGCAGCCTGGGGGAGCGGTGGCAGCGCTTCCGCGACAAGCGGTGGCAGGTGGCGCAGTGCGCGGCCGCGGCCGGGGTGGCCTGGTTCCTGGCGAACGACGTGCTCGGCCACGACGTCCCGATCTTCGCGCCGATCGCGGCGGTGGTGAGCCTCGGGACGTCGTACGCGCAGCGGTGGCGGCGGGTCGCGGAGGTGACCGCCGGTGTCGCGATCGGCGTGCTGCTCGGGGACCTGCTGGTGCTCTGGCTGGGCTCCGGTGCCTGGCAGATCGCGCTGATCGTCGGGCTCGCGATGACGACCGCGGTGATGCTCGACGCCGGCACGCTGTTCGTCAACCAGGCCGCGATCCAGTCGGTGTTCGTGGTCGCGCTGGTGCCGACCACCGGTGACTCGCTGGTGCGGTGGACCGACGCCCTGATCGGTGGCGCCGTGGCGCTGGTGGCGGCCACCGTCGTGCCGGCGGCACCGCTGCGGCGTCCGCGCGAGCAGGCCGGCCTGGTGCTGGAGAAGGTCGCCGAGCTGCTGCGCGGTGCCAGCGCGGTGCTGGTCGACGGCGACGTTGACCGCGGCCTCGACCTGCTCGACGACGCCCGCTCGACCGACCACCTCGTGCGTCGGCTGCAGGCGGCGGCCGACGAGGGGATGGCGGTGGTGGCGTCGTCGCCGTTCCGGGTGCGGCACCGGCACGGCATCAGGCGGATGGCCGAGATCGTCGACCCGCTCGACCGCGCGCTGCGCACCACCCGGGTGCTGGTGCGGCAGGTGGCGGTGTCGGCCTACCACCACCGTCCGGTCCCGCGCACCTACGCCGTGCTGGCCGACGACCTCGCCGGGGCCGTCGACGCGATGGTCGCCGAGCTGCACGCCGACCGGATGCCCGAGGCGGTGCGGGGCCGCCTGCTCGAGCTCGGGCGCCGGACCAGCGCCGTCGAGCGTTCTGACGAGATGACCGCCGAAGTGGTCCTCGCCCAGCTGCGCTCGCTCATCGCCGACCTGCTGATGCTCACCGGCATGGCCCAGCTGGAGGCCACCGACGCGTTGCCTCCGCCGCCCCGTTGAGCGGGATCAGGCGTTCTCACCCTTCGGGGCCCTCGCTCTCGGGGTGATCCCCGCCGGTGCCGTTCCTGGCAGCGTCAACGGGGTCATGGACCTCCTCGCCTCAGCCCCGCCACCGTGCCCGACCCCCGCGCCGCATTCGGCCACCGGGCGTCCAGCCACCGCGGAGCTGCTCGGCCTCCGGGCGGGCGTCGAAGACGTTGCCCGGGTCGGCGGGCGACTCGGGCCCGCGCAGCACGACCTGGTCGACCATGCGGCCGACGAGGCGGTCGTAGACGGCCGGCACGAGCCGGAAGCCCGCGACGGCCATCAGGTTGGGCGGACCGACGTGCTCGACCCGGCGCGGCTTGTCCAGGCTCCTGACGACCGCCGCGGCCACGCGTTCCGGGGTCGCGACCGGCGGCGGGGCCGAGCCCTGGCGGCCGGCGTACGTCGCGGCCTGGCGGTAGATGGGCGTGTCGACGGCGCCGGGCAGCACCAGGCTCACGTGCAGCCCGCGCTCGCGGCGCACCTCTGCCTGCAGGGTGCGCACCAGGCCGAGCTGGCCCCACTTGGCGGCGCAGTAGCCGCCCATCGACGGCACCGCGATCTCGGCCAGCAGCGAGCTGACCACGACCAGGTCGCCGCCCCCGGCGGTCCGCAGCCGCGGCAGCACCGACCGGGCGACGTTGGCGAGGCCGCCGACGGCGACGTCGACCAGCCGGCTCAGCACCTCGGCCGGCAGCTGCTCGACGGTGCCGTAGGCCATCGCCTGGGCGGTGGTCACCGCCCCGTCGACCCCGCCGTACGCCGTCACCCCGGCCGCCACGGCGCGCTCGACAGCCTCGGCGTCGGTGACGTCGGCCGCAGCGACGACCGCCGGGCCGGGCAGGCTCGCCGCGACGGTGCGCAGTCGCGCCTCGTCGCGGGCGACCAGGACCAGCCGGTCGCCGCGGGCGCTGAGCTGCTGCGCGACGGACAGACCGATGCCGCTGCTGGCGCCGAAGACCACGATCGATCGGGCCACGGCTCAGCCCTTCTCGAGGCTGGACTCCTTGTGGGCGGCCCTCGCCCCCGACTTGTCCGACTCGACGATCCAGTACGGCTCGTCGTCGCTGGCCTTGAACTTCTGGCCGTCGTGCTGGAACTCCGCCGTCCTCTTCTCCACCGCCTTCCCGACCGTCTTGCCCTGAGAGGTGTTCCAGTGGACCTTGTCTCCCTTGCTGATGCTCATGCGATCGACGCTAGCCGCGTCGACCCGTGCCCCGTGCTCACCCGTAGGGGAGGGTCGTCGTGCTGACCTGGCTGCTCGTGCCGGCCCGCAAGCCCGGGCTGGTCGTCGTGGTCACCGGTGCCTCCAGCGGCATCGGTGAGGCCACCGCGCTCCGGGCCGCGGGCGAGGGGCACCACGTGGTCCTGGTGGCCCGTCGCGAGGACGCGCTGGCCGACGTCGCCGACGCCTGCCTCGAGGCGGGGGCCGCGTCGGCCGACGTGGTCACCGCCGACGTCGCCGACGACGACGAGGTCGCCGCGATGGTCGAGGACGTCCTCGGGCTGCACGACCGGATCGACGCGGTCCTGCACTGCGCCGGCGTGGTCAGCTACGGCCGCACCGAGGACACCTCGGCGGCCGACTTCGCCCAGGTCGTCACCACCAACCTGCTCGGCGCCGCCTCGGTCGCCCGCCACGTCGTCCCCGTGCTGCGCGAGCAGTCCCACGGCGACCTCGTGCTGGTGGGCTCGCTGCTGGGCCACATCGCGATCCCCGAGATGACGCCGTACGTCGTGAGCAAGTGGGGGGTGCGCGCGCTCGCGCGGCAGCTGCGGATCGAGAACGTCGACATCCCGGGCGTGCGGATCAGCCACGTCGCACCCGGCAGCGTCGACACCCCGATCTACGCCAAGGCGCTCGACGACGACGGCGACGCGCACTCCCCGCCGCCGCTGAGCATCAGCCCGGAGCGGGTCGCCAAGGTGGTCCTCGACCAGGTCGGCCCGCGCCTGCCGGGCACCGGTGGCGAGGTGCAGACCGCGCTGCTGAACTACCCGATGATGGCGGCGTTCCGGCTGGCGCCGTGGGCCTACGACCGGCTGGTCGGGCCGATGTTCCGGCTGGCGTCGAGCCGGCCGGCCGACTGAAAGTCGCCCGTGCGGGTGGGGTTCGGACCGGACCGCGCGGATACCGTCTGTGATGCCGTCGACCTCGGACTCACGCAGCATCGTGGCCGTCGGCAATCCTGATCCCGGTTCGGCTGGCGCTGGCCACCGGGGTTCGTCTGAGGCTCCTCCGCCGCTCCCCGGCCGGTGGGGTCTCAGTCGTTTTTCCGCAAGCGTCGAGCGTCACGAACCCAGCGAAGGAGATCGCGCATGAGTGACCCGCACGACGACGACGGCACCCGCAAGGTGGCCGAGCTCGTCGACCAGGCCCGCATCAGCATGCTCACCACGATGACCGCCGACGGCCGTCACGTCAGCCGGCCCATGGCCCTGCAGGACGTGGAGTTCGATGGCGACCTGTGGTTCTTCGCCATGAGCGACTCGGCCAAGGTCGCCGAGATCACCACGCACCCGCAGGTCAACGTCGCGTTCTCCGACGACGAGCACCAGGCCTGGGTCTCGGTCTCGGGGACGGCGTCGGTGGTGCACGACCGCGCGAAGATGGAGGAGCTGTGGGCCCCGCCGCTCAAGGTGTGGTTCTCCGACGGGCTCGACACCCCGGGCATCGTCCTGGTCAAGGTGCGCGCCGAGACCGCCGAGTGGTGGGAGGCGTCGAGCTCGCGGGTCAAGCGGCTCATCGGGGCGGTGCGGGCCGCCACCACGGGCCAGCCCGAGAAGTTCCCCTCCGACAACCAGACGGAGCGGCTGGCATGAGCGCCCGGAGGGTCGACCCCGACCAGGCCGCCGAGACCGACCGCACGACCGGTGAGGACGACACGATGAGCGAGCAGCAGCGGGAGCGGGCCCGCGACACCCGCGAGGACAGCGAGCACGTCGAGTCACCGACCGACCTCACCGGCAAGTCGAAGAAGTTCGTGCTGAAGAAGACCTTCTCCGAGTTCAGCGAGGACCAGTGCACCGACCTCGCCGCCGCGCTCACCTACTACGCCGTCCTCGCGCTGTTCCCGGCCGCCATCGCCCTCACCTCGGTGCTCGGCCTGGTGGGCCAGGGCACCGCCGCCGTCGACGAGGTCCTGAAGATCCTCGGGCAGATCGGCGCCGGCGGCGTCGTCGACTCGATCGGGCCGACCCTGCGCGACCTCAGCTCGTCCCAGGCCGCCGGCCCGGCGTTCGTCCTCGGTCTGGCGGGCGCGCTGTGGTCGGCCAGCGGCTACGTCGGTGCCTTCGGCCGCGCGATGAACCGGATCTACGAGAAGGGCGAGGGCCGGCCGATCTGGAAGCTGCGTCCGGCCATGCTGCTGCTGACCGCGGTCCTCGTGGTGCTGGTCGCCGTCGTCCTGGCCGCGCTGGTGCTCACGGGCCCGGCCGCGCAGGCCGTCGGTGACTCGATCGGCCTCGGCGACACCGCCGTCACCGTCTGGAACATCGCCAAGTGGCCGGTGCTGCTGGCGATCGTCGTGCTGATCGTCGCGATGCTCTACTACTTCACCCCCAACGTGAAGCCGCAGAAGTTCAAGTGGATCAGCATCGGCGCCGTCATCGCCATCCTGGTCTGGGTGCTGGCCAGTGCCGCCTTCGGCTTCTACGTCGGCAACTTCTCCTCCTACGACAAGACCTACGGCGCCCTGGCCGGCGTCATCGTGTTCCTGCTGTGGCTCTGGATCACCAACCTGGCGCTCCTCCTGGGCGCCGAGCTCGACGCCGAGCTCGAGCGGGGGCGCGAGCTGCAGCGCGGCGAGCCGGCCGAGGACGACATCCTGCTGCCGCACCGCGACACCAAGAACCTGGAGAAGAAGGCGGAGAAGGACCGCAAGCGCACCGAGGAGGCGAAGGCGATCCGCCGCGGCGAGAGCTGACGTTCCGCTGGCCGGGGATTCCGCACGGCTCCCGCACCGGCTCCCAGCACCGGCCGCTCACCCGTCGGGGGTGGGCGGCCGTCGTGCGTGCCGGGTACCGGACGTGGTCCCACGTCCTACCCAGAGGAGCCGACTCATGGCCCACACACCGCACGAACCGCCGCACGATCCGACGGTCGACCGGTCGGCCGACCGTCCGCTCGACCGGTCGACGCACGAGCAGGCGACCGTCCCCCAGGCCGACGAGCAGGTCGTCTACCGCGTGGACGACCGCGACCCCGGCACCGCCCTGCACCAGGACAAGAAGTTCGACCTCCCCGCCACCCTCGGGGGCGCGCTGGCGATCCTCGGTGCGCTGCTGCTGCTCTCCGCCCTGGTGAGCGCCGTCGTCGGCACCATCGGCTACCAGAGCGACGTCGGCGACCAGGACCTCTCGGTCGGCGGGCTCATCGCCGGTCTCGTCGTGCTGTTCCTGGCCTGCCTGGCCGGGGGCTGGGTCGCCGGCCGCATCGCGCGGCGCCGGGGCGGCCTGCACGGGCTCGTCGCCGTGCTGTGGATCGTCCTGCTCGCCGCGATCCTGACGGCGCTGGCCGCGATCTTCGGCGACGACCTGGACGTGACCGACGAGGTCGGCCTGCCGTCCTGGTTCTCCGACGACGCCTGGACGGTCGCGGCGATCGTGACCGGCGTCGTCGCCCTGGCGCTGGCCCTGGCCGGCGGCTACCTCGGCGGCCTGCTCGGCGGACGCCACCACCGCGACGAGTCGGTCAACCTGGTCGCGACGCGGCGCTCCGTGCGCGAGCGTCCCGGCGGCATCGTCCCCGGACGGGGTGCCCGATGAACAGCGGACGGCACGCCGACGAGGGTCCCGAGCACGTGACCGGCCACCTGAGCGACCACCCGAGCGACCAACCCACTCAGGAGGTCGTCCGCAGCGAGGAGCGGGCCGAGGTCGGCACCGAGCTGCACGAGTCCGGGCGGGTGCACGTGCGCAAGCACGTCGAGACCTTCCCGGTCTCCGAGACGATCGAGCGCGACGTCGAGCACGCCGACACCTCCGAGCGCGCCCCGGCCACCGAGGGCGACACCGGCGAGGTGCTGACGCTGCCCGACGGGTCGGTCTCGATCCCGGTCTTCGAGGAGGTGCTCGTGGTGACCAAGAAGCTGGTCGTGCGCGAGCGCGTCATCGTGCGCAAGCACACCGTCATCGACGAGCACGTGATCGAGACCGAGCTGCGCCGCGAGCACGTCACGGTCGACAGCGAGGGCGACGCCCACGTCGAGGACCGTACGGCGATCCCGCCGGCCGACGGCCCGCTGCCCGGATGACCGCCCCCACCCGGACCGCCCGTCGTACGGCGCGGTTCGTCAGCGAGGACCGCGTCACCTGGCGCGAGGCGATGGAGGGCAGCCTCACGCTCAGCACGGCCGCCGCGATCACGGTCGGCCTGCTGGTCGCGTGGCGGCTGCTGCGCCGGTCCGACTGACCGGGCGTTCACCCCTCTGGAGCGGGTCGAGCCGCGAGGCCGGGGTTACCGGCTGTTGCACGCATCACCAGGTACCACCACGAGAGGACGAGACATGATCAACGAGACTCAGATCCAGGACGTCGCCGGGAGCACCGCCTACAGCAGCGACGGCAACAAGATCGGCAAGGTCGGCCAGGTGTTCCTGGACGACCAGAGCGGACGTCCCGAGTTCGTCACGGTCAACACCGGGCTCTTCGGCACCAAGGAGAGCTACGTGCCCGTCACCGACGCGTCCTTCGAGGGCGACCGGCTGACGCTGCCCTACACCAAGGACCAGATCAAGGACGCGCCCCAGGTCGACCTCGACGGCAACCACCTCGACGCCTCCGAGGAGCACCGGCTCTACGAGCACTACGGCCTGACCTGGACCAGCGACGCCGACTACAACGCCGGCTACGACTCCGGCGTCGACCGCGGTGTGGACACCGAGGTCGGGCACGACACGTCCGGCCCCACGACCGACTCCGCGATGACCCGCTCCGAGGAGCACCTCGAGGTCGGCACCACCCAGCGCGAGGCCGGCCGCGCCCGGCTGCGCAAGTACGTCACCACCGAGACCGAGACCCGCACGGTGCCGGTGCGCTCCGAGCACGCCGTGGTCGAGCGCGAGCCGATCACCGACGCCAACGCGGGCGACGCCCTCGACGGTCCGGCCATCTCCGAGGAGGAGCACGAGGTCGTGCTGCACGCCGAGGAGCCCGTGGTCAGCAAGACCGCGGAGCCCGTCGAGCGGGTCCGTCTCGGCACCGAGACCACGGTGACCGAGGAGACCGTCACCGAGGACGTGCGCAAGGAGAACATCGAGGTCGAGGGCGACGCGGACGACCGTCGGCGCTGAGCCCCACCTGCAGCACCGCACCACCGCACCACCGCACCACCGCACCACCGCACCACCGCAGCACTGCGCGACCCGGTGACCGGGTGACCAGGTGCGGCGGGGACTTCACCCCTTCGAGGTGGGTCTCCGCCGCCCGGTCACCCAGCGGGATGTGTCCCGCGACGTGGGGCCGTCGCTAAGTTCGACGTCGTACGGACGATGTCTTCCCGTCCGTGCCACGCACGCGTCACCGCTGGAACAACCGGCGATCCTGCGTTCTTCTCCGGAGAGCCACCATGTCTGTCGACTTCCGCATCCCCGACCCCGCCGTCCTGACCGACGTCTCCACCGCGCCGACCAGCACCGACGAGCCGCTTCGTGATCCCGAGCTCGAGGTGGTCCTCACCCCGCTCGGCGCTCGTGGGGCCGGTACCCACTTGAGCCGTGCCGAGCGATCGCGTCGTACCGACCAGCTGCTCCGGCTCTCCGCCCGGGCCGACGACGAGGGTGAGCGCCTCGCGCTCCTCGACGAGATCGTGGTTCTCAACTGCCGCGTCGCCGACGCCGTCGCGTCCCGCTACCGCGGCCGCGGCGTCCCGCTCGAGGACCTCCAGCAGGCGGCGTACGAGGGCCTGGTCAAGGCCGTCCACCGCTTCGACGCCACCCAGGCCGAGGACCTGCTGACCTTTGCAGTCCCGACCATCCGGGGCGAGGTGCAGCGCTACTTCCGCGACCGCTCGTGGATGGTGCGCCCGCCCCGCCGGGTGCAGGAGCTGCAGGGCCGCGTCAACGCGACCATCGCCCGGCTCTACGACCAGCTCGGCCGCGAGCCGCTCGACCGCGAGGTCTGCGCCGAGCTCGAGATCGACCTCGACGAGTACGCCGAGGTGATCACGGCGTTCGGCTGCTTCAACCCGCCCAGCCTCGACCGCCCCCTCGGCGAGGACCCGGGCGCCGCCACGATGGGCGACCTCCTTGCCGACGAGTCCGAGGGCGAGTCGGCTGTCGAGGCCCGCTGCCTCCTGCAGCCCGCCGTCCGCGACCTCGACGGCCGCGCCCAGCGCGTGCTCTTCCTGCGCTTCTACGAGGAGCGCACCCAGCGCGAGATCGGCGAGGAGCTCGGCCTCACCCAGACCCAGGTCTCCCGCCTCCTCGAGCGCGTCCTGCGCGACCTCCGCCGCGCCGTCCAGCCCGACGACCTGCCCCGCCGCGACCGCGACCGCTACCAGGCCCGCTCCGCCTGACCGACCGTCGTACGACGTCCGCTCACCGACGGGGCTTCGTACGACGGCCAATCACCGCCGGGGCTTCGTACGACGGCCAATCACCGACGGTGGTCGAGCCGCGGGGACGAAGTCTCCGCGAGTCGAGACCCCCGCAGGGTCGGCACCTGCCGTCACCGACGGTGGTCGAGGAGGCCGGCCACGGCCGTCTCGAGGCCACTCCCGCAGGGTGCCTACCTCGCCGGGTCTCGACTCGGGCTCGCTGGCGCTCGCCCGGCTCGACCAGCGTGGGTCGCCGACAGTGCGTCGTACGACGGGCGGTCACCGACGGTGGTCGAGCCGCGGGGACGAAGTCTCTGCGAGTCGAGACCCCCGCAGGGTGCCTACTTCGCCGGGTCTCGACTCGGGCTCGCTGGCGCTCGCCCGGCTCGACCAGCGTGGGTCGCCGACAGTGCGTCGTTCGACGGCTGATCACCGACGGGGCGTCGTACGACGGCTGATCAGCGACGGTGGTCGAGCCGCGGGGACGAAGTCTCTGCGAGTCGAGACCCCCGCAGGGCGGGCACCTCGCCGGGTCTCGACTCGGGCTCGCTGGCGCTCGCCCGGCTCGACCAGCGTGGGGGGGCGTCGTACGACGACCGGTCACCGGCGGTGGTCGAGCCGCGGGGACGAAGTCTCTGCGAGTCGAGACCCCCGCAGGGTGCGTACCTCGCCGGGTCTCGACTCGGGCTCGCTGGCGCTCGCCCGGCTCGACCAGCGTGTGTCGCCGATAGTGCGTCGTACACGGCCGCTCACTGACGGTGGTCGAGCCGCGGGGACGAAGTCTCTTCGAGTCGAGACCCCCGCAGGGTGCTTACCTCGCCGGGTCTCGACTCGGGCTCGCTGGCGCTCGCCCGGCTCGACCAGCGGGGGTCACCGACGGGGCGTCGTACGACGACCGGTCACCGATGGTGGTCGAGCCGCGGGGACGAAGTCTCTGCGAGTCGAGACCCCCGCAGGGTGCTTACCTCGCCGGGTCTCGACCCGGGCTCGCTGGCGCTCGCCCGGCTCGACCAGCGTGCGTCACCGACGCTGGTCGGGCGTCTCGGCGGGCGAGGCGGTCTCGGTGCGCGCCCGGCGTTGCTTCGTCGCGTACCGCTCAGCCAGGTCCGGCAGGTCGGGGTAGCGGCGTTCGATGAGGGCGATCCGCTTGGCCCGGCTCCAGTTCTGCACCTGCTTCTCGCGGGCGAAGGCGGCGTAGATGCTCTCGTACTCCTCGACGTGCACGAGCTCGACCGGTCGGCGTCCTCGCCGGCGGGTGTAGGCGGCACCCTCGCCCTCCTGGTGCTGCCAGAGGCGCAGCTCGAGGTCGGTGGTGCTGCGGACGTAGAACGAGTCGTCCGCGCAGCGGAGGATGTAGACGTAGGCGTTGACGGTCATGCGGGTCAGGGTGCGGCGCTCCTCGGGCTCGTGCCACCGGCGCGGTGCGGTCTGTGGATGGAGGCGCGCGTGGTCCGGGTGGCCTGTCTCCCTGCGGGGGTCTCGACTCGGGCTCGCTGGCGCTCGCCCGGCTCGACCAGCGTCGGTTGCCGGGTCGCACTCGGCTCGGCCAGCGGCAGGCAGTCTCTGGTCGGGTGAGGTGTCGGGGCGCCGGCTCGCCTAACGTCGCCTTGTGTCCGCCCTGTCCTCGTCCTCGCCGTCCGGTCGGGGTCAGCGACGCGAGCGACGGGTGGGGAGCGTGACGCGGGGTCCGGGGCCGAGCTCGGGCTGCACGCCCCGGCGTCCCCACCACACCCACCACACCATCGACTGGGTCACCAGCGAGAAGCCGAAGAGGAAGTCCTCCACCGGCGCGTGGCCGATCCGCCAGCCGAGGATGGCGTCATCGTCGTAGTCGAAGACGCCGCGCGACGTGAGCCACTCGTTGGTCAGCAGCTGGAAGAACAGCACGATGGCGTAGGACACCCAGTAGGCGCGGCGGGTGAGCAGTCGCGTGCGCAGCACCCACAGGTCGAGCACGACCGTGACCGCGATCCCCAGCAGCGACGCCTCGGTGTGGGTCACGACTCGTCCGCCGGCGCGCGCTCGTCGCCGACGGTCCACCCGCGCACGCTGCGCACCGCCTCCAGGGTCAGCACCGACGCCAGCGGCACCACCACGAAGAACAGCACCTCCTCCAGCGGCAGCCGGCCGAGGCCGAGCTCGACGTCGATGCCGAGAGTCTGTGAGGAGTCGAAGAACCAGTGGCCGGCGCGCACCGCCAGCACGTCCCACACCAGGAACGGCAGCCCGGCGCACAGCAGCACCAGCCCCAACCGGAGCGGACGGACGTACACCCGGGTGCGGAACAGCACCTCCAGCGGCAGCGTCGCCAGCACGACGAAGGCCAGCATCGCGGCGTACGTCAGCTCCGACACCGTCCCATCGTGCCTGGAGCCGTCGTGAGCGGCACCACCCGCCGGGTCGTGGGGGAGGTGCGCGGCATCGTCAGCCACACCGGGACCCTCCTCGGCGCCCGCGACCTGGCCGGCGCGTCGGCGGCGCTGACCTTCTACGCCGCGATCGCCGTGGTGCCGTGGCTGCTGCTCGCCACCTGGACCACGACCTGGGGCGGCGACCCCGACGCCGCCGAGCGTCGGCTGCTGTCCCTGCGGGTGCTGGTGCCGCCCGACATGGGCGCCCGACCGGCGTACGACGCCCTGGTTACCGCCGGAGCCCACCTCGGCGTCGTCGGCGCCCTCGTCACCCTGCTGCCGGCGACCTTCTACGGCGAGGGCATCCGGCGGGCCTGCCTGGCGCTGCGTCCGGAGTCGGAGAGCTGGACCGGGTGGCGCGCGAGGCTGGCGATCGCGCCGGCCCTGCTGGCGCTGGCGCCGCTGACCTGGGCGGCCCTCGCGGTCGCCGACCGGCTGGTGCCCCTCTCGCCGGAGGGCGGGGGCGACGGCCTCGTCGACCGGTTGGTGCGCATCGTCAGCGGGTTCACCGTGATGTGGCTGGTGCTCAGCGTGCTGCTGACCTGGGTGCTGCACGCGGTCGCCCCGGGGCGGCCGCGGTGGTGGGTGGCCGCGGCGGGCGGGCTGGCGACGGGGTCGTTCCTGGCGGGGTTCCTGCACGGGTTCCAGCTGTTCCTGGCCATCCCGGTCGACGTCGGCGTCCCGTTCGGCGGGATCGGCGTGGTCGGTGGCGTGGTCGCGGCAGGGCTGTGGCTCTACGTGCTGCACGTGGTGCTGCTGGGCGGCTGGGCCGTCACGCAGTCGATGGAGGAGAGGGTGGCCTCGTGACCGGCGCCGACGTCGTGCCGGGCCCGGTGGAGCTCCGGCTGTGGCGCGTCGACCGCGTCGCCCCCGCGCTGCTGCGGATGGCGACGGGTCGCGCGGGTCTGCGGCGTACGCCGGGACTGCGGTTCGCCAAGCTGCTCGGCACCGGCTCGGGCCGCACGTTCACCCCGCGCGACGCCGACCCGCACCACTGGGCGCTGCTCACCGCGTGGGACGACGAGCCCACCGCGGAGCGGTTCGCCCGGGGCCGGCTGGTCCGATCGTGGGACGACGCCGCGCCCGAGCGGCTCCTGGTGCGGATGACGACGCTCGGCTCCCGCGGCCGCTGGTCGGGGGCCGAGCCGTTCGCCCCGGACCCCACGGTGCGGGCGTGGGACGGACCGGTCGCGGCGATCACCCGCGCCCGGCTGCGTCCCACCCGCGCGCTGTCCTTCTGGCGCGCGGTGCCGCCCGTCGTCCACGACCTCACCGCCGCCCCCGGCCTGCGGCTGGCCGTCGGCGTGGGCGAGGCGCCGGTCGGGCTGCAGGGCACGTTCTCGCTGTGGGGGTCGAGCCGCCACCTCAGCGACTTCGCCTACCGCAGCCCGGCCCACCAGGCCGCCGTCGCCCACACCGAGCCGGCCCGGTGGTACGCCGAGGAGCTCTTCGCCCGGTTCGCCGTGCACGACGTCAGCGGCACCTACCGCGGGAGCACCCCATGACCGGCGCGACCACGACCACCGGCGCCGGCGCGGGGGCGGCGGTGCGCTCGACCCGTCCCGCCGCCGTCCTGGCCGCCGGTGCGGTGCTCGTGCAGATGGTCTTCCCGTTCGTGGGCAGCGACTCGCTGCCGCTGACCACCGCCAGCGTCGTGCTGCTGGCCTCCGCCGCGGTCGTCCACGCGGCGCTGAGCCGGGGTGCGGCCGCCGCGGTGGCCCTGGTCGTCGTCGCGGGCGGCGGCGGGCTGGTGGCCGAGGCGGTCGGCGTGCGCACCGGGTTCCCGTTCGGCGACTACGCCTACAGCGGCACGCTGGGGCCGCAACCGCTCGGCGTACCCCTGCTGGTGCCGCTGGCCTGGGTGATGATGGCGTGGCCGGCGGTTGTCGTTGCGCACCGGCTCGTCGGCGGTCGCGGGTTGGTCGTGCGGGTGCTCGTCGGGGCCGCCGCACTCAGCGCCTGGGACGTCTTCCTCGACCCGCAGATGGTCGACGCCGGCCACTGGGCCTGGGCGCACCCCGACCCGGGCCTGCCGGGGGTCGACGGCATCCCTCTCACCAACTTCGCCGGCTGGCTGCTGGTCTCGGCCCTGGTCTGCCTCGCGCTCGACCGGTGGGCCGCCGCACCCGGGCCCGACGGCGTCCCCGTCGCGGTCTACCTGTGGACCTACGGCTCGTCGGTGCTCGCGCACGCGGCGTTCTTCGGGCGACCGACGGTCGCGCTGGTGGGCGGGCTGCTGATGGGCCTGGTGGCCGTGCCGCTGGCGGTCGCGACGTGGCGCGGGCGCGCCGGGTGAGCCCGACGCGCTGGCTGGTCGCCGCCGGGACCGGGCTGTCGGTGGCCTCGCTCGGGCTGACCCTCGACAACCTCCGTCGCATCCGCACCCCGCCCGCGGCGTCCACGGCCGACACCGACCTGGGCCGGGTCGCCGTCCTGCTGCCGGTGCGCGACGAGGTGGCCCACGTCGGTCCGTGCGTCGAGGCACTGGTGGCCGCCGCCGGGTCGGCGCGGGTCGTCGTCCTCGACGACGGGTCGACCGACGGCACCGCCGAGGTGCTGGCGCCGTATGCCGCCGCGGGGACGGTCGAGGTCGTCACCGGTGTGCCGACGCCCGCCGGCTGGCTCGGCAAGCCCTGGGCCTGCCACCAGCTCGCCCAGCACGTGCCCGACGCCGACGTGCTCGTGTTCGTCGATGCCGACGTCCGGCTGCGCGACGACGCCGTCGCCGCCACGATGGCGCTGTTGCGCGAGGCCCGGCTCGACCTGGTCTGCCCCTACCCGCGCCAGGAGGCCCACGGACCGGCCGAGCGGCTCGTCCAGCCGCTGCTGCAGTGGTCGTGGCTCAGCACCCTGCCGCTCGGCCTCGCCGAGCGGTCGCCGCGGCCGTCGCTGGGCGCGGCCAACGGCCAGCTGCTCGCCGTCGACGCCGCCACCTACCGCCGCGCCGGCGGCCACGGCGCCGTCCGCGCCGAGGTCCTCGAGGACATCGCGCTGCTGCGGGCGGTCAAGGCCGCCGGCGGTCGCGGCGTGGTCGCCGACGGCAGCCGGATCGCCACCTGCCGGATGTACGACGGGTGGCCCGAGCTGCGAGCCGGCTACGGCAAGTCGCTGTGGGCGGCGTTCGGCAGCCCGGCCGGCGCGGCCGGCGTGCTGGCGCTGCTCGGCCTGGCGCACGTCGTCCCGGCCGCCGCCGCCCTGCGCGGCTCGCGCGTCGGCCTCCTCGGGTACGCCGCCTCGGTGGCGGCGCGGGCGGCCGCGGCGCGACGTACGGGAGGGCGGGTGCACCCCGACGTGTGGGCCCACCCGGTCTCGGTGCTGGTGCTCGCCGGCCTCACCGCCGACTCGTTCGCGGGCCGCCGCCGGGGCCGGCTGCGGTGGAAGGGCCGGGCCGTCGAGGTCGCGCCGTGAGCACGGTCGTCGTCATCGGAGCCGGCGTCGGCGGGCTCGCCGCGGCCGCGCGGCTCGCGGCGCTCGGGCACCGGGTGACCGTCGTCGAGCAGGCCGACGAGGTCGGCGGCAAGCTCGGCACCTGGTCGCACGAGGGCTTCCGCTTCGACACCGGGCCGTCGCTGCTGACCATGCCGCACCTGCTCGAGGAGACCTTCGCGGCCACCGGCGCCCCGCTCGCCGACGTGCTGGCGCTGGAGCGGCTCGACGTCGCCTGCCGCTACCGCTTCCCCGACGGGGTCGTGCTCGACCTGCCCGGCGACCTCGCGGAGGTGCCGGCCGCGCTCGACGCCGCTCTCGGCCCCGGCCGCGGCGCGCAGTGGTCGGAGTTCCTGCGTCGCGCGGAGCGGATCTGGGACGTCACCCACGAGCCGTTCCTCGAGTCGCCGGTGCGGGCCCGCGACCTGGCCCGGCTCTCCGGACGCCTCGACCACGTCGGCGTGGTCGCCCCGTGGCGCAGCCTGCGCGGGCTGGGGGCGGCGTACCTGCGCGACCCCCGGCTGCGGATGCTCCTCGACCGCTACGCCACCTACACCGGCTCCGACCCGCGCCGTGCGCCCGCGGCCCTGGCGACGGTGCCGTGGGTCGAGCAGACGTGGGGCTCGTGGCACGTGCCCGGCGGGCTGCACCGGATCGCCGAGGCGCTGCGCGACCGTGCGGTCGCGCTCGGGGTCGAGCTGCGCCTCGGGACCGAGGTCGACGAGGTCGTCGTCCGCGGCGGGCGGGCGGCCGGCGTACGGCTCGTCGACGGGACCACGCTCGCCGCCGACGTCGTGGTCGCCAACGCCGACGCCGCCCAGGTCTACGAGCGGCTGGTCCGCGCGGCCCCGGCCCGCGGCGCGGCCGCCCGGCTGCGTCGTACGACGCCGTCGCTGTCGGGGTTCGTGCTGCTGCTCTCGGTGGACGCCCCGGCCGGCGGCGAGCGGTCGCCGCACCACCAGGTGCTCTTCGCCGAGGACTACGACGACGAGTTCGACGCGGTCTTCGGGCGGAACGGACCCGCCCGGCCGGTGCCGCGCCCGACCGTCTACGTCAGCGCCCCGCACGACCCGGCCCTCGCCCCGCCCGACGGCGAGGGGTGGTTCGTGCTGGTCAACGCCCCGCGCCACGACCCCGGGACCGGCACCGACTGGGACGAGCCCGGCCTCGCGGCGTCGTACGCCGACCAGGTGCTCGCCGTGCTGGCCGACCGCGGCCTCGACGTGCGCGACCGGGTGCGGCACCGCGAGGTCCGCACGCCCGCCGACCTGGCCCGCGCCACGCTCACCCCCGGCGGGTCGATCTACGGGACGTCGTCCAACGGCCCGCTCGCGGCATTCCTCCGCCCCGCCAACCGCTCCCCGGTGCCGGGGCTCTTCCTCGTCGGCGGGTCGTCCCACCCCGGCGGCGGCCTCCCCCTCGTCCTGCTCTCCGCCCGGATCGTGGCCGGCCTCGTCGGCCCCGGCTCGACCGCACGGGCGGGCACCTAGCCGGGTAGTGGTCTCGAGACGGGCCTGGCGGCCCTCCTCGACCAGCGTCGGTCACCGACGGTGACCACCGGTGGTTGAGGAGGTTGCGCTAGCAACCGTCTCGAAACCACCTGAGGATGCGCACCTCGCGGTGCTCGACCGGCGTCAGCGCAGAGCGCGGTGGAGGGCCCGGAGCAGCTGGGCCAGGGCGACCAGGGCGAGGGCGAGGCCGACGGCCGTGGCGGTGATGGCGAGGACGTCGCCGTCGACGTCGGGCAGGACGTCGAGGCCGAGGCGCCGGGCGGCCCACTCGGCGGCGCAGGACAGGCAGGCGAGGGTGGTCACGATGACCCGGGTCGGGCGCTCGGAGACCGTGACGGCGCCGGGTCCGTCGAGGCCGGTGGTCTGGGCGGCGGCCCGTGCGGCCTCGTGGACGAGCGTCACGGCGCCCAGCAGCGCGCCGAGCCACAGCGGGGCGCCGAGCGCCACCAGGGCCGCGACCAGCAGCAGGTCGCCGATCCGATCGGCGGTGGCGTCGACGACCCGGCCCCAGGACGACGCGGTGCCGCGTCGCGAGGCGACGGCACCGTCGACGCCGTCGAGCAGCCCGGCCGCCACGGCGAGCACCGCGGCCAGGAGCGGCCACCCGGCGCCCGCGGCGGCGAGCAGCGGCACAGCCGCGGTGACCAGCACCCCGCCGAGGCTGACCAGGTCGGGCGAGACCCCGCGCGCGGCGAGGGGCGCGGCCATCCGGTCGGTGAGCCGCACCCAGCCCGAGACCCACACCGAGCCGCGGGGGTCGAGGCCGTCGTGGCGCCGCGACCATGCGGCGTACGCGTCGTCGGACGCGGGTCCGGGCTCGGTCACGGCGTGAGCGCCGGCGCGGCCACCGGCTCGACCGAGGGTCCGGTCGAGCGGTCGCCCCGCAGGCGCTTGAGCACCAGCTCGGCGCTGATCAGGCACATCGGCAGGCCGACACCCGGGACCGTGCTGTAGCCCGCGTAGTGCAGGCCCTCGACCTTCTTGGAGGTGTTGCCGGCGCGGAAGAACGCGCTCTGGCGCAGGACGTGGGCGGGACCGAGCGCGCCGCCCTGCCAGGAGTTGAGGTCGCTGGCGAAGTCGGCGGGCCCGATCGTGCGCCGCAGCACCACCCGCTCGGCCAGGTCGGGGACGCCGGCCCATTCCGAGACCATGGCCACAGCGCGGTCGGCCACCTCGTCGACCACGGCCTGGGTCATCGACGGGTCGGCGGGGACCGGCACCAGGACGAACAGGTTCTCGTGGCCGTCGGGCGCGACCGTGCTGTCGCTGGCGGAGGGGCGGCAGACGTAGATCGAGGCCGGGTCGGGGACGCGGGTCGGCGTACCGAAGATCGCGTCGAAGTTGGTCTGCCAGTCGGCGGTGAAGAACAGCGAGTGGTGGGCGAGCTCGGGCAGCGCCCCGCGCACCCCGAGGTTGACCAGCACGGCCCCGGGACCGGAGACGGCCTTGTCCCACCACGACTCGGGGAAGGTCTGCAGGTCGCGGGGCAGCAGCTCGGTCTCGAGGTGGTGCAGGTCGGCGGCGCCGACCACGACGTCGGCGGGAAGGGTGTGCTCGCCGGTGGCGTCGGCGTACCGCACGCCGCGGACGGTGGCGCGCTTGCCGCGCCGCCCGGTCCGGGGGGCGACGTCGATGCCGGTGACGGTGCACCCGGTGCGCAGCCGGGCGCCGTGGCGCTGCGCCTGGTCGGCGATCGCCTCGACGAGGCGGGTGAACCCGCCGGCCGGGTAGCGGACGCCGTCGGCCAGGTCGAGCCGGCTCATCAGGTGGTACATCGCGGGTGCGCGGTCGGGGGAGGAGCCCAGGAACACCGCGGGGTAGCCGAGCACCTGACGCAGCCGCGGGTCGGCGAACCGCCGGGCGACGTAGGACTCGAGCGAGCGGGTCAGCAGACCGGCGAGCCGGGGTGCGTTGCGCACCAGCGGCCAGCCCGTGTAGGCGCCGACGGAGTCGAAGCTGGTGTAGAGGAACCGCTCGAGCGCCAGGTCGTAGACCTCGCGCGCGTTGTCGAGGTAGTCGCCGAGAGCGGCGCCGGCGCCGGGCTCGATGCTCTCGAAGAGCGCCCGGTTGTCGGACTCCTCGACCGCGACGTCGATGCTCGGGTGCTCCTCGAAGAAGACCCGGTAGCCGGGGTCGAGCGTCTCGAGGTGCAGCTGGGCCTCGGTGCTGGTGCCGAGCATCGCGAAGAAGTGGTCGAAGACCTCGGGCATCAGCCACCAGGAGGGGCCGGTGTCGAAGCGGAAGCCGTCGCTCTCCCACGACCCGGCGCGGCCGCCGAGCTCGTCGCGTTGCTCGAGCAGGTCGACGTCGTGCCCGTCGGCGGCGAGGAGGGCGGCGGTCGCCAGACCGGCGACCCCGCCGCCGATCACGACCACCCGGCTCATCGTGGGAGTCCGCCCCGCAGGACGACGGCCGCGACGAGCCGCGCCTTGACCGGCTGCGGCACCCGCACCCGCTGGTGGCGCAGCACCGCGGCCGGGGTGGCCCGCAGCCGGACCGAGAGCTCGGCGAAGAGGTCGTGCGCCGCGCAGACGGCCACCCGGCTCGAGCGCGGCAGGTGCGGCACCACGCGGGCGGCGGCGGCGAGGTCGGCGTCGATGTCGTCGAGCAGCACGTCGCGCTGGGCGTCGGTGAGGCTGACGGGGTCGATGCCGGGGAAGTAGCTGCGGCCCAGGCTGTCGTGGTCGTCGCCGAGGTCGCGCAGGAAGTTGACCTTCTGGAACGCCGCGCCGAGCCGGCGCGCGCCGGACGACAGGTCGTCGTACTGCTGGGCGGCGTGGGGCTCACCGGCCAGGAACGCCCGCAGGCACATCAGCCCGACGACCTCCGAGGAGCCGTAGACGTAGGCATCGAAGCTGCCGGCGTCGTGCACCTGGCGCTCGAGGTCGGTGTGCATGGAGGTGAAGAAGGGCTCGACGAGGCCTGGCTCGATCCGGCAGGCGCGAGCGGTGCGGGCGAACGCGTGGACCACCAGGTTGCTGCTGTGGCCGGTGCTCATCGCGACGAGCGTCTCGGTGCGCAGGGTCTGCAGGGCCGTTGCCTGCTGGGACCGCGAGCCCCCGGGGCGCGGCGCGTCGACGATCTCGTCGGCCACCCGTACCAGCGCGTAGACGTTGCGCACGTGGTGGCGCACCGACGGGCCGAGCAGCTTCGAGGCCAGACCGAACGAGGAGGAGTAGGCGTCGATGACCAGCGCAGCACTCGCGTCGGCGACGCGGTCGTAGTCGTCGCTCGCCGACCGCACGGTCGGTGGCACCAGCATCTGCTCTCCTCGATCGGCGGGAAGTCCCATGGTTACCCGGTGGGCGGGTAGGAGCGCTCACCCCAGGGGAGAGGCACCGACCCCTGGGTCCGGCGCCGGTCGGCGCCTTCACCCGCAGGGTCGACGTAGTTCGGAGCCGACCCGGCCTACGGTCGTGTGATGTACGACGCAAACTGCCCCCACTGCGAAGGACGGCTGCTCCCCGTCCTTCACCGTGCGTCGTCGGCCCCGGAGCGAGGACCGCTCTCGGCCGACCCGCCGGTCCGTCTCGAGTGCCCCACCTGCGGCGTGCCCTGGGCCGCCCTCAGCTCGCCGGGCGGTGGCTAGCCGGCGGCCACCCTTCTGGGCGGGACCCGCCGTGGCGGTGGGGTACCGGGCCGCATGAGCGAGACCTCGGACCCGACCACACCCCAGCCCGGCGACCGCACCGCCACCACCACCGCCACGGGGGACCGGCCGTTGGCCCTCGTCACCGGCGCCTCGAGCGGGATCGGCTACCACGTCGGGCTGGAGCTCGCCGGGCGCGGCTTCGACCTGGTCGTGTGCGCCGAGGACACGGAGATCCTCGCCGCCGCCGACGCGATGCGTGCCGCCGGGGCGACCGTCGAGGCCGTGCGTCGCGACCTCCGCGACCCGGACGCCGTCGCCGACCTGCACGCCCGCGCGACGTCGTCCGGTCGGGCCCTGACGGTCGCCGTCCTCAACGCCGGCGTCGGTCAGGGTGGCGCGTTCGTCGACACCGATCTCGCCGACCAGCAGGCCGTCATCGACCTCAACGTGACCTCGACGGTGCGCCTCGCCCACCTGGTGCTGCGCGACATGGTCGCCGCCGACCACGGCCGGGTGCTCCTCACCTCCTCGGTGGCCTCGGAGATGCCCGGGTCGTTCCACTCGGTCTACAACGCCTCCAAGTCGTTCGTGCAGTCGTTCACCGAGGCGCTGCAGGACGAGCTCGAGGGCACCGCTGTCACCGTGACCGCGCTGATGCCGGGGCCCACCGACACCGAGTTCTTCGCCCGCGCCGACATGCTCGCCACCAAGATCGGCACGTCGAAGAAGGACGACCCCGCCGTCGTCGCCCGGCAGGGCGTCGACGCCCTCCTCGCCGGCGACCTCCGGGTCACCGGCGGCGGCCTGGTGACGCGCGTCCAGGACCTCGCCAGCCGGGTCACCCCCGACCGGGTCAAGGCTGCACTGCACCGACGGGTGGCGGAGCCGGGGTCGGGGGGCTGAGGGTCTCGGTCGCGAGTTGGGCTGGGTCGGGCGGGGGGTCGGGGGTCGCGCGGGTGGGCCCGGACCTCGCGGGCAGAACTGGCGGGGTTCGGGGGTGAAGTTTCGGCCTCGGGGTGCGGGTTTCCCCGGGCGGTCTCTAGGTCCCAGTGCAACACCTTGATCTGGGGGTGTTGAGGGTGCCGCATGGTGTGGCTGTTGGGGGCGTGGTCCGCGAGGCGTTCTGGGGGTTGCTCAGGGCGGGTGTTCATCCCGATGCCGCGGCGTTGGAGGTGGGTGTGTCGGTGTGGGCTGGGCGTAAGTGGCTGGCTGATGGTGGCGGGGTGATTCCTCCACCTTCACGGGCCGGGCAGCCCGGGCGCCGCTATCACCGTCTGAGCGCGGAGCAGCGCGAGACGATCGGATTGATGTCGGCTGCTGGCCGCGGGGACGCCGAGATCGCGGTGGCCGTGGGCTGTGACCGGTCCACGGTGTGGCGTGAGCGGCGCCGCAACGCCAACGCCGGCGGGGACTATCGTCCCTCCACGGCACAGCGCAAGGCTGAGGCCCGGGCGTCGACCACGCACCGCACGACCTCAAAGCTAGCCACGCCGGGGCCGTTACGTGACTACGTCATCGCCGGGCTGCAGGCGTTGTGGTCACCACAAGAGGTCGCGGCAAGGATCAAGATGGACCACCCCGAAGACCCCGCGATGAGGGTTTGTGCCGAGACGATCTACCAGTCGCTGTTCGTCCAGGCCCGCGGCGGCCTCAAACGCGAGCTGACCGTCCACCTGCGCACCCAACGCCAGCGCCGCACGCCCCGGGCCAGGTCCAGCCACGACGAACGGCGCGGGAAGCTGGTCGAGACGATCCCCATCAGCCAACGCCCCGCCGAGGCCATCGACCGAGCCGTCCCGGGCCACTGGGAGGGCGACCTCATCGTGGGTCGCGACAACGGCTCGGCCATCGGGACCCTGGTCGAGCGCGCCAGCCGCTACGTGCTGCTGATCCACCTGCCCGGACGCCGGACCGCCCAGGCGTTCTACGACGCGATCGTGCCGACCATCAACACCCTGCCCACCGAGCTGAAGCGATCCCTGACCTGGGACAACGGCAAAGAGATGGCCATGCACCGCCAGATCACCCTGGCCACCGACATGGCCGTCTACTTCGCCGACCCCCACTCACCGTGGCAACGCGGCTCGAACGAGAACACCAACGGCCTGCTGCGTCAGTACTTCCCCAAAGGAATCAGCCTGCGCCAGTTCGACCCCGACCACCTCGCCACCGTCGCCCGCCAACTCAACGGCAGACCCCGCCAGACCCTGGACTGGCGAACCCCAGCCGAGACCCTCAATGACATGCTCGGCCGACCGTTCGAACCACCGGTGTTGCGTTAGGACCTAGAGACCGCC
>NZ_JBZUJV010000009.1:0-289983 GCF_058559815.1 Nocardioides sp. WJ219
AGCTCCGCGACGAGTTGTCCACAACCCCTGTGGTTGAGCGGGAAACCCGCCGCAAACTGTCGGTGGTCGGTGCTGGAATAGTCTCATGGCCGAGCACACCGACACCCCCCGATCGGGACACCCGATCGAGGCGTTCCTGTGCTCGGTGCTCGACGACCTCCAGGCCCTGGCCGAGGTCCCGGCCTGGTCCATGGACCCGGTCACCACCACCCGCGTCGTCGGACTCGCCGCCCGGGTCGCCGCCGGCATCGCCGAGGTCGAGGCCCGCACCATCGGCCACGCCGAGGTCCTCGACCTCCCCGGCACAGCCCAGTGCCGCGACCTACGACGGTGGCTGCAGCAGACCACCGGCGTCACCCGCCGCACCGCTGCCGCGAAGACCAGGTTGGCGGGAGCGCTCGCCGGCCTGGAGCCGACCCGCGCCGCGACCGCCCGCGGTCAGATCCACGCCGAGCAGGCCCACGCCATCGCCGACCACCTCACCCGCCTCGACGACGACCACGTCCCCGCCGCCGACCGGGCCCGCGCCGAGGCGTTCCTCCTCGACCACGCCACCACCGGCGGCATCGACGCCGACGACCTCGCCCGCCTCGGCCACGCCATCGCCGAACGTCTCGACCCCGACGGCGCCGATCAACGCGAAGCCCGCGCCCTCGAGGCCCAGGAAGCCCGCGCCCGGAAGAAGACCCGCCTCACCATGGCCGACGCCGGCGACGGCCTGACCCACGGCCGGTTCGCGCTCCCCACCCACGTCGCGGAGATGTTCCGCAAGCAGCTCCACGCCCTCGCCGCCCCCAAGCACGTCCGCGCCCACCACGGCCCCGGCACCTACGACTGGCAGACACCCTCAGCCGACAGGCTCGGTCAGGCGTTCACCGAGTGGATCGAGACCTACCACCCAGACCAGCTCCCCCAGATCGGCGGACTCTCCGCGACCGTCATCGCCATCGGGGACTACGAGATCCTCACCGGCAAGGTGATGGCCGCCGCCCTCGACACCGGCACCAAGATCTCCCACACCGAGTACCTACGCCTGGCCTGCGGGGCCGGTGTCATCCCCGCCTGGATGAACGCCACCGGCGAAGTGTTGGCCCTGGGCCGCAAGCGCCGCTTCCACACCACCGCCCAACGCCTCGCCGCCATCGTCGAACAACGCCACTGCCAACACCCCGGCTGCGACACCCCCGGCTACCTCTGCCACACCCACCACCGGGTCCCGTGGCAGGACGGCGGCACCACCGACCTCCGCAACACCCAGCTCCTCTGCCCCTACCACCACACCCGCACCCACCAACCCGGCACGCACCCCATGCGAACGTGATGTGGGTCGATCGCCCCGGCCTCAGCTCGAGCCCCGCCCCGTCGATCGACCCCGTCCTGCTCGGGTGCCCTGTTCGGGCGGCGGCACTCGACGCGCCATTGCAACGCTGGGCGCGTGGATGCGCACGCTCACGCCGGGAGTCGGGCGCACCCGCGGACGTCAGTCGTTCCTCCAGTCGTCCCCTTCGGCAAGTTCTGCGTCGTTGGGGCCGAAGATGGTCCACGACTGCCGAGAACACACTTCTCCGTCCAGCGTGGCAAGGGTGGAGCCGTCCTCGGTGCGAGCGGTGTAGGTCCGGTCATGGCAGCCGCTCATGCCGATGGAGGTGCTGATTCCCCAGGGGTCGACGGGGGATAGGTGGATGCGGTTCTGGCCGGTCACCGGACGGGCTGAGCCGGGGCGAAGCGTGACGGACGATCCGGCCGGGCCTCACAGATCCAGATGGGCGGAAGGCAATCCGCCGGAGATCCTTCTGCCCGGGGCGCACCGCGCGCTAGGTTGCGCCGAACAGGTGAACCGCTCGAGAGGACACACCACATGACTCCCCGCACCCGTTCCCGCAGGCTCGGCGCCGCCGCCGTGGCCGCCGGGTCCCTCGTCGCCACGTCGATGGCGGCCATGGCCACCATGCCCGCCACGGCCGCCCCGGCCCAGACCGGCTGCGACAAGCGCGCCAACAACACCACCGTCAAGATCCTCGAGTGCGTCCGTGTCGAGGGCGTCGTCGACCACCTCGAGGCGCTGCAGGCCATCGCCGACGCGAACGGCGGCACCCGTGCGTCCGAGACGCCGGGCTACGACGCCAGCGTCGACTACGTCGTGGCCACGCTCGAGGCCGCCGGCTGGACCGCCGAGGTCCAGCCGTTCACCTACGCAGCATCCAACGTCACGCTCACGTCCCCGGTCGGCGACCTCGGCCAGGTGAACCCGGCCACCGGCACCGGCGAGGGCAGCGTCACCGGAACTGTCCAGGCGATCGACGTCAACCTCACTGCCCCCCGGGCCAACACCAGCGGCTGCGAGGCCACCGACTTCGCGGGCTTCACCGCGGGCAACATCGCCCTGCTGCAGCGCGGCACCTGCCCCTTCGGCACCAAGGCGGCGAACGCCGAGGCTGCCGGCGCCAGCGCGGTCATCCTGTTCAACCAGGGAGACACCGACGCTGTCGACCGCAACAACGCCGTCAACCCGACGCTCGGCACGTACGTCGCCGGCATCCCGGTGGTCGGCGTCTCCTACGCAGACGGTGCGGCCCTCGCGGTCCCCGGCAGCGCGGCGTCGGTCGTCGTCGACTTCTACGACGCGACGTCCTACAACGTCATCGGCGAGCTCGCGGGCAAGACCGACGGCAACGTCGTCATGGCGGGCTCCCACCTGGACTCCGTCCCCGAGGGCCCCGGCATCAACGACAACGGCAGCGGGTCCGCCGCGCTGCTCGAGCTCGCGCAGCAGATGGCCAAGTCCAAGCCCCACAACACGGTGCGGCTGGCCTGGTGGGGTGCCGAGGAGCTCGGGCTCATCGGCTCGACCGAGTACGTCGAGTCGCTGACCGAGGCCGAGAAGGCCGAGATCGCGCTGTACCTCAACTTCGACATGATCGGCTCGCCGAACTACTTCTTCGGCGTCTACGACGCGAACGAGTCGAGCTTCGCGGCGCCCGTGGTCGTGCCTGACGGCTCGGTGGACATCGAGACCACGTTCGAGGAGTTCTACACGCTCGTCGGCGAGCCCTACGACGACTCCGAGTTCTCCGGTCGCAGCGACTACCAGGCCTTCATCGAGGCCGGCATCCCCTCCGGTGGTCTCTTCACCGGGGCCGAGGTCGTCAAGACCGCTGAGCAGCAGGCCATCTGGGGCGGCATCGCGGGCGAGTCCTTCGACCAGTGCTACCACCAGGAGTGCGACGACATCGACAACGTCGACCTGCACGCGCTCGAGGTCAACAGCGACGCGGTGGCCTACGCGGTGTTCACGTACGCCGCCTCCACCCAGTCGGTCAACGGTGTCGCCGGCGCCAAGATCCCCGGCAACTTCTCGGTCCCGGCCCCGGCCGGCCCGGAGTACACCTTCGCCGGCCCGCTGGGCGGCGACGCGCACGACCACGGTCACGACACGGAGACCTCCTCGGAGTGACCTGACCTGCTGGGTCCACGATGCCCAGGCGGCCCGCGGTACCCCTCGGGGTGCCGCGGGCCTTCTGCGTCGTGCGTCTGTATCGAGAGCTGATGACTACTGACGCGTGGCGAGTGCGGTCCGGTCGTGCGGAGTCGGGTGAGTGGGGCTGCCCTTCGCCCGGACGAGCACCTGCGTTGGTTGGACCATGCGCAGGCTCGTGCCGAGAGTCGGGCTGTGCGACTCACGGCGCCTACGGCGAGTGCTTCATTCGAGAGAACATCCGCCAGAAGTCGAGGACGACCGCGACGACGATGAGAGCCACGAAGGCCCACCACAGCGCCGAGAGCACCGTCAGGTCACAGTCGACGGCGTCCTTCCGCACGCAGGCGGCGTCCGCCCGCGCACCGCCCACCCAGAAGGCAACGGACGGCACAGCCAGGAACAACGACAGCGTGAGGACGGTCGAGGGGCCGCCTCCACGCGCTTGCTGAGGCTCGGTCGGCGAATGGACCTGACCCGGCCCGCGGCGGCTGGCACGTCCTCCGGTGTTGCGCGCCATGCGTGACGCTCCTTCGTGCCGCGCGGACTGTCCGCGAGAGTGGCTCAACCGTCAGCGACGACGATAGAAGACTTTGGCCGCCCGTCGTCGAGTCGCCGCACTCAACTGCCGACCATGCCGCCCAGCGGGCGTCATGTGGTCAACCCGACGCGGCCTACTCGTACGGTCCCTCTACCGCCATTGGCGTCCAACGGGGCCGCAGGTTCACGGGCCAGCTCACGCAACCGCTGGCCGAACTCACGCCGAGTGACCATCGAAGGCGGCGTCGGATACACATTGTGGCCGCCCTCGATCACTTCGTGACTCAGAACGTGTAGCTGAGCTCGTCGATGGTTCGGGCGAACAGCTCGCCCACCAGGCGTTGGCCGGTGTCGTCGTACATGTCGCGATAGTGCGCCCGCGACGGTCGGATCCCGCTCTTCGCCCGGGGGAGGTCGGGGGTGCCTGGGAGGTCTAGGTTGGCCCAGACGTCGGCCATGTCGTCCGCGAGGTTCTCGTACCTCACTACTCGGTCGACGGCGAGCTTGCCGTGGATGTGCCAGGTGCCGTAGTTCTCGATCGCCATCTTGGCCACCTCGGGGCCGCGCAGGAACTCGTCGAACTCGCGAAGCTGACCCAGCCGGTTGACCCAGAAGAACAGCGAGACGACGGCGTCCCATGGGTTCCGCTCGATGGCGAACCGGTAGTAGGACCAGAAGACGTCCGGGCCCACCGCACGCAGGCACCGCCGGGCGCCGGAGTGCTGGCGCAGCGAGACCGCCAACGGCGGGCCCTCGTTGTTCTGACGCCCCAATCCGCCCAGCTCCAGCCGCGCACGCTCGTCAATCGGGCCCATGCCGGTGATGACGTCGTCCGGTCCGCAGCAGCGCGACAGGGCCATCTCCACGCTCGATCCCGCTGTCTTCTTGGTCTTGAGGAAGATGAAGCGGTGGCGGTGGCTCACGATCATGCGGCGAGGGCTCCTGGTTCCATCGGGCACTCGAACCCTAGGGGCAGGCCGCCCGGCTGACGAGTCGCGGCGCCAGTCCTACCCGGCTCGGGGTCGGAGAGAGGTCTGAGGAGGTCAGCGTTCAGCGGCACCGCCGTCCCAATGGGTCTGATCAGTGAGTCGGGCCCGCCAACGCGGCTCATCGCTGGCCCGGTCGATTCGCATGACGTCCGAGATGTATGGCGGAGTTGGCCAGACGTTCAACTCAACGGCCGCGCTCGATCCCGGGCGCACATACGGTCACGGGGTGCGTCCTTCTATCCGCCGCGTCGCGGCTGCTCTTGCCCTGGTCCTGGCCACCGGGCTGCTCGCTGCGCCGACCGCGCCGGCCTCGGCCGCGGCATACGACACGATCGAGGGCTCCGGTTCGACCTGGGCCGAGCTCATCGTCAAGCAGTGGATCGCCGACGTCGACGCCAACGGGATCAAGGTCGTCTACACCGGCGGCGGGGCCTCCAAGGGCCGCAAGGACTTCGCACAGAACACCACCGACTTCGCGATCTCCGAGATCCCCTACCAGGGCACGGACGAGACCGGTCAGACCGACACCAGCAACGGCCGGGAGTACGCCTACGTGCCGCTGGTCGCGGGCGGCCTTGCCTTCACCTACCAGCTCAAGG
Organism: Nocardioides sp. WJ219; assembly: GCF_058559815.1. Lineage (NCBI taxonomy): Bacteria > Bacillati > Actinomycetota > Actinomycetes > Propionibacteriales > Nocardioidaceae > Nocardioides > Nocardioides sp. WJ219. The sequence goes on from NZ_JBZUJV010000009.1 coordinate 5,604, forward strand.
TCGGCAACACTCTCGTCAAGAACCTGCGGCTCTCGGGCCAGACCCTCGCCAAGATCTTCACCGGCAGGATCACCAACTGGAACGACCCGGCGATCACGGCCGACAACAACGGCCGCTCCTTCCCGGACAAGAAGGTCGTGCCGGTCGTCCGCTCCGACGGCTCGGGCACGACGGCACAGTTCACCACCTGGCTCGACAAGGTCTACCCGGCGATCTGGCGGCCCTACTTCGGCCGGTCGGGGCTGACGTCGTACTACCCCAAGAAGGGCGACGCGATGATCGCCCAATCGGGTTCGGACCAGGTGATGAACACGATCTCAGGCCCCGCCGGCGACGGCACCATCGGCTACGTCGACTACTCCTACCCCCTCGACAAGGGCTTTCCCGTCGTCAAGGTGCTCAACAAGGGCGGCTACTACGTCGAGCCGACGCAGTTCAACACCGCGGTCGCGCTGACCAAGGCCCGGATCAACAGCGACCAGGCCGACCCGGCCACCTATCAGACACAAGACCTGACCGGGGTGTACGTCAACCCCGACCCCCGGTCGTACCCGATCTCGTACTACTCGTACCTCATCATCCCCACTGGCTCCGACGATCGGCGGATGACGACCGCCAAGCGGCAGTCGCTGGCCGACTTCGTCTACTACTCGCTGTGCGCCGGGCAGACCAAGGCTGGCCCCTACGGCTACTCGCCGCTGCCACGCAACCTGGTGCAGGCGGGACTTGATCAAGTGGCACGGCTGAAGCAGGCCGATCCCCAGGTCGACCTCAGCGATCGCGACATCACGACGTGCAACAACCCGACGTTCGACGAGACCGACCCGGATCGCAACCTGCTTGCCGAGATCGCGCCGATGCCGGCGGCCTGTGATCGTCAGGGTGCCGGCCCGTGCGGCGTAGGGGGCCAGCCGACGCCACCGGCCGGCCCGGCCCCGCCGCGCACACGTGTCGCCTTCGGCGCTCCGCGACTGGCCTCCGGGGTGTACGTCGTCAATCCACACCGGCGCTACGCCCTCACGGTGCGCACCACGATGGACCAGCGGCCCCGTTATCTCCAAGAGGTACGTCGGGGCCTGCCGTTCCGCGAACCCGGGAGGCTCTTCCGGTCGGCCGGGCGAGTCGGCGCCAAGCGCGTCTGGACGCTGCCCGTGCGGGTCCGACCGGGCGTTGGTACCAAGAAGATCGGTGTCCGCGTGGGCCGCACCGTGCACGTGTTGCTGGTGCGTCGGGCATGAGGGCCCGCATCTTGGTCGCTCTGGTCACGCCGGGCGGGCCGGGGCCGATCGTGTCTGGAACCTGACCGTGCGGGTGCGGCCGGGCGTCGGCACCAAGAAGATGGGCGTTTGTCTCGGTCGTGCCCTGCACCTGCTACTAGTCCGTCGGTACTGATCGAACCCAGTGGTTGCCGGGCACAGGCCAGCCCAAGACCCGGAGTGCGAGCCCGGACCTGGGACGACTCAGTCGCCGACCGCCTCGATACCGCGGCGGACGATCAGGGGGTCGGGGGTGCCGACGATGTCGGGGTCCTTGCCGGCGTAGTCGAAACGCGAGAGGAAGTGCTGCATGGCGTTGACCCGGGCGCGCTTCTTGTCGTTGCTGCGGATCGTGGTCCACGGTGCCCACTCCGTGTCGGTGCGCCGGATCATCGCTTCCTTCGCCTCGGTGTAGTCGTCCCACTTGTCGAGCGACTCCAAGTCGATCGGCGAGAGCTTCCACTGCCGTACGGGGTCGACCTGGCGAATGATGAAACGTGTCCGCTGCTCGCTCCGGGTGACCGAGAACCAGTACTTGGTCAGGGAGATGCCGCTGTCAACGAGCATCCGTTCGAACAGCGGCGCTTGGTCGATGAACTGTTCGTAGTCCGGTGGTGAGGCGAACCCCATCACCCGCTCGACGCCGGCGCGGTTGTACCAAGACCGGTCGAACAGCACCATCTCACCGGAGGTCGGCAGGTGCTTGACGTAACGCTGGAAGTACCACTGGTTCTCCTCCCGGTCGTTGGGCTTGCTCAGGGCGACGGTGCGGGCGTAGCGGGGATTGAGGTGCTCCATGAAGCGCTTGATCGTGCCACCCTTGCCCGCGGCATCGCGACCCTCGAAGAGCAGGACGTGCTTGGTGCCCGTCTCCGCGGCCCACTTCTGGAACTTGAGCAGCTCGACCTGCAACAGGTACTTCGCGGTGTCGTAGTCCTCTCGCGGCATCCGCTCGTCGTACGGATAGTTCTCGCGCCACGTGTCGACCGCCCGCCCGTCGGCGTCGAGGAGGACCGGGTCGTCGTCGTAGTCCTCCCCGATGCGGTGGCCATCGATGTGGAGCCGGTCGATGTACTCGCGGACGTCTCTCAACATGTGGAGACCGTAGCGAGATGGCTCGAACCGGATCTGATGGGTCCGCTCGTGCGAGCTCAACCCCTGGACCGCATTGCCCCCGTGCGACGTCGTGCACTGTCGGAGTTGGCGACGACATGGCGGAAGCGGCTGAAGGCGACCCCGTCGAGTCGATCACCCTCGAACCCCACCTGTGCTCACACCGGTTGAACCACCACCACTCGGGCCGGTCCGGGACCTCCAACGACGGAACCGTCGCGAGTCGCCATCGCTCGTCGAGCGCCCGCACCTTCGCGGCGACCCGCCGTCCTCGTCTGTCGCCTCGGTCGATCGCGAGTTGGTCGGTCGCGAGCTGGAGACCGGCCCGCGCGGTCAGCCCCGAGTCGAGTACTGAGCCCGGCAGCTGGGGGATGGGCTCGAATCTCGCCGCGTTCGGCTCCGACGGTCAGTGCGGCCCATGTCTCCAGTCTTGATCGACGTGACTCGAGCGGGCCGCGGCCGGGCGGAGCCCGAGCACGTGCCACGCCGAGGATCCAGCACTCGCACCCACTGCCCTCCTACGCTCGACACATGACCGAAGAGCAGAACAACCCCGTTCGCATCGACGACGACATCAAGGCGGGCCTCGAGGCTGCCGGCACCGCGGAGGCCAGCCCCGTGGGCGGCGTCGAGATGGAGGAGGAGCAGCACGACGAGGCCGTCGAGCCGGACGACAAGGCGCTCGACCTCGACGGCCCCACGCCCGGCCACGCGTGACACCTCGCGGTCGATAGGCGTCTGAACGCAGCCGTTCGGCCAGGCAGCCCGTGACACCAGGGGTGTACGTGAGCTCGCCCGGGACGTTCCTTCCCGTCGGGACGCCGATCCGTCCGCTTCATGCCGCCCGTCGGGCCTCGTGGGAGAGCAGGTCCGGTCGGCTACCCGTACAGCCGGTCGAGCACGTCGGAGTACTTGGTGTTGACGACGCGGCGCTTGAGCTTCAGCGTCGGCGTCAGCTCCTCGGACTCCGCGGTCCACTCGGTCGGTAGCAGCTCGAACGCCTTGACCTGCTCGGGGCGTGAGAGCCGCTCGTTGGCGGCGTCGACGCAGGCCTGGGCCATGGCGAGGATCTCGGGCTTCTGGGCCAGGTCGGCGAGGTCGGTGAACTCGATGCCCTGGGCCTGGGCGATCACCGGGGCGACCTCGCCGTCGAGGGTGAGGATCGCGACGACGTACGGGCGCCCGTCGCCGACGGCCATCGCGTGGCCGATGATCGGCGACTCCTTGAGGTAGTTCTCGATGTTGGACGGCGCGACGTTCTTGCCGGCGGAGGTGATGATCAGCTCCTTCTTGCGGTCGACGATCGAGAAGAAGCCGTCGTCGTCGAGGGTGCCGATGTCGCCGGTGTGCACCCAGCCGTCGTCGTCGACGAGGGCCCGGGTGGCCTCCTCCTGGCGGTGGTAGCCGGGGGTCACCACCGGCCCCCGCACGAGGACCTCGTTGTCGTCGCCGAGCCTGACCTCGATGCCGGGGGTGGCGCGGCCCACGGTGCCGAGCCGGAACCCGTCCGGGCCGTTGGCGGTGATCGCGCCGCAGGTCTCGGTCATCCCGTAGACGTCGAAGACCTTGAGCCCGAGACCGGCCATGAACCGGGCGACCTCGATCGGCATCGGCGCGGCGGCCGAGCCGGCCCAGGTGACCTGGTCGAGCCCGAGGAGCAGCTTGAGGAAACCGAGGATCTTGGCGTCGGCGTCGGCGTAGGCCTGCTCGATCTCAGGCGTCATCGTGCCGCCCACCTCCTGCGCCGAGACCCACGCCAGCCCGGCGGCCATGCACTCCTCGACCATCGCGCGGTTGGCGGGATCGGGGTCGGCGGCCAGCTTGGCGGAGATGCCGGTCTTGATCTTCTCCCACACCCGCGGGACCCCGAAGAACGCCGTGGGGTGCACCTCGCCGAGCGCGGCCAGCAGCCCGGCGGGGTCGCCGATCGCGTGCATGTGGCTGCCCTGGATCTGCGGGCCGTACAGGCCGAGCACCCGCTCGGCGATGTGGGCGAGCGGCAGGTAGCTGACGCCGACCTGCGGGTCGTGCAGGCCGGCCGCCTCGAGGGTGGACAGCGCCTCGTAGAGCACGTTGTGGTGGGTGAGCACGACGCCCTTGGGCGGCCCGGTCGTGCCGGAGGTGTAGAGGATCGTCGCCGCGGCGTCGGGGGTGAGCTCGGCGGCGCGGGCCGTGACCTCGTCACCGTGCTCGGCGCGGTAGGCCGCACCGGCCGCCACGAAGTCGGCCCAGGTCACGAACCGCTCGTCGCCGGCGGGTGCCTCGGCGTCGAGGAGCACCACCGTCGTCACGCTCTGCTGCTCCGACAGCGCGCGCTCCCACCGGGCCAGGTGGTCGGCGGTCTCCAGGACGGCGACGCGCGGCTGCGCCTCGCCGGCGACGTAGGCCACCTGCTCGGGGGACAGCGTGTTGTAGATCGACATCGGCGTCGCGGCGGCGTGCACGGCTCCGATGTCGGCGACGAAGTGCTCGACCCGGTTGCTCGCCATGATGGCGACCGTGTCGCCGACGGCGACGCCGCGCTCGACCAGGGCCGCGGCGACGTCGAGGGCCAGGTCGCGCGTCTGCGTCCAGGTCAGCGTGCGCCACGCCTCGCCGTCCGGCACGTCGTGCTTGTCGGAGTACGCCGGGTGGTCGCCCGAGCCCGCGACCGTGTCGGCCAGGGCGTCGACGAGGGTCCGGCCCTCGACCTGCTCGGTGATGCGGGCTCGTTCGGTCAGGACGTCGGGGGTCTCGGGCATGTCTCTCCTGGGTCGTGGCGGTCCGGCAGGACGTGGCGCGGGTCACACGTGGGCCACAGTGTGGCGAACGTGCGGGCAGCGCGGAAGGGTTCCCGGAACCCGGGAGCGGGTCAGAGACCGAGCATCCGGCCGATGATCTCCTTCTGGATCTCGGTCGTGCCGCCGTAGATCGTCTGGATCCGGGAGTCGGTGTAGGCCTTGGAGATGGGGTACTCGCTCATGTAGCCGTAGCCGCCGTGCAGCTGCACGCCCTGGTCGGCGAACTTCTTCTGCAGCTCGGTGGTCCACCACTTCGCCATCGACGCCAGCGCCGTGTCGACCTCGCCCGCGTTGAGCTTGAGGATGCAGTCGTTGACGAACAGCCGCGCGATGTAGAGCTCGGTGGCCATCTCGGCGAGCATGAAGCGGTTGTGCTGGAACTTGCCGATCGGCTTGCCGAACGCCTCGCGCTGCTTGGCGTAGTCGAGGCAGAGCGCCATGATGTGCTCCATCGCGGCCACCGCGATGGCGGCGATCGAGATGCGCTCCTGGGGCAGGTTGACCATCAGGTTGATGAAGCCGGAGCCCTCCTCGCCGAGGAGGTTGGCCTTGGGCACCTCGACGTTGTCGAAGAACAGCTCGGAGGTGTCCTGGGCCTTGAGGCCCATCTTGTCCAGGTTGCGGCCGCGCTCGAAGCCGGGCATCCCGCGCTCGACGACGAGCAGGCTGATGCCCTGGTGGCCGGCGTCGGGGTCGGTACGGCACACCACGATCACCAGGTCGCTCATGATGCCGTTGGAGATGAAGGTCTTGGACCCGTTGAGGACGTAGTGGTCGCCCTTGTCGACGGCGCTGGTGCGCACGCCCTGCAGGTCCGAGCCCGCGCCCGGCTCGGTCATCGCGATCGCCGAGATCAGCTCGCCGCTGACCAGACCGGGCAGCCAGCGCTGCTTCTGCTCCTCGGTGCCGAGCTCGCTGATGTAGGGGACGATGATGTCGGTGTGCACGGGGAACCCGAGCCCGCTCGCGCCGACCTTGCTGATCTCCTCGGCCACGATCGCGTTGTAGCGGAAGTCCTTGATGCCGGCGCCGCCGTACTGCTCCTCGACGTCGAAGCAGAGCAGGCCGGTCTGACCGGCCTTGAGCCAGACCTCGCGGCTGACCTGCCCGTCCTTCTCCCACTGGTCGTGGTGGGGGACGACCTCCTTGTCCATGAACGCGCGCACCATGGACCGGAAGTCCTCGTGCTCCTGCTCGTAGATCGACGGGCTCTCGGGCATGCTGTCCTCCATGGATGATCTCGCCAGGTCTGATGTGACAGTACTACTGTCAACGTCATGAGCGCAGCCCCTCCCGACCAGGGAGCCGACCTCCTGACCATCGACGAGCTCGCCGCGGCCGTCGGTACGACGGTGCGCACGACGCGCTACTACGCCAGCCTCGGCCTGGTGCCGGCGCCGGTGCGCGTGGGCCGCGTCGCCTACTACGGCCCCGTCCACCGCGCGCGGCTCGAGCTGGTCCGCGCGCTGCAGGACCACGGGTTCACGCTGCAGGCCGCCGAGCGGGTGCTCGGCTCGATCCCCGCCGACGCCGGCGTCGAGGACCTGGCGCTGCAACGGGCGATGCTGACGTCGTGGAGCTCGGAGGCCCCCGCGGTGCTCCGCCGGCCCGAGCTCGAGGAGCGCGCCGGACGGCACCTGTCCGACGACGACCTCGGGCTGTTGACGGCCCTCGGCGCCGTCGAGCCCGTGGCCGACCCGGCGGGCAGCTGGCGGGTGATGCCCTCCCTCCCCGTCGGGCTCGGGCTGCTCGACGTCGACGTACCCCGCGAGAGCCTCGGGCTCGCCGAGGCGGCGATCCGCCGGCACATGGAGGCGCTCGCCGACGAGCTCACCGTGATCCTGCACGAGCAGGTGCTCGAGCCCTACCGGCGCCAGAGCACCTCACCCGACGACGCGCGGCGACTCGAGCAGACCGTCTCGACCCTGCGCCGGCTGACCCTGGAGGCGGTCGTGCACGGCTTCCAGCGCGCGGCCAACGCGGTGATCACCCGGTCGCTGGCGGAACGGGACTAGGAGACCCACTCCTTGACCTGCGCGACCGTCGCCGCGGGGTCCTCGGAGGCCGGGATGACCTGCAGGTGCGTGATGCCGGCCTCGCGGAAGGCCTCGATCCGCTCCTTGACGTAGGACTCGGGCCCGACGAGGTTGCCGGCCTCGAGCCACTCGTCGGGGATGAGCGCGGCGGCCCGGTCCTTCTTGCCGTCGAGGTAGAGGTCCTGGATCTCCTGGGCCTCCTTCTCGTAGCCGTACTGGCAGGCGAGGTCGTTGTAGAAGTTCTTGCCGCGGGCGCCCATGCCGCCGACGTACAGCGCGTACATCGGGCGGGCCAGGTCGAGCATGCCCTTGACGTCGTCGCCGATGGCGACGAGGCCGCCGGCCGTCATCTGCAGCGGGCCGAGGTCGGCCGAGCGCTTGGCGGCGCCGGCCGCGAGGGGCGCGCCCCAGACCTCCTGGACCTTCTCGGGGTAGACCAGGTGCGGCATCCAGCCGTCGGCAAGCTCGGCGGTCATCTCGACGTTCTTGTCGCCGAGGGAGGCCACCCAGATCGGGACGTCGGCGCGCTCGGGCCTGGTGAGGAGCTTCAGCGGCTTGCCGAGCCCGAGGCCCTGGTCGGCCGGCAGCGGGAGGGTGATGTCGCGGCCCTGGTGCTCCAGCGGCTCGCGGCGCAGGCCCTGGCGCAGCACCGAGATCACCTCGCGGGTGCGGCCCAGCGGACGCGTGTAGGGCATGCCGTGGAAGCCCTCGATCACCTGGGGACCCGAGGCCCCGAGCCCGACGACGGCGCGGCCGGCGGAGACGTTGTCGAGGCCGGCAGCGGTCTGCAGCAGCGCACCGGGGGTGCGCGAGAAGACGTTGAGGATGCCGGCGCCGATCTCGATCTTCTCGGTCTTGGCGGCGAGGTAGCCCATCAGCGTGGGGGAGTCGAAGCCGTAGGCCTCGGCGACCCAGACCAGGTCGAGGCCGGCCTTCTCGAGGTCGACGACCTGGTCGGCGGCGGCGCGCGGGTTGCCGTCGTACATCAGCATCGTGGACAGCTTCATCGAGGTCGCTCCTGCGGGGTCGGCGGTGACGGTGACAGCGATGTTGTCACAATGCGGTCACCGCTGCCCAGGCACTGTGGCGCACCTGGCAGGATCGCCGCCATGACCAGCTTGCGCATCGCCGTCATCGGCGGGACCGGCCCGCAGGGCAAGGGCCTCGGCTACCGCTTCGCGCGCCACGGCCACACCGTCGTCCTCGGCTCCCGGGCGGCGGAGAAGGCCGAGCCGGTCGCCGCCGAGGTGACCGAGCGGCTCGCCGGCGTCGACGGCGCCGGCCAGGTGAGCGGCGCGAGCAACACCGACGCGCTGACCGACGCCGACGTCGTCCTGCTGGCCGTCCCGTACGACGGCCACGACGAGCTGGTCGCCTCCCTCGCCGAGGGCGGTGCCCTCGACGGCAAGATCGTCGTCTCCTGCGTCAACCCGCTCGCCTTCGACAAGCAGGGCCCCAGCGGCCGCGTCGTCGACGCCGGCGAGGGCTCGGCCGCCGAGTCGGCGCAGCGCCTCGCCCCCGGCGCCACCGTGGTCGGCGCCTTCCACCACGTCTCGGCCGTGACCCTGTGGCGCACCGCCGAGGACCTCGGCGACGAGGACGTCCTGGTCTGCGGCGACGACCGCGACGCCAAGGAGGTCGTGATGGGCCTCGCCGCCTCGGTCACCGGCCGCGCCGGCATCGACGCCGGCCGGCTGCGCCTGGCGCGCCAGCTCGAGCCGCTCACCGCGGTGCTCATCTCGATCAACAAGCGCTACAAGGTGCACTCGGGCGTGCGGATCTCCGGGCTCGACGGGCACTGACCCGACGGGCCGGGGCACTCAGGACCCCGCGGCCCCGGCACCGGAGTCGGCATCGGAGTCGGCATCGGAGTCGGCATCGGAGTCGGGGTTGCCGTCCCGGTTCCGCTTCCGGGTGCCCCGGTCACCGTCACCACCGCCGTCCGGTTCCTCGAGCAGCCCCAGCTGGACGCCGAGCGGCCACCACAGCTCGGAGGCGCGGGTGGCGCTGATGTGGGAGCGGTCGCGGTAGGCGATCGTCGAGCCGATCACGACCGGGCACAGGTCGTCGGCGCACAGCCACGACGTGGGGTCGACGTGGTCGACGCCGGCGCGGTCGGCGGCCTCGACCGAGACCTGGCGCATCTCCTCGTTGTAGTCGGTCGGGCCGAACATGCACTCGTCCATGCTGTCGTGGGCGGCCAGGCAGGCGCCGGGCTCCTCGGGCAGCCGCGGCACGTCCTCGAGGAGCATCAGGTCGCCGACGAGCGGGTCGTAGGCGGCGAACATGTCGTCGAAGCCGACGGCGAGCTCGTCGTGGACGCCGTCGCGGCTGGTGACCAGCTCGCCCCGGTCGTCGTAGACCCCGGCGGGCGGGGGCGAGGTGGCCACCACCATCAGGTCCGGCTCGAGCCCGGTGACCTGGTCGACCACCCACTCGTGGAAGTCCTCGCACTCGGGCCACGGGTCGCCGGTGCCGAGCCGGCCGGGGTCGACGAACGACGCCGTGCACTGCTGCTTGACCAGGTAGTACGTCGCGTAGCCGGTCTCGGTGGCGATCTTCTCGAACGCCGGGATCCAGGCGCGGGCGTGGGAGTCGCCGGTGACCACCATGACCTTGTCGGCGTCGACGTCGCCGCGGCGGCACAGCGGCCGCTCGGAGCGCTGGTAGTCGCACTCGCCGACGTCGGCGATGTCGTCGCCCAGGTCGAGCAGGTCGGGGGTGAGGTCGCTCGGGATCGGCGCGCCCACGTGCCCGGCCTGGACGGAGGCCTCGACCAGGCTCACCACCTCGTCGCTGTCGTCGATGCCGAAGGCGTCGGCGGTCACGGCGGGGTCGTTGCCGCGCTCGCCACCGAGGTACTCGGCGACCTGGTGGCCGATCAGCACCGTCGGCAGCACCAGGGCCAGGGACGCCGGGTAGAGCGCCAGGCCGCGCCGGACGCGGGCCCGCCAGAACCCACCCGTGCGGAACGGCCTCTCCACGAAGCGGTGGGTGAGGTAGGCGAGCTGGAAGATCAGCGCCACCGCGATGACCGTCTCGGTCACGGACAGCGTGCGGCCCAGGTGCACCTGCGGGATGACGATGACCGGCCAGTGCCACAGGTAGAGCGAGTAGGACCAGTCGCCGATCACGCGGAAGGGCTTCAGCGCCAGCACCCGGGCGACGTACGGCGGCCGCTCGGCGTGGGCGCCGGCCACGATCAATGCGGCCGTCGACAGCACCGGGAGCAGGGCCTCGTAGCCGGGGAACGCCATCGTGGTGTCGTAGGCGACCACGGCGACGACGACGCCGCCGAGACCGGCCAGCGCGAGCGGCTCGGTCACCCGCCGGTGGCGGATGCCGGCCCGGTGGTGCAGCGCCAGCGCCACCAGGACGCCTGCGGCGAGCTCCCAGGCCCGGGTGAAGGTCGAGAAGTAGGCCGAGGTGGGTTCCTCGACCGTGCGGTGCACCGACCAGGTCAGGCTGGCGGCGCCGCCGACCAGGGCGAGGGCGGCCATCGTGCGCACCGGAGCGGACCGCTTGACGCGCTGGCCCTCCTCCTCGCTCCCACGCCGCCGGCCCCGCGTGAGCAGGACCGCGAGCGCGACCAGGACCGGCCACACGACGTAGAACTGCTCCTCGACCGCCAGCGACCAGTAGTGCTGGACGGGGGAGGGCGACTGCTCGAGCGCGAAGTAGTCGACGCCCTCGGTCGCGAACCGGACGTTGGCCAGGAAGAACGCCGCCCACGTCGCGTCGCGGGCGGCGTCGATGACGTCGAGGAAGTTCAGGTAGGCCACCGACGCGGCCACCGTGACCGCGAGCACCACGGTGGCGGCCGGCACGATGCGGCGCGCGCGGCGGGCGTAGAAGGCCCCGACGCGGAACCGGCCGTCGGTCTCGATGCTGGTGAGGATCAGCCGGGTGATCAGGTAGCCGGAGAGCACGAAGAAGACGTCGACGCCGACGAACCCGCCCCCGAAGCCGGGGACCGACGCGTGCGCGGCGATGACCGCGAGCACGGCGACAGCCCGCATCCCCTGGACATCGCCGCGGAACGCGGGAGCGGCGTCAGTCGTCCCCATGGTCATCCTCCGGGGAAATTATCAAGAACGGCCGGGGTTCGAGGCATTACCGGCGCCGACGACGGCCTGGCGCCGGCGCCGCCCTACCCGCCGTTCCACGACCTCCACAGCGCGGCGTAGGACCCGTCGGCGGCGACGAGCTCGTCGTGCGAGCCGAGCTCGGCGATGACGCCGTCCTCGACGACCGCGACGCGGTCGGCGTCGTGGGCGGAGAAGAGCCGGTGGGCGATCGCGATCACGGTGCGGCCCTCGAGGACGCCGGCCAGGGACCGCTCGAGGTGGCGCGCGGCGCGCGGGTCGATGAGCGAGGTGGCCTCGTCGAGCACCAGCGTGTGCGGGTCGGCCAGCACCAGCCGGGCGAGCGCGACCTGCTGGGCCTCGGCCGCGGTGAGCGCGCGGCCGCCGGAGCCGACCACGGTCTCGAGCCCGTCGGGCAGCGCGTCGACCCACTCGAGCGCGTCGACGGCGTCGAGGGCGCTGCGGACGTCGTCGTCGGTGGCGCCGGGCGGTGCGGCGAGCGCGAGGTTCTCGCGCAGGGTGCCCACGAACACGTGGTGCTCCTGGGTCACCAGGGCGACGTGCCCGCGCAGGTCGCCGAGCGGCAGCTCGACCAGACCGACCCCGCCGACGGTCACGGCGCCGGTCCGCGGCGGGTGGATGCCGGCGAGCAGCCGGCCGAGCGTGGACTTGCCGGCGCCCGACGGACCGACCATGGCGATCCGCTCGCCGACGCCCACGTCGAGGTCGACGCCGTGCAGCACGTCGCGCCCCTCGACGTAGGAGAAGCGGACGTCGTCGGCGGCGATCTGCTCGCCGTCGGGGGTGCGGCCGCTCACCTCGCGGTCGTCGGGCACCTGCGCGACGCCGAGCAGCCGCGCCAGCGACGCCGCGCCCATCTGCAGCTCGTCGAGGATGGCGACGATGCGGTTGACCGGGTCGATGAGCATCTGCACGTAGAGCGTCGCCGCGGTCACGTCGCCGAGCGAGACCGAGCCCCGGGTGTAGAGGTAACCGCCGAACAGCAGCGTCAGCACGGTCGGCAGCAGGTAGCTGATCTCCATGACCGGGAAGAACACGGTGCGCAGGTGCAGCGTGTAGCGCTCGGCGTCGTAGGACTCGCGGATGTCGTCGTCGATCGCGTCGACCCGCTCGCCGCCGAGACCGAGGGCCTCCACGGTGCGGGCGCCCTCGACGGTCTCGGTGAGCGTCGCGTTGATCTGCGCGTACGACGCCGACTCCCGCAGGTAGCCGGCCTTGGCGCGCGCGAGGTACCACCGCAGCCCGACGACCAGCGGCGGGAACCCGCACAGGCACGGCAGCGCCACCCACCAGCCGACGCTCACCGCGGCGGCCAGGGTGAGCACGGCCGTCACCACGGCGATCGTCCACTCGGGCAGCGCCCAGCGGACCGACCAGCCGAGCTGGTCGACGTCGCGCCCGGTGCGGGTGAGCAGGTCGCCCGAGCCGGCGGACTCCACGACCCCGACCGGCAGGGCGAGGGTGTTCTCGACGAAGTCCTCGCGCAGCTCGGCCAGCACCTGCTCGCCCAGCACCTGGCTCTTGAGGCGGGCGTAGCGGGTGAGCACGGTCTGGACGACCAGGAAGCCGGCCAGCAGCGCGACGGTCCGGTCGACCTCGCCGACGGTGGTGCCCACCTCGACCGCCTCGACGAGCCCGCCGAGCAGCCGCGGGGCGGCGAGCCCGGCGAGCGCGGCCAGCACGTGCAGGGCGAGGGCGCCCCACAGCAGCCGGGGGTGCCGGCGGGCCAGGTCGACGGCGTAGCGGCGCAGCGAGGGTCCGTCGGCCACCGGGAGCAAGGTGCCGGTGGCGCTCACGCCGGCACCTCCGCGGACTCGCGGGTGACGACGGCGCGGTAGGCCGGGACCTCGCGGAGCAGGTCGGCGTGGGTGCCGGTGGCGACGACCACGCCGTCGCGCAGGAACGCGACCACGTCGACCGCGTCGAGCATCAACGGGCTGCTGGTGACCACCACGGTGGTGCGTCCGGCGCGGTGGTCGCGCAGCCGTGCCGCGATGCGCGCCTCGGTGTGGGCGTCGACGGCCGAGGTCGGCTCGACCAGCACCAGCACCTCGGGGTCGCCGGTCAGCACGCGGGCCAGCACGAGGCGCTGGCGCTGGCCGCCGGAGAAGCTCCGCCCCCGCTCGGTGACGTGGGTGTCGAGCCGCGCGGGCAGGGCGTCGAGGACGTCGGCCGCGCTCGCGGTGGCCAGGGCCCGCTCGAGCCGGTCGCCGCCGGCGCCCGTGACGTCGAGCCGGTCGGCGAGGCGGCCCGAGAACAGGGTCGCGCCGGTGTCGGAGACGACGACGCGGCGGCGTACCTCCGGGCGCGGCAGCGCGGTGAGCGGTACGCCGCCGAGCGTGACCTCGGCGGTGGGCTCGGGGTCGCACATGCCGAGCCGGTCGGCGAGCGCCGCGGCCTCGTCGCTGGCCTCGCTGACCAGCGCCGTGAGGGTGCCCGGCGCCACCCGCAGGCCCGAGCGGGCGTCGGCCAGCACCGAGCCCGTCGGCGGCGGGGCGGCGGGCTCGGCCGGGTCGTGGACGTCGGGCTCGAGCGCCAGCAGGCGGCACACGCGCTCGGCGGAGACCCGGGCCCGGATCACCTTGTTGGCGTACTCGGTGGCGGTGCGCAGCGGGATCATCAGGAACGCCGAGTAGCCGTAGAACGCGACGAGCTCGCCGGGCGTGATCGTGCCGGTCACGGCGTACCTCGCGCCCAGCCAGACGACCACCACGACGAACACGCCGGGCAGGAAGACCTGCAGGGCGTCGAGCACCGACTGCAGCCGGGCGACCGCGACGCCGGCCGTGCGGGTGGCCTGCGACTCGCGGCGGTAGCGGGCCAGGAAGACCTGCTCGCCGCCGATCCCGCGCAGCACGCGCAGGCCGCCGACGATGTCGGTGGCGGTGTTGGAGAGCTCGCTGGTCAGCTGGCGCTGGGCTGCGCTGCGCCGCTGGAGCGGGGAGAGCAGCGGACCGATGAGGAGCATCAGGCCGGGGACGCCGAGGAGCACGACGAGCCCGAGGGTCGTGGAGGTCTGCAGCAGGATCACCGCGACCAGCACGAACGACGCGACCGCCCCGGCGAAGCGGGCGCTCACGTCCATCACCTGCCCGAGGTGGGAGATGTCGCTGTTGCCGATCGCGACGACCTCGCCGGTCGAGACCTTGCGCGGCAGCGTGCCGCCGAGGTGGACGGCGTGCCGCCCGGTCAGCTGCACCGTCCGGTAGGCCGCGATCAGCCAGTTGGTCACCGCGAACCGGTGCCGCATGATGCCGGTGACCGCCTGCAGCACCCCGATGCCGAACATCAGCCCGGCGAGCGCCAGCAGCGCGGAGCCGTCGCGATCGGAGACCCCGCGGTCGATGGCCAGGCCGATGACGGCCGGCATCACCGCCTGGCAGCTCATCCAGACGATCCCGAACCCCATGCCCCCGAGCAGCGTCAGCCACTGGTGGCGCGCCAGCCACCAGAGGTACCGCATCGCCGACCGGTGGTCCGCCGTCCCGGGATGGTCGAGGGGGAGGCGGCGCACTGTCCCGAGCCTACGAACCCGGGGGCCGGTTGATCCAACCGTTATCGAACGGGGGCGAAGAGCTCGACCGGGTTGCCCGCCGGGTCCTCGACCACCGACTGGGTGCCGCCACGGCCGACGACCGCCGAGGTGCGCACGCGTGCGCCGGCCTGCTCGAGCCGGGTCGTCTCGGCCTCGACGTCGTCGACGACCACCTGCAGCCGGTTCCAGCCGCCGGGCGACGGCACGCTGCCGTCGTCCCCTGGCCGACCGGCGCCACCGGCGGCCGGCGCGTTGAGCATCAGGCGGACGCCGTGCCCCCTCAGCAGCGCGAAGCCGTCGGCGGCCGGTCCGACGTCCTCGAACCCGAGCGAGACGTAGAACGCGACCGCCCGCGCCACGTCGTCGACGATGTAGCGGATCCCGGGGTCCATGACCCTCTCCCTTCTCTGCAACAGTGGTGTTGCATAGTAGGCTCCGGTCGTGCCCGAGCGTCAAGACCCCCGCGTCCTCCGGAGTCGCGAACGGGTCCTGCGGGCCACGCTCGACGAGCTGGCCGAACGCGGGTACGGCGGCCTCACCATCGAGGGGGTCGCTGCCCGGGCGGGCGTCGCGCGCAGCACCATCTACCGGCTCGGGCACGACCGGGTGAGCCTGGTGGCGGCGGCGATGGAGGCACTGAACGAGCAACCGGGGCCGCCGCCCGCCGGAGACCCGGACCCGCGCGCCCGGGTCGGCGACCTCGTGCGGCACCTCGCCGAGGCGATGCGCGAGTCCCCGATGTCGGCCTGCCTGCCGGCGCTGCTCGACGGCGCCGACCGCGACCCGACGCTGCGCCGGGCCCACCACGACTACGCCACGCGCCGTCGTACGGCGCTCGTCGCGGCCGTGTCGCAGGTCCGGGACGCGGGCCGATCGCACCCGGGCCTCGACCCGGAGCAGGCGGCGGCGGCCCTGGCCGGCGCGGTGTTCTACCGCCGGTTGATGACGTCCGAGCCCCTCGGCGACGGCGAGGTCGACGCCCTGCTGGACACGGTGCTCGGCGTCGCGCTCCGCGACGCCTGACCCGGGGTCAGCGCGCCAGGCCCTCGACCACCTCGGCGCGGGGGAGCGCGGCGAGGACGTGGCCGGGTGCGAGCAGCTTGGAGCGGCGGAGACCGGAGCCGATCACGGCCACGTCCATGTCGGCGACCCGGGCGTCGACCAGCAGCCGCCACGCGGCGGGCAGGCCGACGGGGGTGATGCCACCGTGCTCCATGCCGGACTCCGCCACGGCCCGGTCCATCGGCAGGAACGAGCACTTGCGGACGTCGAGGAGCCGCTTGACCAGGCTGTTGACGTCGGCGCGGGTGTCGGCCCGCACCAGGCAGGCGGCGGTGCGCTCCTGGCCGTCGCGCCGTCCGGAGACGACGACGCAGTTGGCCCCGGTGTCCATGCCGATCTCGTACGCCGCCGCCATCGCGGCCGTGTCGGCCACCGCCGGGTCGATCTCCACGACGCCCACCGCCGCCGCGTGCGCGAAGGAGCCGAGCGCGGCGGCAACGGGGGCGGCGAGCAGGTCGGGTCGGTCGAGGGCCGGCACGGTGGTGATCCGGCCGAGCGTCGGCGTGGCGCGCATGCGCCAGAACCTACTCGCCGTCGACGGGCCCGGCTCCGAGCCAGCCCTGCTGGCGGGCACCGGCCCGGCGGCGGTCGGCGGTGATCAGCCCGACCAGGCCCGCGAGCCCGGCCAGCACCCACGGCACCGGGAGCAGCCAGCGGACGTCGTCGTCCTCGACGACGTCGGAGACGACGAGCGCCCAGACGACCGTCAGCCCGGCGAGCGCGACGCCCATCACCAGGTGGCCGATGTTGACCGGGTGGCGACCGGACCGCAGGAAGGCCTGCCGGTCGTCGTGCTTCTCGTCGTGCTTCTCGTCGTGCTGGTCGTCGTGGACGGGTGCCTCGGTGCTCATCGGGGGGTGTCCTCTCGGGTGATGACGATCTCGCCGAAGGAGAGCTCGACGTCGAGGGTGAGCTCGGGGGCGCCGGTGCCGCCGTCGATGACGGTGACGCTGTCGTCGCCGTCGCCCAGCCGCTCCCCGAGGATCCGGCGCTCGCCGGCGTCGACGCTGGAGTGGACGACGACGTCGAGACCGTCGGGCACGACGATCTCGATCCGGCCCGCGACGTCGATCTCGACCTCCACGGTGCGTCCGTCGAGCTCCTCGAGGTCGGTGACCGCGGTCAGGTCGAGGTCGATCTCGCCGAAGGTCAGGTCGTAGCGCTCCTGGACCGAGGCGGCGTTGGTCGGGTCGGCCACGACGTTGCCGGCGTCGACCTCGTCGGCCACCGTCGCGATGGCGGTCACGACCGCTGCGACGAGCCCGAGCAGGATCAGCCCGCCGGGGCGGCCCCAGAAGGCGCCGAGCAGGAGGAGGGCGGCGCTGGTGCCCAGCGCGACGGCCGGGTAGGCCGAGTCGGCCACGTCGGCGCCGGCCAGGTCGGCGATGCCGAGGGCACCGACCCCGACGGCGATCAGCGCGAGGGCGTACCAGAACAGCACCGGCCCCCGGCGTCGGTCGGGCCGCGGGGGCGCGAGCCGGAACTGCTGGACCGGGTGGGTCGGGTCGTACGCCGGCACGACGCCGGCGTAGCCGTCGCGCAGCGCCGGGTGGACCCGCCGCGGCTCCGAGCCGCGGGCGACCATCACGACGAGCACCACCACCGCGGCCAGGGCGACCGGCCACGGGAAGCCCCAGCCGCCCAGGCTGTCGCCGAGCAGGGCGAGGACCGCGAGCACCCCCACCACGAGCAGCGCGACCGTGCGGCTGCGGTCGTCGAGCCGGACCGTCGCGGTGTCGCTGCCCTCGACCGGGACGACCAGCCAGACGGCGGCGTACACCAGGAGGCCGGCGCCGCCGAAGAAGACGAGCACCACCAGCAGCACGCGGGGGATGATCGGGTCGATGTCGAGGTGGCGGGCGATCCCACCGGCGACACCTGCGATCTTGCGGTCACCGGCGGAGCGGCGCAGCCGGGCGAGGTCGCGGATCTCGTCGCGGGTCACGCGGGGACCGTCGGACGGCTGGTCGGGCGAGGCCTCGGGAGGCGCCTCGGGTGGGTTCGTGGTCATGGGTCGATCGTGGTCCTCCTCGGTCCCGCAGACCATCGGGGACGCCCCTGATCCTGCCGCACCAGACCGGGGTCGGGCTCGGGGTCGAGCCGGGGTCGTACCTCATGGGGAGGCCCCGCTCGCTGTGTGACGATGGATGGGAGATGACCACCCTGCCCGCCGCCCGGCCCGTCCGGCGCGCCCACCGCGACCTCCACGAGCCGATCATCGGTGGCGTGGCCGCCGGTCTGGCCCAGCACGTGGCGGCGCCGGTGGTGTGGGTGCGGGCGGGGTTCGTGGTCGCCGCCGCGCTCGGCGGCTTCGGCCTGGTCGTGTACGCCGCGTTCTGGGTGCTGCTGCCGGCCGGCCCGGGGTTCGCCCACGAGGCGCCCGGCCTGGAGAGCGCGAGCCGCGGCGGCCGTCGTCCCCGGGTGCGCCGCCGGCTCAGTGACGCCGGCCCGACGATCGTGCTCGGCGCCCTCGGGATCGCCGCGCTCCTCACCACCGAGGCCGTCGTCGGCAGGGGCTTCATCCTGTGGCCGGTGGCGATCGCCGTCGTGGGCGTGGGGCTGCTGTGGCGCCAGGCCGACGAGGCGCAGCGCGAGCGGTGGTTCGACACCGACGGCCGGGTCGACCCGGTGCGGATCGTCTTCGGCGCGGGTGGTTGGGCGTCGTACGCCCGGGTGGCGCTCGGGCTGGTCCTGCTGCTGTCGGCGCTGTTCATCCTCGGCTTCGACGACGGCTCGTTCCGCCAGGCGCGGGGGGCCGTGATCGCCGGCGGCCTCGCCGTGGTCGCCCTCGGCGTGGTGGCCGGTCCCTGGGTCTGGCGCCTGGCCTCCGAGCTCTCCGACGAGCGCGCCGAGCGGGTCCGCACCCAGGACCGCGCCGACGTCGCCGCCCACCTGCACGACTCGGTGCTGCAGACCCTCGCGCTGATCCAGAAGAACGCCGGCGACCAGGCCACCGTGGCCCGGTTGGCCCGGGCCCAGGAGCGCGACCTGCGGGCGTGGCTGTTCGCCACCGACGCCACCGACGAGTCGAGCGTGGCCAACGCGCTGCGCGGCGTCGCCGCCGAGATCGAGGACGGCCACGGCGTCTCGGTCGACGTCGTCACCGTCGGGGACACCGCGTTCGAGGAGGCCCTGCGCCCGGTCGTCGCGGCGACCCGCGAGTCGCTGTCCAACGCCGCCAAGCACGCCGGCGTACCCCGCGTCGACGTCTACGCCGA
This sequence comes from Nocardioides sp. WJ219, assembly GCF_058559815.1. NCBI lineage: Bacteria > Bacillati > Actinomycetota > Actinomycetes > Propionibacteriales > Nocardioidaceae > Nocardioides > Nocardioides sp. WJ219. The sequence goes on from NZ_JBZUJV010000009.1 coordinate 24,710, forward strand.
GATCACCGACCAGGCCGTCGACGTCTTCGTCCGTGACCGCGGTGTCGGGTTCGCGCCCGACGCCGTCCCCGACGACCGGCACGGGGTCCGCCGGAGCATCGTCGACAGGATGGAGCGCCACGGCGGTCGGGGCGAGGTCCGCTCCCAGCCCGGCGAGGGCACCGAGGTGCGGCTCCACCTGCCGCGAAACCACGAGGAGAAGTCATGAGCGACCCCAGCACGGTCGTCACCGTCGTCGTCGTCGACGACCACGCGATGTTCCGCCGCGGCGTGCGGGCCGAGCTCGAGGCCGCCGGCGCCGGGGTGGTCACGGTGCTCGCCGAGGCCGCCGACGTCGACGAGGCGGTCCGCGCGGTCGAGCAGCACACCCCGGCCGTCGTCCTGCTCGACGTGCACCTGCCCGGCGGTGGGGGAGCCGAGGTGATGCGCCGGCTCGGCCGCGACCAGCGGTGGGCGGCCACCGCGGCCCCGCGGTTCCTGGCGCTCTCGGTCAGCGACGCGGCCGAGGACGTGATCGGCACCATCCGCGGCGGCGCCCGCGGCTACGTCACCAAGACCATCACCGGCCCCGAGCTGGTCGCCGCCATCAAGCGGGTCGCCGAGGGCGACGCCGTGTTCTCCCCGCGGCTCGCCGGCTTCGTCCTCGACGCCTTCGCCGGCTCGATCGAGATCGCCGCCGTCGACGAGGACCTCGACCGGCTCACCGAGCGCGAGCGCGAGGTGATGCGGCTGATCGCGCGCGGCTACGCCTACAAGGAGGTCGCCAAGGAGCTGTTCATCTCGATCAAGACCGTCGAGACCCACATGTCCTCGGTGCTGCGCAAGCTGCAGCTCTCCTCGCGCCACGAGCTGACCCGGTGGGCCTCCGACCGCCGGCTCCTGTGAGCCCACCCCGCCTCGTCGCCCTCCCGGCGGTGGCGGTGGCGCTGGTGCTGGTGCTGGCCGCGTGCGGTACGCCGGACCCGTCCGCACCGGCGCCGTCACCCTCGGCCCCGTCGGCGACACCGTCGACGACACCCTCGGCGACACCCTCGGCGACACCGTCGGCCAGCCTGTCGGCGCCGCCGTCCGCGTCACCGTCACCCCCGCCGGCCCCGGCGTACTCGACCTGGCCGCTCGGGGAGCGCCTGCTGCCCCTGCGCCCCGACGGCTACGGCGTGGTGCGGCCGACGCCGCCCACCCTGCGCGAGCGTCGCTACCCCACCCGCGACGTCCTGCCGGCGCCGCCCGGTGACCGGTGGCGCTCGACCGTCGGCCCGGTCACGCCCGCGATCGCCGACCGGCTGGCCTGGGAGCCCGCCTGCCCGGTCCCGCTCGACGGGCTGCGCTACCTGACCGTGGCGTTCCGCGGGTTCGACGGCGCCGCCCACACCGGCGAGCTGGTGGTGGCCGTGGCCGAGGCCGACGACGTCGTCTCGGTGTTCCGGACCCTGTTCGCCGCCGACCTCCCGATCGAGGAGATGCGGCTGACCTCGCTCGCCGAGCTCGACCTGCCCCCGACCGGCGACGGCAACAACACCGGCGCCTACGTGTGCCGCCCCACCACCGGCCAGACCAGCGGCTGGTCGGCGCACGCCTACGGTCTGGCCATCGACCTCAACCCGTTCCAGAACCCCTACCTCAAGGACGACCTGGTGCTGCCCGAGCTGGCCGGCAGCTACCTCGACCGCGACCGTCGCCGCCCCGGCATGGTGCTCGACGACAGCGTCGCCGTGCGGGAGTTCGCCCGGATCGGGTGGGCCTGGGGCGGCGACTTCTCGACCCTGCTCGACTACCAGCACTTCACCGCCACCGGACGGTGACCAGACCGAGCACTACCCTCCGGCCATGGAGACCGTCCGCCTCGTCCTGCTCGTCCTGCACCTCCTCGGCTTCGCCGCGCTGTTCGGCGGGCTGCTGGCGCAGGCGGGGCCGGGGGAGAAGAAGGTCAACGCCGCGATGCGCGACGGCGTCGGCACCGCGGTCGTCGCCGGGCTGCTCCTCGTCGGCGTCCTCGAGGGCCTCGACCTCTCCCTCGACTACGCCAAGATCGCGGTCAAGACCGTCATCGGCGTCGTGCTCCTGGTGCTGGTGATGGCCAACGCGCGCAAGCAGGCGATCCCGCAGGGGTTGTGGGTGGGCCTGCTCGTGCTCTCGGTGCTCAACGTGTGCGTCGCGGTGGTCTGGTCCTCGCCGCACCGCGTCTGAACCCGCGTCCGGCCCCGCGTCTGGCCCCGCGTCTGGTCCCGCGTCTGGTCCCGCGTGCGACCCCACCCGCGCCGGCCTGTCGGCGGTCCGCCGTACGCTGGACGCAGATGAGCGCACAACCATTCCTGGAGGGTCTCGGCGTCGAGGGGCTCGCGGCCGAGGAGCCCCGCACGACGCGCCGCGGACCGACCCCCGACGAGCTGCTGGAGGGCCTCAACGAGCCCCAGCGGGCCGCTGTCCAGCACGCCGGCCGGCCGCTGCTCGTGGTCGCGGGCGCCGGGTCCGGCAAGACCCGGGTCCTCACCCGCCGGATCGCCTGGCTGATCTCCGAGCGCAAGGCCCACCCGGGCTCGATCCTCGCGATCACCTTCACCAACAAGGCGGCCGCCGAGATGAAGGAGCGCGTCGAGGACCTCGTCGGCAAGCGCGCCCGGATCATGTGGGTCAGCACGTTCCACTCCGCGTGCGTGCGCATCCTGCGCAAGGAGATCACCGTGCTGGAGCGGGAGGGGCGGGGCTACAAGTCCAGCTTCTCCATCTACGACGCCCAGGACCAGAAGCGGCTGATGTCGCTGGTGATCAAGGACCTCGACCTCGACCCGCGCCGCTACCAGCCCGGCCCCGTCCTGCACTGGGTGAGCAACCACAAGAACGAGCTGCGCGACGCCGAGGAGGTCGCCGCCGACGCCAAGAACGGCATCGAGGAGACCTACGCCGCGGCCTACACGCTCTACCAGCGGCGGCTGCGCGAGGCCAACGCCCTCGACTTCGACGACCTGATCATGATGACCGTTCACCTGCTGCAGGCCTACCCGGAGGTCCGCGAGACCTACCGGCGGCGGTTCCGGCACGTGCTGGTCGACGAGTACCAGGACACCAACCACGCGCAGTACGCGCTGATCCACCAGCTGTGCGCCGATGACCCTGAGCTCACCGAGGGCGAGCGCGTCGAACCGGCCGAGCTGATGGTCGTCGGCGACGCCGACCAGTCGATCTACGCCTTCCGCGGCGCCAACATCCGCAACATCCTCGACTTCGAGCAAGACTTCCCCGACGCCTCCTCGATCCTGCTGGAGCAGAACTACCGCTCCACCCAGACCATCCTCACCGCCGCCAACGCGGTGATCGGGCACAACGAGGGCCGCAAGGACAAGCGCCTGTGGTCCGACGCCGGTGACGGCGACCGGATCGTCGGCTACGTCGCCGACGACGAGCACGACGAGGCCCGGTTCGTCAGCGACGAGATCGACAAGCTGACCGACCAGGGCGGACGCGCCGGCGACGTCGCGGTCTTCTACCGCACCAACGCCCAGTCGCGCGTCTTCGAGGAGGTGTTCATCCGCACCGGCCAGCCCTACAAGGTGGTCGGCGGGGTGCGCTTCTACGAGCGGCGCGAGGTGCGCGACGCGCTCGCCTACCTGCGGATGCTGGCCAACCCCGACGACTCCGTCTCGCTGCGGCGCATCCTCAACGTGCCCAAGCGCGGCATCGGCGACCGGGCCGTGGCCTGCGTCAACGCGCTTGCCGAGCGCGAGCGCATCACGTTCTGGGACGCGCTGCGCCGCGCCGACGAGGCACCGGGCCTGGCCACCCGGTCGCTGACCAACATCCGCGGGTTCGTGGGCTTCGTCGAGGAGCTGCAGTCGATGGTCGAGGCGGGGGAGCGTGCCGACGTCGTCCTCGACACCGTGCTCGACAAGTCCGGCTACCTCGCCGAGCTGGAGGCCTCCGACGACCCGCAGGACGCCACCCGCGTCGACAACCTCGGCGAGCTGGTCGCCGTGGCCCGCGAGTTCTCCGACGACCCGGTGGCCGGCCCGTCCGCCGACCCGGCCGACGTCGACGCCGACCTGGTGACGCCCGGCCTGACCGACTTCCTCGAGCGCGTGGCCCTGGTCGCCGACACCGACCAGATCCCCGACGACGACGGCGGCCAGGGCGTGGTCACCCTGATGACCCTCCACACCGCCAAGGGCCTGGAGTTCCCGACCGTCTTCCTCACCGGCCTCGAGGACGGCGTCTTCCCGCACGCCCGGTCGCTCGGCGACCGTCCCGAGCTGGAGGAGGAACGCCGCCTCGCCTACGTCGGCATCACCCGCGCCCGCGAGCGCCTCTACCTCTCCCGGGCCGTGGTGCGCTCCTCGTGGGGCGCGCCGTCCCACAACCCCGCCAGCCGCTTCCTCGACGAGATGCCCGTCGACCTCGTCGACTGGCGCCGTACCGAGGCCGCCCAGACCCGCTGGGGCCGGCCCGACCTGGCGGCGTCCTCACCGGCCTACGGCGGGGGCGGCTTCGGCGAGCCGACCTCGGCCGGCCGCCGCAACTTCTCCGCGGCCGCCGCCCGCGCCGATGCCAAGGCCAAGGCCAAGCCGGCCCGCGAGATCCCGAGCCTCGACCCCGGCGACCGGGTGGTCCACGACTCCTTCGGGATGGGCACCGTGGTCGCCGTCGAGGGCGCCGGCGACAAGGCGGTCGCCTCGATCGACTTCGGCTCCGAGGGCGTCAAGCGCCTGCTGCTGCGCTACGCCCCGGTCGAGAGGCTGTAGCGACCAGCGCGGCTCGTCGTGGCGTGGACCCTGCGGGGGTCGACCACCGTCGGCGACCCCCGCTGGTCGAGCCCGAGTCGAGACCCGGTGAGGTGGGCGCCCTGCGGGGGTCTCGACTCGCGGAGACTTCGTCCCCGCGGCTCGACCACCGTCGGCAATCCACGCTGGTCGAGCCGGGCGAGCGCCAGCGAGCCCGAGTCGAGACCCGGTGAGGTGGGCGCCCTGCGGGGGACGCTCCTATGTTGTGTCAAGGGGTTGGTGTGGGTGGTCCGGCTTGGAGGATTCGGTAGAGGTCGCGGGCGGTGTAGCGCTTGAGGCAGCGTCGGATTTCGCGGGGGTTCTTGCCTTGGGCGGTGCGGCGTTCGGTGTAGTCGCGGGTGGCTTGGTCTTGGCGTTGGCGGGTGATGGTGATGGTGTGCAGGGCGCAGTTGAGGCGTCTGTCGCCGTAGCGGTTGAGGCGGTGGCGGGTGAAGACCTGGCCGCTGGTGGCCTCGATGGGGCTGGTGCCGGCGAGCTTGGCGAAGGCGGCCTCGGAGTGGATGCGGTCGGTGTAGCCCCACGCGCACAGGACGGTTGCGGCGACGATGGGGCCCACTCCGACTTCGTGGAGGAGGTCGGGGACCAGGCCTTGACGAGCTTGTTGATCTCCTTGGTGTGCAGGTCGGCCTCGGCGGTGAGGTCCTTGATCCGTCGTGCCCACATCTGCAGGCAGGCCACGGTGTGAGCGGTCTCGAGGTCTGCCTGGGCCCACGCGGCGGTGGCACGGATGGTGGTGAGCTTGGTGACCGCGGCCTGGGTGGACAGTCCGCGTAGGCGGGCCCGGACGGGTTCGGGTGCGGTGAGGACCGCGGAGAACAGCTGGCGGCGTGCGTCGGCGGCGCCTTGGACTGCGGTGCGGCGGATCGCGAGCCTGGTGGCGAGGGCTTGGCGGATGGCTGCTTGCTCGGTGTCGGGGCCGGCGCCGCGGGGGGTGGCGACCCGGGTGCGGGCCAGGGCCTCGCGGGCGGCGCGGATCGCGTCGAGGGGGTCGGACTTCTCCCCGCCGCGTCGTGGTGCTCGCTCGGGTCGGTCGAGCTCGATCACGTACTCCTCGATGCCGTGCAGGTGGGCTGCCAGGCCGCGGCCGTGGCTGGCGGTGCCCTCGATGGCCCAGGCCCGCAGCGCGGCGTGGTCGGTGGCGATCTGGTCGGCGAAGTCGACCAGCTCGGCGTAGCCCTCGCCATCAGCGGTCACGGTGATCTGGGCCAGCACTCCTCCGGTGCTGGCATCGACCGCGGCCGCGGCATGGGTCGCGACGTGGGTATCGACACCGATGACGATGTCGACAACCTCGGACAGGTTCATCACACTGGTCATGCGTTCTCCTTGAACCGGGACGTGGTGGACGGTTCCGGTCCCGGCGGAGCATCAGCAGGACTGTGATGAGACACGAACGGCGCGCCAACGCCAGACGGTCAAGCTCCTGATCAGGCCAGCACTCCGTCGCGGACCGGGGCCGGCAGCCGCGACCGGACAAGTCCCGAGCAAGGCATCACGCCAGTCTCGACTGGAGTCACAACCACGACTGCCACCCCAACCCCACCACCATCGGTAGGGCTAAGGGAAGACTCACAGTCTCGACTCGCGGAGACTTCGTCCCCGCGGCTCGACCACCGCGGTGATCGGGCGTCCTACGACGGACCGGTCGGTGACCGACGCTGGTCGAGCCGGGCGAGCGCCAGCGAGCCCGAGTCGAGACCCGGCGAGGTGCGCGCCCTGCGGGGGTATCGACTCGCGGAGACTTCGTCCCCGCGGCTCGACCACCGTCGGCGATCCACGCTGGTCGAGCCGGGCGAGCGCCAGCGAGCCCGAGTCGAGACCCGGCGAGGCGATGAACCTGCGGGGGTCTCGACTCGCAGAGACTTCGTCCCCGCGGCTCGACCACCGTCGGTGGCTCACGCTGGTCGAGCCGGGCGAGCGCCAGCGAGCCCGAGTCGAGACCCGGTGAGGTAGGCACCCTGCGGGGGTCTCGACTCGCGGAGACTTCGTCCCCGCGGCTCGACCACCGTCGGACCCACGCTGGCCGAGTCGAGACCCGGCGAGAGCAGGCACCCTGCGGGGGTCTCGACCCGCAGTGACGTCGTCACTGCGGTCGGCCGCTCCGCGCTGCTACCCGGAGGTCAGGGGGTGACGCCGTGCACCACGAACGCGGCGTACGGGTCGACGGGGTCGCCGCCGCCGGGGCGGACCTCGACGTGCAGGTGGGAGCCGGTGACGTTGCCGGTGGACCCGACGGTGCCGATCACCTCGTTGCCGGAGACGACGTCACCGACGGAGACGTAGGTGGAGGTCTGGTGGCAGTACCAGAGCTCGGTGCCGTCCTCGAGGGTGACGACGGTCTTGTTGCCGTAGGCGCCGTCGTAGCCGACGAAGGTCACGGTGCCGTTGGCGATCGAGTGGATCGGGTCGCCGTTCTCGCCGTTGAAGTCGAGACCGGTGTGGTAGTTGGCCCACAGCCCGTACTGACCGTAGGTGGCCGTGATGATCGACGGGCTCAGCGGGAGGTACCAGCGGTTCTCCTTGATCTTCGCCGCCTGCTCCTCCGCCTGGGCGGCGAGCTGGCCGAGCGCGGCGTTGCGCTCCTCGGCCTGCGCCTCGGCCGCGGCGACGAGGTCGTCGCCGGTGGCCTGGGCGAGCGCCTGGCGGTCGGAGCTGCGGCTGACGTCGTCGCGCAGGTCGCCGACCGTGGCGATGCCGCCCGAGCCGTTGAGGGCGGTGGCCGGGCGGACGTCGTTGATGCCCGCGCCGCCGGTGAGGGCGGCCGGGGTGGTCGGCGTGCTGGGCGCGGCCAGGACGCCTCCGACGGCGACCGCCATCGTCGCGACGCCGAGCAGGACGGGCGCCGACGGCACCCCGCGGAACAGCGGACCGCGGGAGCCGACGTGCTTGACGGCCTTGCGCCGGCCGGGAGCGGCGGCGGTCGCGAGGGGCAGCTCGGAGGTGCGGTCGAGGTCAGCGACAGCGGCAGCGACGGGCGCGGCCAGGAGCACCGGCTCCGGGACGACGGGGCTGATCTGCTCCGGGGCGACGCGACGACCGGCGTACGACGGATCCGTCCGGGTCTCCGAGGGTCGGCGGCGCGGGCCGCGGCGTTCCGCTCGGTGATTTCCCATGGGTGCAGTGGACTCCGGTGCTCGGGGATGGGCGCTGGTGCTGCTCGAGGTGCTGCCCGGTCTAAACCACCCACACGGGGGGCCGCGGCAACCCGGCCGACTGTAACGGATGGGTGACCACCCTGGTAATCCTTCGCCACGACCCGGTGGACGACGGGACGCCGCGGGGGCGGCGGGGCGGACCTCGACGACATGACACCGTGATGCGGGACTAGGGTGCGGCGAGGAAATCCCCTTGCGCGAGCGCGTCCGTTGGCGCAGGGCCCGAGCGACACCGAGACACACCGAGAGACATGGTGGACCAGTGGACCTGATGGAGTACCAGGCGAAGGAGCTCTTCGCCAAGCACGGCGTGACCACGACCCTCGGGGTCGTCGTCGAGACCGCCGAGGCCGCCAAGGCCGCGGCCGAGGAGATGGGCGGCGTCACCGTCGTCAAGGCGCAGGTGAAGGCGGGTGGCCGCGGCAAGGCCGGCGGCGTCAAGCTCGCCAAGACCGCCGACGAGGCCTTCGAGCACGCCACCGCGATCCTCGACCTCGAGATCAAGGGCCTGCCCGTCAACCGCGTGCTGGTCACGCCGGCGACGCCGCCGGAGGAGGAGTACTACTTCTCCTTCCTGCTCGACCGCGCCAACCGCCGCTACCTCTGCATCGCCTCGGTCGAGGGCGGCGTGGAGATCGAGGAGGTCGCCAAGACCAACCCGGACGCCGTCAAGCAGATCCCGATCGACCCCGGCACGGGCGTCGACGCCGCCAAGGCCCGCGAGATCGCGACCGAGGCCGGGTTCCCCGAGCCCGTCTTCGAGCAGGCCGTGACGATGATCGAGCAGCTCTTCACGGTCTTCGTCGAGGAGGACGCCACCCTCGTCGAGGTCAACCCGCTCGCGCGACTGGCCGGCGACAAGCTGGAGGCGCTCGACGGCAAGGTCTCGCTCGACGACAGCGCCTCGGAGGTGCGGCACCCCGAGCACGAGGCGTTCGAGATCAAGGACGAGACCGACCCGCTGGAGGCCAAGGCCAAGGCCAAGGGCCTCAACTACGTCAAGCTCGACGGCCAGGTCGGCATCATCGGCAACGGCGCGGGCCTGGTCATGTCGACCCTCGACGTCGTCGCGTACGCCGGGGAGGACCACGGCGGCGTCAAGCCGGCCAACTTCCTCGACATCGGCGGCGGCGCCAACGCCAAGGTGATGGCCGACGGTCTCGACGTGATCCTCAACGACGAGCAGGTCAAGAGCGTCTTCGTCAACGTCTTCGGCGGCATCACCGCCTGCGACGAGGTCGCCAACGGCATCAAGGGCGCCCTGGAGATCCTCGGCGACTCCGCCACCAAGCCCCTCGTGGTGCGCCTGGACGGCAACAACGTCGAGCAGGGCCGCGCGATCCTCGACGAGCTGGACCACCCGCTCGTGACGCAGGTCGACACGATGGACGGCGCGGCCGACAAGGCCGCCGAGCTCGCGAACGGTGGTAAGTGACATGTCGATCTACCTCAACAAGGACAGCAAGATCATCGTCCAGGGCATCACCGGGGGGATGGGCTCCAAGCACACCACCCTGATGCTCCAGGCCGGCAGCAACATCGTCGGCGGTGTCAACGCCCGCAAGGCCGGCACCACGGTCGAGCTCAACGGCAGCGAGCTGCCGGTCTTCGGCTCCGTCGAGGAGGCGATGAAGGAGACCGGCGCCGACGTGTCGGTCGCCTTCGTGCCGCCGGCGTTCACCAAGGCCGCCTGCCTCGAGGCCATCGACGCCGGCATCGGCCTGCTCGTGGTGATCACCGAGGGCGTCCCGGTCCAGGACACCGCCGAGGTCTGGTCCTACCTCCAGAGCGAGGCCAACACGGCCGGCACCCGGATGATCGGCCCCAACTGCCCGGGCATCATCACGCCCGAGGAGTCACTGGCCGGGATCACGCCGCACACGATCGCCGGCAAGGGCCCGATCGGCCTGGTCTCCAAGTCCGGCACGCTGACCTACCAGATGATGTACGAGCTCAAGGACTTCGGCTTCTCCACCGCGATCGGCATCGGCGGCGACCCGATCGTCGGGACGACGCACATCGACGCCCTCGCGGCGTTCGAGGCCGACCCGGAGACCAAGGCGATCGTGATGATCGGCGAGATCGGCGGCGACGCCGAGGAGCGGGCAGCGACGTACATCAAGGACCACGTGACCAAGCCGGTCGTCGGCTACGTCGCGGGCTTCACGGCCCCCGAGGGCAAGACCATGGGCCACGCCGGCGCCATCGTCTCGGGCTCCTCGGGCACCGCGGCCGCCAAGAAGGAGGCCCTCGAGGCCGTCGGCGTCAAGGTCGGCAAGACGCCGTCCGAGACCGCCGCCCTGATGCGGGAGATCCTCCAGGACCTCTGACCCACCCGCCCGCACGTCGACCCGTCGCATCGTTGCGACGGGTCGACGTGATTTCGGCGCTGACCCGTCGCATCGTTGCGACGGGTCAGCGCGGACTAGGGTGCTCCCCGTGCGCAGCGGCGAGGAGATCCAGCTGTCCCTGCGAGCGTTCGCGGCCCGGTGGGCCGGGTTCGGGGGGTCGGAGGTCGCCGACGCGGAGCGGTTCCTCGACGAGCTGCTCGACTGCTACGGCACCGACCGGCAGGCCGTCGGCGCGACGCTCGACGTCCGCGAGGGCGGGTACGTCGACCTGGTGTGGCCGGGGTCGTGCCTGGTCGAGATGAAGCGGCCCCACCGCGGCCTCGACCCGACCCGCCCGCACGAGCCAGGTCGCCTGGCGGCGCCGTACGTCGTGGTCTGCACGTTCGGCGAGCTCGTCGTCTGGGACCAGCGCACCTCGGTCGAGGAGCCGGTGGCGCGGTTCACCCTCGGCCAGCTGCCCGACCGGTACGACGCCCTGGCGTTCCTGGCCGGACCGGGCGCCGAGCCGGTCTTCCTCGAGCACTTCCGCGACCTGACCCGGCGCGCGGCGGACACGACGGCCCAGCTGTACTCGGCGCTGGTCGCGCGGTCGGCCGCGCCCCTGGGGGAGATCCGGCGGTTCACGCTCCGCTCGGTGTGGTGCCTGTTCGCCGAGGACATCCGGGTCCTGCCCGACTACCCGTTCGAGCACGTCGTCCGCGACGTGCGGATCGACCCCGAGCGGTCGGGCGCGGCGCTCGCGGGGTTCTTCGCCGGCCTCGACGACCAGGTGGGCGGCGGGCTGTTCACGGACGTCGCGGAGCTCGGGCTCACCCGCGCCGAGCTCGACCTGCTGGTGACCGCCTGCACCTACGACTGGCGACGGGTCAACCCGGCCATCCTCGGGTCGCTCCTCGTCGACGTCCTGCGCTCGTCGGACGCGCGCGACATCAGCGCCCACCACACCCACGAGCTCGACATCCTCAAGGTCGTGGGCCCCGCGGTCCTGCGCCCGTGGCGCGAGCGGATCGAGGCGACCACCACGCCGCAGCAGGCGCGCGACCTGCTCGACGAGCTGTGCCGGTTCACCGTGCTCGACCCCGCGTGCGGGTGCGGCAACTTCCTCTACGTCGCCTACCGCGAGCTGCGCGGCCTCGAGCGCGAGCTCAAGCTCGTCATCCGGCGGCTCGCGGGGTCGACCGGTGAGCCGGTCCCCGCGGGACCCGAGCCGTTCTACCCGGTGGCCAACCTGCACGGCCTCGACCTCGACCCGTGTGCGGTCGAGACGGCCCGGGTCGTGCTGTGGATGGCCCACGCCCAGATGACCGGCCTGTACGGCGACGCCGAGCCGTCGCTCCCGCTGCCCGCCCTTCCCGGCCTGGTGTGCGCCGACGCGCTGCGCGACCCCTGGCCCGAGGTCGACTGCGTCATCGGCCACCCGCCGCTGCAGCCCACCGACTGGTACCGGCTCGCCGCCGACCACCTGCGTCCCGGTGGGGTCGCGGGGTTCGTCGGCCCCACCGCCCTCGCCGCGGAGCTCGCCCACGTCGTCGAACGGGGCGGGGTGGTCACCAGCACCGTCCCCGACCAGGCGTGGCCGGGGTCCGACGGGACGCGGGTCAGCGTCGTGACCTGGGTCCGGGAGCCGGCCGGGGCCTGACCTCAGCGCCCGACCGGGGGCGGCAGCTCGGACAGTCGCGCCCGAGCCCGCTCGGCCAGCGCGAGGAACGCGCCGTCGGCGAAGGTGGCCTCGGGACCCGGCACGAAGCCGAGCTGGGCCACGCCGGTGCCGACGCGCAGGAACGCCATGAAGTAGACCACCGAGCGGGCGTCGGTGACCCGGACGTCGAGGCGCCACACGGTGATCGAGCCGCCGCGGTCGTCGCGGCGGAGCAGCTCGTCGACCTCGACGTTGGGCTCGCGGTCGGGGCAGGAGCCGAGCTCGTCGCGCACCTGCGCCACCAGCGCCTCGGCGCGCTGTCCGGTCAGGGCGCCGACCGTCTCGTCGAGCCCGAACTCGCGGGGGAGCGCGGCGCCGGGCACCAGGAAGGTCCGGGTGGCGCTGCGGGTGAAGCGGCCGCCGTCGAACGGCTCGGCGAACGACGTGCGGTCGCACACCGTGGCCGCGGGGTTGGTCGTGGGCGGCCGCGGCTTGGTGCCGACCCACGGCTGGTCGACGCCGGTGACCGGCGGCAGGTCGATCTCGGAGACCAGTGCCGGCCGCTCGCCCGCCGGCAGCGGGACGCGGTCGGTGACCTCCGGCTGCGCGGGGGCGCAGGCGCCGGCGCCGGGCTCGGCGCAGAGCCCGGTGACGGCCTCGGCCAGGAGCGCCGCCGCGGCCTCCCGGTCGGGGGTGTCGTCGCCGGGGAGGCGGAGCGCGGTCGTGGTGGTGAAGGTGCCGGTGCGCGCCACGCTGACGACGTACGTCGTGACCGGCCGCGCCCAGCTGCGCAGCACCAGCTGCACCGCCTCGTCGCCGACCGACTCCGGGGTGCGGGTGCCGAGCAGCTGCACGCGCGACTCGGTGCAGCCGGCCAGCCAGGCGGCGGTGGTGGTGAACGTGCGCCGGCCGGCGCGCTGGTTGCGCGAGGCCTCGGTGAGCTGGACGGCGGTCGCCACCGGGCCCTCGCCCTCGCCCTCGCCCTCGAAGTAGCGCACCAGGGTCGCCTCGCCGCGCGGGTCGGCGTACCGCTGCTGCTGGCAGGGCACGACCAGCCCGTTGCCGGCACTGTTGTCGCCGGTGCGGACCTGCGACCAGCGGTCGCCCGGGTAGTGCGTCCCGAGGTCCTCGGCGACCAGGAGCGTCGACTCCGGGAGCGTCACGGACACCGGCGCGCTGGTGGGGTCGCTGGGCTCGGGGGTGCGGGGCGGGTCGGCCTCGGCCGGGGCGCGGTGGGACGCCGCGTCGAGGGTCGGGCGGACGCCGGCGGTGTCGGTGACCAGCGCGCCGCTGACCACCAGCGCGGTGACCACGCCGACCGCGCCCAGCGCGGTGTGGCTGCGGCGCCGTGCCGCGCCCGAGCGCCGCACGATCGAGGCCCGGGGCCAGCGGCCGCGCCCCGCGACCGAGGCCGACAGCTCCTCGAAGACGGCGCGCAGCGCGACCGTCTCGGTGTCGAGTGCGAGCGCCAGCGCCGCCGAGCCCGACTGCAGCTCTCGCTCGGCGCGCTCCAGCGGCAGCCCGACCTCGCGCGCCATGCCGTCCATCGACACGGCCGCGAGCTGGGTGAGGACCAGGGCTCGGCGCTGCGCCGGCGACAGCGTGCCGAGCGCGTCGAGGGTGGCCCGGACCGAGTCGGGGATGTCCTTCTCGCGGTGCCAGACCCGGGCCGTGTGCCGCCGCTGGGCCAGCCGCCACGCGTGGGGGCGGACGACGTCCTCGGGACGGTCGTGCCGCGAGAGCTTGCGCCAGTGGTGCCAGGCCACCACGAACGCGTCGCGCACGGCCCGCCGCGACGCCGCGAGGTCGCCGGTCACGGCGTACGTCTGCGCGAGCAGGCGTTCGCGGGCGTCCTTGTAGAAGGCGTCGAACTCGTCGGGCTCTCTCATCGCGGCGCCCACGGTAGACGACGGGGGGCCCCGCGCCCGAGTCGACGGGACCCGGCGTGGCAGCGCCGGTACGCCGCCCCGGCGGGCCACGATGGACGGGCCATGACGTCCCTGCTGCCGCCTCCCCACCGATCGCCCAGCCGATCGACCAGCCGATCGACCAGCCCGTCCGGCGACCAGGTCCGTCACGACCTCGCCACCCGCCGTCCCCTGGTCCTGCTCGCCACGCTCGGCGGCGCCGCCGCGGCCGCGGCGACGCTGCTCGTGTGCCTGGCGACGGGCGTGGTCGGGTGGTACCTCACCGACGGGGGAGCGCACGGCGCTCCTCGCGGCGGCCTCCGGGTCGGGGCGCTGGCCTGGCTGATGGGCCACGGCTCGGGCGTGCGCGTCGAGGGCGTCGCGGTGACGGCCATGCCGCTCGGCCTCACCCTGCTGTGCGCCTGGGCGATCTGGCGCACCGCCCAGCGGGTCGGTGCCTCGGTGTCCGGGCACGGACCGGACGCCGTCGGCATCGCCGACGGCCAGCGCGACCTGGTCGTCCCGCTCGCCACGCTGCTCTTCGCCACGGGCTACGTCGTCACCGCCGTGGCCGCCGCCACCCTCGCCGCGACCCCGGCGACCGACCCCAGCGTGCCCCGGGTGGTGGTGTGGTCGCTCCTGCTCTGCCTGGCCGCCGGCCTGCCCGCGATCGCCGCCGGGTCGGGCCGGGCCGCGATCTGGACGTCGGCACTGCCCTCGACCGTGCGCGCGGTGGCCCTCGTGGTCCGCCGGACCCTGCTGCTGTGGGCCGCGGTCTCCCTGGTGGCGTTCGTGGTGGCGCTCGCGCTCGACTTCTCCACCGCGGCCAACGTCATGGGCCAGCTCGGCGGCGGGGGCGGCGCGATCGCGCTGGTCGTGCTGGTCACCGTGCTCGTGCTGCCCAACGCCGTGGTCTTCAGCGGCTCCTACCTCCTCGGCCCCGGCTTCACCGTCGGCACCGGCACCCTCGTCACCCCCGGTGCCGTGGTGCTGGGTCCCCTCCCGGCGTTCCCGGCGTTGGCCGCGCTGCCCGACGACGGCGCGACGCCGGGGTGGACCGCCTGGCTGGTGCTGCTGCCGCCGCTGGTCGCCTTCGCCGCCGCGGTGTGGTCGCAGTGGGTGTGGCCGACCACCTACTACGTCGAGGGTGCGGTGCGCGGCATCGCCGGCGGCGTCGCGGCCGGGGTGCTGTTCGGCCTGGGCGCCACCCTCGCCGGGGGCGCGGTCGGGCCGGGCCGGATGGCCGACGTGGCGCCGTACGCCTTCGACGTGCTGCTGCACGCCGTCACGTCGTTCGGGATCGGCGGGCTGCTCGGCGGGATCGTCGTCACCTGGTGGCAGCGGCGCGCGATGCCGGTCGAGGTCACCCTCGAGGCGTGACCCGGTCGACTCGTCGGTCGTCCTGGGTGGGGAGACCCGCTGAGGCCAGGAGGGCCAGCTTGTCGGCGTCGCTGGACCCGGGCACGGGGTGGAAGACGACGATCTTGATGCCGTCGGCGCCGTCGATGCCCAGCCGCTCGCGGTTGAGGACCAGCTCGCCGACCTGTGGGTGGTTCAACCGGACGGGGGTCCCGCGCTGCCCGCGGATCTCGTGGCGGGCCCACTGCCTCCGGAAGGTGTCGCTGGCCAGCGAGAGCTCGCCGGTGAGCTCGATGAAGCGCGGGTCGTCGATGTCGGTGCCGACGGCCTGGCGCAGGTTGGCGATGAAGCACTCGGTCATCGACTCCCAGTCCGGGTAGAGCCTCTGCTCCTCGGGGTCGAGGAAGAAGTCCCGCAGCTGGTTGCCCCCGGCGACGAGTCCCGGCGAGACGGCCCGGGCGAGGTCGTTGGCGGCAAGGATGTCGAAGTACCGCCCCTCGATGAAGGCCGGCTGGACCAGGGAGTCCAGCAGCGCGAGCGCGCCGGGCGGGACGACCTCCTTGCGCGGCCGGGGCCGGCGCCTGCGGGGGACGTCGGCGACCAGCGTCAGCAGGTGGGCCAGGTGCTCGTCGTCGAGCTGCAGCACGCGGGCGATCGACTCGAGCACCTGCACCGACGGGTGGCGGTCGCGCCCGCGCTCCAGTCGCAGGTAGTAGTCCGCGCTGATGCCGGCCAGCATCGCGACCTCCTCGCGCCGCAGGCCGGGGACGCGTCGTACCCCCACCTCGGGGATCCCGGCCTGCTCGGGCGTCACCAGGGCACGCCTGGCCTTGAGGAACGCGCCCAGGGCGTTCGGCTTCTCGCTCACCTCCTCATCGTAGGTCGGCCCGGCGTGGGGAGAGGGGGCTCTCCCGCACCCCCTGCTCGGCAGGGCTCTGGGTGGGTCCGGCGGGCGTGCCTAGCGTCGCTGAGGCACCGTCACCGACCACCAGAGGACCGCACCTTGACCACCACGACCACGCCCGCGTCCACCGACGTCGCGGCCCCGGACGCCCCGAGCTCGTGGGCCGGCGTCCTCTCCCTCGGCCTCGGGATCTTCGCCATCGTGATGGCGGAGTTCCTGCCGGCGTCCCTGCTCTCCGGGATCGCCGGCGACCTCGAGGTGTCGACCGGCGCGGCCGGTCAGGCGGTCAGCGTGACCGCGTTCGCCGCCGCCGTCTCGGCCCTGCTGATCTCGGTGGTCCTGCCGCGCGCCGACCGCCGGCGGGTGATGATCGGCCTCACCCTGCTCGCCGTCGTGTCCAACCTGCTCGTCGCACTGGCGCCGAACCTCTACGTGCTCCTGCCGGGGCGGCTGCTGCTCGGGGTGGCGCTCGGCGGGTTCTGGGCGATGGCCACCGCGATGGCCGCGCACCTCGTGGCCCCCGACCACCTCGGACGCGCGCTGACGGTGGTCAACTCCGGCGTCGCGCTCGCCACGGTCGCCGCCGTCCCGCTGGGTGCGTGGCTGGGCGACGTCTGGGGCTGGCGGGGGGTCTTCGTGCTCGGCGCCGGCGTCGCCCTGGTCGCGCTCCTCGTGCAGGCGGCGACGCTGCCGAGCGTCACCCCGGCCGCGACCGACGGTCTCCGGGCGCTCGGGGCGGTCCTCCGGTCGGGTGTCGTGCTGGCCGGGTTGTCCGCCGTGCTGCTGGTCTTCGCCGGCCACTTCAGCGGGTTCACCTACATCCGGCCCGCCGCCGAGAGCATGTCGGACATCGGCGCAGGCGGCTTCGCGGTGCTGCTGCTCGCGTTCGGCCTGGCCAACCTCGTCGGTACGGCGGCCGCCGGCCCGCTGGCCGACCGGGCGGCGCGGGTGGGCATGTTCGCGTTCCCCGTCCTGCTGGGCACCGGGATGCTCGCCGCGTTCGTCGTGGGCGGGTCGACCGTGGGCCTGTTCCTCGCCGTCGTGCTGTGGGGCCTGGGCTTCGGCGGCATCCCGACGACGGTGCTGAGCTGGGGAGCCCGGACCGAGCCCGACCGCCTGGAGCAGGTCGGGGGCCTCATCGTCACGGTCTGCAACATCGCCATCGCCCTCGGCGCCGTCGTCGGGGGGATCCTCGTCGACGAGGTCGGCGCCGAGGTGCCGCTGCTGGTGGGCGGCATGGCGGCCGTCGTGGGTGCCGCGGTGCTCACGGTCCTGCGCACCCGGGACTGATGCCGGGGCCGCCGGGGGCCTAGTCTGCGGCGCGTGCCCGCGCGACTCGTCGTCCTCGTCTCCGGTGGCGGCACCAACCTGCAGGCCCTGCTCGACGCCTGCGCCGACCCGGCGTACGGCGCCGAGGTGGTCGCGGTCGGCGCCGACCGGCCCGGGATCGAGGGGCTGGCGCGCGCCGAGCGGGCCGGCGTCCCGACGTTCGTGCGCCGGGTCGGGGACTTCGGCTCCCGCGAGGAGTGGGACGCCGAGCTGGCCCGCGAGGTCGCCCGGCACCGGCCTGACCTGTTGGTGCTCGCGGGGTTCATGAAGCTGGTCGGCGCGGCGTTCCTCGCCGAGCACGGCGGTCGGGTCGTCAACACGCACCCCGCCCTGTCGCCGTCGTTCCCCGGCATGCGGGGGCCCGCCG
Organism: Nocardioides sp. WJ219; assembly: GCF_058559815.1. NCBI lineage: Bacteria > Bacillati > Actinomycetota > Actinomycetes > Propionibacteriales > Nocardioidaceae > Nocardioides > Nocardioides sp. WJ219. The sequence goes on from NZ_JBZUJV010000009.1 coordinate 42,493, forward strand.
ACGCGCTCGCCTACGGCGTCAAGGTCACCGGCGCGACGCTGTTCGTCGTCGACGCCGGCGTCGACACCGGGCAGATCGTCGCCCAGGCCGCGGTGCCCGTCGAGGACGACGACACCGTCGAGACCCTGCACGAGCGGATCAAGGTCGCCGAGCGGACGATGCTCGTCGCCGCGGTCGGCCGGATGGCCCGCGAGGGGTTCACCGTCGAGGGTCGGCACGTCCGCTACGGCCGGTAGGGTTCGGTCCACCGACACGACTGGCGCAGGTGGGTGACCACCAGGGAGTGAACTGGTCGGCCATCGCCCGCCTGGGTGGCCGACGGCCCACACAGGAGACCCCGATGCCCGACCAGATCCCCGTCCGCCGCGCCCTCGTCTCGGTCTACGACAAGACCGGCCTCGAGCCGCTCGTCCGCGGCCTGCACGACGCCGGCGTCGCGCTCGTCTCGACCGGCGGCTCGGCCGCCCTGATCGAGGGCCTCGGCCTGCCGGTCACCCGGGTCGAGGAGCTCACCGGCTTCCCCGAGTGCCTCGACGGCCGGGTCAAGACCCTGCACCCGCGGGTGCACGCCGGCATCCTGGCCGACCGGCGCCTCGAGACCCACGTCCAGCAGCTCGCCGACCTCGAGGTCGAGCCCTTCGACCTCGTCGTGGTCAACCTCTACCCGTTCACCCAGACCGTCGCCTCCGGCGCCGCGCCCGACGAGTGCGTCGAGCAGATCGACATCGGCGGACCCTCGATGGTGCGCGCCGCCGCCAAGAACCACCCCTCGGTCGCCGTCGTCACCTCGCCCGCGTCGTACGACGACGTGCTGGGCGCCGTGGCGGCCGGCGGGTTCACGCTGGCCCAGCGCCAGCGGCTCGCCGCCGACGCGTTCGTGCACACCGCCACCTACGACGTCGCGGTCGCCTCCTGGATGGGCAACGTGCTCACCGACACCTCCGGCGGCGACGGGTTCCCCGCCTGGGTCGGCGCCACGTGGACCAAGGCGTCGTCGCTGCGCTACGGCGAGAACCCCCACCAGCCCGCCGCCCTCTACGTCGGCGGCGCCGGCACCGGCCTCGCGCAGGCCGAGCAGCTGCACGGCAAGGAGATGTCCTACAACAACTACCTCGACACCGACGCCGCGCGGCGGGCGGCGTACGACTTCGACGAGCCGGCGGTCGCCGTCGTCAAGCACGCCAACCCGTGCGGGATCGCCGTCGGCGCCGACGTCGCCGAGGCGCACCGGCGCGCCCACGAGTGCGACCCGGTCTCCGCGTTCGGTGGCGTGATCGCCACCAACCGCCCGGTGAGCGTGGCGATGGCCGAGCAGGTGGCCGAGGTGTTCACCGAGGTGATCGTGGCGCCGGCGTACGACGACGGTGCGGTGGACGTGCTCGCCCGCAAGAAGAACATCCGGATCCTGGTGTGCGAGGCGCCGTCGCGCGGCGGCGTCGAGACCCGCCCGGTCTCGGGCGGCCTGCTGGTGCAGCACCGCGACGCGATCGACGCCGAGGGTGACGACCCGAGCACCTGGACGCTCGCCACCGGCACCGCCGCCTCGCCCGAGCTGCTCGACGACCTCGCCTTCGCCTGGCGCGCCGTGCGCGCGGCCAAGTCCAACGCGATCCTGCTCGCCAAGGACGGCGCGTCGGTCGGCGTCGGCATGGGCCAGGTCAACCGCGTCGACTCCTGCCGCCTCGCCGTCTCGCGGGCGGGGGAGCGGGCCGTCGGCGCCGCCGCCGCCTCCGATGCGTTCTTCCCGTTCGAGGACGGCCCGCAGATCCTCCTCGACGCCGGCGTCGCCGCCATCGTCCAGCCCGGCGGGTCCAAGCGCGACGAGCTGACGATCAAGGCCGCCGAGGCCGCCGGCGTGACGATGTACTTCACCGGGACTCGCCACTTCGCGCACTGAGCGAGCAGCGGGTCCGCGAGGAACGAGCGGACCCGCGTCGCGAGCGAAGGTCGAGCAAGCGACACGGCCGAGGAACGAGGCCGTGCGAGCGCGTCGAGACCCGGTGAGGATCCGCGCCGACCGTCACCCTGGCGGTGGGCGCGGCGGCTCGTCGGGTCTCGACTCGCGGTGGCTCCGTCCCCGCGGCTCGACCAGCGTGGCGGTGGGGGACAATCACCGCCGTGGCGCTGCTGACCGGGATCCTGCCGCCGACCAGGCTGGAGCGCGACCTGGCGCTCCAGTGCGTGCTGTCGGCGTTCGCGACGGGGTCGTTCCTCACCGGGACGGCGGTGTTCTTCACCCAGATCGTGGGGCTGACGGGCGCGCAGGTCGGGCTCGGGATGTCGGTGGCCGCGGGGGTCAGCCTGCTGCTGTCGGTGCCGCTGGGCCGGCTCGCCGACCAGGTGGGCGCCAAGCTGCTGTGGGTGGTCGCCTCGCTGGTCGAGGCCGGGCTCTACTTCGTCTGGCCCGCGATCGGGTCGTTCGCCGCGTTCGTGGTGATGCTGGCGGTGCTGGCCTCGGTCGAGACGGCGGCGCGTTCGGCCCGCGAGGTCTACCGGATCGCGGTGTTCCCGCGGGAGACCCGGGTGCGGGCGATGGCCTACATGCGCTCGGCGCGCAACGTCGGCTACACCCTGGGCGCCGGCGCCGGAGGTGTGGCGCTCGGGATCGGCACCCGCGAGGCGATCATCGCCGTCCCGCTGGTCACCGGTGGGCTGCTGGTGCTCAACGCGGTGATGGTCGCGTTCCTGCCGCAGATCGCCCGCGCGCCGAAGGTCCGGGGCCCGCTCGAGCAGGCCGGCCCGGCGGCGTGGCGCAACCGTGGCTTCGTCGTGCTGGCCGTCTGCAACGGGGTCCTCGGGTCCAACCAGGTGCTGCTCAACGTCGTCGTGCCGCTGTGGCTGGTCGAGCGCACCGACGCGCCCCAGGAGCTGCTGGCGTGGCTGTTCGGCACCAACACGGTGCTCGCGGTGCTGCTCCAGGTGCGGGCCTCGCGGGGCTCGGAGACGGTGCCGGGGGCGCTGCGCGCGGTGCGCTGGTCGGGGTGGGCGTTCGTGCTGTCCTGCCTGGTCATCAGCATCACCCACGAGACCGCGGGCTGGATCTCGATCGTGCTGATCTGGGTCGGCCACGTGACGATCACGGGTGCGGAGCTGTGGCAGTCGGCGGCCGGCTGGGGCCTGGTGGCCGAGCTGTCCGACCACCGGCGGCTGGGCGACTACCAGGGCGTGTGGGGGATGGGCCACCAGGTCGAGTCGATCGTCTTCCCGGCGCTGTTCACGTTCCTCGCCCTCGAGTGGGGAGCGCCGGGGTGGGCGGTGATCGCGGTCATCGCCGTCACGGCGGCGGCGGTCGCGCACCCGGCCGCGCGGTCGGCCGAGCGGCACCTGGAGAAGGTCGGAGCGCCCGTCGGCGCCTGAGCGCGATGCGTCCCTAGACTGAGGCCCGTGACAGCGCAGCGGCTCGACGGCACCGCCACCCTCAAGACCATCAAGGCCGAGCTGACCGACCGGGTCGCCAAGCTCCGCGAGCAGGGCGTCGTCCCCGGCCTCGGCACGGTGCTCGTCGGCGACGACCCGGGCTCGCACTGGTACGTCGGCGCCAAGCACAAGGACTGCGCCGAGATCGGCATCGAGTCGATCCGCGTCGACCTGCCGGCCACGGCCACCCAGGCCGAGGTCGAGTCGGAGATCGACCGGCTCAACGCCGACCCCGCCTGCACCGGGTTCCTGGTCCAGCAGCCCACCGGCCTCGACGAGTTCCGGCTGCTCTCGCGCGTCGACCCCGACAAGGACGTCGACGGGCTGCACCCGGTCAACCTCGGCAAGCTTGTCCTCGGAGAGCCCGGCCCGCTGCCCTGCACCCCGATCGGCGTGATCGAGCTGCTGCGCCGCCACGGCGTCGAGCTGAACGGTGCCGAGGTGGTCGTGGTCGGCCGCGGCCTGACCGTCGGCCGGCCGCTGGGGCTGCTGCTCACCCGCAGGTCGGAGAACGCCACCACCACCTTGTGCCACACCGGCACCCGCGACCTCGCCGCCCACGTGCGGGAGGCCGATGTGGTGGTCGCCGCGGCCGGCGTGCCCGGCCTGATCACCGCCGAGATGGTCAAGCCCGGTGCCGCGCTCCTCGACGTCGGGGTCTCCCGCGTCGACGGCAAGATCGCCGGCGACCTCGCCGACGACGTGTGGGACGTCGCCGGTTGGGTCTCGCCCAACCCCGGCGGCGTCGGACCGATGACGCGCGCGATGCTGCTGTCCAACATCGTCGGCCGCGCCGAGCTCGCCCTCGAGACCAGCGCGGCGTCCTGACCGCGGTGTCCGACCCCGTGGACCCGGTCGAACCGGTCGACCCCGACGTGGAGGTCGACGGCGACACGGAGCCCGAGGAGGTCACCCCACGGCGCTACCCGTCCACGTTCGGCGGGGCGTTCTACCTCGCCGTGCTGATCACCGCGATGGCCGCCATCGCGATCATGGTCGTGGGCGACTGGCGGGTCGGGGTGCGGGTGCTGGCCGCCGGCCTGGGCGCAGCCGGGCTGCTCCGGCTGGTCCTGCCCGAGCGAGACGCCGGCATGCTCGCCGTACGCCACCGGGTCACCGACGTGGCGATGCTCGCCGCCGTCGCCGCCCTGCTCTGGTGGCTCGCCGGCTCGATCCCCGACCAACCGGTTTAAGCGCTGACCCGTCGCAACGATGCGACGGGTCACCGCGAAAACGACACTGACCCGTCGCAACGATGCGACGGGTCAGCGTTTGGGTCAGCGTGGTGGTGGGCTCAGATGAGGCCCAGCTCGGTGACGGCGGCGCGCTCGTCGGCGAGCTCGGCGGTCGAGGCGTCGATCCGGGCGCGGGAGAAGTCGTTGACCTCGAGGCCCTCGACGATGGTCCAGTCGCCGTCCTTGGTGGTCACCGGGAACGAGGAGACCAAGCCCTCCGGGACGCCGTAGGAGCCGTCGGAGACGACGGCCATCGAGACCCAGTCGTCGTCGGCGGAGCCGAACAGCCAGTCGCGGGCGGCGTCGACGGTGGCCGAGGCGGCCGAGGCGGCGGAGGAGGAGCCGCGGGCCTCGATGATCGCCGCGCCGCGCTTGGCGACGGTGGGGATGAAGGTGCTCTCGAGCCAGTCCTGGTCACCCACGGTGTCGGCGGCGCTCTTGCCGGCGACCCGGGCGTTGAACAGGTCGGGGTACTGGGTGGCGGAGTGGTTGCCCCAGATCGTCATCCGGGTGATGTCGGTGACGGGCGCGCCGGTCTTGGCGGCCAGCTGCGAGATCGCCCGGTTGTGGTCGAGGCGGGTCAGCGCCGAGAACCGCTCGGCCGGGATGTCGGGGGCGTTCTTGAGCGCGATGAGCGCGTTGGTGTTGGCCGGGTTGCCGGTCACGCCGATGCGGACGTCGTCGGCGGCCACCTTGTTGAGTGCCTTGCCCTGGGCGGTGAAGATCGCGCCATTGGCCGAGAGCAGGTCGCCGCGCTCCATGCCGGGGCCGCGCGGGCGGGCACCGACGAGCAGGGCGAGGTTGACGCCGTCGAACATCTTCTCGGCGTCGTCGCCGATCTCGACACCGGCCAGACCGGGGAACGCGCAGTCGTCGAGCTCCATGACCACGCCCTCGAGCGCCTTCAGCGCCGGGGTGATCTCGAGCAGGCGCAGCTCGATCGGCCGGTCGCCGGTGAGCGAGCCGCTCGCGAGGCGGAAGAGCAGGCTGTAGCCGATCTGGCCGGCAGCGCCGGTGACGGCGACTTTGAGCGGGGCAGGGCTCACGACGACTCCTGGGTCCGGGAGGGGGTGCTGACGCCGCCCGACGCTAGCAGCGCCGCGGCCGTGGGCCACGATGGGGCCGTGCGACCGACGACGCTGACGACCCTCGTGCTCACGGCGTCCGTCGCCGCCGGCCTGGCCGGCTGCTCGACGTACTCCGACCCGAGCCCGCCGACGGGGGTCGACGAGCTGGTCATCCCCACGCCCTCACCCGACCCGGACGACTTCGTCGACGAGGTCGACAACCCGTGGTTCGTCCTCGACGAGGCGTCGTACGCCGGTCCCGACGGCGCGGCGCTCACCCGCAGCGTGACCGAGGGGCCGGACGTCGCCGGCGTCGCCACCACCGCGGTCACGCTCGGGACGGAGACCGACCTCTACGCCCAGGACGACGACGGCAACGTGTGGTGGTTCGGGCGGACGGGGGAGTGGGAGGCCGGCGTCGACGGTGCCCAGGCAGGGCTGGCGATGCCGGCCGAGCCGCGGGTCGGCGACGGGTTCCGGCAGGCCGAGGTGCCCGGCGAGGACCTGCAGGCCTCCGTGCTCGAGCTCGACGAGACCAGCGTGGTGCTCGAGACCGTCGACGGGGCCGAGGTCACCCTGGCCAGGTACACGCGCGGCCTCGGTCTCGAGGTGGTCGAGACCGAGGCCGGTGACGTGGTGCTGGCGCGTCAGGAGGAGGGCGAGTAGCCCCCTCCCTCAGAAGCCGTCGGTGGGGCGGACCTGCGTCTGCTCGCCGGCGCCGGGAGCCGCCCAGCCACCCTGGCCGCCCTGGGCCGGGGGCTGCTGCTGGGCCGGGATCCACTGCTGCGCCTGCGGGTCCCACTGCCAGCCGTCCTGGATGATCGGCTGCTCGGCCGCGGGCTGGGCCTGCGCCTGAGCCGGCTGCGGCTGCGGGGTGGCGTGGGTCTGGGACTGCTGCGCCTGGACCGGCGGGGCGTAGGACCCGGGCTGGCTGTAGCCGCCGTCGCCGTAGCCGCCGCCGACCGGCTGGTTCCACTGCTGCTGCAGCTGGTCGGTCGCGCCGTAGGCGCCCTGGGCCGGCTTGGGGGCGAAGTTGAGGCCGGAGCCGGGGACCGGGTCGGAGTCGCGCCCGAAGATGGCGGGGTAGGCCAGACCGGCGGCGGCGCCACCGAGCAGCGGACCGAGGATGAACGGCCAGAGCTGGATGATCCAGTCGGGACCGCTGAGCACGTTGGGGCCGATCGACCGAGCGGGGTTGACCGAGGTGCCGGTGAGCGGGATCAGCGCCAGGTGGATGACCAGGAGCGTGAAGCCGATCGCCAGCGGCGCCAGACCGGGGTGCTCGTTGCGGGTGTCGGTGACGGCGAGGATCACGAGCACGAGGATCGCGGTCATGATCAGCTCGGCCAGCGGCGCGGCCCAGATGGCGTAGTCGAAGGGGCCCTCGTCGTAGCCGTTGGCGCCGAGCGGGAAGCGGTCGTCGAACGCCTCGAAACCGTCGGTGCCGAGCAGCAGGATCATCAGCACGATCGCGCCGATGATGCCGCCGACGACCTGCGCGCCGGCGTAGGCCCCGGCGTCGCGCCAGGCGATCCGGCCGCCGAGGGCGGCGCCGACCGAGACGGCCGGGTTGAAGTGCCCGCCCGAGATCCGGCCGAAGCAGTAGATGAGCAGCGCCAGCGTCAGGCCGAACGCCAGGGCGGTGGCGACGAGGTCGCCGCCGCTGACGTAGGCGACGCCGCAGCCGATGAGGACCAGGACGGCGGTCCCGATCGCCTCGGCGGACAGCTTCTGGGCGAACGTCGGGGCGTTGGAGGAGGGGGGGACGGTGGAGGCCATGAGCGCGGACCTGCCCTTCGTGCTCGGGAGCGAAACCTCAGGTGCGGAGCACTCTAGACCGCTGGCGGGGTGGCCTGGGGGAGGGCGGGCTGCCAGCATGACCGGCGGCACACGGCGTCAGGTATCTTGACGTCAAGAAACCCTTCGTCGCAGGAGCTGATCACCACCCATGGCCAAGATCATCTACACCCACACCGACGAGGCGCCGCTGCTGGCGACGTACTCCTTCCTGCCGATCATCGCGGCGTACGCCGCCAAGGCGGGAGTCGACGTGGAGACCCGCGACATCTCGCTGGCCGGACGCGTCATCAGCCAGTTCCCCGACCGGCTGACCACCGACCAGCGGATCGCCGATCACCTCGCCGAGCTGGGCGACCTGGCCACCCGGCCCGAGGCCAACATCATCAAGCTGCCCAACGTCTCGGCGTCGATCCCGCAGCTCAAGGCCGTCATCAAGGAGCTGCAGGAGCAGGGCTACGACCTGCCCGACTACCCCGAGAACCCCTCGACCGACGAGGAGCGCGACGTTCGCGCGCGCTACGACAAGACGAAGGGCTCGGCGGTCAACCCGGTCCTGCGCGAGGGCAACTCCGACCGCCGCGCGCCGCTGTCGGTGAAGAACTACGCCAAGGCCCACCCGCACCGCATGGGCGCGTGGACGCCGGACTCCAAGACCAACGTGGCCACGATGGGCGAGCACGACTTCCGCTCCAACGAGAAGTCCGTGGTCCTCGAGTCCGACGACGTGCTGCGCATCGAGCACGTCGCCGCCGACGGCACCACCACCGTCCTCAAGGACGAGGTCGAGGTGCTCGCCGGCGAGGTCGTCGACGGGACCTACATGGACGTCGCCGCGCTGCGCCGCTTCCTCACCGAGCAGGTCGCCCGGGCCAAGGCCGAGGGCGTGCTGTTCTCCGCCCACCTCAAGGCCACGATGATGAAGGTCAGCGACCCGATCATCTTCGGCCACGTGGTGCAGGCGTTCTTCCCCACGCTCTTCGAGCAGTACGGCGAGCAGCTCGCCGCCGCCGGCATCAGCCCCAACGACGGCCTCGGCGCCCTGCTCTCGGCCGTCGACGCGCTGCCCGACGGCGAGGCGATCAAGGCCGCGGTGCAGCAGGGCCTGGCCGACGGCCCGGCGCTCGCGATGGTCGACTCCGACAAGGGGATCACCAACCTGCACGTGCCGAGCGACGTCATCATCGACGCCTCGATGCCGGCCATGATCCGCCAGTCCGGCCACATGTGGGGCCCCGACGGCGAGGAGGCCGACACCCTCGCGGTGATCCCCGACTCCTCCTACGCCAGCGTCTACCAGACCGTCCTCGACGACTGCCGCGCCCACGGCGCCTTCGACCCGGCCACGATGGGCTCGGTGCCCAACGTCGGCCTGATGGCCAAGGCGGCCGAGGAGTACGGCAGCCACGACAAGACCTTCGAGGTGCCGGCCGCCGGTCAGGTGCGCGTCGTGGCGAGCAGCGGCGACGTGCTGATCGAGCACGATGTCCAGCCCGGCGACATCTGGCGCGCCTGCCAGACCAAGGACGCCTCGATCCGCGACTGGGTCAAGCTCGCCGTCACCCGCGCTCGCGCCTCCGGCGCGCCGGCGATCTTCTGGCTCGACGAGACCCGCGCCCACGACGCGAAGCTGATCGCCAAGGTGGGGGAGTACCTGTCCGAGCACGACACGGACGGGCTGACGATCGAGGTGATGGCGCCGGCCGACGCGACGGCGTACTCGCTCGAGCGCATCCGCAAGGGCGAGGACACGATCTCGGTCACCGGCAACGTGCTGCGCGACTACAACACCGACCTGTTCCCGATCCTCGAGCTCGGCACCTCGGCCAAGATGCTCTCGGTCGTGCCGCTGATGAACGGTGGCGGGCTGTTCGAGACCGGGGCCGGCGGCTCCGCGCCCAAGCACGTGCAGCAGCTGGTCAAGGAGAACTACCTGCGCTGGGACAGCCTCGGCGAGTTCTTCGCCCTCGCCGCCTCGCTGGAGCACCTGGCCGGGTACGCCGACAACAAGGGCGCCCAGGTGCTCGCCGACACCCTCGACAAGGCGACCGGCACGTTCCTGGAGAACGACAAGTCGCCGACCCGCCGGGTCGGCGGCATCGACAACCGCGGCTCGCACTTCTACCTGGCGCTCTACTGGGCCCAGGAGATCGCGGCGCAGACCGAGGACGCCGACCTGGCCGCGGCGTTCAAGCCGTTCGCCGAGTCGCTGGCCGCCGACGAGCAGAAGATCGTCGACGAGCTGGTCGCCGTCCAGGGCAGCCCCGCCGACATCGGGGGCTACTACCGCCCCGACGCCACCAAGGCCGATGCCGTGATGCGGCCCTCCGCCACGCTGAACGCAGCGCTGGCGTCGCTCTGAGCGACTGACGATCGGGCCGCGGGCCGCCGCAGCTCCAGCCACGCGGCCGACAGCCTGGGAAACCCGGGTGAGGAGTGGCGGTGGGTCGGCGTAGCGTCGACCCACGATGACCGACACCAGCACCGCCGCGCGGCCGACCACCCCCGAGCCGCCCGGCGGCGAGGCGGTGCGGTCGGCCGACCCGGCGCGCACGGTCGACTGGGCCCGGCTGCGGCAGCGTGCGGTCGCCTGGGCGATGGGGGCGTCGTTCCTCGGTGCCCTCGGCAAGACCCTGGGCACGGTCGTGGCCGGCGCGCTGGCCGAGGGACCCACCGAGGCACTGGTCTGGCTGCTGGCGCTGTGCGTGGTCGGCGGAGCGGTGCTCGACACCGTGGGGCGCACCGTCTGGGCGGCCGTGGTCGACCGGGCCGAGGGCCGGTTGCGCGGCGACCTCCTCGACGCGGCGCTGCACCAGCCGTTGAGCGCGCTGCACGAGCAGGCGGTCGGCGAGATCCTCGACCGCGTCGACGACGACACCCACGAGGTCGGCTCGTTGCTGCGCAGCCAGGTCTGGGACGCGCTGCGCACGGTGTTCGCCGCGGTGCCGATGTGGGTCGTCGCCGGCCTGACCTGGTGGCCGGCCTGGTTCCTCTTCCCGCTGTTCGGCTACGCCGCCTACCTGGTGATGCGCCCGATGCTGCCGGAGGTCAAGGAGCTCACGATCCTGGAGGAGATGGCCTGGACCGACCACGCCGCTGCGCTCGAGGAGGGCGTCAGCGGTCGCGACGACATCCGCACCAGCCTGGGCCAGGCCCACGTCGTACGCCGCCTCGCCGCCCTGTCAGCCGCGGTGCACCGCCGCTTCGACACGATGCTGCGCCTGCAGACACGGATCACCCTGCGCACCGGGCTGCTGCTGCACGCCCTGCTCAGCGGCATCGCGGTGGTCGGGGTGGCGCGCGCCGCCGACGGCGACATGTCGGTCGGGCGGCTCGTCACGCTGTTCCTGGTGACCAGCACCTTCGTGGGCCAGGTCGACCAGATGGCGCGGCACCTGCCCGACCTGCAGGCCGGCCTCGGTGCCCTGGTGCGGCTCCGGCAGCTGCTGGAGGCGCCGTCCGAGCCGGCCGGCGGGCGACCGGTGCCGCAGGGGTCGCTCGACGTCGAGCTGCGCGACCTGCACTTCGCCTACGAGGAGGGGTCGTTCGCCCTGCGCGAGGTCGACCTCCACGTGCCCGCGGGCCAGACGTGCGCGCTCGTCGGGCGCACCGGGTCGGGCAAGTCCACGCTGGCCTCCCTGGTCTCCCGGGCCGTCGACCCCCAGCCGGGCTCGCTCCTCGTCGGCGGTGTCGACGTCCTCGACCTCGACCTCCAGCAGCTGCGGGCGGCCGTGGGCGTGGTCACCCAGCGCACCGAGATCCTGGCCGGCACGCTGGCCGACAACGTCGCGCTGTTCACCGACGTCCCGCGCGCCCAGGTGGCGGCAGCGGTCACCGAGCTGGGCCTCGACGCCTGGGTCGAGGGGCTGCCCGACGGCCTCGACACGGTCCTCGGACCCGGCGGCACCACCTTGTCCGCCGGTGAGGAGCAGCTCGTCGCGTTCGCCCGGTTGCTGGTGCGCGACGTGCAGGTCGTGGTGCTCGACGAGGCCACCGCCCGGATGGACCCCCTCACCGAGTCGCTCGTGGTGCGCGCCTCCGACCGGCTCCTGCGCGGGCGCACCGGCCTGCTCGTCGCCCACCGGCTCTCCACGACCGCCCGTGCCGATCTGGTGGCCGTCCTCGAGGCCGGGCGCGTGGTCCAGCTCGGTCCGCGCGAGCTCGTGAGCGCCCGCCCGGGCCCGTTCCGACGCCTGCTCCAGGCTGCCCACGGCGACAGCCTCGAGGAGGTGGACGACGAGGCCGTGGCGGCCGCCGGGGTCGAGCGCGACGACACGGTGCCGGCGGGCACCGTCGGGGGTGCGCGGCGTACCGGCCCGCCCCCGCTGCTGCCCGAGGTCGGCACCGGACCCAGCCTGGCCCGCGGCATCGCCCGCGCGCTGTGGGTGCGTCCGTGGTGGGGCGCCTGGGCCGCGGTGCTGTTCCTGGTCGTCGGGCTGGTCGGCGCCTTCGGTGCGCTCACCGGGTGGATCTGGGGCACGCTCGTGCAGGACCTCGCCGACGGCCGCGGCGACGCCGCGTCGACGTGGTGGCTCGCCGCCGGGGTCGTGCTGTCGATCATGGCCGCCCCGGTGGTCCTCAACTCCGCCATCCGCCGCTACCCCAGGTGGTGGGTCGAGGTGATGCTGCGGGTCCGGATGTCGATGCTGATCGGCCAGACCGAGCAGCACCGGCTCACCCGCACGCCGGCGGGCGAGGTGGTCGCCCGGTCGATGGACGCCGACCGCTACGCCCGCTACGCCGACCGCTGGGTCGACTTCGCCAGCGGTCTCGCCATCGTGGTCGTCACCAGCATCGCCGGCCGGAGCCTGCTCGCCGGCGGGGTGCTGCTCGCCGTGATGGTCGGCTCGGCGGCGGCGTCCTCGCTGGGTCGCCCGATCGCGGGCCGTTCGGCCGCGGAGTCCTCGGCCGCCCGGGCCCGGTTCGGGAGGTCGCTGGTCTCCACGCTCGAGTCCGCGCGCACCGTCAAGCTCGCCGCCGCGACCCCGTCGGTGCACGCCCACCTGCGGCGCGTCGACGGCGGCCGGGTCGAGGCCGCGGTCTTCGAGCACCGCGTCCAGGCCGTGCTCGACGGCGTGCCGGTCGTGATGGTCCAGTGCGGCTTCGTCGCCGCGTGGGCGACGTACTTCCTCGGTGGCTGGGACCTCGCCACCGCGATCCTGGTCTCCGGCGCGGTCAACGGCTTCGACTGGTTCGGCCGGGTCGCCGGCGCGGTCGTCACCGAGGCGCCGGGGGTGCGCGCCTGGCAGCAGGCGTCGAGCCGGCTGGCGGGCGGCGTCGACCTGGTCTCGCAGCGGCCCGGCGTCGACCTGGTCGAGGGCACCGCGCCGGCGCCCGCCGAGGTGACGCGGGTGCCGCTGACCGAGCTCTCGCTGCGCGACGTCGCGGCCGTCCACGACGACGGCACCCGCGGGGTGGTCGGGGTCGACCTCACCGTGCCGGCCGGTGAGCTGGTGCTGCTGCTCGGCCAGGTCGGCTCGGGCAAGTCGAGCCTGCTGTCGGCGCTGGCCGGCCTGGTCGAGCACACCGGCTCGATCCGCTGGAACGACGTCGAGGTCGACGACGCCGCGACCTTCCTGCGCCCCGGCCAGGTCGCCCACGTCGCCCAGGTGCCGCGGGTGCTGTCCGGCACCTTCTCCGACAACGTGCTCCTCGGGCACCCCCGGGCCCTCGACCAGGCGGTCGCCGACGCCCGGCTCGACCGCGACCTGGCCGACGCCGGCGGCGCCGACGCGGTCGTCGGGCACCGCGGCGTCCGCCTCTCGGGCGGGCAGGTGCAGCGCCTCGCCCTGGCCCGCGCCCTCGCGGCCGAGACCGAGCTGCTGCTGGCCGACGACGTCTCCAGCGCCCTCGACGCCGCCACCGAGGTCGAGCTGTGGGCGGCGCTGCGCGAGCGCGGCACCACCGTCCTCGGTGCGACGTCGAAGCGGGCCGCCCTCGAGCAGGCCGACCGCGTCGTCGTCCTCGTCGACGGCGAGGTCGCCGCCGTCGGCCCCTGGCGCGACCTCGCGGGGGAGTGGAGCCACCTCGCCGGCTGAGGTGCGCCGCGCGCAAACCCCGGGCGCTCCGGCACACTGACCCCATGCGACGACGTACCCACGCCCTGGCCACCGCGGCGCTCGCCGCCGCGCTGTCGCTGACCGGCTGCAGCCTCGCGGAGGAGGCGGCCAAGGACGTCGCCAGCGACGCGGCGTGCGCGACCGCGCAGGCGGCGGTCGACGAGGCGGTGCGGCAGGTCGACGTGACGATCCCGCAGATCACCGCCGACCCGCAGGTGGCCGAGAAGGACCTCCGTGCCATCCGCGACACCCTCGCCATCGCCGAGCGGACCGTCGACGGCGACCTGAAGAACGACGTCGGGCACGCCAAGTCGGCGCTCGACGTGCTCGTCGGTCAGGCCGAGGCCGCCGCGGCGGGCACACCGGTCGACCGCCAGGTCATCGACGACGCGCAGGCCGACCTCGACGCGGCCGTGGCCGACGTCAAGCAGGTCTGCTGACTGCAACGGAAGCGGCCCCGCCCGCGTAGGAAGGGTGTGACGACGACACCGGACCTCGAGGGGAGCCAGGTGGGCACCGACCCCCCGGAGTTCGCGGACTGGATCACCGCCCGCGGCCCCGCGCTGCAGCGCTTCGCCTACCTGGTGACCGGCAACGCCGACGAGGCGCCCGACCTGGTCCAGGAGGCGCTGAGCCGGGCCTGGCCGCGCTGGGACCGGCTCGCCGCCACCGACACGGCGGAGGCCTACGTGCGCCGCAGCATCGTCAACGCCTCCATCTCCGGCTGGCGCAAGCGGCGCCGGTTGGTGAGCGTCGACGACACCGAGCCGTTGGTGCGCGAGCATGCCCCCGACCCCACCGTGCGCCGCGACGACGCCGACCACGCCTGGGCCCTGATCGGCTCGCTGCCCACCACCCAGCGGGCGGCGGTGGTGCTGCGGTTCTACGAGGACCTGTCCTTCGCCCAGGTCGCGATCGTCCTGGGTTGCGCCGAGGCCACCGCCCGTTCCCACGTCCACCGCGCGGTCGCCGCGCTGCGTACCCGGCTCGAGGAGCAGACCGATGAGTGACGACCGGGCTGAGCAGGCCTTCCGTGATGCGCTTTCCCGCCAGGCCGACGACCTGGACCCCCGGGCCCTGCCGCACCCGACCCGGCGACGGCGCGGCTGGGTCCCGGTGGCCGCCGCGGCGGCGGTCGCGCTCGTCGCCGGGGTCACCTGGGGGGTCGTCGCCGACGAGCGGGACGACGCGCCGCAGGTGGCGGACAGCACGCCGACCGACCCGGTGCCGACCGACGACGTCACCAACGCACCGCTGCCGCTGCGGTCGGTGGGCTTCCGCGACGTCCAGGTGCAGGTGCCGGCGGACTGGGCCGACGCCGTCCCGCCCGGCCCGTGGTGCCTGGTCGAGGGCCCGCCGTCGCCGGGCCCGTACGTCGAGCAGCACGGCGCGGGCCTGGGGGTCCGGCTGATCGACTGTGGCGACCCGCCGGTCGACGAGGCGGGCTTCCCGCCGTACCGCCAGGAGCTGTGGCGCCCGCACCTCGCGCTCGTCGACGCCTCGCCCGACGGTCTCGCCGACGGCACCTACGAGCACCGCGGGTGGACCACCACCGTGCGCACCGTCGGCGACGTCACGGTCAGCCTGCTCACCGACGCCGCCACCACACCGCTCGCCGAGGGCATCGTCGCCTCGGCCCGGGTGGTCGAGCACGACGCCGCCGGGTGCCCGGTGTCCTCACCGATCCAGCGACCGGGGTTCCACGCCCCGCCGCTCGGCGACCTGGAGCAGGCCGGGCTCATCGGGCACGTCGCCGTCTGCCAGTACCAGGTCGGGTACGCCGACGGACCCGGGCTGATCGGCTCGCGCCGGCTCGAGGGCGACGACGCCGTCGCGCTGCGGCGGGCGATCCTCGCGGCCCCCGAGGGTGGCGGGCCCGACCGGCCGCAGCAGTGCCTGCCGGAGTTCGAGTCAGGCACCGCGATCGTGCTGCGGTTCGGGATCCGCGAAGCCCTGGGGCCGGAGGTCTACGTCTACTACGAGTCGTGCGTCGGCAACGGGTTCGTCGACGGCACCACGCGCCGTGCGCTGACGCCCGGTGCGTGCCCGCCCCTGTTCGGGGGGCGGGTGGCGCAGCACAGCGGCAACGGGGCGCCGTTCGAGGTGTGCCACCCCGGCCGCTGACCCGGGCGGGTGGTGCACGTCGGCGGCGGACGTGACCACAGTGGAGGCATGAGCGACGACAAGAGGATCGAAGTCACGCGCACCATCGACGCACCGACCACCGCGGTGTTCGACGTGCTGTCCAACCCGCAGCGGCACGCCGAGCTGGACGGGTCCGGGTTCGTGGTCAGCGACGACCGCTCCGACCGGATCACCGCCACGGGCCAGACCTTCCGGATGAACATGACCGGGGACCACATGGGCGGTGACTACCAGACCGACAACGTCGTCACCGGTTACGACGAGAACCACCTGCTCGCCTGGCAGACGGCGCCCGCCGGCACCGAGCCGCCCGGCTGGCAGTGGATGTGGGAGCTCAAGGCCGACGGGGCCGACTCGACCCACGTGACGCTCGTCTACGACTGGAGCAACGTCACCGACCCCGAGATCCTGTCCAAGGTGTCCTTCCCGCTGGTGCCCCAGCAGGCCCTGGAGGACTCGCTCGCGCACCTCGCCGAGGCCGTGGCCGGCTAGCCCGCGCGGAATAGGTGGACGGCTGCTGCCGGTTGGACGATGGACGTCCCCGACCGGAAGCAGCGATGACGACCACCGCACCGACCGACGCCCCCGAGGCGCCGTCCGTCCGCTCGACCCGTGTCGGTCTGGCGGTGTTCGCGCTCGCCATGGGTGGGTTCGCGATCGGGACCACCGAGTTCGTGACGATGGGCCTGATCCGTGAGATCGCCGAGGGTGTCGACGCCTCGATCCCCAGCACCGGCCACGTCATCTCGGCGTACGCCGTGGGGGTGGTCGTGGGTGCCCCCGTGCTGGCGTTCTTCGGCGCCAAGTGGCCGCGCCGGGGGCTGCTGGTCGGGCTGATGGTCGCCTACGCCGTCTTCAACGCGCTCAGCGCGATGGCCACCGGCTACGGGTGGTTGATGCTCGCGCGGTTCCTCGACGGGCTGCCGCACGGCGCCTACTTCGGCGTGGCCTCGCTCGTCGCCGCCAGCATGGCCCCGCCCGGACGCAAGGGCCGGGCCGTCGCCGCGGTGATGCTCGGCCTCTCCGTCGCCAACGTGGTCGGCGTCCCGGCGGCCACCTGGCTCGGCCAGCACCTCGGCTGGCGCTCGGCCTACTGGGCCGTGGCCGTGCTCTCGCTGGCCACCGCCGCGCTGGTGCTGGCGTTCGTGCCGTCGGTCCCCGGCGACGCCGAGGCGACCGGACGCCGCGAGCTGGCGGCGTTCTCCAAGCCCCAGGTGTGGCTCACGCTGCTCGCCGGTGCTGTCGGCTTCGGTGGCATGTTCGCGGTCTTCTCCTACGTCGCCCCGACCGTCACCGAGACCGGCGGGCTCGGTGACGGTGCCGTCCCGGTCTTCCTGCTGGTCTTCGGCCTCGGCATGGTCGCCGGCACCTGGGCGGCCGGCCGGCTCGCGGACTGGTCGGTGTTCCGGTCGCTGCTGTTCGGCTCCGCCGGCATGGGCCTCGCTCTCGTCGCGTGGTGGCTCCTCGCCACCAGCGGTTGGGGCCTGCTCCCGGTCGCCTTCGCGGTGACGTTCCTGGGCTCGGTGCTGGTGGTCAACCTCCAGCTGCGGCTGATGGACGTCGCCGGCGACGCCCAGACGCTCGGCGCGGCGATGAACCACGCGAGCCTCAACGTCGCCAACGCCCTGGGCGCCTGGCTCGGCGGGCTGGTCATCGCCGCCGGCCACGGCTACCGCGCCCCGGCGCTGGTCGGCATCGCGCTGTCGCTCGCCGGCCTGGCGGTGATCGCGGTCTCCGCGGTGCTTCAGCGGCGGGACCACTCCTCGGCCAGCACGTCGTAGCGCTCCTCGCGGCCGCGGCGGAACCCAGCCGCCTCGAACACCTGCCGTGACGCGGTGTCGTCGGCGGTGGTGACGGCCCGCACCCGGCGCAGCCCGAGCTCGGCGAAGGCCCACGACGTCACGGCCACCACGGCGCGGGTCACCACGCCCCGGCCCCGGGCGTCGGGGTGGGTCCAGTAGCCGATCTCGGCATCGTGGTCACCGATGTCGAAGGCGAGGATCGCGCCGACGACCCGGTCGTCGTGGTCGGCGCCCGGCTCGGTGACCGCCCAGGTCACCGCGCGCCCCGCCGCCTGGCTCTCGGTGCGCGAGGCGATCCACGCCCGCGCGTCGGCAGCCGTGCACGGCGACGGCAGCGACCCCAGCGACATCAGCCGGCGATGGGCCCCCGGGTCGGAGCACGCCTCGACCACGCGCGGCACGTCGTCGTCGGTGAAGGCCCGCAGGCGCAACCCGTCGGCCTCGAGCACCGGCACGCTGAACCAGCGGCCCGCGGGCTCGCGCGGCTCGCCGGCCAGCAGCGTGCCGACCCAGGCGTCGACGAGCTCGCCGCGGGAGACGTGGGAGTGCCGCAGCACCCCGTCGAGGCGGAACCCGAGCCGCCAGGCCAGCTTGCGCGAGGCCCAGTTGCCGACGTTGGCCCTCCAGACCACCGTCTGCAGGCCGACGGTGCCGAAGCCCCACTCGAGCAGCAGCCGCAGCGCGGCCTCCATCACCCCGGTGCCGCGCGCGGCCGGGTGCGCGCCGTACGCGATCTCGGCGCGGCCGTGACCCTCGTCGCGCAGCGCGATGTTGCCGGCGTACCGCCCGCCGGTGGGCAGGTCGGCGTCGACGCAGAAGATCCACTGCGATCCGTCGGCCCAGGCGGCCGGGGCGATCTCGTGCACGAACTCCAGCGCGTCCGCGAGCCCGAACGGCACCGGTACCTGGGTCCACTCGATGGACAGCGGATCGAGGCACTGCTCGAGCACGCCGGCGACGTCACGGTCGTCGAGCGCGCGCAGGGTGACCGTGCCGTCGGAGAGGATCGGGACGTCCATGGCCCGACCCTGTCACGGCAGCGCGCAGGCGGTCGCGCGCGTTTCGCGGGTCAGGGCACGGCGCTGTCGTGCCAGAGCGGCCAGATGTCGGAGGTGAGCTCGCCGGTGCGGTGCCACAGCGCCAGGTAGAGCTGGGCCGCCGTCCCCTCGATCACCAGGTCACCCTCCGCGTGTCCCTCGACGCGGGTGGAGACCGGCGGGTCGGCGCTCACGCGCACCGTGAACGAGTGGTCGGCGTCGGTGGGCCGCACCGCGATGGTGAGGGGGTCGTCGGCGCGCAGCCGCGACCGCGGCACGAAGCCCAGCAGCAGCTCGTCCACGCCGTCGAGGGCGACCTCGTGGCCGATCCAGGTCTCTTCGGCGCGGGGGAGCCGGCCGAGCGCCGCCGCCAGCGCGTCGACGGCGTGGATCGTGGTCTCGTGGCACTGCCGGCGGGCCCAGAAGCGGCGCGGCGGCGGGGCGTCGTGGAGGAACGTCGGCGCCGGCGCGTCGTCGGCGGCCGCGACCAGGGTGCGCACCAGCTCGATCGCGCCGTCGCGCAGCCAGTCCACCGGGTCGCTGCTGCTCCGCCCGGCCTTCTCGACCGGCCCTCGCTCGAGGTCCTGGCCGCGGAACGCCGCCGACGTCCCGCGGTGCACGGCCCCCTGGTGGCCGATCAGCCGGCGCACGGTCCAGTCGGGGCAGGTCGGCACCGCGACGTCGAGCCCGGCCTGCCCGGCGTACCGGGCGAACGACGTCATCGCGACGTGGAAGCCGTCCAGGTGCTCGGTGAAGGTCAGGTGGGTCGGCACCGCGGCATCGTACGAGCGTCAGTCCAGCCCGGGGAGGGCGACCGGGCGCCAGGTCCCGCCGCCGTCGTCGCTGACCTGCACACCCGGGCGCGTCCACCTCGCCTCGTCGAGCGCCTGGCTCGCCAGGACCCGGCCGTCGGGGGTGACCACCAGGTCGTCCCCGGACCGCACCGTCGCGCTCACCGCGACCAACCCGTCGGCCGGCGTGAAGCGGTAGACGCCACCGTCGCTGCCGTCGGCCAGCCAGACCGTCCCGTCCGGAGCGACGGCGAGGTCGAAGCCTGCGTCCCACGGTCGTCCGGTGCTCACGGGGTACGACGTCCACGTGTCCCCTCCGTCCTCGGACAGCTCGATCCCGACGAGTCGTCGGGCCGGGTCGCTCGCGCCCGGGACGGAGCCGTGGTCGTGCACCGCCACCGCGACGACCTCGCCGCGGCCGCCGATCGCCTGGCGCTCGGGTTCGACGTCCCCCACGTCGAGGTCCCGGGTGCGCCAGGCGCCACGGTCCCGGACGACGAGGCCGACCTCGGCGCCGCGGCGGGACTCGGCGATGAACGCGCCGCCCGGCGTGACGTGTGCCGAGTAGAGCTCGCCGTCCCACGACGGCGCGCGGTAGACCCGTCGCTCCGAGGGCCGGTACAGGTAGCCGAACCCCCGGTCCGAGATGGCGACGTCGCCGGCGGCCGGCTCGACCGGGCGGTCGACGAAGGTGAGCGGCTCGACGACGCCGTCGTAGCGCAACCGCCCCCAGGAGCCGCCGACCCCGGGATCGTCGCGCGACGAGGTCGGAGCCACCCAGCCGTCGCTCGTCGGCACCAGGACGCCCCCGCCGATCGCGTCGGCGGGGGCGAGCCGGGCCGCGGTGCGTCCGTCGGGGAGCCGTACGACCAGGGCGGTCCGGGCCGCGGCACCCCCGTCGAGACCGCGGTAGGCGAAGGTCGCCACGGCGCCGTCGGGGTGGAGCACCACGTCGAGCTCGTGGCGCTCCACGCCGCGCACCCGGGCGATCGCGGCCGGCTCGACGCGCATGTCCAGGTCGTCGGCCGGCACGCTCGGGGCGACCGGGCCCGCCGGCGTCGAAGCCACCGGATCCGGCCCGCCGGCGACGGCGAGGCCGCCGCCGACGGCGACCGCGACGGCCAGGGCGGCCGAGGCGACCGTCGCGGCGGCGCGGCGCCGGCGCAGGCCGTCGGCGCGACGTCCTACGTCGTCGAAGTCGGGGACGTCGACGACGTCGCCGACCTCCCGGGTCAGGGTCTCGAAGCGGTCACGCATGGTGGTCCTCCAGCTGGTCGGAGTCGTCTCGAAGCAGGTCGGCCAGTCGGGCCCGGCCCCGGGAGAGGCGGGCCTTGACGGTGCCCTCGGGAGCCCCCGTCGTGTCGGCGACCTCGGCGACGGACAGGTCGGCGAGGTAGTGCAGGGCGATGGCGGTGCGCTGGGCCTCGGGCAACGCGCGCAGGGCACGGACCAGGGCGACCGAGTCCGGCGACAGGTCGCCGAGGTGGGGCTCGGGAGCCAGCCGGGGGGCCAGGACGCGGAACCGTTGCGCGCGGCGCCACCGGCGACGGGCGAGGTTGACCGCCACCGTGCGCAGCCACGCCTCCGGGTTGTCGGCCTCGGCCAGCTGGCGGCGCCGTACGACGGCACGCGCGAACGCCTCCTGGACCACGTCCTCGGCCTCGGCGAGGTCACCGGTGACGCCGACCAGCTGCGCGACGAGTCGCCGGTAGCCGGCGGCGTACAGCTCTCGCACGAGGTCGTCGGGTGGGGGACTCATGGGGTTCTCCTGGGCTCGTCCATCACCATGACGAGTCACGAGACCGGATGATGGTTGCACCGAGCCCCCGACCGCGCCTGGGTGCCCTATCCGCAACAATGGCCGCCATGTCTGCGACGACCGAGCCCGAGGTCAGCGTGCCGACGGTGGCGGGTGGCGGGGCCCGTCCCCGCGTGCTCTCCGGCATCCAGCCCACCGCCGACTCCTTCCACTTCGGCAACTACCTCGGCGCCCTGCGCCAGTGGGTCGACCTGCAGCGCGACCACCAGCCGTTCTTCTTCATCGCCGACCTGCACGCGATCACGGTCGAGCAGGACCCCAAGGTGCTGCGCGAGCGCACCCTGCGCGCGGCCGCGCAGCTGCTGGCGATGGGCATCGACCCGGCGAGGTCCGCGATCTTCGTGCAGAGCCAGGTGCCGGAGCACGCCCAGCTCGGCTGGGTGCTGCAGTGCCTGACCGGGTTCGGCGAGGCGCGCCGGATGACGCAGTTCAAGGACAAGTCGGCCAAGGGCGGCGAGGGTGCCGCGTCGGTCGGGCTGTTCACCTACCCCGTGCTGCAGGCCGCCGACATCCTGCTCTACCGCCCGCACTACGTGCCGGTCGGTGAGGACCAGCGCCAGCACCTCGAGCTCACCCGCGACCTCGCCCAGCGGTTCAACCACCGCTACAAGAAGACCTTCCGCCTCCCGGAGCCGTACATCCTCAAGGCCACCGCCAAGATCGGCGACCTGCAGGAGCCGACGGCGAAGATGTCGAAGTCGGCGTCGTCGCCGGCGGGGATCATCGAGATGCTCGACCAGCCCTCGGTGAGCGCCAAGAAGATCCGGTCCGCGGTCACCGACTCCGACTCCGAGATCCGGTTCGACCCCGAGACCAAGCCGGGCGTCAGCAACCTGCTCACCATCTTCTCGGCGCTGACCGCGACACCGGTCTCCGACCTCGAGGAGCAGTACGCCGGCCAGGGCTACGGCGCCCTGAAGGGCGACCTCGCCGACGCCGTGATCACCTTCGTGACGCCGTTCCGCGACCGCACGCTCGAGCTCCTCGACGACCAGGCGCACCTCTCCGACGTGCTCCGCCAGGGTGCCGAGCAGGCCGGCGAGGTGGCGCGGGCCACCCTGCGCGACGTCTATCAGCGGGTGGGCTTCGTCGCGCCCACGTCCCGATAGAGTCGGGACATGCCGACGATCGGAGTGGCCGTCGCGATCCCGGAGCCCTGGGCGACCGAGCTCCAGGACTACCGGGCGGGTGTCGGCGACTCGATGGCGGCGATGATCCCGACCCACATCACGCTGGTGCCGCCGGCCGAGGTCGACGACGATCTCGGCGTGGTCGAGGCGCACCTGGCCGAGGCCGCGACGCAGGTGGAGCCGTTCGACGTCCACCTGCGTGGCACCGGTACCTTCCGGCCCGTCTCGCCCGTGGTGTTCGTCAGCCTGGTCGAGGGCATCTCGCAGTGCGAGCAGCTGGCCGAGACCGTCCGGCGCGGACCGCTGGGCGTCGACCTCCACTACCCGTACCACCCCCACGTGACGGTGGCCCACCACCTGCCCGACGACCGGCTCGACCTCGCGTTCGCCGAGCTGGCGTCGTTCGAGTGCCAGTTCACCGTGGCCGACTTCCACCTCTACGTGCACGACCACACCCGCGGCTGGCAGGCGTCCCGCGACTTCGCACTCGGGGCCTGAGGTGCCCGCGCTCAAGGAGCGGCTGGTGGCGGAGCGGGCCAAGCAGCCCGCGCTCGACCACGTGCTGCTGATGAACGAGCACTACGGCAGGGTCAAGGCAGCCCAGCAGGCCGGCGCGGTCACCTACTTCGCGTTCCTCTCCTTCTTCCCGGTGCTGGCACTGGCGTTCTTCCTGGTCGGCGTCATCGCCGGGGTCTACCCCGAGGCCCGCGAGAACGTCACCACCGCCATCGACTCCGTGCTGCCCGGCATCATCGGCCCGGACGACAACCAGATCTCCCTCGACCAGGTGCAGGACTTCTCGGGCCTGGCCGGCGTCCTCGGCCTGCTCGGCGTCGTGTACGCCGGCCTCGGCTGGGTCTCGTCGCTGCGCGAGGCGCTGACCGCGGTCTTCGAGACCCCGCGCCGCGAGCAGCCGTCGTTCGTCAAGGGCAAGCTGCGCGACCTCGCGGCGCTGGCCATCGTCGGGTTCGTGCTCGTCGTGGCGGTGGCCGTCGCGGGGTTCGTCTCCGGCTTCTCCGCCGACATCCTCGACGCCGTCGGCCTCGGCAGCCGGCTGTCGTGGCTGGTGAAGGTCCTGGCGGTGGTACTCGGCCTGGCGGCCAACGCCGTGCTGTTCTTCGCCCTCTTCCGGCTCCTCGCCGACCCGCACACGCCGCGTCGTTCGCTGTGGTCCGGCGCGCTCCTGGGCGGGATCGGGTTCGAGGTCCTCAAGCAGCTCTCGGGCCTGCTGCTCGGCACCACCCAGGGGCAGCCGGCGTTCCAGGCGTTCGGGATCGCGCTGATCCTGGTGGTCTGGATCAACTACTTCTCGCGCCTCATCCTCTACGCCGCCTCGTGGGCGCACACGACGCGCGAGGCGATCGCGCTCCGGCGGGCCAACCCGGCCGACCCGGTGCAGGGGCCGGTGACCCCCGATCTCTCCGAGCTGACGGCGGTGGTCGACCGGGGTGACGACGACGCCGAGGCCGACGTCGAGGCCGACGTCGCGCCCGAGCGCCCGGCCCGGCGCAGGTTCGGCAACCCGTTCTCCCGGACGAAGAGGAAGATGGAGTCATGAGGTTCGAGCGCAAGCACGCCTGGTTGCTGCTGGCCGTGGCCGTCTGGAACGTCGTCACGTTCGGCAACTTCGCCAGGAACCTGGTCCAGGCCGCCCAGGACGGCGAGGACCGCGCCACCGGCTACTGGGTGGCCCACACGGTGCTGGTCGTGGTCAACGTCGCGATCGCCGCGGTGCTGGGCTCGCTCGGCTGGAAGGCGTTGCGCGCCACCCGCGCCACCCCCGAGGCGGGGCGGTCGCCGGTCACCAGGTGACGTCGGCGGCCGGCACCACCTCGGTGGTCACGCCGGGGTAGGCGGTGTCGGCGACGAAGAAGTTGGTGTAGGCGATCATCTCGCGGGCCCCGACCGGCACGGTGCTGCCGTCGGGGTGCGGCAGGTCCCACGGACCGACGTCGGTGGTGTGGGCGTCGGAGACGAGCACGGTGTCGTAGCCCTCGATCTGCGACCGGGCGGCGGTGCTGCGGATGCAGGCGTCGGTGGCCGCGCCGCAGAGCACCAGCCGGGTGGTGCCCAGTGCGTCGAGCCGGGCGCGCAGGTCGGTCTCCACGAAGGCGTCGAGGTAGTGCTTGGCCACCACCGTGTCGCCGTCGCCGGGGCGGACCTCCGCGACGATCTGCCACGGCTCCGAGCCCGGCACGAACGGCCCGGCCTCGTGCTGGACCCAGACGACCGGCACGCCGTCGGCGCGCGCCCGGTCGATGAGGCCGCGGATCCGGTCGACGACGCCGTCGCGGTCCCAGCCGTCGGACGTGTTGCCCTCCTGCACGTCGATGACGAGCAGGGCGGTGGCGGAGGTAGAGGTGCTCATGCCGCCGTACGCTAGCCGGGTGAGCGGACAGTTCCCGACCGGATTCGCCAGCCCCGCGGGCCGGGTGCTGGCGCTGCTCGAGCGGGTGCAGGAACGTCCCGGCCTCACCGCCGAGCACCTCGCCGCCGAGCTGGGCGTGGGGGAGCGGAGCGTGCGCCGCTACGTCGCCACGCTGCAGGAGCTCGGCATCCCGGTGGTCGCCCGCCGCGGCCGGACCGGCGGCTACCACCTCGACGCCGGCTTCCGGATGCCGCCGCTGGTGCTGAGCACCGACGAGGCGGTCGCGCTCACGCTCACCCTGGCGGTGCTGGCCGGCCGCGGTGCGGTCGCCGGCGACGACCCGACCTCGGTCGCGCTCGGCAAGCTGCGACGGGCGCTGCCGCGGCAGGTCGCCGAGCGGGTCGACCACGTGCTCGCGGCCGTCGTACCCCCGTCGCGTCGCGACCGGCTGGCGCCCGGCGCCGCCCCCGACCCGGCACTGCTGGCGACGCTGGCGGCCGGGGTCGTGGGGGAGCGGGTCTGCCGCGTCCGGCACCGCTCGGCCGACGGGACGACGACCCGCGAGGTCAACCCGTACGGCGTCGTCGTGGTCCGCGGCCACCTCTACCTGCACGGTTGGTGCCACCTGCGCCGCGCCCGCCGCACGTTCCGCGTCGACCGCCTCGTCGCCGCCGACCTCCTCACCGACACCTTCCGCGCCCCCCGCGGCCTCGACGTCGCCGAGGCCGTCGAGACCTCGCTGGCGACCAGCTGGGAGGAGTGGCAGGTCAGCGTCGTCCTCGACGCGTCGCTCGCCGAGGTGGAGGCGACGATCCCGCGCTACGTCGGCGTCGCCGAACCCGTCGACGACCGCACCACCCGGCTCCGGCTGACCACCCGCAACCTCGACGCCACCGTCCTCCGGCTCTCCGACCACGACTTCGGGATGCGGGTCGAGGAGCCGGCCGAGCTGCGGGAGGCGTTCGCCCGGCGCGCGGCGTGGATGGCGGGGGTGGTTGGTGCTGCCGGGTAGGGCCCGGGGCCGGGCGGCCGCGTGGGGTTCGTGGGCAGTGCTGGCGGTTCGGGGGTGGAGCTTCGGCCCCGGAGTGCGGGTCTCCCCGGTGCACCGGGTGTTCCTGCAGCCGGTTCGGTCCCACCCGCCCCACGGCGCCCCGCGCCACCACTCCCCAGGGAAAACCTGAATCTTCCCGGGCATACATTGCCCGGGAAGTTCAGACTTCCCCGGTGAACCGGTGAAATCTCGCCCCCCGCCGCAGGGGAGACTCGCGCCCCCGCTACTTGCCGTGCCGGAGCGCGGCGTGCAGGTCCCAGTTGAGCCGCGAGATCACGTCGAGCGGGATCTCCTTGGGGCAGGCGGCGGTGCACTCGCCGATGTTGGTGCAGCCGCCGAAGCCCTCGGCGTCGTGCTGGCCGATCATGTTGACCACGCGGGTGTCGCGCTCGGCCTGGCCCTGGGGCAGCTCACCGAGGTGGGTGATCTTGGCGCCGAGGAACAGCTGGGCGGAGCCGTTGGGGCAGGCGGCGACGCAGGCGCCGCACTGGATGCAGGTGGCGACGTCGAAGGCGCGGTCGGCCTTGTCCTTGGCCACCGGGGTGGCGTGGGCGTCGGGGGCGGCGCCGGTGTTGACCGAGATGTAGCCGCCCTGCTGGATGATCCGGTCGAGGGCGCCACGGTCGACGCACAGGTCCTTGAGCACCGGGAACGCGTCGGCGCGCCACGGCTCGATGGTGATCGTCTCGCCGTCCTTGAACGTGCGCATGTGCAGCTGGCAGGTCGTGGTGACCTCCGGCCCGTGCGCCTCGCCGTTGATCATCAGCCCGCACGACCCGCAGATGCCCTCGCGGCAGTCGGAGTCGAACGCGACCGGCTCCTCGCCGGCGTCGTTGAGCTGCTCGTTGAGGACGTCGAGCATCTCGAGGAAGCTCATGTCCTCCGAGACGTCGTCGAGCTCGTAGGTGTGGATCCGGCCGGCGGCGTCAGGGTTCTCCTGGCGCCAGATGTTGAGGGTGAGTCTCACTTGTAGCTCCGCTGCTTCATCTCGACGAACTCGTAGGTCAGGTTTTCCTTGTGCAGCACAGGCTTCTCCTCGGGTCCGGTCCACTCCCACGCCGCCACGTAGGCGTACTGGTCGTCGTGGCGCAGCGCCTCGCCGTCCTCGGTCTGCGACTCGGCCCGGAAGTGTCCGCCGCACGACTCGCGCCGGTTGAGGGCGTCGATGCACATCAGCTCGCCGAGCTCGAAGAAGTCGGCCACCCGGCCGGCCTTCTCGAGCGACTGGTTGATGCCCTCGGCGGTGCCGAGCACCCGGACGTTGCGGTGGAAGTCGTCACGCAGGCTGCGGATCAGGTCGATCGCCTTGCGCAGGCCGTCCTCGGTGCGCTCCATGCCGCAGTACTCCCACATGATGTTGCCGAGCTCGCGGTGGTAGGAGTCGACGCTGCGGGTGCCGTTGGAGCCGAGGAACGCGTCGATGCGCTGCTTGACCGCCTGCTGCGCCTCGACCACGGCCGGGTCGTCCTCGGCGATCTTCTCGAACGGGCCCTCCGCGAGGTAGTCGCGGATCGTGTTGGGCAGCACGAAGTAGCCGTCGGCCAGGCCCTGCATCAGCGCCGAGGCGCCGAGGCGGTTGGCGCCGTGGTCGGAGAAGTTGGCCTCGCCGGTCACGAACAGGCCCGGGACGGTCGACTGGAGGTCGTAGTCGACCCAGAGCCCGCCCATCACGTAGTGCACGGCCGGGTAGATGCGCATCGGCGTCGTGTAGGGGTCCTCGCCCGTGATCCGGGCGTACATGTCGAAGAGGTTGCCGTACTTCGACTCCACGGCGTCGCGGCCGAGCCGCTCGATCGCCTCGGCGAAGTCGAGGTAGACCCCGCGTCGTACGCCGTCGACCTCCGGGCCGACGCCGCGGCCCTCGTCGCACATGTTCTTGGCCTGGCGCGAGGCGATGTCGCGCGGGACCAGGTTGCCGAACGCCGGGTAGATGCGCTCGAGGTAGTAGTCGCGGTCGTCCTCGGCGATGTCCCGGGGGTCCTTGGTGCAGTCGGCCTGGTTCTTGGGCACCCAGATCCGGCCGTCGTTGCGCAGCGACTCCGACATCAGCGTCAGCTTGGACTGGTGGGCGCCGGCCACCGGGATGCAGGTCGGGTGGATCTGCGTGTAGCAGGGGTTGGCCATCAGCGCGCCCTTGCGGTGGGCCCGCCACGAGGCGGTGACGTTGCTGCCCATCGCGTTGGTGGAGAGGAAGAAGACGTTGCCGTAGCCGCCGTTGGCGAGCACCACGACGTCGGCGAAGTAGGTCTCGATCTCGCCGGTGACGAGGTCGCGCACGATGATCCCGCGGGCCCGGCCCTCGACGACGACCAGCTCGAGCATCTCGTGGCGGCTGTAGCTCTTCACGGTGCCGGCGGCGACCTGCCGCTCGAGGGCCTGGTAGGCACCGATCAGCAGCTGCTGGCCGGTCTGGCCGCGGGCGTAGAAGGTGCGCGAGACCTGCACGCCGCCGAAGGAGCGGTTGTCGAGCAGGCCGCCGTACTCACGGGCGAAGGGGACGCCCTGGGCCACGCACTGGTCGATGATGCTGGTGCTGACCTGGGCCAGGCGGTAGACGTTGGACTCGCGCGAGCGGTAGTCGCCGCCCTTGATCGTGTCGTAGAACAGGCGGTAGACCGAGTCGCCGTCGCCCTTGTAGTTCTTGGCCGCGTTGATGCCACCCTGGGCCGCGATCGAGTGGGCACGCCGCGGCGAGTCCTGGTAGCAGAACGCCTTGACGACGTAGCCGGCCTCGCCGAGGGTCGCCGCCGCCGACGCGCCGGCCAGGCCGGTGCCGACCACGATCACCGAGAGCCGGCGCCGGTTGGCGGGGTTGGCGATCCGGGCCTCGAACTGGCGGGTGTTCCACTGCTCCTCGAGCGGGCCGCCGGGCGCCTTGGTGTCCTGGATCGGGTCACCCATCACGTAGTAGTCGGCCGCGTCGTCGGTCAGCTGCTCGGAGTGCTGCGTGTGGGAGGAGTCGAAGTGGTTGGTGGTGTCGGGCATGTCGGTCATGTACGGCTCCTGATCACGCGTTGATGACGCCGGCGAGGACGAAGATCGGTACCAGCGAGAAGCCGCCGGCCACCACGACGGCGAGGATGGTGCCGATCGCCTTGGCGTTGCGGCGGGCCTTGGCGTTGTTCGTCAGGCCGAGCGTCTGGGCGGCACTCCAGGTGCCGTGGTGCAGGTGCAGCCCGAGCGCGACCATCGCCAGCAGGTAGATGACCGTCAGCCACGGCACCTCGAAGCTCTGCACCATCAGCGTGTACGGGTCACCGGCGGCGCTCCCGGTCTCACCGGTGTTCACGTTGACCTTGCCGAAGCTGAAGTTGAGCAGGTGCCAGACGATGAACAGCAGCAGCGTCAGGCCGCCCCAGCGCATCCAGTGCGAGGAGAAGCTGGAGTGCTTGTTCTTCTTCACCACGTACTTGGTCGAGCGCGCCTTGCCGGCCCGCCGCCACAGCGCCACCGCGCAGGCGACGTGGACGACGAGCGACAGCAGCAGCACCGCCCGCGCGATCCACAGGAACCCCTCGTGGGGCAGGATCGGCTCCCCGAGCTCACGGATGTGCTCGGCGTAGCTGTTGAAGGCCTCCTGGCCCGAGAACGCCTTGAGGTTGCCGTACATGTGCACGAGCACGTAGCCGATGAAGACCAGGCCGCTGACGGCCATGAGCATCTTCAGCATGATCGTCGAGCGCGAGGCTCGGGAGCCCTTGACCAGGGCGGTGCGGGTCGGGGTTGCCACGAGTCGCCACTCTACGTCCGGGGCTCGTGACGCCCTTCACCCACCGGGTGTGACTTAGGGCATGTTGCCGCCGCCGGTGCGGACCGCTAGCCCAGTGCCACGGCCAGCTCGCGACGGCTGCCGATGCCGAGCTTGGTGTAGACGCGACCGAGGTGGTTCTCGACCGTCTTCGGCGAGACGAACAGCTCCTGGGCGATGTCGCGGTTGGTGCGGCCGATCACCGCGAGCGTGGCGACCCGGCGCTCGCTGGCGGTCAGCGAGTCGGGTCCCGGCGCCGACGTCGTACGCCGTGGCCGGTCGCCGAGGGCGCTCAGCGCCGCCGCGACCCGGTCCTGCAGCGCCCGCGCCCCGCAGGCCTGGGCCGTCTCGGCGGCGAGCAGCAGCAGCTCGCGGGCGTCGGTACGCCGTCCCTGGGTGCGCCAGGACTCCGCCTGGTCGACGAGGGCCTTGGTGTGCTCAAGCCGGTCGTGCCCGCCGGCGAGCACCAGGACGGCCTCGTCGAGACGGGCGGCCCGCGACTGCGGGTCGGGGTCGAACCGGGCCGAGACGCGCAGCGCCTCGCCCACCTCGACCGGGGAGCCGAACGCGCGCGCGAGCTCGACCTGCTCGGCGAGCAGCGCCCGGGCCCGGTCGTCGTCGCCGAGCCGGGAGTGGGCGATCGCGGCGGGCAGCCGCCAGGCCAGGCTGGCCGGGTCGACGTCGGCCTGGGTCAGCTCGCGCTGGAGGACGTCGAGCGTCTGCAGCGCGGCGTGCGGGTCGCCGGCGGCGAGGTGGACCCGCGCCCGCGCCTCGCCGAGCCACACCAGCGGCATCACGCGGACGCCCCCGGTGACGGCGTCGACCCCGGCCAGTGCGGCCTGGGCGGCGGGGAGGTCGCGCCGCTCGAGCGCGACGTAGCACAGGAAGTGCGACGCGGTGACCCGCAGCGAGAGCACCTCCGGCGTGACCGGCTCGTACGCCACCGCCGCCAGGACGGCGTCGGCCTCGGCCTCGGTGGTGGTCACGTCGCCCTGGCGCCAGGCCAGCAGCTGGGCGGCGTTGGCCGCCATCGCGTAGTCGATCGGCGACCCGCCGCGCAGGATCCGGGCGCGGGCCCGCTCGACCTCCCGCGTGGTCTCGCCGACCACGTCGGCCGCGATCGCCGACATCATGGCCAGCGTCCACGGCACCAGGCCGTCGCCGCGGGCGGCGTCGTCGAACAGCGCGCCGTCGCCCAGGGCCCGCCGGGCCAGGTCGGCGATCGAGGCGTGGTGGTGGTTCTGGTGGCGGGCGCGCTGGGCGAGCAGCGCCAGGAGGGTCCGCTCGTCGGGCGTGTCGCCGGCGAGGTGCTCGAACTGGCGCAGGTGCTCGATCGCCTGGCGTCGCTGCGCCGGGACGAACTGGCGGGTCACGCCCAGCGCTGCCTCGAGCGTCATCCGGGCCGGCTCCTGTGCCAGCGGGGGCCAGCCGTCGAGGAGGGTGACCAGCTCGGCGACGGCGGCCTCGGCGCCCGACGTGGCCAGCGTGGCCTGGGCGGCGAGGGCGAGGAGCTCGGCGCACCGTCGTACGTCGCCGTGGCCGGCGGCCGCGTCGAGGAGGTGCCGGTGGGCCTCCTCGGGACGGCCGGCGCGCAGCAGGGTCGTGCCGAGCCGTTCGCGCAGCGCCAGGTCACCCGGCCGCTCGAGCAGGGCGCGCTCGAGGCAGGCGGCGCCGACCTGGTGGTCACCGGCCGCGAGGGAGAACTGCGCGGCGTGGGAGAGCAGGTCGGCGGCGTCGGGCAGCGTGCCGACCGGTGCGGCCAGCAGGTGCCCGGCGAGCTGGGTGGCCGGGGCCTGCCGGGCCCGCAGCTCGACGGCGGCACGGGCGTGCATGCCGGCCACGCTGAGGGTGCCCAGCGCCGCCAGGGTCGCCTCGCGGATCACCGGGTGGACGAAGGTGAGGCCGTCGGCGCCGCCGATCAGCACGTTGGCCCGCACCAGCTCGCTGACCGCCGGCTCGAGCGCGTCGTCGTCGACCTGGGCCACCCGGCGGGCGAGCCAGGGACTCGCCTCGAGGCCGAGCACGGCCGCCGCGCCGGCCAGCGCCAGGGCGTCGGGGCTGAGCCGGCTGAGCATGGCCCGCGAGATGGTCGCTGGACCCAGACCCCCGATCGCGTCGGCGGTGACGGGGTTGCTGACGTCGTGGCCGGCGCTGCCGAGCTCGTCGAGCAGCGCGCCGGTGAGGAACGGGTTGCCGCCGCACGCGGCGTGCATCGCGGTCACCACCTCCGCGCACGGCACCACGCCCTCGGGCGTGTGGAACGCCGCCACCGCCGAGGGCGAGAGGGCCTCGGGCAGCATCCGCTCGACGTACGGCGAGACGGTGAGCTCGGACAGCGCCGACCCGGCCAGCGGGCCGGTGCCGCCGGTGGGCGGGCGGGTGGCCACGACGAGCGCGATCGGGAGGTCGGCGACCCGCCGGGCGAGGTAGCCGAGGAAGCGCAGCGAGGGCTGGTCGCTCCACTGGGCGTCGTCGACGGTGATCAGGAGCGGCCGGGTCGCGGAGAGGTCGATCGCCACCCACCACAGGGCGTGCAGCGTGCGGGCGATCTCGGCGTCGCCGGCCGTGCCCTGGGGCGCGACGTCGAGCGCCTGCATCGCGGCGCCCGCCGGCCCGTCGAGGATCGCGCGCCGGACGTCGCCGCTGTAGCGCGAGACCGACCGCTCCACCATCTGGCGCACCACGCCCCACGCCATCGCCGTCTCGGTCTCGTCGCCGGTGGCCTGGAGGCGCCCGAACCCCCGCTGGCGTGCGAGCTCGCGGGTCTCGCGGACGAGCCGGGTCTTGCCGATGCCGGCCTGTCCCTCGATGACCAGGACGCGCCCGTTGCCGGCGACGGCGCTGTCGAGCGCGTCGGCGATGCGCGCGAGCTCGTCGTCACGCTCCAGGATCTGGGAGGCCGAGCTCACCCGCGGATCATAAGGTGGCGCGGGCCCCACTGAGGTCGACATAGTGCGTGGCGAGCTCGTCGACCGCGTCGGTCCAGCTCCGGGCGAGCGCCAGCTCGCGGCCCCGGGCGCCGAGGAGGCCGCGGTGCCGGTCGGCGACGACCGCCTCGACGGCCCGCCTGAAACCCTTGGGGTCGGCCGGGTCGTGGAGCAGCCCGGTCTCGAGGTGGCGCACGACGTCGGTGGCGCCGCCGGCCCTCGGCGCGACCACCGGCACCCCGGCCGCCGACGCCTCGCGGAGCGCGTGGCAGCAGGTCTCGTGCTCGCCGGGGTGCACCAGCACGTCAAAGGTCGGGACCGCGATCGTCAGGTCTCCGGTGCACAGCGGCCCGGTGAACCGGGCGCCCGGCAGCCGGGCCTCCAGCCACGCACGCTGCGGCCCGCCGCCGACGACGACCGGCCGGACCTCGGGCAGGTCCGCCAGCTCGGCCAGGCGTCGTACGCCGTGGCGCTTGTGGAGCCCACCGACGTACCCGATGACGACCCGGGGTCCCGACGGGGCGCGGGCCCGCGACCACGAGTCGTGCAGCCACTGGTCCCGCAGCGACGGGGTGAACGCCGCGGTGTCGACCCCCGGCCGCCAGAGCCCGGCGCGCACGCCGAACTCGGCGAGCCGGTCGACCATCCAGTCGGAGGTGACCAGCACCCGGTCGGCGCGGTCGGCGACCTTGGCGCGCCAGTAGTCGGCGCTCTGGTCGAGCACCGGGGACTGCTCGACCACCAGCGACGGCACGCCGGTGCGCCGCGTGTGCTTCAGCGCGCGGCGGCCCAGCGCGCCCGGGGACGTCACGTGCACGAGGTCGGGCCCGAACTGCTCCAGCGCGGCGCGCACCTGCGGACCGGCCGGCTCGAGCGGGCGGACGCGCACCACCTGGCAGGTCCGGTACGTCGACAGGCCCGGGCCCGGGGCGACGATCCGTACCGTGTGGCCGCGGTCGACCAGTCGGTCGGCGACGGCCTTGAGGGTGGTCGTGGTGCCGTCGACGGCGGGGTAGAAGGTCTCGGTGACGAGGGCGATCCTCATGCTCAGACCGTCGTCCGGCCGGACGTCCTGACGTCGATGCACGCGTGGATGTCGCGTGAACACTGCGGGGGCAGTTGGGTGTGGCGCTCTTCACATCCCCGTCGCTTGTGTGCAGACTCTGCCGCACCACGAGGTCGACGAGGGGTGCGGATGAGCACAGGCGTGCAGGGCCCGACCAGGGCACGGATCGACGCCAGGACGCTGCGGGGGGACCGGTGGTGGCTCGCGCCGCTGGCGACGTTCGTGGTGTTCTCGGCGTTCGTGGTCTACGCGACCGTCCGCGCGTTCATGGGCAGCGACTACTACGCCAAGCCCTACCTGTCGCCGTTCTACTCACCGTGCCTGGGCGACTGCGTCTCGGGCGCCTCCGACTTCGGCCAGCCGTTCTCGTGGTTCCCCCTGTCGGCGGCGCTGATCATCCTGATCTTCCCGCTCGGCTTCCGGATGACCTGCTACTACTACCGCAAGTCCTACTACCGGGCCTTCTGGCTCTCCCCGCCGGCGTGCGGTGTCGCCGAGCCGCACGCCAGGTACACCGGCGAGACGCGGCTGCCGCTGGTCCTCCAGAACGCCCACCGCTACTTCTGGTACGCCGCCCTGGTGGTCGGCGCCGTGCTCACCTTCGACGTCGTCCTGGCCTTCCGGGCGATGCCCGACGAGTACGCCGTCGGCGGCGGCGAGACCGGCGGCGTCCACATGGGCCTCGGGACGCTGCTGATGATCGTCAACATCGTCCTGATCTGGCTCTACACGCTGTCGTGCCACTCGTGCCGGCACGCCGTCGGCGGCCGGCTGCGGCACTTCTCCAAGCACCCCGTGCGCTACAAGCTCTGGACCTGGGTCTCGAGGCTGAACGCCCACCACGGCCGCTTCGCCTGGTACTCGCTGTTCTCCGTCGCCCTGGTCGACCTCTACATCTTCCTGCTCGCCGCTGACGTGATCGACGACGTGAGGTTCTTCTAGTGCCTAGCACCCGCCACCCGATGACCGGCAACGAGATGTCCGGCGACGCCGCCGGCGGCATGGAGCGCCACCAGTACGACGTCGTGGTGGTCGGCGCGGGTGGGGCCGGGCTCCGCGCGGCGATCGCCGCCCACGACGCGGGCGCCCGCACCGCGATCGTGTGCAAGTCGCTGCTCGGCAAGGCCCACACGGTGATGGCCGAGGGCGGCATCGCGGCCGCGATGGGCAACCGGTGGCCCGAGGACAACTGGGAGGTCCACTTCCGCGACACCATGCGCGGCGGGAAGATGCTCAACAACTGGCGGATGGCGCAGCTGCACGCCCAGGAGGCGCCCGAGCGGGTCATGGAGCTGGAGGACTGGGGTGCCCTGTTCGACCGCACCGACGACGGGCTGATCAGCCAGCGCGACTTCGGCGGTCACAAGTACGCCCGGCTCGCCCACGTCGGCGACCGCACCGGCCTGGAGATGATCCGCACCCTCCAGCAGCGCGCGGTCCAGCTCGGCATCGACGTGTTCATGGAGCTCACCGTCACCGACGTGTTCCAGGACGCGAGCGACGGCACCCCGAAGGTCGCCGGCGCCTTCGGCTACTGGCGCGAGAGCGGTCGCTTCGTGGTCTTCGAGGCGCCCACCGTGGTGCTGGCCACCGGCGGCATCGGCAAGTCGTTCAAGGTCACCTCCAACTCCTGGGAGTACACCGGCGACGGACACGCGCTGGCGATGCGGGCCGGCGCCAGCCTGATCAACATGGAGTTCGTCCAGTTCCACCCCACCGGCATGGTGTGGCCGCCCTCGGTCAAGGGGCTGCTGGTCACGGAGTCGGTGCGCGGCGACGGCGGCATCCTGAAGAACTCCGAGGGCGAGCGGTTCATGTTCGACTACATCCCGGAGTACTTCAAGAGCGAGACGGCCGACACGGTGGAGGAGGCCGACGCCTGGTACGAGGACAAGAAGAGCAACCGGAGGCCGCCCGAGCTGCTGCCGCGCGACGAGGTGGCCCGGGCCATCAACTCCGAGATCAAGGCCGGCCGCGGGACGCCCCACGGGGGGATCTACCTCGACATCGCGTCGCGGCGTACCCCGGAGTTCATCCGGAAGCGGCTGCCCTCGATGTACCACCAGTTCAAGGAGCTGGCCGACGTCGACATCACCGCCGAGCCGATGGAGATCGGACCCACCTGCCACTACGTCATGGGCGGCGTCGAGGTCGACGCCGACAGCCAGGAGAGCGCGGTCAGGGGCCTGTACGCCGTCGGCGAGTGCTCCGGCGGCATGCACGGGTCCAACCGGCTCGGTGGCAACTCTCTCGGCGACCTGCTGGTCTTCGGCAAGCGGGCCGGGGAGCACGCCACCGCCTACGCGCGGTCGCTGGGCGAGCGCCGGCCGGCGGTCGACGAGACCGACGTCGAGGCGGCGCAGCGCAGCGCGCTGGCGCCGTTCGAGGTGGAGGGCGGGGAGAACCCGTACACGATCCAGTCCGACCTGCAGCAGTCGATGAACGACCTGGTCGGCATCATCCGCACCGCGCCCGAGCTGGAGCAGTCGCTGGCGGCGATCGAGGAGCTCAAGGTCCGGGCCGCGTCGATGAAGGTCGAGGGGCACCGGCAGTACAACCCCGGCTGGCACCTCGCGCTCGACCTGCGCAACATGCTCGTCGTCAGCGAGGCCATCGCCAAGGCGGCGCTCGCGCGGCAGGAGTCGCGCGGCGGCCACACGCGCGACGACTTCCCGGGGCCCGACGAGGCGTGGGCGACCAAGAACCTCGTCGTCAACCTCAACTCCGAGGGCACCGGCATCGACCTCCACGAGCAGCCGCTGCCACCGATGCCCGAGGAGCTCCAGAAGTACTTCGAGCCGGCGGCGGTCGAGCCCCCTGCCGAGAGCAAGGAGGGGAAGTAGCCATGGGATACGACCTGAAGATGCGGGTGTGGCGCGGCGACCGGTCCGGCGGTGACCTCGGCGACTACACGGTGGAGGTCTCCGAGGGCGAGGTCGTGCTCGACGCGCTGCACCGCGTGCAGGCCACCCAGGCCGGCGACCTCGCGATCCGCTGGAACTGCAAGGCCGGCAAGTGCGGCTCCTGCAGCGCCGAGATCAACGGCCGGCCGCGGCTGCTGTGCATGACCCGGCTCTCCGACTTCGACCCGGGCGAGACCATCACGGTGACCCCGGTGCGCACCTTCCCGGTGATCCGTGACCTCGTCACCGACGTGTCGTTCAACTACGAGAAGGCGCGCGAGCTGCCGTCGTTCGCGCCCCCGCCGCGCGACGCCGACGGCAAGCGGCGGATGGCGCAGGTCGACGTCGAGCGGGGCCAGGAGTTCCGCAAGTGCATCGAGTGCTTCCTGTGCCAGAACGTCTGCCACGTGGTGCGCGACCACGAGGAGAACAAGCCGGCCTTCGCCGGGCCCCGCTTCTTCCTGCGCTACGCCGAGCTCGACATGCACCCGCTCGACACCCACGACCGCCGCGAGCTGGCCCAGGGCGCGGCCGGTCT
Source organism: Nocardioides sp. WJ219 (assembly GCF_058559815.1). NCBI lineage: Bacteria > Bacillati > Actinomycetota > Actinomycetes > Propionibacteriales > Nocardioidaceae > Nocardioides > Nocardioides sp. WJ219. The sequence continues at coordinate 79,393 of NZ_JBZUJV010000009.1, forward strand.
CGGGATGTGCAACATCACCAAGTGCTGCACCGAGGTCTGTCCCGAGGGCATCAAGATCACCGACAACGCGATCATCCCGATGAAGGAGCGCGTGGTGGACCGCAAGTTCGACCCGTTGGTGTGGCTGGGCTCCAAGATCGGGATCCGCAGCAAGGACGACGAGGGGCGCACCGAGGTCTGACCCGACCGGTGGCGATCGCATTCACCCGCACGCCGCGCCCGACCGTCGTACGATGACGGTCCCCCTCTTCCCCCCGAGGACGACCCTGTGACCGAGCCGCCCCGAGCCGAGCGACTGTGGCAGCTCACCGTCGAGCACTCCCCGGTGGGCATGACCCTGGTCAGCCCGGACGGCCGGCTCGTCTCGGCCAACCGTGCGCTGTGCAGCATGCTCGGCTACACCGAGGACGAGCTGCGGGGGATGTCGTTCCAGCGGCTCACCCACCCCGACGACCTGCCCGCGCACCAGCTGCTCTACGACGCGACGCTCGCGGGCGAGCGGTCGAGCTACCGGATCACCAAGCGCTGCCTGCGCTCGGACGGCTCGACCCTGTGGGGCGACCTGTCGGTCGCCGTGCTCCGCGACGACGACGGCTCCCCGCTGCACCTGATCGGCCAGATCCACGACGTCACCACCTCGCGGGAGTACCAGGAGCAGCTCTCCGACGCCATCGAGCTGATCGACCGGCAGCAGCGCCGCACCCGGGCCATGTTCGACAGCGTCGACGTCGGGCTCCTGCTGCTCGACCGCGAGGGTCACTACGAGGAGTGGAACCGGCGGCACCGCGACTTCCTGGCCCTGGCCTACCCCGACGGCCACCGGGGCCATGCCGGCCAGCTCGGCGAGGTGTACGCCGCCGACGGCTGCACCGAGCTCACCGTGGGGGAGATGCCGACGGCTCGCGCGGTGCGCGGCGAGGAGTTCGACGACTACCGGATCTGGGTCGGGTCCGACCAGCTCACCCGCCGCGCCCTGTCGATCTCGGCACGCTCGGTCGTCGACGCCTCCGGTGCCCTGGTGGGTGCGGCCCTGGCCTACAGCGACATCACCGACCTGATGCGGGCGCTGCTGGCCCGCGAGGACTTCCTGGCCGCGGTCTCCCACGAGCTGCGGACGCCGCTCACCTCCGTGCTCGGCCACCTCGAGATGCTGGTCGACCGCGACGACCTCGACCCCGGGCTGGCCCGCCAGCTCGACGTCGTGCAGCGCAACGCCCTGCGCCTACGGCTGCTGGTGGGCGACCTCCTCGACTCCGCCGTGCAGCGCGACGGCCAGCTGGTGCTGGCCCGGACGCCGGAGGACCTCGTCGCGCTGCTGCGAGACGCCGTGGAGGCAGCGCTGCCGGACGCCTCGGCGGCCGGCGTCCACCTGACCCTCGATGCCGTGGGCCGGGTGCCGGCGTACCTCGACCCGGTGCGGGTCCGGCAGGTCGTGGACAACCTCGTCCACAACGCCGTGAAGTACACCGACCGCGGCGGGCAGGTCGACGTACGCCTGGCGGCGACCGGCGAGGACGCCGAGATCACCGTCGCCGACACCGGCATCGGCATGCGCACCGAGGACCTCGAGCACGTCTTCACGCCGTTCTACCGCGCCCCCCAGGCGCGCGAGCGCCTCGCCCCCGGCGTCGGCCTGGGGCTCGGCATCGCCCGGGCGATCGTCGCCGCCCACCGCGGCCGGATCGAGGTCGAGAGCGCCGTCGGTGCCGGCACGACGGTCCGGGTCACCCTGCCGCTCGCCGACGTGGAGGCGTCCGTCACCTCCTGAACGTCTTGCTGGCCCCCGGACCCGAGCCGCCGACGTTGACCGCGGCGACGGTGACCTTCAGCGACCCGGTGGGCAGCGACGCGCGCTTGAGGGCGAGCCGCGTCGTCCGCACCGCCTTCGAGACCACCGTCCGGCTGCCCTTCTTGACCACGACCCGGTAGGTCAGCGGCGTGCCGGACGGGTTGGCGGCCGGCTTCCAGCTGGCCACGACCTGGGCGCCGGACCTGGCGACCGTGAGCCCCTTCGGGGCGCCCGGCTTGGTGAACAGCGGCTTGAAGACCTTGACCTCGGCGCTGGTGGGCCCACCACCGCCACCGCCGATGTTGACGATCTTGGCGTCGGTCAGCGCGAGGGTGCCGTTGGCGGCCACCGACGGGGTGAGGGGGATGCCGAAGCGCTGCCGGGTGCCACCGAGGGTGAGCACGGGCGCCGCGAAGCCGTTGGCGGTCGGGCCGAAGACGTCGAGGCGACCGAACTGGTTGCCGTTGATGTCGCCGGTGCCGATGTAGAGGCGGCCCTGCGGGTCGCTCGCGATCCCCTGCGCGATCCAGCTCGGCGCCGGCGTCTCCACCTGGATCCGTCGGCTGGGCGCCACGTTGCCCTCCTGGGCACCGGTGAACACGCTGATGGTCGGCTCGAGGCCGGCGGCTGAGACCGCGACCCCGCCGCCCGGCATCCCGGCCAGGGCGAGGAAGGCGATCCCGGGGTTGACGTTCAGCCGCGTCCTGGACCCGCGGATCTCGCGGACCGGCGCCGCGTTGCCGTTGGCCCCCGGGGCGAACCGCAGCAGCTCCAGGCCGAAGCTGCCGTCGACCTCGGCGTCGACGACCCACAGCGAGCCGTCGGTGGCCCAGGCCACGGCCGCCGGGCTCTCGATGAGGGTGGCGTCCCCGGTGATGGTGCGGGTCGGCACTGCGGGGCCCGCCGCCTGGGCCGGGTCGAGCACGAGGACGCTGTCGCCGCTGGTGTAGGCCAGGCCGGCGGAGGGGCTGAGTGCGGGGATCGGCGAGCTCGAGCTGACGCCGGTGATCGTCTTGACGATCTCGGGCGATCCGTCCGAGGCCGGTGACCACACCTCGATCGTGCTCGCCCCGCCGTTCGCGGAGTAGATGGTTCCGTCGCTGGCGATCGCCAGCGGGTAGACGGCGGTTCCGGCCGAGATGGTCCGGACCGGGTCGAGGGCGACGGTGACGGCACCGGCGGGGGATGCCGAGGCGGTGGCGGCCAGGGCGCCCGCGAGGGCGACGGCGGTGAGCGCAGCGGTACGGCGGCGCAGGGGGGCAACGGGCACGGCGATCTCATTCCCAGGGGGGTGGTGGTCGGGGTCAGGCTAGGTGCAACGCCGTCCGTTGTCAGGGGCTAAACGGGGGTGAAGTGCGCCCGCGGCCCGCAGGGTGCCGAAAACCTCACATCAGGTGGTCGCCGTCACCCACCGCTCCTAGGGTTCGCTGCATGACGACCGAGCAGACCCCCGTCGAGGGCGGCCTCGACGAGCCGGCCGAGCTCGAGCCCGCGCAGGGCACGCTCCGCCTGGCGCAGCCGGAGGACCGGCACAGCCGTGTGGACTGGGAGCGCGAGGCCGCGAAGGTGCTGCGCAAGGCGCGCCGGATGACCGACGACGACCCCGACGGCCTGGTCTGGGACAGGCTCACCCGCACCACGCTCGACGGCATCGCGGTGGCGCCCCTGGGCACGCCCGAGCTGCTCGAGGACCTCCGGACCACCGGGCGCCCGAGCCGCGCGGGGGAGTGGGACGTGCGCGCGTTCCTCGCGGCCGGTGAGGAGAAGGCGGTCAACGAGGAGGCGCTCGCCGACCTCGAGGGCGGCGTCACCTCGGTCTGGGTCGAGTGCGGCCCCGACACCGACTTCGCCCGGCTGCTCGACGGCGTGTTCCTCGACCTCGCGCCGGTCGTGCTCCAAGCCACCGGCGACCCGGCCGCCACAGCCCTCCGGTTCCTCGACTGGGCCGGTGACCTCGAGCTGCACGGCGGCACCAACCTGGGTCTGGGCTCCTTCGACGCCGAGGTGGCGGCCGCGGCGCGGGAACGCGGCATCCTGGCCTTCGTCGTGGACGCCACGATCGTGCACGACCAGGGCGGGTCCGACGCCCAGGAGCTGGGCTGGGCGACGGCGGCCGCGACCACCCACCTGCGCGCAGCGACCGACGCGGGCCTCACCGTCGCCGAGGCCGCGGCGCTGCTCGAGCTCCGGCTCGCCGTCACCGACGAGCAGTTCCCGAGCATCGCCAAGCTGCGCGCGGCCCGGCGGTTGTGGGCGCGGGTGCAGGAGCTGTGCGACGCCGAGCCGGTGCCGATGCTGCTGCACGCGGTGACGAGCCGGCCGATGATGACCCGCTACGACCCGTGGGTGAACATGCTCCGCACCACCGTCGCGGCGTTCGCGGCCGGCGTGGGCGGCGCCGACAGCGTGACCGTGCTCCCGTTCGACAGCGCGCTCGGCCGTCCCGACACGCTCGGTCGCCGGATCGCCCGCAACACCTCCCACCTGCTCGTCTCCGAGGCCCACGTCGCGCGCGTCGCCGACCCGGCCGGCGGCTCCTACGCCGTCGAGAGGCTCACCGACGACCTCGCGGCCGCCGCCTGGGTCGTGCTGGACCAGATCGAGACCGGCGCCGACCTCGGTGCCGCCATCGCCGACGTCGTCGCCGCGCGCGAGCAGCAGGTCGCCACCCGCGAGCGTCCGCTCACCGGGCTCACCGAGTTCCCCCACCTCGCCGAGACGCTGCCCGAGCGCACGGGTCCGGGCCTCGCCGTCGCCTCCTACGGCGCCAGCTTCGAGGCGCTGCGCGACACTCCGCCCGCGGCCCACGTCTTCCTGGCCACGCTCGGCCCGGTCGCGGCCCACACCGCGCGGGCCACGTTCGCCACCAACCTGTTCGCCGCCGGCGGCGTCGCCGTCGACGTGGCAGGCCCGACCGACGGCGTCGACGCGCTGCTGGCGGCGTACGACGGGCAGGCGGTGGTGTGCCTGGCCGGGGCCGACAGCGCCTACGCCGAGTGGGGGGAGGCCGCGGCGAGCGCCCTGCGCGAGGCCGGGGCGACCCGCGTGATCGTCGCCGGCAGGCCCGCCGACCACGCCGACGACTCCTGCGCGACGGGCGTCGACGCCCTCGCCTTCCTGACCCGCACGAGGGAGAACCTCCAGTGACCGTCCCCGTGAGCTTCGGCAACCTCCCGCTCGGCGGCGGCCGTGCGCCGGCCACCCCCGAGGTCGACGCCGAGGCCTGGGCCAGTCCGGAGGGCATCGACGTCCTCCCGGTCTACGGCCCCGAGCACCTCGAGGGGCTCGACGCGCTCGACACCTGGCCGGGTCTGAGCCCGTTCCTGCGCGGGCCCTACCCCACGATGTACACGACCCAGCCCTGGACGATCCGCCAGTACGCCGGGTTCTCCACCGCCGAGGAGTCCAACGCCTTCTACCGCCGCAACCTCGCCGCGGGCCAGAAGGGCCTCTCGGTGGCCTTCGACCTCGCCACCCACCGCGGCTACGACTCCGACCACCCCCGGGTGCGCGGCGACGTCGGGATGGCGGGCGTCGCGATCGACTCGATCTACGACACCCGGACGCTCTTCGACGGCATCCCGCTCGGCGAGATGTCGGTGTCGATGACCATGAACGGCGCCGTGCTGCCGGTGCTCGCGCTCTACATCGCCGCGGCCGAGGAGCAGGGGGTCGGGCCGGAGCAGCTCGCGGGGACCATCCAGAACGACATCCTCAAGGAGTTCATGGTCCGCAACACCTACATCTACCCGCCGGCGCCGTCGATGCGGATCATCTCCGACATCTTCAGCTACACCTCGGCGAAGATGCCGCGCTTCAACTCGATCTCGATCTCCGGCTACCACATCCAGGAGGCCGGGGCGACCAACGACCTCGAGCTCGCCTACACCCTCGCCGACGGCGTGGAGTACATCCGCGCCGGCCTCGAGACCGGGATGACGATCGACCAGTTCGCCCCGCGGCTGAGCTTCTTCTGGGCGATCGGGATGAACTTCTTCATGGAGGTCGCCAAGATGCGTGCGGCCCGGGCGCTCTGGTCGCGGCTGGTGCGCGAGTTCGAGCCGCAGAACCCCAAGTCCCTCTCGCTGCGCACCCACAGCCAGACGTCCGGGTGGAGCCTCACCGCCCAGGACGTCTTCAACAACGTGCAGCGCACCTGCATCGAGGCGATGGCCTCGACGCAGGGCCACACCCAGAGCCTGCACACCAACGCCCTCGACGAGGCGATCGCGCTGCCGACCGACTTCAGCGCCCGCATCGCCCGCAACACCCAGCTGCTGCTGCAGCAGGAGAGCGGCACCACCGGCACCATCGACCCCTGGGCCGGCTCCTACTACGTCGAGCGCCTCACCCACGACCTCGCCGAGCGCGCCTGGGGCCACATCCAGGAGGCCGAGCAGGCGGGCGGCATGGCCAGGGCGATCGAGCAGGGCATCCCCAAGATGCGCATCGAGGAGGCGGCGGCACGCACCCAGGCCCGCATCGACTCCGGCGCCCAGCGCGTGATCGGCGTCAACACCTACCGGCTCGCGGCCGAGGACAAGCTCGACGTCCTCAAGGTCGACAACGACGACGTCTACCGCCAGCAGATCGCCAAGCTCGAGCGGCTGCGCGCCGAGCGCGACGACGACGCCGTCCGCTCGGCCCTCGAGGCGCTGACCGGCAGCGCCGAGCGCGGCGCCACCAGGGGCAGCCTCGACGGCAACCTGCTCGCGCTGGCCGTCGACGCCGCCCGGGCCAAGGCCACCGTCGGGGAGATCTCCGACGCCCTGGAGAAGGTCTACGGCCGCCACCAGGCCGTCATCCGTACGATCTCGGGCGTGTACCGCGACGAGTCCGCTGCCGGTGACGGCACGCTCCTGCAGCAGGTGCTCGACGCCACCGAGGAGTTCGAGGAGGCCGAGGGACGCCGCCCGCGCATCCTGGTCGCCAAGATGGGTCAGGACGGCCACGACCGCGGCCAGAAGGTCATCGTCTCCGCCTTCGCCGACATGGGCTTCGACGTCGACGTCGGGCCGCTGTTCTCGACCCCCGAGGAGGTCGCCCAGCAGGCGGTCGACGCCGACGTGCACATCGTCGGGGTCAGCTCGCTCGCGGCCGGCCACCTCGCGCTGCTCCCCGCCCTCAAGGCCGCGCTCGAGGAGCAGGGCCGCCCCGACATCATGACGGTGATCGGAGGCGTCATCCCGCCCGACGACGTCCCGACGCTGCAGCAGATGGGTGCCGCCGCGGTGTTCCTCCCCGGCACCGTGATCGCCGAGTCGGCCCTCGACCTGCTCGCCAAGCTGCGCGACCAGCTCGGCCACGACGGTGGTTGAGGAGGTTGCGCTAGCAACCGTCTCGAGACCACGTCCTGCTGCGCCGAGTGGTCTCGAGACAGGCGCTGGCGCGCCTTCCTCGACCAGCGTGGGATCCGGTCGTCGTGCCCGTTGACGTCGACGCGCTGGTCGCCGGGATCCGCCAGGGTCGCCGCGCCGCGGTGGCGCAGGCGATCACGCTCGTCGAGTCGAGCCATCCCGCGCGCCGCGAGGCCGCCCGCGAGCTGCTCACGACGCTGACGGCGGGGGAGTCCGCCGGCGTCCGCAGCCGGGCCGTCCGGGTCGGCATCTCCGGCGTGCCCGGGGTCGGGAAGTCGACGTTCATCGAGGCTCTCGGCACCCGGCTGACCGCCACCGGCCACCGCGTCGGCGTGCTGGCGGTCGACCCGAGCAGCGTGCGCACCGGCGGGTCGGTGCTCGGCGACAAGACCCGGATGTCCCGGCTCAGCGCCGACCCCGCCGCCTACATCCGGCCGAGCCCCAGCGCCGGCACCCTCGGCGGGGTCGCCCGCGCGACCGTGCAGGCGATGGCGGTGCTCGAGGCCGCGTCGTACGACGTGGTGCTGGTCGAGACCGTCGGCGTCGGGCAGTCCGAGGTCACGGTGGCCGGCATGGTCGACACGTTCTGCTTCCTCACCCTCGCCCGCACCGGTGACCAGCTGCAGGGCATCAAGAAGGGCATCCTCGAGATCGTCGACGTGGTCGCGGTCAACAAGGCCGACGGCGACCACGAGGGCGAGGCGCGGGTCGCGGCCCGCGAGCTCGCCGGCGCCCTCCGGCTGGTGCGCGGCCACGCCGAGTGGGCCCCGCCGGTGGTGACCTGTTCTGCCTTGCACGACCAGCGGGTCGACGACGTCTGGGAGCGCGTGCTCGCCCACCGCGAGCACCTCGGCGCCGACGGCCTGGCCGCCAAGCGTGCCGGCCAGCAGCTCGACTTCACCTGGGCCCTGGTCCGCGACGAGCTCGAGCAGCGGCTGCGGCACTCGCCCGGCGTGCGCACCATCCGCGACGACGTACGCCGGGCGGTGCTCGGCGGCGAGCTGCCGGCGACCGTCGCCGCCGACCGCATCCTGGCCGCCTACGACGACCAGGACTCCCAGAAGTCCCACGACGCCTAGCCGGGGCTATCGTGGACAGGGATGTCCGAGTCCTCCGCCCTGATCGCCGACGTCGTCGCCAAGTACGACGCCGAGCTGGTCGACCTGCGCCGTGACCTCCACGCCCACCCCGAGCTCTCGTGGGCCGAGACCCGCACCACCGACCTGGTCGGCCAGCGCCTCGAGGCCGCCGGGTGGCGGGTCACCTACCCGGCCCCCACCGGGGTGGTGGCCGACCTCGGCCCCGACGACGACACCGACGGCCCGGTGGTCGCGCTGCGGGCCGACATGGACGCCCTGCCGGTCCAGGACGTCACCAAGGACCCCTGGGCCAGCACGGTGACCGGCGTCGCCCACGCGTGCGGGCACGACGTCCACACCGCCGCCATGGTGGGCGCGGCCCTCGCGCTCGGCGAGCTGGGCGAGCGCGGCGGGCTGTCGGGCCGGGTGCGGCTGCTCTTCCAGCCGGCCGAGGAGGTGATGCCGGGCGGGGCCAAGCAGCTGATCGCCCTGGGTCACCTCGAGGACGTCCGACGCGTCTTTGCCCTGCACTGCGACCCCGGCGTCGACGTCGGCCGGGTCGGCCTGCGCTCCGGCGCGCTGACCAGCGCGGCCGACAAGATCGAGGTCCACCTCGAGGGCACCGGTGGCCACACGTCGCGCCCCCACCTGACCGGCGACCTCACCTTCGCCCTGGCCAAGGTGACCAGCGAGCTGCCCGCGGTGCTCAGCCGCCGGATGGACCCCCGCGCCGGTGTCAGCGTCGTGTGGGGCATGGTCCGGGCCGGTTCGGCCCCCAACGTGATCCCCGACCGCGGCACGGCCGCCGGCACGGTGCGCATCCTCGACGCCGTCGCCTGGGCCGACTGCGAGGCGATCATCCGCGAGGCCATCCACGACATCGTCCGGCCCTACGGCGTCACCGCCACCGTCGACTACCTCCAGGGCGTCCCGCCGGTGGTCAACGACCCGGCGTCCAACGCGATCCTGGCCGAGGCCACCCGCGCGGTGCTGGGCGCCAACGGGCAGGTCGCGGTGCCCCAGAGCCTCGGCGGCGAGGACTTCGGGTGGTACGTCGAGCAGGTCCCCGGCGCCATGTTCCGGCTCGGCACGCGCACCCCCGGCGGGGCGACGTACGACCTGCACCAGGGCGACCTGCGGGTCGACGAGCGCGCCATCGCGATCGGCGCGCGGGTGCTGGCCGCGGCCGCGGTGCACGCGGCCGGATGACCGGCTACTTCCGGTAGGGGAGCCCCACGGCGGCAGGGGCCCGCGAGCGCCCGACCAGGCCGGCCACCGCGATGATCGTGACGACGTAGGGCAGCATCAGCATGAACTGGCTCGGCACCGGCGAGCCGATGATCGCCAGCACGCCCTGCAGGTTGGACGCGAAGCCGAACAGCAGGGCGGCCAGGGTGGCCCGGATCGGGTCCCACTTGCCGAAGATCACGGCCGCGAGCGCGATGTAGCCGGCGCCGTCGGTCATCTCGCGGCTGAACGAGGACGCGGTGACCAGGGTGAAGATGGCGCCGCCCGCACCGGTGATGGCTCCGGCGATCAGGATCGTCCGGTAACGGGTGCGGTTGACGTTGATGCCCACCGTGTCGGCGGCCTTGGGGTGCTCGCCGACGGCGCGGACCCGCAGGCCCCAGCGGGTGCGGTAGAGCGCGAAGGCGACCACGGCGACGGTGAGGTACAGCGCGTAGACGAGGGGGGTCTGCCGGAACAGGATCGGCCCGATCACCGGGATGTCGCCCAGGAGCGGGATGTCGTAGGCAGAGAAGCGCGGCGGGGAGTTGAGGTCGGCCTCGTTGGGCGCCAGCACCTGGGTCACCAGGAAGCTGGTGACGCCGATGACGAGCACGTTGAGCACGACACCGACGATCACCTGGTCGACCGCGTAGCTGATCGCGAAGATGCCGAGCACCAGGGCGACCAGCGCCCCGGCGAGCGCGGCGCCGAGGACGCCGGCCCACACCGAGCCCGCGAGCGAGCCGACCAGGGCGGCGGCGAAGGCGCCGGCCAGCAGCTGGCCGTCGATGGCGATGTTGACGACCCCGGCCCGCTCACCCAGGACGCCCCCCAGGGCGCCGAAGACGAGGGGCACCGCGAGGGCGATCGAGCCGGCGAGCAGGCCGATCACCGACAACGAGCCACCGGCGGCGGCCCAGGACAGGAAGCCGATCATCGCGACGACCGCGAAGAGGGCGATCACCCACAGCGGGGTCGCCCGCCGGGCGGCGTAGCGGCGCCAGGACTCGGCCGTCAGCAGCGCGAGCAGCGCGACCATCACCCAGGCCGTGCCGACGGCCGGCACGGTGATGTCGGGCAGCTCGAAGAAGTCGTCCTTGGTCGAGAGCCGGAACGTGGTGTCGCCGGTCTGCGAGCCGAGGAGCACGATCGCGGCGAGGCCCAGCGTGAGGAGCGTCAGGGCGATGGAGGTCTTGGCAGTGACCACCGAGACCAGCCGGGGCTCGTCGGCCACCGGTGCGTCGGGGACCTCGGCCGCCGGCGACTTCGCGGTGTGGCTCACGCCGCCTCCTTGGTGGGTAGCCGGAACAGCGCCCGGACGAGCGGGGGGGCGGCGATGAAGAGCACGATCAGGGACTGGATGACCAGCACGATGTCGACGGGGATGCCCTCCGAGGCCTGCATCGCGAAGCCGCCTGCCTTGAACGCGCCGAAGAGGAGTCCGGCGCCCAGGATCCCGAGCGGGTGCGAGCGTCCGAGCAGGGCGACGGTGATGGCGTCGAACCCGATGCCGGTGTCGAGGTCGACGGTGACGCCGCTGGTGACGGTGCCGAGGACCTGGTTGGTGCCGGCCAGCCCGACGAGCGCGCCGGCCATCAGCATCACCGTGACGTAGGTGCGTCCGACGTCGATGCCCGCGCTGCGGGCGGCGTGCGGGTTCTCCCCGACGGCGCGGATGCGGAAGCCCAGGGCGGAGTACTTGAACAGCCACCACACGAGCGCGACGGCGACCAGGGCCAGCAGGAAGCCGAGGTGCAGGTTGAAGCGCACCCCGAGCAGGTCGGGCATCTGGGCCTCGGCCGGGATGGGCGACGACTTGGGGTTGACCCCGCCGGGTGCCTGCAGGATGCCCTGGCGCGAGAGGGCGAAGAACACCAGGTAGTAGCCGACGTAGTTGAGCATGATCGTGGTGATCACCTCGTGCGCCCCGGTGCGGGCCTTGAGGAGCCCGGCGATGCCGGCCCACAGCGCACCGGCCAGCATCCCGATCAGGATCGCGCCGGCCAGCAGCAGCGGGCCCGGCAGGTTCCAGTTGATGGCGACGTAGCCCGCGGCGGCACCGGCGAGCAGCATCTGCCCGCGGCCGCCGATGTTGAACATGCCGGCCCGGAACGCCAGCCCGACGCCGAGCCCGGCCGCGATCAGGGGACCGGAGAACTTGAGGGTCTCGGTCAGCGGGCGGATCGCGGTCTGGAAGTCCTCGGCGCGGCTGTTGTAGATCGAGCCGCGGAAGAGCGCGGTGTAGGCGCCCTCGATCGCGGCGCGTGACTCGAGGAAGAAGTCCTGGGGACGGCTGAAGAGGTACTTCGACGCGGCGCGGACGTCCTCGTCGGTGAACATGATCATCAGCGAACCGACGATGACCGCCAGGAGCACCGACAAGACGGCGACCGTGGCGTTGCCGGTGGTGATCGAGCGCAGGGTCGTGTGCCACTGACCGTGCTCGGACGGCGGCGGCGCGCCCTGCTCGGCCTCCGGGGGAGGCGACCCCTGCTGCGCGAGGTCGGAGCCCGGCTTGTCGTCCTTGCTCACGCGGACACCTCCGGGGTGCGCTCGCCGGTCATCATCAGGCCGAGCTCGTCGCGGGAGACGGTGGCCGGGACGATCCCGACGATCTGTCCTCGGTACATCACCATGATCCTGTCTGCGAGGGCGAAGACCTCGTCGAGCTCGGTCGAGACGATCACCACGGGCACGCCGGCGTCGCGGGTGGCGACGACCTGCTGGTGGATGAACTCGATGGACCCCACGTCGACGCCGCGGGTGGGCTGGGCGGCGACGAGGAGCCGGAGCTCCCGCGAGAGCTCGCGCGCGACGACGACCTTCTGCTGGTTGCCGCCGGAGAGCTTGCCGACCTGGGTGGCGATGCCAGGGGCGCGGATGTCGTACTCCTGCAGCTTCTGGCGTGCGAACGCGTCGCGCTTGCGGCGCCGCAGCGACCCGGTGGCGACGAAGGGAGCGCTGAAGCTCCGGTTGAGCATGAGGTTCTCGGCGATCGAGAACGCGGAGACCAGGCCGTCGACCTGACGGTCCTCGGGCACGAAGCCGACCCCGGCGTCGAGCACCTTGCGGACGCTGCGGCCGACGAGCTCGCGGCCGTCGAGCCGGGCGGAGCCGGTGACGTGGCGCTGCAGGCCCAGGAGCGCCTCGGTGAGCTCGGTCTGGCCGTTGCCCTGGACGCCGGCGACGGCCAGGATCTCGCCGGCACGCACGGTGAAGCTGACGTCGTTGACGTGGACCAGCCCGGTGTCGTCGACGACGGTGAGGCCCTCGACCACCAGCGCGTCCTTCCCGACGGTCGGCGGCTTCTTCTGCACGGTCAGCTCGACGGGACGGCCCACCATGAGCGAGGCGAGCTCGGCGTTGCTCGCCGTGGGCTTGGCCTCGGCGACCACCTTGCCGAGCCGGATGACGGTGATGCGGTCCGCGACCTCGCGGACCTCGCGCAGCTTGTGGGTGATGAAGACGATCGCCACGCCGGCTTCCTTGAGCTGGCGCATGATCCGGATGAGGTCGTCGGTCTCCTGCGGCGTCAGCACGGCCGTGGGCTCGTCGAAGACCAGCACCTTGGCGTCGCGCGCCAGCGCCTTGATGATCTCGACGCGCTGCTGGACGCCGACGGGCAGGTCCTCGACCACCGCGTCGGGGGAGACGTCGAAGCCGAACCTCGCCGAGATGTCGCGCACCCGCTTGCGAGCGGAGTCGAGGTCGAGGGAGCCGGCGAATCCGGTGTTCTCGTTGCCGAGCATCACGTTCTCGGCGACGGTGAAGACGGGGACGAGCATGAAGTGCTGGTGCACCATCCCGATGCCGGCCGCGATCGCGTCGCCCGGCCCGGAGAAGCGCTGCACCTTCCCGTCGAGCACGATCTCACCCTCGTCGGCCTGGTAGAGGCCGTAGAGCACGTTCATCAGGGTCGACTTGCCGGCACCGTTCTCGCCGAGCAGGCAGTGCACCTCGCCCGGCTCGACGGTGAGCGAGATGTGGTCGTTGGCGACCAGGGTGCCGAAGCGCTTGGTGATGTCGCGCAGGACGAGCTGCATGCGGGCGATCCTAGGGCTCGGAGTCGGGGCGACCGAGGAACGACAGGTGGGGGAGGCGGCCCTGCGGCCGGCCTCCCCCACCTGTCAGGGCGTCACGGGTTGAGGTAGGACTCGACCGGGATCGAGCCGTCGATGATGCCGGCCTTGATCTCGTCGAGCTCGCCCTGCAGCGTGTCGGAGACCTCGCCCTCGAAGTTGTGGAACGGGGCGATGCCCACGCCCTCGTTCTCGAGGGTGCCGATGTACGGCTCGGTGTCGAACTCGTCGTTGGCAGCGGACATCACGGCCTCGTAGGTCGACACGTCCATGCCCTTGAGCACCGAGGTCAGGATGACGTCCTGCGTCTTCGGGTCGGACTCGAAGACGTCGGCGTCGGTGCCGATCATCACGGCGTCGGCACCGTCGGCGATGGCCGTCAGGGCACCGTCGTAGATCGGGCCGCCGACGGGCAGCACCACGTCGACACCCTGGTCGAGGATCTGCTTGGCCGTGTTGGTCGCCTCGGGGCCGGCCACGAAGTTGCCCGTGAAGCTGCCCTCCTTGCCGTCCCAGCCGATGACCTCGACCGCAGCGTCCTTCTGCTCGTTGTAGTACTCCACGCCCTGCTTGTAGCCGTCCATGAAGACGGTGACGGTCGAGAACGCGTCGCCGCCGTAGGTGCCGACCTTGCCGGTCTTGCTGAAGTCGGCGGCCGCGTAGCCGGCCATGAACGCCGCCTGGGCGGTGTCGTAGAGCAGCGGCTTGATGTTCTCGGCGTCCTTCTTGCCGTCGAAGTCGATGTCGCCGTCGTTGTCGATGAGGATGAACTCGAGCTCGGGGTTGGCGTTGGCCGCCTCGACGGTGGCGGTCGCCAGCGCGAAGCCCACGGCGACGATGACGTCGCAGCCCTCGGAGACGAGGCCCTCGATGTTGGGCGCGTAGTCACCCTCGGCGTTGGACTCCACCTCGCGGAAGTCGGCGCCGAGCTCGTCGGCGGCCTTCTTGACACCCTCGTAACCGAGCTGGTTGAACGACTTGTCGTCGAAGCCGCCGGAGTCGGAGACGATGCAGGGGAGGAAGTCGGTCGTCGGCTCTTCCGCTGCTCCGCTGCTCTCGTCGCCCGACCCGTTGTCGTCGTTGGACTCGGACGGGGCGTCGCCGCACGCGGCGAGCACGCTGCAGGTCGCCAGGACGGCGACGCCGCTGATGGCGGCCTTCCGCAAGTTCTTCACTATGGATCCTCCACGTCTCAGCCCCGCTTGGAGTGGGGGCAGCGGTCGGCAGGCTACCTCCTGTCGAGCCGCAGGTCGCCGAATCGGGGGAGGATGCTGCCAACGGTTACCGAGTTGCGATATTGGCGCTACCTGACGACGAGATGAGGGGTTCGATGACGCACGCGTCCGATGACGGTTGGTCCGGGCTGCCCGAGGCGGCGCTCGAGGCGATGCGGCGGGCTTACGCGCCCTACTCGGGCTACCGGGTCGGGGCCGCCGCACGCGTCGACGACGGCCGGCTGGTCTCGGGCTGCAACGT
This sequence comes from Nocardioides sp. WJ219, assembly GCF_058559815.1. Lineage (NCBI taxonomy): Bacteria > Bacillati > Actinomycetota > Actinomycetes > Propionibacteriales > Nocardioidaceae > Nocardioides > Nocardioides sp. WJ219. The sequence goes on from NZ_JBZUJV010000009.1 coordinate 94,403, forward strand.
CGAGAACGCCGCCTACGGCGTCACCCTGTGCGCCGAGTGCGGGCTGGTCAGCCAGCTGCACCTGACCGGTGGCGGGCGGCTGACCCACTTCGTCTGCGTCGACGGCGACGGCACCACGATCATGCCCTGCGGCCGCTGCCGCCAGCTGTTGTGGGAGAACGGCGGGGCCGACCTGCTCGTGCGCACCCCGCGCGGCGACCTGCCGATGTCCGAGGTGCTCCCGCAGGCCTTCGGGGCCGACGACCTCAGGGCGATCACCGGGGGTGCCGCCGACTAGGGTCGCGCCATGACCGATCACGACGCCGTCGAGGTGATCCTGGCCAAGCGCGACGGCCACGGGCTGTCCGACTCCCAGATCGACTGGGTGGTCGACGCCTACACCCGCGGCGACGTCGCCGACGAGCAGATGTCGGCGTTGGCGATGGCCATCCTGCTCAACGGGATGGAGCGCAGCGAGATCGCCCGCTGGACCGCGGCGATGATCGCCTCGGGGGAGCGGATGGACTTCTCCTCCCTGTCGCGGCCCACGGCCGACAAGCACTCCACCGGCGGCGTCGGCGACAAGATCACGCTCCCGCTGGCCCCGCTCGTCGCGGCGTGCGGCGTCGCCGTGCCCCAGCTGTCCGGGCGCGGCCTCGGCCACACCGGCGGCACGCTCGACAAGCTCGAGTCGATCCCCGGCTGGCGTGCCGCGCTGTCCACCGAGGAGATGCTCGCCCAGCTCGAGTCGGTCGGCGCGGTCATCTGCGCGGCCGGCGACGGGCTGGCCCCGGCCGACAAGAAGCTCTACGCGCTGCGCGACGTCACCGGCACCGTCGAGGCCATCCCGCTCATCGCCTCCTCGATCATGAGCAAGAAGATCGCCGAGGGCACCGGCGCCCTGGTGCTCGACGTCAAGGTCGGCACGGGCGCCTTCATGAAGGACGTCGACCGCGCCCGCGAGCTCGCCGAGGTGATGGTCGCGCTCGGCACCGACGCCGGCGTCCGCACCACCGCGCTGCTCACCGACATGTCGGTCCCGCTCGGGCTCACCGCCGGCAACGCGATCGAGGTCGCCGAGTCGGTCGAGGTCCTGGCCGGCGGCGGGCCCGCCGACGTCGTCGAGCTCACGCTCGCCCTGGCCCGCGAGATGCTCGCCGGCGCCGGCCGCACCGACGTCGACCCCGCCGACAGGCTGGCCGACGGGTCGGCCATGGATGCCTGGAAGGCGATGGTCCGGGCCCAGGACGGCGACCCCGACGCGCCCCTGCCCGAGGCCCGGGAGTCCCACGTCGTCACGGCCCCGGCCTCCGGCGTCCTGACCCGCCTCGACGCGATGGCCGTCGGCCTCGCCGCCTGGCGCCTCGGCGCCGGCCGCGCGCGCAAGGAGGACCCGGTCCAGGCCGGCGCCGGCGTCGTCTGGCACGCCCGCCCCGGCGACCCCGTCACCGCCGGCGACCCGCTGTTCACGCTCCTCACCGACGAGCCCGCCCGCTTCGACCGCGCCCTGGCCTCGCTCGACGGTGGCTGGGACATCGGTCCCACTGCCCCCGACCCGTCACCCCTGGTGATCGACCGGGTGGGGTGACCCAGGCCGAGCCCGCCCTCAGTCGAGCAGCACCACGACCATCTCGGCCACGCAGGCCGGCTTGGACTCGCCGTCGATCTCGATCACGTGCTTCATGGTGAGCTGCTTGCCGGCCGGGAGGTCGTCGACGGCGAGGAGGGTGACGTGGTCGCGCACCCGCTGGCCGACCTTGACCGGGTTCGGGAAGCGCACCTTGTTGAGGCCGTAGTTGAGCTTGGCGCCGGGGGTCTCGAAGGTGAAGACGGTGGAGCCGAGGAAGGGGATCAGCGAGAGCGTCAGGTAGCCGTGGGCGATGGGGCCGCCGAAGGGGCCGGCGGTGGCGCGCTCGACGTCGACGTGGATCCACTGGTGGTCGTCGGTGGCGTCGGCGAAGGTGTTGACCCGCTCCTGGGTGATCTCCAGCCACTCGCCCGTGCCGAGCTCGTCGCCGACGGCGTCCGACACCTCGTCGAGACTGGTGAAGGTGCGCATCGGGGGCCTCCGTGGCGATCGGTCCGGGTGGTTGGATGACGGCATGGAACCTACACGCGAGCAGGTCCGGGCAGCGCCCAAGGTGCTCCTCCACGACCACCTCGACGGGGGCCTGCGTCCGGGCACGGTCCTCGAGCTGGCGGGGGAGATCGGGCACGTGCTGCCGACCAGCGAGAGCGCGGAGGCGCTGGGCGCCTGGTTCGCCGAGGCGGCCGACTCCGGCTCGCTGGAGCGCTACCTCGAGACCTTCGACCACACCGTCGCGGTGATGCAGACCGGCCCCGCCCTGACCCGCGTCGCCCGCGAGTGCGTCGAGGACCTCGCCGCCGACGGCGTGGTGTACGCCGAGGTCCGCTACGCCCCCGAGCAGCACGTCGAGCAGGGGCTGACCCTCGACGAGGTGGTCGGCGCCGTGCAGGAGGGCATCGACGAGGGCGTCGCCGCCGCCCGGGCCGCGGGCACGCCCGTCGTGGTGCGCCAGCTGGTCACCGCGATGCGGCACCAGGCCCGGTCGATGGAGATCGCCCAGCTCGCCGTCGCCTGGCGTGACCGCGGCGTCGCCGGTTTCGACATCGCCGGGGCCGAGGCCGGCTACCCGCCCACCCGCCACCTCGACGCCTTCGAGTACCTCCAGCGCGAGAACTCCCACTTCACCATCCACGCCGGCGAGGCCTTCGGGCTGCCGTCGATCTGGCAGGCGATCCAGTGGTGTGGCGCCGACCGGCTCGGCCACGGCGTCCGCATCGTCGACGACATCACGGTGCACGACGACGGCTCGGTCGAGCTGGGCCGGCTGGCGTCGTACGTGCGCGACATGCGCATCCCGCTGGAGATGTGCCCGGCCTCCAACATCCAGACCGGCGCGGCCGCCAGCATCGCCGAGCACCCGATCGGGCTGCTCACCCGGCTGCGGTTCCGGGTCACCGTCAACACCGACAACCGGCTGATGAGCCGCACGTCGATGACCGACGAGATGGTCGCGCTCGTCGAGGCGTTCGGCTACGGGCTGACCGACCTGCGCTGGTTCACCATCAACGCGATGAAGTCGGCGTTCCTGCCGTTCGACGAGCGGCTCGCGATCATCGACGACGTCATCAAGCCGGGGTACGCCGCGCTGCAGGCGTGACCGCGAACCACCGGGTCCGCCACCGGGTCAGGCGCGGGTGGTCGACCGGCAGCACCCGGCCGGTCGCCGGGTTCCAGCACGTCGGCGGGTCGCCGTCGAGCACGAGCAGCACGTGCCGGGGGAGCAGGGCGTTGCCGACGTAGAGACCGCCGGCCGCCGGCGTCGTCCGCCGCGACCAGCGGACGACCCGCACGCGGTGCCGGCGCCCGGTGGCGGCGCTGAGCTCGCGCGCCAGCGCCCACGGCGGCGTGCCCAGCGCCCGGGGCCACGGCAGCTGGAGGCGCCCGTGCAGCCGTGGCCGGACCAGCCGCCGGTGGGCCGCCCGCACCTCCTCGTCCCAGCGCGGGCCCAGCGCCGCGGCGTACGACGGGTCGGCCACCGCGCGGCCCACCACCGCCACCGAGGCGCCGCAGCTGACGCGGTCGGGCTGCCGCATCCCGGCCGGGTTCACCGCCCGACCCGGTGCACGAGCTCCGAGACGTGCGCGGCCGCCTCGTCGGGCGAGACCGGCGTGCACCCGAGCTCGACGGCGTGGGCCACGACCTGGCGCTGGGCCCGCATCAGCGCCAGCCCCCGGCGCACCAGCACCAGCGGCGGCTTGCGGTGCTCGCGCAGGTCCCGGACCAGGCGCCGCCAGAAGGTCACCACCGCCGGCTGCCGCACGCAGAACGCCGCTCCCAGCAGACCGTGCGCCTCGAGCGGCCGCACCACCTCCTGGGCGAAGATCCCCTCGGCCACGACGTACGCCGCCCCGCCGAGGTCGAGCCGGTGCCAGCCGGTCCGGCCGTCGTGGGCGATGTCGTAGACCGGCACGTCACCGGCGCCGTCGCGGCAGATCGCGACCGCCGCCGCGACGGCGTCGTCGCCGAGCCACGACGCGGGGTCGTCCCAGTCGACCAGCCCGGCGTTGGCGCCGGAGCCGATGCGCGGCAGCGTGGGGTCGCCGCCGTCCTTGTAGAAGTCGTCGAGGCGGAGCACCGGGAGCCCGAGCCGTTCGGCGAGCCGGGACTTGCCGGACCCCGACGGGCCGGCGAGGACGATGACCCGGGCCTGCACGCCGCTCAGACGCCCATCGGGTGCCAGACCGTCTTGATCTCGACGAAGTCGGTCATCGTGTCCAGACCCGGCGTGGCGCTCCAGTCGGGCTCGGCCGGCGGCGTACGCCGCACGCGCTTGAGGTTGTCGGCCGCAGCGACCTCGAGGCTGGTGGCGAGCGCGGTGTCGCCGGAGACCCCGACGAGGTCGATGGCGTTGACGTCCATGTGGGAGGCCAGCCACGGGCCGACCGCGGCGGCGTCGCCGGTGAGGATGTTGACGACCCCGCCCGGCACGTCGGAGGTGGCCAGCACCTCGGCGAACGTCACCGCCGGCAGCGGACGCCGGAACGACGAGACGACGACGGCGGTGTTGCCAGTGACGACGACGGGCGCGACCACCGAGACGAGCCCGAGCAGCGAGGAGGCCTGCGGGGCCAGCACGGCGACCACGCCGGACGGCTCGGGCGTCGAGAGGTTGAAGAACGGTCCGGCGACGGGGTTGGCGTTGCCGACCACCTGGGTCAGCTTGTCGGCCCACCCGGCGTACCAGACGAGGCGGTCGACGGCGGCGTCGACGACGGCGGAGGCCTTCGACGAACCGAGGCCCTCGGACTGCTCGACGGCGGCGACGAACTGCGGCCGGCGGTCCTCCATCACCTCGGCGACGCGGTAGAGCACCTGCGCCCGGTTGTAGGCGGTGCGGCCCGACCAGCCGCCGACGGCCTTGCGGGCGGCCACGACGGCGTCGCGGGCGTCCTTGCGCGAGGCGAGGGCGGCGTTGGCCACGAACGCGCCCCTCGCGTCCTCGACGACGTAGGAGTGGCCCGACTCCGAGCGCGGGAAGGCCCCGCCGATGTAGAGCTTGTAGGTCTTGCGCACGCTCTGGCGCTCCGGCGTCCGGGCCATCAGAGGTCACCGCCCTTCAGGTAGGCGCTCAGTCCGTGGCGGCCGCCCTCGCGGCCCTGGCCGGACTCCTTGTAGCCGCCGAAGGGGCTCGTCGGGTCGAACTTGTTGAAGGTGTTGGCCCACACGACGCCGGCCTTGAGCGCGCTCGCCACGTGCAGGATGCGCGAGCCCTTCTCGGTCCAGACGCCCGCGGACAGGCCGTACGGCGTGTTGTTGGCCTTCTCGACCGCCTCCGACGGCGTGCGGAACGTCAGCACCGACAGCACCGGGCCGAAGATCTCCTCGCGGGCGATGCGGTGGGCCTGGGTGACGCCGGTGAACAGCGTCGGCGGGAACCAGAAGCCGCGGTCGGGCAGGTCGCAGGGTGGCGACCACCGGCCGGCGCCCTCCTGGTCGCCGATGTCGCTGAGCTCGCGGATGCGCTGCAGCTGCTCGGCGGAGTTGATCGCCCCGACGTCGGTGTTCTTGTCCAGCGGGTCGCCCACCCGCAGCGTGCCCATCCGTCGCTTGAGCCTCCCGAGCAGCTCCTCGGCGATCGACTCCTGCACCAGCAGGCGCGAGCCGGCGCAGCAGACGTGGCCCTGGTTGAAGAAGATGCCGTCGACGATCCCCTCGACCGCCTGGTCGAGCGGGGCGTCGTCGAAGACGATGTTGGCGGCCTTGCCGCCGAGCTCGAGGGTGACCTTCTTGCTCGACCCGGCCACGGCGCGGGCGATGGCCTTGCCGACCTCGGTGGAGCCGGTGAAGGCGACCTTGTCGACGCCGGGGTGGGCCACGATCGCCTGGCCGGTGGCCCCGGCGCCGGTGACGATGTTGACCACGCCGGGCGGCAGGTCGGCCTGCTGGCAGATCTCGGCGAACAGCAGCGCGGTCAGCGGCGTCGTCTCGGCGGGCTTGAGCACCACGGTGTTGCCGCACGCCAGGGCCGGCGCGATCTTCCAGGCCAGCATCAGCAGCGGGAAGTTCCACGGGATGACCTGGCCGGCGACCCCGATGGGCGTCGAGCCGTAGCCGGAGTACTCCAGCTTGTCGGCCCAGCCGGCGTAGTAGAAGAAGTGCGCGGCGACGATCGGCACGTCGACGTCGCGCGACTCGCGGATCGGCTTGCCGTTGTCGAGCGACTCCAGCACGGCCAGCTCGCGGCCGCGCTCCTGGATGATCCGCGCGATCCGGTAGAGGTACTTCGCGCGCTCGCTGCCCGGCATCCGCGACCACACGCGGTCGTAGGCGCGCCGGGCGGCCGTGACCGCGGCGTCGACGTCGGAGGCGTCGGCCTCGGCGACCTCGGCCAGCACCTCCTCGGTGGCGGGGTTGATCGTCTTGAACGACGAGCCGTGGCCGTCGACGAACTCGCCGTCGATGAACAGGCGGTAGGACGGCTGCAGGTCGACGATGCTCCGCGACTCGGGGGCCGGGGCGTACTCGAACGGGGTGCTCATGGATGTGTCCTCAGTCGAGGGTGAAGTAGTCGGGTCCGGAGTAGCGGCCCGTGGTCATCTTGGTGCGCTGCATCAGCAGCTCGTTGAGCAGCGTGGACGCCCCGAAGCGGAACCAGTCCGGGTCGAGCCAGTCGGCGCCGGCGACCTCGTTGACCATCACGAGGTACTTGATCGCGTCCTTGCTGGTGCGGATGCCGCCGGCCGGCTTGACGCCGACCATCTGCCCGGTGGCCTCGCGGAAGTCGCGGACGGCCTCCAGCATCACCAGGGTGACCGGCAAGGTGGCGGCCGGCTGCACCTTGCCGGTGGAGGTCTTGATGAAGTGCGCGCCGGCCATCATGGCCAGCCAGCTGACGCGGCGCACGTTGTCGTAGGTCTGCAGCTCGCCGGTCTCGAAGATCACCTTGAGGTGCGCGTCCTCGCCGTCGGGACGGGCGCACGCCGCGCGCACGGCCACGATCTCCTCGAGGACCTGCAGGTAGTGCCCGGACAGGAACGCGCCGCGGTCGATGACCATGTCGATCTCGTCGGCGCCGGCCTCGACCGCGTCGCGGGTGTCGGCGAGCTTGATGTCGAGTGCCGCGCGGCCGCTGGGGAACGCCGTCGCCACCGCGGCGACGTGGACGCCCGAGGCGCCCAGGGTCTGCTTGGCGGTGGCGACCATGTCGGGGTAGACGCAGACCGCGGCCACCGGCGGGCAGGTCGGGTCGGCCGGGTCGGGGCGCATCGCCTTCGATGCCAGGGCGCGGACCTTGCCGTGGGTGTCCTGTCCCTCCAGCGTGGTCAGGTCGACCATCCGGATGGCCAGGTCGAGCGCGTGCGCCTTGGCGGTGGTCTTGATCGAGCGGGTGCCGAGGGTGGCTGCCCGTGCCTCCGCGCCGACCTGGTCGACGCCCGGCAGGCCGTGGAGGAACCGCCGGAGCGACGCCTCGGACCGGGTGACGTCGGAGAAGTCCGTGGCGAGCGAGGGCATCGACCCAGCATAGAGTTCGGCGTGTGGACGGCGACAACCCAGACCAGCGCTTCCCGGCCTCGGGCGGTCGGCTGGTCGGCGTGGTCGGCGTGCTGGTGGGAGCGGGCGCCGTCGTGCTGGCCCTGGTCGACCGACCGGTCACGTGGGCGGCCGTCGCGTTCGGCTCCCTCGTCGCCGCCGCCGCGTGGACGACGTGCCTGCGGCCCAGGGTCGCCATCCTCGACGGAGACCTGGTGCTGCGAGGGATGCTCCAGACGGTGCGCTTCCCGGTGGGCGCCGTGGAGGAGGTCGCGGTGCGGCAGCTGCTCGTGGTCCGCGCGGGCGAACGGCGCTTCACCAGCCCCGCGGTCGGCCGGACCCGGCGCCAGCTGCGGTCCTACGACGTCCAGGGCGGTCGCGAACCCGTCGACCTCGTCGCCGCGGCCCGCGACGACTACGGCCTCTTCGTCGAGGAGCAGATCCGCAGCCGGGCCGAGGCGGCGCGTGACCGGCTCGGCATCCGCCGGTCCTCGCCCGAGCACGTCGAGCTGTCGCAGCAGGTGCGCCGCGAGCCGGCGCTGCCGGAGATCGTGTGGCTGGTCGGCTCGGTCGTGGCGTTCGCGGTGCTGCTCGCCGTCTGAGCGGCCCGCTCAGATCCCCGCGGCGGCGCGGATGTCGGTGCCGAGCGCGTCGAGGCGACCGGCGGCGTTGATGCGGGCCGCCTCCACGCCGTCCTCGACGCCGGCCTCGACCGGGACGACGACCTCGAGGTAGCACTTGACCTTGGGCTCGGTGCCGCTGGGCCGCACGATCACGCGGGCCCCGTCGGCGAGGTGGTAGCGCAGGCCGTCGGTGGGGGGCAGCGCCTCGGACCCGGCGCTGAGGTCGTCGACCCGCAGCACCGCGAGCCCCCCGAGCGAGGTGGGCGGGCGCTCGCGCAGCCGGGTCATCGCGGCCGGGATGAGCGCGAGGTCGGCGACCCGCACCGAGACCTGGTCGGTGGCGTGCAGCCCGTGCTCGCGCGCGATGTCGTCGAGCAGGTCGGTCAGCGACCGGCCCTCGGCCTTGAGCGACGCGGCGAGCTCGCAGAGCAGCAGCAGCGCCGAGACACCGTCCTTGTCGCGGACGTGCTCGGGGTCGACGCAGTAGCCGAGCGCCTCCTCGTAGCCGAAGGCGAGGCCCGGCAGGCGGCCGATCCACTTGAAGCCGGTCAGCGTCTCCTGGTGCGGCTGCCCGGCGGCAGCGGCCTGCTTGGCGAGCAGCGACGACGACACGATCGAGGTGGCGTAGGTGCCCGTCCGGCCGCTGGAGAGGAGGTGGTGGGCCAGCAGCGCCCCGACCTCGTCGCCGCGCAGCATCCGCCACCCGCCGTCACCGGGGACGGCGGCCGCACACCGGTCGGCGTCGGGGTCGTTGGCCACCACCAGGTCGGCGCCGGTGCGCTCGGCCAGCGCGAGCGCGAGGTCCATGGCCCCCGGCTCCTCGGGGTTGGGGAACCCCACGGTCGGGAAGTCGGGGTCGGGCTGCTCCTGCTGCTCGACGACCCGCGGCTCGCTGAACCCCGCGGTCTCGAGCACCTGCAGCACCGTGGTGCCGCCGACGCCGTGCAGCGGGGTGTAGACGATGTCGAGGTCGCGGGGCCCGTCGCCGGCGAGGGCGGCGACCGTGTCGAGGTAGAGGTCGACGAGGTCCTCGCGCAGGACCGTGCCGGCGGGGCCGCGGCGTACGTCGGCGAGGGGACCGACGGCGTGGATGTGCGCCGCGATCTGGGCGTCGGCGGGCGGCACGATCTGGCTGCCGTCGCCGAGGTAGACCTTGTAGCCGTTGTCCTGCGCCGGGTTGTGGCTCGCGGTCACCATCACCCCGGCCACGCAGCCGAGCTCGCGGATCGCGAACGCCAGCACCGGGGTCGGCAGCGGCCGCGGCAGCACCCAGGCGGTGAACCCGGCGCCGGTCATCACCTCGGCCGTGTCGCGGGCGAAGACCTCGGAGCCGTGGCGGGCGTCGTACCCGATCACCACCGAGGCGTGCGAGCCCGCGCCCTGCTCGTGGAGGTACGCCGCCAGCCCGGCCGCGGCCCGGGTGACCACGACCCGGTTCATCCGGTAGGGGCCGGCACCGAGGGCGCCGCGCAGACCGGCGGTGCCGAACTCGAGGGTGCCGCGGAACCGGTCCGCGAGGTCGGCCGCGGCGTCCTGGTCGCCGGCGGTGACGGCGGCCAGGACCTGCTCCAGCTCGGCGCGGGTCTGCGGGTCGGGGTCCTCGGCCAGCCAGGCGTGCGCACGCTCGAGCAGGACGTCGACCTCGGGGCTCATGTCAGGCACCGTAGCGCCCGCTCAGTCCTTGAACTCGCCGTCCTCGAAGGTGCGGTCGGTGTTGTCGACCTCGGCGTTCTCGGGCCGGTTGGCGGGGTCGAGGCGTTCCTTGCGCTCCTCCTCGATCTGGCGTCGCTCCTCCTCGCTGACCTCCATCTCGCGGAACCGCTTGCTGGGGTCGGCGGAGCCGACCTGGCCCTCCTGCTGCTCGTCGTCACCCATGTGACCGAGGTCACCACGCCCGCCGGGCCACGGGTTCATTCCGACGGGCGGGACGTCGCCACGAGGCTCAGGCGTCGATGCTGCTCATGTCGCCGTACCGCGGACCGACCACGGCGTCGGCCGGCACCGCGTCGGCGATCCGGTCGAGGTCGTCAGCGGTGAGGTCGACCTCGGCGGAGCCGAGGTTCTCCTCGAGGTAGGTGACCCGCTTGGTGCCGGGGATCGGGGCGACGTCGTCGCCCTGGGCGAGGACCCAGGCGAGCGCGAGCTGCCCCGGGGTGCAGCCCTTCTCCTGGGCGATCTCCTTGACCCGGTCGACGAGTCGCAGGTTGGCGTCGAGCGCCTCGCCGTGCAGCCGGGGGAAGCGGCTGTTGCGGGAGTCGGCGCTCTCGAGCGAGCCCGGCGTGATCGTGCCGGTGAGGATGCCGCGGCCGAGGGGGGAGTAGGGGACCAGGCCGATGCCGAGCTCGCGCAGCAGCGGCAGGATCTCGTCGTCGAGGTCGCGGGTGAAGAGCGAGTACTCGCTCTGCAGCGCGGTGATCGGGTGGACGGCGTGGGCGCGGCGGATGGTGTCGGGGCCGGCCTCGGACAGGCCGAGGTGGCGGACCTTGCCGGCCTCGACGAGCTCCTTCATGGCGCCGACGGTCTCCTCGATCGGCACGGTCTTGTCGACGCGGTGCTGGTAGTAGAGGTCGACGTGGTCGACGCCGAGCCGCTGCAACGACGCGTCGCAGGCCGAGCGCACGTAGTCGGGGCGGCCGTTGATGCCGAGGAACCCGCCGTCCTCACTGCGCTCGTTGCCGAACTTGGTGGCCAGCACGACGCCGTCGCGGCCCTGGCCGCTGGCGGCGATCGCCTTGCCCACGAGGCGCTCGTTGGTGAACGGGCCGTACATGTCGGCGGTGTCGAGGAAGGTGACGCCCAGGTCGAGGGCCCGGTGGATCGTGGCGATGCCACCGGCCTCGTCGGGGGTGCCGTAGAACTCCGACATGCCCATGCAGCCCAGCCCGAGGGCCGAGACGTCGAGGGGTGAGGCGGTGCCGAGGGTGCGGGTCTGAAGGGTCATGCCGACCAGCCTCACACCTGGAGCGCGCTCGAGGTCAAGCGGCGCCGTCGGTCACCCCTCCACCACCTCGGTGTACAGCCCGATCTTGTAGTCGATCGCACCGAGGTGCGCCTGCACCTCGGCCAGCTGGGCGAGCACCGTGCGGCGGTGCTCCCGCAGCAGTGCGAGCCGGTCGGCCTCGTTGCCGGCGCCGGCGCGGACCAGGTCGGCGTAGCGGCGTACGTCGCGGATGGCCATCCCGGTCGACCGGAGCCGGGTCACGAGCTCGATCCAGCGCAGGTCGGCGGGGCCGTAGCGGCGGTGGCCGCTGGCGGCTCGGCCGACGGGGCTCAGCAGCAGGCCGTCCCTCTCGTAGTAGCGCAGGGTGTCGGGGGTGAGCCCGAGGTGCGCGGCGGCGTCGGCGATGGTGAGCCCGTCGGTCATGGGGCCAGTGCACCTTGGAGTCGGCTCCAGGTCAAGCGGTCGCCCGGGTGACCTAGCCGGCCGGCGCCTGGAGCATCCCGACGACCATCGCGACGAGGTTGGCCGCGAACGCCTCGACCTCGAGCTGGGGGCGGCCCGTGGGGCGCTCCCCGGCCCGGGAGCGGTCGGCGATGGCGCGCAGGATGAACGCCGTGACCAGGGAGAGCCGCTCGGACCGCAGGTCGTCGGGCATCGGTGGGACGCGCTGCTCCAGCAGCGAGTAGGCGTCGTACCCGCCCATCCGCTCGAGTGCCGCGACGACCTCGGGCTCCATCGCCGCGGGGTCCTCCTCGACGAGCTGGGCCAGGATGGCGAGGTAGGCGCGGCCCTGGCCCCCGAGCTCGGCCAGCTCGACCGCCGGGCGCACGAACGCCTCGACGGCGGACGGGAGGTCGGTGTCGGGTCGCGACCGGGCCAGGGCCAGCAGCTCCCGCTCGCGCGTGGACAGCAGCTCGACGTGCTGCTCGAGGACCGCGACGAGCATCCCGGTGCGCGAGCCGAAGTGGTAGTGGACGGCGCCCCGGTTGCGCTGGCCGGCGTTGCGGGTGATCTCCAGCAGCGAGGCGGTGTGCACGCCGTGCTCGGCGAAGCCCAGGGTGGCGGCGTCGACCAACCGGCGTCGGGTGTCCTCGGCGGTGCCCTGCGTGGCGCCCGGGCGGGTCACGGCGTACCTCAGATCCCCGGGACGACGCGCCCGAGCAGGTCGCCCATCCGGCTGGCGGCGGCCCGGCCGGCCTCCAGCACCTCGGCGTGGTCGAGCGGCTCGCCGCTGATCCCGGCGGCGAGGTTGGTGACCAGGCTGATCCCGAGGACCTCGAGACCGGCCTCGCGCGCGGCGATCGCCTCGAGGGTCGTGCTCATCCCGACCAGGTGGCCGCCGATCGCGCGGACCATCCCGATCTCGGCGGGCGTCTCGTAGTGGGGTCCGGGGAACTGGACGTAGACGCCCTCGTCGAGGCTCGGGTCGACCTCGCGGCACAGCGCCCGCAGGCGGGGGGAGTAGAGGTCGGTGAGGTCGACGAAGTTCGCGCCCTCGATCGGGCTCTTGCCGGTGAGGTTGATGTGGTCGCTGATCAGCACCGGCGTCCCGGGGCTCCACGTCTCCTTGAGCCCGCCGCAGCCGTTGGTCAGCACGATCGCGCGGCACCCCGCAGCCGCGGCGGTGCGGACGCCGTGCACGACGGCGGCGACGCCCTTGCCCTCGTAGTAGTGGGTGCGGCTGAGGAACACCAGCAGCTGCCGGTCACCGGCCCGGATGCTGCGGATCTTGCCGGCGTGACCGACGACGGCCGCGGCGCTGAAGCCGGGCAGGTCGGTGGTGTCGATCTCGGCCGTGGCCTCGCCGAGCGCGTCGACGGCCGGCAGCCAGCCGCTGCCGAGCACCAGCGCCACGTCGTGCCGCTCGACGCCGGTCAGCTCGGCGAGACGGGCCGCCGCGGCGCGGGCGAGGTCCTGGGGGGAGGTGGTGGGGTCGGTCACAACCGGTGACTCTAGGACCCCGGGGTGCGGACGCCGCGCTACAACCCCGTCGACCGGCAGGGCCGCCGGCGCAGGGCGGCGACGTAGTCGGCGGGGGCGTCGGCGGCCTCGGCGGCGTCGGCGAGGACGCCGAGGGTGACCGCGGAGGGGAGGCCGCCCTCGTAGGCGTCGAGCACGTAGGTCCACACGACCAGCTCGCCGGTCATCGTGGCGACCCGCACCTTGGCCTTGCGGTAGAGACCGGTGTCGGCCTGCTCCCAGCCGTCGAGGGTGGACTCGTCCATCGGGCCGACGTCGTAGACCGCCACGAAGACCTGCTCGAAGGGGTCCTGGACCAGGGTCGGCAGGGCGCCGTCCCAGCCGAGCTCCTCGCCGCCGAAGGTCAGCCGCCAGCCGGCGAGCCACCCGGTGGTCTGCAGCGGGGAGTGCGGACACCGCTCGCTCATCCGCGCCGGGTCGAGGTTGCTCCCGTAGGCGGCGTACAGCGTCACGGGGAGCAGAGTAGTGCCCGCCCCGGGCCGGCCCCGGTGCCGCACTACGATCGAGGGGTGAGCCACTTCGATGTCATCGTCCTCGGTGCCGGCCCCGGTGGGTACGTCGCCGCGATCCGTGCGGCCCAGCTCGGCAAGTCCGTGGCTGTGGTCGAGGAGAAGTACTGGGGAGGCGTCTGCCTCAACGTCGGCTGCATCCCCAGCAAGGCGCTGCTGCGCAACGCCGAGCTCGCCCACGTGCTGCAGCACGAGAAGGAGAAGTTCGGCATCGAGGGCGACGCCACGATGGCCTTCGGCCCGACGCACAAGCGCAGCCGCCAGGTCAGCGCCGGCATCGTCAAGGGCGTCCACTTCCTGATGAAGAAGAACAAGATCACCGAGATCGACGGCTGGGGCACGCTGACCAGCGCGACCGGGGTCGACGTCAAGGGCAAGGACGGCGAGACCACGTCGTACACCTGTGACGACCTGATCATCGCCACCGGCGCCACGACCCGGCTGATCCCCGGCACGAAGCTCAGCGAGCGCGTGGTGACCTACGAGGAGCAGATCCTCGACGACACGCTCCCCGGCAGCATCATCATCGCCGGCTCCGGCGCGATCGGCGTCGAGTTCGCCTACGTGATGAAGAACTTCGGCGTCGACGTGACCATCGTGGAGTTCCTCGACCGGATGGTGCCCACCGAGGACGCCGACGTGTCCAAGGAGCTGCTCAAGCACTACAAGAAGCTCGGGGTGAAGGTGCTGCTCAGCACCAAGGTCGAGGGCATCGACGACTCCGGCGACCAGGTCGAGGTCACGGTCTCCAAGGACGGCAAGGAGGAGGTCCTCCGGGCCGACAAGGTGCTGCAGGCCATCGGCTTCGCGCCTCGCGTGGAGGGCTACGGGCTCGACGCCGTCGGCGTCAAGGTCACCGACCGCGGCGCCATCGAGGTCGACGGCCGCGGCCGCACCAACGTCGACCACGTCTACGCGATCGGCGACGTCACCGGGAAGATGATGCTCGCCCACGCCGCGGAGGCCATGGGCATCGTCACCGCCGAGACCATCGCCGGCGCCGAGACGATGGAGATCGACTTCGACATGATCCCGCGGGCGACGTACTGCCAGCCGCAGATCGGGTCGTTCGGCTACAGCGAGCAGCAGGCCAAGGACAAGGGCTACGACGTCAAGACCGCGACGTTCCCGTTCTCGGCCAACGGCAAGGCCCAGGGCCTCGGCGAGGCGGTCGGCTTCGTCAAGATCGTCGCCGACGCCGAGCACAACGAGATCCTCGGCGCCCACATGATCGGGCCCGACGTCACCGAGCAGCTGCCGATCCTCACGCTGGCCCAGCAGTGGGACCTCACCGCCGACGAGGTCGCCCGCAACGTCTTCGCCCACCCGACGCTGTCGGAGGCGGTCAAGGAGGCCGTGCACGGCATCGCCGGGCACATGATCAACTTCTGACCGGACCAGCCAGGCGAAAGAGGGACGCAGACGCATGAGCACCGACAAGGTCGTCATCCTCGGCGGCGGACCGGGCGGCTACGAGGCGGCGATGGTGGCCGCCCAGCTCGGCGCCGACGTCACCATCGTCGACTCCCACGGCATCGGGGGGTCGGCGGTGCTGACCGACTGCGTGCCCAGCAAGACCCTCATCGCCACGGCCGAGGTGATGACCCAGCTGGGCGGCGCCGCCGAGCTCGGCCTCGACTTCTTCGACCACGAGGGCGACGCGGCGACCGCGATCCAGGTCGACCTGGCGCGCGTCAACGACCGGGTCAAGAAGCTCGCCGCCGACCAGTCGGCCGACATCTCCGCCAAGCTCGACAAGGACGGCGTCCGCGTCGTCGAGGGAGTCGGCCGGTTCGACGGCCCGTCCCGGATCGTGGTCGGCGGGCGCAGTCCCGACGACCCGGTCCACGAGACGCTCGAGGCCGACGCGATCCTGGTCGCGACCGGCGCGGCGCCCCGCACCCTGCCGAGCGCCGAGCCCGACGGCGAGCGGATCCTCACCTGGGAGCAGGTCTACGACCTCACCGAGGTGCCCACCGAGCTGGTGGTGGTCGGCTCCGGCGTCACCGGCGCGGAGTTCGCGAGCGCCTACCTCGCGCTCGGCATCCCGGTGACGCTGGTCTCCAGCCGTGACCGGGTGCTGCCCGGCGAGGACGCCGACGCGTCCCACGTGCTGGAGGAGGTCTCCAAGCGGCGTGGCATGACGGTGCTGTCGAAGTCGCGGATGGAGTCGGTCACCCGCGACGGCGACGTCGTCACCGTGACGCTCACCGACGGCCGCGAGGTCCGGGCCAGCCACTGCATCCTCGCGCTGGGCTCGGTGCCCAACACCCACGACATCGGGCTCGAGGAGGCCGGGGTCGTGCTCAAGGACGGCGGGTTCGTCAACGTCGACCGCGTCTCGCGCACCTCCGCGCGCGGGGTCTACGCCGCGGGCGACTGCACCGGCGTGCTGATGCTCGCCAGCGTGGCCGCCATGCAGGGCCGCATCGCGATGTGGCACTTCCTCGGCGACACCGTGCACCCGCTGGACCTGAAGAAGGTCTCCTCCAACGTCTTCACCGCCCCCGAGATCGCCACCGTCGGCTGGTCCCAGCAGGCCGTCGACGCCGGCGAGATGCAGGCCGAGGCGGTCACCCTGCCGCTCTCGGGCAACGCCCGCGCGAAGATGCAGGGCGTCCACGACGGCTTCGTGAAGCTGTTCTGCCGTCCCGGCACGGGCATCGTCGTGGGCGGCGTCGTCGTCGGTCCGCGGGCCAGCGAGCTGATCCACCCGGTCTCGATCGCGGTCGCCGAGTCGCTCACAGCCGACCAGCTGGCGCAGGCGTTCACCGTCTACCCGTCGATCAGCGGCTCCATCGCCGAGGCGGCCCGGCGGATGCACCGGGTCTAGCCGGCACGGGTCAGGGCAGGCCGGCGAGCAGGTCGCGCATCCGGGCGATCTCGCCGTTCTGCCCGGCGATGACGTCGGTCGCCATCTCGGAGACCCGGACGTCCTCGCCCTCGGCGAGCACCCGCTCGGCCATCGCGACGGCACCCTGGTGGTGCTGCACCATGTCCTCCAGGAAGCGGCGGTCGAACGCTGCGCCCTCGGTGGCCGTGAGGGCGTCGAGCTGGTCGCCGGTGAGCATGCCGGGCATCCCCATCTCGTCCATCGCCGCGACGCTCTCGACGGTCGGCTCGGGCTGTCCGTGGTCGACGAGCCAGGTCGCCATCACGACGATCTCGCGTCCCTGCCCGGCGCGGATCGACTCCGCGAGGCGCCGCACCTGCGGGTCGGAGGCGCGCTCGGGCGCCAGCTCGGCCAGGTCGAGGGCCTGGCTGTGGTGGGCCACCATCATGGACAGGTACGTCGCGTCGGCGGCGTTCCACGAGGCCGACTCCGGGGGCGCGCTGACCTCGGTCATGCCGGGCATCGCGGACATCTCGTCGTGGGCCGAGGCGGCGTCGTGATCGTGCTCTCCCGCCTGTCCGTCGTCTGTCGTACTGTGCTCTGCAGCACACCCCGACGCGAGCAGCACACCCGTCACCACGGCCACCGCTGCCCGAGTCATCCGCACCACCCGACCCTAAGCGACAAGTCCCAGGAGTTCTCGGTGAAGCTGCTCGTGGCCGCTAGTGCCCTCGTCCTCACAGCCGGCCTCGCCGCCGGCATCCCCGCCTCGGCCGATCCGACCGACCCCCCGTCACCCCGCGACCGCGACGCACCCGTGCTCGAGGCTCGCCCCGAGCTCCCGGGCCACGACATCGCCCGCCTCGAGCCGGCCGTCCCGCGGGTGCGCAGCGGCGAGGTCGACCGCAGCCGCGGCATCCGCAACGTCGCGCGGGTCCCGCTCGCCGGCGCGTTCACCGCCGAGGACGCCTTCGGCACCGACCTGGCGTTCACCGGTCACTACGCCATCGCCGGCAACTACCTCGGCTTCACCGTCTACGACATCAAGAACCCCCGCAAGCCGCGGCGCGTCGCCCAGGTCGAGTGCCCGGGCTCCCAGAACGACGTGTCGGTCTACCGCGGCCTGCTGATCCTCTCGGTCGACTCGCTGCGCACCAACAGCACCTGCGACAACGAGCGCGCCGAGGCCCCCCTGCCGGGCACCTGGGAGGGCATCCGGGTCTTCGACATCAAGAACCCCCGCAAGCCGCGCTTCGTGAAGTCCGTGCTCACCGAGTGCGGGTCCCACACCCACACGCTCGCGCCGAGCCGCGACGGCCGCACCGTGTTCGTCTACGTCTCCTCCTACGGCCCGAGCCCGCTGCAGCCCAACTGCCTGCCGCCCCACGACTCGATCAGCGTGGTCAAGGTCCCCGTCGCGCGTCCGGCGACCGCCCGCGTGGTCGCCG
Organism: Nocardioides sp. WJ219; assembly: GCF_058559815.1. NCBI lineage: Bacteria > Bacillati > Actinomycetota > Actinomycetes > Propionibacteriales > Nocardioidaceae > Nocardioides > Nocardioides sp. WJ219. The sequence continues at coordinate 112,274 of NZ_JBZUJV010000009.1, forward strand.
AGCCGGTGCTGTTCCCCAACGGCGGCACGACCGGCGACGACTACAGCAGCGACACCAGCGGCTGCCACGACATCACCGCCTACCCGCGCAAGAACCTCGCGGCCGGTGCGTGCATGGGCGACGGCATCCTGATGGACATCAGCAACCGCTCGCGCCCGCGCGTGGTCCACCGGGTCCGCGACACCCGCAACTTCGCGTTCTGGCACTCCGCCACCTTCAACAACGCCGGCAACAAGGTCGTCTTCACCGACGAGCTCGGCGGCGGCGGCGGCGCCGAGTGCAACAAGGACGTCGGCCGCAAGCGCGGTGCCGACGGCATCTACGACATCTACAAGCGCAAGCTCGTCTTCCGCAGCTACTACAAGATGCCGCGCGTGCAGTCCGACACCGAGAACTGCGTGGCCCACAACGGCTCGCTCATCCCGGTCAAGGGCCGCGACATCATGGTGCAGGCCTGGTACCAGGGCGGCACGTCGGTCTGGGAGTTCACCAAGTCCGGCAAGCCCCGCGAGCTGCAGTACTTCGACCGCGGTGCGATCTCCGACGAGGAGCTGCGGCTCGGTGGCTCCTGGTCCTCCTACTGGTACAACGGCTACGTCTACTCCAGCGACATCACCCGCGGGCTCGAGGTGTTCAAGCTCCGCACGCCGTGGGCCGAGAAGGCCGCCAAGCGCAAGCTGTCGGTCTTCAACGCCCAGTCGCAGCCCTCGTTCAACGGATGACGGGAACCGGGCGCGCGGGGTGACGTAGCATCGCCCGATGCTCTCCCGGGTGCTCGCCACCGCGACCGTGGTCGCCACGGCCCTCGTCCTCACCGGTGTCGGTGCCGCCTCCTCCGGGGCGCCGGCACCGGAGCGGGCCGACGCCGTCCGTCTCGTCGGCAACGGCTACGGGCACGGGCACGGGATGTCCCAGTGGGGCGCGCAGAACCAGGCGCTGGCGGGGCGCGGCCACCGGCAGATCCTCGCCTTCTACTACCCGGGGCTGGCACGCGGCACCAGCGGCGGCGTCGTCCGGGTCCTGGTCACGGCCGACACCTCCACCGACGTGGTGGTCCTCGACCGTCCCGGCCTGCGGGTGCGCAGCCTGGGCAACGGTCGCACCTACCGGCTCGACCGGCCCGCCAGCGCGGGGCTGTGGCGGATCGTGCCGGTCTCGGGCGGCAGCCGCAGCGCCGTGGCGTGGAGGGGTGCGGGCGGCGGGTGGCGCACGGTGCGCACCGTGCCCGGGCAGGCCGAGATCAGCGCCGGTGGCCAGCCGGTGACCCTGGTGGTTCCGGGCGAGCGTCGTCGCTACCGTGGCGCGCTGCGCTCGGCCGCGCCCGCAGCGTCCTCCGCGGCCCGCGACACCGTCAACGTGGTGCCGATCGAGTCCTACCTGCGCGGCGTGGTCCCGCGCGAGGTCTACACCTCCTGGGAGCCGGCCGCGCTGCGCGCCCAGGCGATCGCGGCCCGCACCTACGCCGCCCGCGAGCGCGCCGACCGCGCGCGCCGCTACTTCCACGTCCACGACACCACCGCGTCGCAGGCCTACGGCGGCGCCACCGACGAGGTCGCCAGCACCGACGCCGCCATCCGGGCCACGGCGGGTGAGGTGCTCGTCCACGACGGCCGGCCGGCGTTCACCCAGTTCTCGGCCAGCAACGGCGGCTGGATGTCAGCCGGGTCGCAGCCCTACCTCGTCGCCAAGCAGGACCCCTACGACGACACCTACCGCGGCTGGACGGCGTCGATCAGCCCGAGCACCCTCGAGCGCGCCTACCCCGGGATCGGGAGGTTCGAGCGCCTCCGGGTCCTGGCCCGCGACGGCCACGGCCAGTGGGGCGGCCGGGTCACCTCGCTCCGGGTGGTCGGCTCGGGCGGGTCCGTGCGGGTCAGCGGCGAGACGTTCCGCAGCGTCGTCGGCCTGAGGTCGACCTGGTTCACCCAGCGCTGAGCCTCAGCCCAGCACGACCACGAGGTCGCCGCCCTCGACGGCCTGGGCGCCGCCGATGGTGACCCGCGCGACCGTGCCCGCGGTCGGCGCGGTGATCGAGGCCTCCATCTTCATCGCCTCGATCGTGGCGACGGTCTGGCCGGCCTCGACGGTGTCACCCTCGGCGACGACGACGGTGACCACGCCCTGGTAGGGCGCCGCGACGTGCCTGTCGTTGCCGGGGTCGGCCTTTTCGGCGGCCTGGACGTCGGACGCGACGTTCTTGTCGCGCACCGAGATCGGGCGCATCTGGCCGTTGATGACGGCCATCACGGTCCGGTAGCCGCGCTCGTCGGGCTCGCTGATCGCCTGGAGGCCGATGAGCAGCGTCTTGCCGGCCTCGAGCTCGACCTCGTGCTCCTCACCCCGCTGCAGGCCGTAGAGGTAGTCGAGGGTCGGCAGCACCGACACGTCGCCGTAGGTCTCGCGGACCTCGTCGAAGGCCTGGGTGGGGCCGGGGAAGAGCAGCTGGTTGAGCATCCGGCGCCGCGACGTCGACCCGCCGGCCAGGCCGGCGGCCTGCTCGTCGGTGAGCTCCTCCGCGGGGGCCGTCCAGGTGCGGCCCTCGAGCGCCTTGGTGCGGAACGGCTCGGGCCAGCCGCCGGGCGGGTCACCGAGCTCGCCGTTGAGGAACCCGATCACCGAGTCGGGGATGTCGAACCTCGCCGGGTCCGCGGCGAACTCCGCCGGGTCGGCACCGACGCCGACCAGCGACAGCGCGAGGTCGCCGACGACCTTGGACGACGGCGTGACCTTGACGACGTTGCCGAGGATGTCGTTGGCGGCGGCGTACATGTCCTCGACCTGCTCGAACTTCTCGCCGAGCCCGAGGGCGATCGCCTGCTGGCGCAGGTTGGACAGCTGGCCGCCGGGGATCTCGTGGCGGTAGACGCGGCCGGTCGGCGACGGCAGGCCCGACTCGAACGGCGCGTAGACGCGGCGGGTGGCCTCCCAGTAGGGCTCCAGGGCGTTGACCGCGGCCAGTGACAGGCCGGTCTCGCGGTCGGAGTGGTCGGTGGCCGAGACCAGCGCCGAGAGCGCCGGCTGCGACGTCGTCCCGGCCATCGCGGCGCAGGCCGCGTCGACCGCGTCGACGCCGGCGTCGATCGCGGCGAGCAGGGTGGCCAGCTGGCCGCCGGGGGTGTCGTGGGTGTGCAGGTGGACCGGCACGTCGAAGCGCTCGCGTAGCGCGGTGACCAGCGTGCGTGCCGCCGGGGCCCGGAGCAGCCCCGCCATGTCCTTGATGGCGAGCACGTGGGCGCCGGCGTCGACGATGCGCTCGGCCAGGCGCAGGTAGTAGTCGAGGGTGTAGAGCTTCTCGTCGGGGCTGGACAGGTCGCCGGTGTAGCAGAGCGCGACCTCCGCGACGGCCGTGCCGGTCGAGCGCACCGCCTCGATCGCCGGGCGCATCTGCTCGACGTCGTTGAGGGCGTCGAAGACCCGGAACACGTCGACGCCGGTGGCGGCGGCCTCCTCCACGAAGGCCTGGGTCACCGCGGTCGGGTACGGCGTGTAGCCGACCGTGTTGCGCCCGCGCAGCAGCATCTGCAGGCAGATGTTGGGCACCGCCTGGCGTAGCGCGGCCAGGCGCTCCCACGGGTCCTCGCCCAGGAAGCGCAGCGCGACGTCGTACGTCGCCCCGCCCCAGGCCTCGACCGACCACAGCTGTGGGGTGGTGCGGGCCACGTGGCCGCCGACGGCGACCAGGTCGCGGGTGCGGACGCGGGTGGCCAGCAGCGACTGGTGGGCGTCGCGGAACGTCGTGTCGGTGACGGCGACCGTGTCCTGCGCCCGCAGCCGCCGGGCGAACTCCTCGGGCCCGACCTCGAGCAGCAGCTGGCGGGTGCCGTCGGGCGCCGGCACGTCGAGGTCGACGTCGGGCAGCTTGGTCGCCGGGTCGAGGGTCACCGGCACGTCGCCGTGCGGCTGGTTGACGGTGACGTCGGCCAGGTAGGTGAGCAGCTTGGTGCCGCGGTCGCCCGAGCTGCGCGCGTTGAGCAGGTAGGGGTGGGTCTCGATGAACGACGTGGTGACCCGCCCGGCGGCGAAGTCGGGGTCGTCGAGCAGGGCCTGCAGGAACGGGATGTTGGTGGAGACGCCGCGGATCCGGAACTCCGCCACCGCGCGCTTGGCCTTGGCCACCGCGCTCTCGAAGGTGCGCCCGCGGCAGGTGAGCTTGGACAGCATGGAGTCGAAGTGGGCGGAGACCTCGGCGCCGGTGTAGACGGTGCCGCCGTCGAGCCGGACCCCGCCGCCGCCGGGGGAGCGGTAGGTGGTGATGACGCCCGTGTCGGGGCGGAAGTTGTTGGCCGGGTCCTCGGTGGTGATCCGGCACTGCAGCGCCGCGCCGCGCAGGGTCACCGTCTCCTGCGACAGGCCGAGGTCCTCGAGCGTCTCGCCGGAGGCGATCCGCAGCTGCGACTGCACGAGGTCGACGTCGGTCACCTCCTCGGTCACCGTGTGCTCGACCTGGATGCGGGGGTTCATCTCGATGAAGACGTAGTTGCCGTGCGGGTCGAGCAGGAACTCCACGGTCCCGGCGTTGCGGTAGCCGATCTCGGTGGCGAAGCGGACGGCGTCGGCGCACATCCTCTCCCGCAGCTCGGGGTCGAGGTGCGGTGCCGGGGCGATCTCGACGACCTTCTGGTGCCGCCGCTGAACCGAGCAGTCGCGCTCGAAGAGGTGCATCACGTTGCCGGCGCCGTCGGCGAGGATCTGCACCTCGATGTGGCGCGGCTCGACGACGGCCTGCTCGATGAAGACGGTGGGGTCGCCGAACGCGCCCTCGCCCTCGCGCATGCAGGTCTCCACCGCCTCACGCAGCAGCGCCGGGTCGTCGACGCGGCGCATGCCGCGGCCGCCGCCGCCGGCGACGGCCTTGACGAACAGCGGGTAGGGCAGCTCGGAGGCCGCCTCGACCAGCGCGTCGACGTCGGTCGACGGCTCCACGCTGGCCAGGGTCGGTACGCCGGCCGCCTTGGCCGCGGCGATCGCGCGCGCCTTGTTGCCGGTCAGCTCGAGGACCTCGGAGGTCGGTCCGACGAAGGTGATGCCGGCGTTGGCGCAGGCCTCGGCCAGGGCGGGGTTCTCGGAGAGGAACCCGTAGCCCGGGTAGACCGCGTCGGCGCCGGCCTTGACGGCGACGGCGACGATCGCCTCGGGGTCGAGGTAGGCCCGCACCGGGTGCCCGCGCTCGCCGATCTCGTAGGCCTCGTCGGCCTTGAGGCGGTGCTCGGACCACCGGTCCTCGTAGGGGAAGACCGCGACCGTCCGGGCCCCGACCTCGTACGCCGCCCGGAACGCCCGGATCGCGATCTCGCCACGGTTGGCCACCAGCACCTTCGAGAACATGCGGGCAAACCTAGTGGGGACCGGGCCCCGCGCCCGCGACCCGTCTCACGTCCGAAATCAGGCGCGGCGGAACTGGCTGACCAGGCCGGGGATCGCCCGGTCGGCGAGGCGGACGGCGTCGGCCTCGGGCACGTCGAGCACGGCCACCGACTGCCGGCCGCCGGCGGTGGTGGCCGCGAGGGTGGTGAGGCCGACACGGCGCTGGAACCAGGTGGCCCGGAGGTTCCAGCCGATCACGTGGTCGACCGCCAGCACGTCGCGCCGGCGGGCCAGGCTGCCCGACCGCGCCACGAGGTACCCGTCGACGAGGGCGTGGCCCAGGCCCGCGACCCGGTCGGCGGCCAGGGCCGCGGCGCCGGCCAGCAGCACGAGGGCCGGCACCAGCAGCAGCCAGGGGCCGCCGGTCGCGACCGCCACCACGGCTGCGCCGACCAGGACCGCGACCGGCGTCAGGGCCCGCGACCAGCGCCGCCGGGCGGCGGCGTCGCCGTGCCGCTGCAGGACGCCGTCGACCGGCTCGGTGCGCCCGATCAGCGCTCGGGCCGCGCGGGGTGCCACGTCGGCGTCCGACGGTGGCACCAGCGTCGAGCTGCCGGTCTGGGCCCGGTCGACGCCGGTGACGATGGCCTGCAGGTGCCGCCCGCGGGCGACTCGCAGCGCCAGGGGCTCGCCGAGGGAGACGCCGGCCAGTCGCTCCTCGTCGATGCTGGTCTCGCGGGTGGTCAGCAGCCCGCGGCGCACGTGCCAGGCGCCGGCCTGGTGGGTCAGCCGGAAGCCGCCGTTGACGACCAGGTAGCCGAGCACCGACAGCGTGAGCAGCACCAGCAGCCCCACCCCGACGCCGCCCGCGACGGCCAGTGCAGAGGGCGACCCCGGGTCGCCGGGGTCGAGCCGCTCCCAGCCGTCGACGGCGTCGAGCAGCTGGCTCGCCCCGCCGACGGTCGCCGCGGCCACCACCAGGCCCGTCCCGGTGAACGGCGCGAACCGCAGCCAGCGCGGGTCGAACTCGACCAGGGGCGGGACCACGGCCGGCTCGGCGCCGTCCACGGGGGTCGCCGCGTGCAGCAGGTCCGACCGGAGCGCCCGGGCGCGGTCGACGGGCAGGCCGTCGAGGTCGAGCCCGTCGCCGTCGTCGCTCGACGCCAGGCCGGTGCCGATGCGCAGCGTGGTCAGGCCGAGCAGCCGGTGGATGAGCGAGGCGGTGAGGTCGACGGTGCGCACCCGGTTGAGCGGCGTGGAGGTCACCCGGCGGCTGAGCAGCCCGCGGCTGAGCTCCACCCGGCCGGCGGCGATGCGGTAGCGGGTGGTCAGGTAGCGCAGCACGCCGAGCGCGACCGGCACCAGGACGCCGAGCAGCTGCCAGGGCGGGCCGCCCGACGCCGTACCGGCCACGGCCAGGGCGATCAGGACCGGCAGGAACCGCAGGAGCTCGCGGATCGGGTGGACCAGGAGCATCCGCGGGTCGAGCCGCTGCCAGGCGGCCTCCACGGGTGCGGGGGCGTCGCTCACGTGGCGTCGCCCTCGACGGCGTCCGCCTGGCGGGTCAGGTCGCCGACGAGGCGCCGGGCCACGTCGCGGTCGAGCCCGTCGATGCTCAGGGCGCCGGCCGCCGAGGCCGTGGTGACGGTGACGCTGGCGAGCCCGAACAACCGCGCGACCGGGCCCTCGGCGTAGTCGACGGTCTGGATCCTGCTCATCGGGGCGATCCGCCGCTCGCGGGCCCACCACCCGGTCTGGGTGTAGACCGCCGTCTCGGTGGTCTCCCACCGGTGCACGAGGTAGCGCCACTGCGGGACCACGCACACCCAGGCGACCACCACGGCGCCGAGCAGCGCGAGCGTCCAGGCCGGCACCTCGTCCCAGACCAGGACGGCGCCCAGCAGCACCGCCAGCCCGACCACGCCCTCGACCGCTGAGGTCAGCACCCACATCACCCGTGCCCGGGGGCTGACCCGGTGGGCGGGGTCGCGCAGGCCGGGGTCGCGCAGGCCGGTCGCGGCGTCGGTGGACATGGCCCGAGCCTAGGAGTCGCCCCGTGGCCGGTGCCGGGTGTGGTCCACCTGAGCGGGTGGGTCCGGGCGGCGAGGGGCACGCGAGGCTGGAGGGGATCCGTCCCCCATCGAAGGAGCACACCTGTGCGCACCATCATCATCGTGATCGCCGTCATCGTCATCGCCTTCCTCGTCTACAAGTTCCTCATCGCCGGTCGCCGTCGCGTCTGACCCCCGCACGCGGCTGGTCTCCTAGGCTGGCCGCGTGGAGCTCGAGTTCGACGGCGAGGTGGTGTCGTGGCGCGGTCCCGCGCCCTACCACTTCGTCGAGGTCCCACAGGCCGAGGCGGCCGAGCTCGCCGACGTCTCGCCCCTGGTCTCCTACGGCTGGGGGATGATCCCGGTCTCGGGCCGGGTGGGGGACACCGGCTTCACCACGGCGTTGTGGCCGCGCAACGGCGGCTACGTCGTCCCGATCAAGGACGCCGTGCGCCGCGCCGAGGACATCGACCTCGGTGACGTGATCACCGTGGCCCTGACGGTCACGATGCCGTGACGCCGTCGTCGATGTCGTCGTCGCGCCGGCCGAGGCGCACCCGCATCACGACGAGGAAGAGCCCGCCGGCGAGCAGCGCCCAGAACGCGGCGCTGATCCCGGCGACGGCCAGGCCCGACGCGGCGACCACGAAGGTCACGGCGGCCGCCTCGCGGTAGTCGTCGTCGCCCAGCGCCGACGCCGCGGCCGACCCGAACGTGCCGATCAGGGCGACGCCCGCGACCGCCGCGATCACCCCGGCCGGCGCCGCCGCCGACACGGTGGTGACGAGCGCGGTGAGCGGACCGAGCAGCAGGTAGGTCACCCCGGCCGAGACGCCGGCCACCCACCGCCGCGACGGGTCGTCGCCGGCGGTCGGCCCGGCCGAGATCGCGGCCGAGATGGCGCCGAGGTTGATCGAGAACCCGCCGAGCGGGGCGGTCAGGACGGTCGTGCCGCCGGTGTAGGCCATCGCGCGGGAGAACGGCGCGCGGTAGCCGAACGACGCGAGCACCGCGACACCCGGGATGTTCTGGCTGGTCATCGTCACCAGGTAGAGCGGTACGCCGATCGCCACCACCGTGGCCAGGTCGACCGTCGGCGTCGTCCAGGTCAGCGTGGGAGCGAGGTCGCCCGCTGCGACGTCGCCCAGCGAGCCGGAGGCGACGATCACGACGACGGCCGCGACGAAGGCGCCGGGCACCGCCCAGCGTCGGGCGAACCGCAGCAGCACCAGCCAGGTGACCAGCACGGGTGCGATCGCGGCCGGCTCGTCGGCCAGGGCCAGGAACGGCTCGACGCACAGGGTCAGCAGGACACCGGCGAGCATCGCGTTGGCCAGCGGCGTCGGGATCCGGGCGACCAGGTCGCCCAGCGGACGGACCAGGCCGGTCAGCAGGTAGAGCACGCCGGCGAGCACGAACGCACCGACGGCGTCGGCGTAGCCGCCGTCGGGGACGGTCGCACCGGCCAGCAGCGCGGCGCCCGGGGTCGACCAGGCCATCGTCACCGGCACCCGGGTGAACCAGGAGAAGAGCAGGCAGCCCAGACCCATCGTCAGGGTCACCACCAGCAGTCCCGAGGCGGCCTCGTCGGGCGAGGCGCCCACCGCGGCGAGCCCGGTGAGGACGACGGCGAACCCGGAGGTGAACCCGACGACCGCGGTGATGATGCCGGCCAGGATCGCCTGGCCGTGGCCGCCGGCCCCGGTCGCCTCGACCGGGGCGTCGGCGGGGCTAGTTCTTGAGCTCACAGATGACGGCCCCGCTGGTCACGGTCGCGCCCACCTCGGCCTGCAGACCGGTCACGGTGCCGGCCTTGTGGGCCTTGAGCGGCTGCTCCATCTTCATCGCCTCGATGACGACCACGGTCTCGCCCTCGGCGACCTCCTGGCCCTCCTCGACGACGACCTTGACGATCGTGCCCTGCATCGGGCTGGTGACGGCGTCTCCGGACGCGGCGGCACCGGCCTTCTTGCCGCCGGCGCGCCGGGGCTTCTTGGCGCCCGCGCCCGCGCCGGACGACAGACCGCCCAGGCCGGCGGGGATGACGACCTCGAGACGCTTGCCGCCGACCTCGACGACGACGGTCTGCCGCTCGCCGGGCTCGTCGGCCTCGGCGACGGCGCCGCCGTACGGCTCGATCTGGTTGTCGAAGTCGGTCTCGATCCACGTCGTGTAGACCTCGAAGTCGCCGCCCTCGGCGGTGAACGCCGGGTCGGAGACGACCGCGCGGTGGAACGGGATCACCGTGGGCATGCCGTCGACGACGAACTCGTCGAGGGCACGGCGGGAGCGCTCGAGCGCCTGGGTGCGGTCGCGGCCGGTGACGATGAGCTTGGCGATCAGCGAGTCGAAGGCCCCCGGGATCGTCTCGCCGTTCTCGTAGCCGCCGTCGAGGCGGATGCCCGGGCCCTGCGGCGGGCTCCACGCCGACAGCGTGCCCGGCGCCGGCATGAAGTTGTTGCCGCCGTCCTCGGCGTTGATCCGGAACTCGATGGAGTGGCCGGTGACCGCGGGGTCGTCGTAGCCGAGCTCCTCGCCGGCCGCGATCCGGAACATCTCGCGGACCAGGTCGATGCCGGTGACCTCCTCGGAGACGCAGTGCTCGACCTGGAGGCGGGTGTTGACCTCGAGGAAGGAGATCGTGCCGTCGAGGGCGACCAGGAACTCGCAGGTGCCGGCGCCGACGTAGCCGGCCTCGCGCAGGATCGCCTTGGACGACTCGTAGAGCTCGGTGACCTGCTCGTCGCTCAGGTACGGCGCGGGCGCCTCCTCGACGAGCTTCTGGTGGCGGCGCTGCAGCGAGCAGTCGCGGGTGGAGACGACCACGACGTTGCCGTGCTGGTCGGCCAGGCACTGGGTCTCGACGTGGCGCGGCCGGTCGAGGAACTTCTCCACGAAGCACTCGCCGCGGCCGAACGCCGAGACGGCCTCGCGGACGGCGGACTCGAACGCGTCGGCCACCTCCGACATCTCGCGCGCCACCTTCAGGCCGCGCCCACCGCCGCCGAAGGCGGCCTTGATCGCGATCGGCAGCCCGTTCTGCTCGGCGAAGGCGACCGCCTCGTCGGCGTTGGCGAGCGGGTCCTTGGTGCCGGGGGCCAGGGGAGCACCGACCTTCTCGGCGATGTGGCGGGCCTTGACCTTGTCGCCCAGCGCGTCGATCGCCGAGGGCGGCGGGCCGATCCACACCAGGCCGGCGTCGAGCACGGCCTGGGCGAACTCGGCGTTCTCGGCGAGGAAGCCGTAGCCGGGGTGGACCGAGTCGGCGCCGGACCTCTCCGCGACCGCCAGGATCTTGCCGATGTCGAGGTAGGAGTCGGCCGGGGTGGCCCCGCCGAGCGCGTGGGCCTCGTCGGCGATCCGCACGAACTGGGCGTCGCGGTCGGGGTCGGCGTACACCGCGACGCTGCCGATCCCCGCGTCCTTGCACGCCCGGATGACCCGGACGGCGATCTCGCCACGGTTGGCGACCAGGACCTTCTGCAACGGCTTGACGTCGGGCACCTGCACTCCTGCACTGTCGGTCGGGGGGCCGGGAGTCCGTCCCGCCGCGCAGGTTACCGGGCAGTCGACCTATGCTCGGAGTCGTGTCCGAGTACCAGCAAGAACGCAAGGGTTTCTGGCACGAGCCGGGTGGCCGACCGACGACCGAGGGGATCGCCCTCGAGACGTGGGCCCGTGCCGCGCACCCGATCCTCGAGGAGGCGGCCGCGGACTACCACGGCGTCGTCCGCGAGGCCGAGCTCGCCGAGCGGCTCCAGGCCGAGACCGGCATCCGCACGACCCGGCCGCCCGAGCGCTGGATCGCCAAGATGCTGCTGCCCCTGGCCCACCTGCACCACCACGACGGCTACCCGCCGCTGACGGCGCTGGTGGTCGACGCCCGCGGCTGGGTGGGGGAGCGGTACGACGACGTGCTCCGCGCCCACGACGAGCTCCCGATCACCGACCCGGCCGCGCGCGAGCGGCACGCGGCCCGCGCCCGGCTCACCTGCTACCAGTGGGCCGGGTCGGCCCCCGAGGACGGCGGCGTGCCCGCCGCGGTGCCGACCACGACCCGCGCCCGCGCTCCCCGCAGCACCGCCGGGGCGGCGCCCAAGACCCCGCGCGCCCCCCGGGCGCCGAAGGAGCCGAAGGAGCCGAAGGTCTCCGCGCCGAAGCGGGTCGCGGCGTCCGACCGCCCGGTCACGGTGTGCCCGACCTGCTTCATGGCCATCCCGGCGACCGGGATCTGCGACAACTGCGGCTGACCCGGCAGGCGCCGGGTCAGCGCCAGGTCAGCGCCAGGGGACGAGCTTGAAGTTCGTGCCGGGACGCGGCTCGCCGTCGTCGCCGGGCACCGCGGGACCGTTGTCGCCGTCGTGGACGACGAGCAGTCCTCGCGGGAAGCGGCGCCCGAGCGGCCGGTCGACCAGCGCGGCGCCGTCGCTCTCCTGCACGCTGTCGATGCGGGGGCGGCCCTTCGTCGCGCCGACGCGGAAGGTGCGCAGGTGGTTGCCGCGGAGGGTGAAGACCGAGAACGTGTCGTCGCCCTGGCTGGACGCCAGCAGCCGCACCGGGCGGCCGCCGCGGGTCTCGAAGGTCAGCCCCTCGGCGTCGGCGCTGAGGTGGCGGCCGCTGTCGGGCACCCGCGGCCCGGTGACGACGCACTCCTCGGTCTCCTCGTCGTAGGAGGCGTCGCGCCCGAACTCGCGGACCTTCTCGACCAGCCGCGGCGTGCCGAAGCCGGCCCCGCGCAGCGGGACTCGCCACACGCCGACGTCCTCCTGCGCGGCGTAGAGGACGTCGCGGACCTGGTCGACGACCATGCCCTCGACCTGGGGTCCGTCGCCGGGGTCGGTGCACGGCGACCACGACGAGCCGTCGCGCAGCCGGAACGTGTCGGGCAACCGCAGCCGGGCGGTGCGTCGGTAGTCGACCCGGTCGGCGGTGCCGCGCAGCCGGACCATGCCGAGCCCGCTCGTGCTGCGCCGGCTCACCACGGCGTACGTCGCCCGGCCGACCTGGCGCACGGCGAGCCCGTAGCCGGTGCGCTGCTCCTCGACCGCGGCCTCGGTGCGGCTGAACAGCCGCGGCGCACGGGGCGCCGTCACGTCGCGCACGACCTGCCGCGGGGCCGCGGCGCCGCGGGGGTCGACCCGGTAGACCCGGAGCCGGTCACGGCCCCGGTCGGTGACCAGGGCGAGGTCGCCCCACCGGGTCCCGGGGGCGACGTCGACGTTGTTGAACCGGCCCGACTCGAGCCCGGGCGCCGGCGCGGGCGGCGTGTCGACGTGCTGCACCCGGCGGGCGCGCAGGTCGTAGACGTCGAGCCCACCGTTCTTGAGGGTGCCGAGGACGAGGCTGCGCCCGGGCCGGGTCGGGTGCACCCAGATCGCCGGGTCGTCGGCGTCGGCGTCGCCGCCGGCCTCGTCGTCGAACTGCGGCGCGGTCTCCAGCGCCGGGCGCAGCACGTCGGGCCCGGCCGGGGGAGCCGGGGCGGCGACCGCGGGCGTGGCGGCGAGGAGGGCGGTCGCGGTCAGGGCGACCAGCGAGAGCGGGAGCAGCGGGGGACGCGTCATGGGGGGCAGCGAAGCGGTTGCGGCCGACCAGCCGGTGAACGCCGGCGGAACGGCGACGTTCCCACCCGCGGTGGTTAACAAACGCTAACCGGACGACGTAGGATCGCCGCATGACGTTCGAGCTGTCCCGAGAGCACGAAGAGTTCCGTCGCAGCGTCCGCGAGTTCGCGGAGGCCGAGATCGCGCCGCACGCGGCGCAGTGGGACCGCGATCACCACTTCCCGGTCGGCGTCGTGCAGCAGATGGGCAAGCTGGGCCTGTTCGGCCTCACCGCCCCCGAGGAGTACGGCGGGGCCGGCGACGACGGCGACTTCACCAGCCTCTGCGTGGCCATCGAGGAGCTCGGTCGCGTCGACCAGTCGATGGGCATCACGCTCCAGGCCGGGGTCGGCCTGGGCATCAACCCGATACTCACCTACGGCACGGCCGAGCAGAAGGAGCGCTGGCTGCCGGCCCTGGTGGCCGCCGACGCGCTGGCCGGCTTCGGCCTGACCGAGCCGGGTGCGGGCTCCGACGCCGGCGCCACCAAGACCCGGGCCGAGCTCGTCGGCGACGAGTGGGTCGTCAACGGCGCCAAGCAGTTCATCACCAACTCCGGCTCCGAGATCACCAGCCTGGTCACGGTCACCGCGCGCACCGGCACCCGCGACGACGGCCGCCCCGAGATCAGCGCGATCATGGTCCCGAGCGGGACGTCCGGGTTCGTGGTCGAGAAGGCCTACGACAAGCTCGGCTGGCACGCCTCCGACACGCACGCGCTCAGCTTCGAGGACTGCCACGTCCCCGCCGACCACCTCCTCGGCGACCGCGGCCGCGGCTACGCCCAGTTCCTGGCCACCCTCGACGACGGGCGGATCGCGATCTCGGCGCTCAGCGTCGGCTGCATCCAGGCCTGCCTCGACGCGGCGCTGCAGTACGCCGGCGAGCGGCAGACGTTCGGCGGCCCGATCGGCCGCAAGCAGGGCGTCGCCTTCCAGATCGCCGACATCGAGGTGATGCTCCAGGCCTCGCGGCTGCTGACGTACAAGGCCGCCGCGCTCAAGGACGCCGGCGCCCCGCACCAGCAGGTCAAGCGGGCCGCGTCGGTCGCCAAGGTCTACTCCACCGAGTCGGCGGTCACCGCGACCCGGATCGCCACCCAGGTCTTCGGTGGCTACGGCTTCATGGAGGAGTACCCCGTGGCGCGCTTCTACCGCGACGCCAAGGTCCTCGAGATCGGCGAGGGCACCTCCGAGGTGCAGCGGATGCTCATCGCCCGCAGCCTCGGACTGCCGGTCGAGTAGGTGGGTTGCTCCGCAGGACGGGTCGTCGGTCCGTCATGATGGAGCCCGTGACCGACCGCTGGCGACGCTACCTCGGCGAGCTCGGTCGGTTCTTCGCCGTGGCGCAGGCCGCCACCTGGGTCTCGTTCGTCCTCTTCAACGTGCTGGCCCACGGCTGGCTCGTCCCCGGCGGTGCGCTGCTGGAGACCCAGCCGATCGTGGCCTACGTGCTGGCCAACCTCGTCGGCATGGTGATCAGCTACCACGGCGCCCGTGGCTGGGTGTTCCCGCACCGCCCGCCGCGGCAGGCCGACGGCGGGTGGACGGCGTACGTCGTCATCAACCTGGCCGCGATGGCCCTTCCGGTCGGCTGCCTGGTGCTGACCCGGCACGTGCTGGGCCTCGAGACGGCGGTCGCCGACAACCTCTCGGCCAACGGCGTGGGTCTGGTGCTGGCGTTCTGGGCGCGGTTCTACCTGTTCAAGCGGTTCGTGTTCCGGCGTCCGGCCGAGCCGACAGAGGAGAGCGTGGCGACCGCGGCCTAGCAGGTCGTGCCCCGCCTCAGCGCGTGGCCGTGATCCGCACCAGCCGGGTCGACGGGCGGGCGGTCGGGGAGCCGGTGAACCGTGCGGCCACGGCGTGCCGGCCCGCGCGAAGCGCCGGGAGCCGCACCCGGGCGCGTCCGTCGCGCAGCGTGACCACGAACCGTCGGCGGGAGTCCAGGACGACGGACACCTCACCCTCGGCGGGGGTGCCGGCGCGTCCGGTCGTGACCTCGACCGCCACGGTCGGGCGTCGACCGGCCTGCACCGTGCCCGGACCGGTGAGCGTCGTGCGGGAGGCCAGCCGGACGGGGACGGTCAGCTCGGGAGACGCCGACCCCTCGACGGCCGGGTCGTCGGACTCGAACGTCACGCGGTAGCGGTGGGTCCCGGGATCGACGCCGCCGAACGTGAAGGCCATGCGTCCGCCGCGGATCGTCCCCCCGCCCAGCAGCCGGCCGTCGTCGTAGTAGGAGAGCGTCCCGTTGATCGGACCGCCGTCGGCGGCCGTGACCTCGGTGACCGTGCGGACGTCGCGACCGATGACGGTGACGGCGACCGCGGTCCGGCTCGGCACCACCACCGCGACGCGGCTCGGCTCGGAGGTCGACGGGTCGTGGACGGTGTCGCCGCCGTAGGTCGCCGTGTAGGTGTGCTCGCCACGGGACGCGTCGTCGAGGGTCAGCCGGGCCACGCCGTCACCGTCGAGGTCGGCGGTGCCGACCGTGCTGCCGGCCTCGGCGAAGGTCACCGACCCGGTCGTGACGGCCCCGTCGGGACCGGCTGGTTCGACCTGCGCCACCAGGACGACCACCTGGCCACCCGCCGCGGCCGTGAGGTCCGTGGTGGTCGCCGCGGCCCGCACCGCTGCCCTGGCCGCGGATGCCGCGGATGCCGTGGCAGACAGCGGCGCGACGGTGGCGCCGGTGACGAAGAGCACGAGGGCGAGGGGCAGCGAGGTGGCACGGTGGCGGCGGAGCACGCCGTCAACCTACGCCTCGGCGGACTCGCGGGCCGGCGGTCGCGCCGGTCCGGACGAGGCGCGTCCCGGAGGACGCAGGGCCGCGAGCACCCCGACCACGAGCACCAGCCCACCGCCGGCCTCGGCGGCGTTCGGCGTCTGCCCGAGCAGCAGCCAGGCCGAGGTCATCGCCACGACGGGAGCGAGCAGCACCCACGGCACGACGGCGGCCGAGGGGTTGCGGGCCAGCAGCGTGTTGAAGACGCCGTACCCGACCAGCGACGCCAGGCCGGCGGTGTACAGAGTCGAGAGGACCGCCTGCCACCCGATCGCGGCGACGCCGTCGGCCATCGCGGCCGGTCCCTCGACGAGGTAGGAGAGCGCGAGCAGGGGGACCGGGACGACGGCCGCCGACCAGACCGTGAGGCCGAGGCCGCCGGGCACGCTCGCCGCGCGGCAGACGACGTTGCCGATGCCCCAGGACAGGGCGCCGAGCAGGCAGAGGCCGAGGGCGGCGAGCGGCACGTGGCCGCCCCGACCGAGCGCGACCACGAGCAGGCCGAGCACCCCGAGCGCGACGCCGACGACCTGGCCGGTGGTGGGTCGCTCGCGGAGCACGCCGGCGGCGATCACGATCGTGAAGACCACCTGGGCCTGCAGCACGAGCGCGGCCAGGCCGGGCGGCAGGCCGGCGGACATCGCGGCGTAGAGGAAGCCGAACTGGCCCAGCGACATGAAGACGCCGACGGCGGCGAGGGTGCGCCACGGTGCGTCCGGGCGGGGGATCAGCAGCACCGCCGGCAGCACCACCAGGACGAAGCGGAAGGCGCAGAAGAGCAGGGGCGGCACGCCCTCCATGCCCCAGTCGATGACGACGAAGTTGAAGCCCCACACCGTCGCGACCATGGCGGCGAGCAGGCTGTCGCGGCGGTTCACCCCACCACGGTCGCGGACGGCGACGATGTAGCACCAGCGATGCTTTGTGCACCGTTCCCGGTAGCGTGCCTGCATGATCGACCTCTCCGCCCTGACGTCGCTGCGCGCCGTCGCCACCCACGGGTCCGTCGTCGCCGCAGCCACGGCGCTCGGGTTCACCCCCAGCGCGGTCTCGCAGCAGGTCAAGCGGCTCGAGCGGCAGACCGGCGTACCGCTGCTGGAGCGGGTGGGTCGCGGGGTGGTGCTGTCGTCGCACGGACGCCACCTGGTCGACGAGGGCGGCCGGTTGCTCGCCGACCTGGAGCAGCTCGAGGCCGGGCTGCACCAGCAGGCCGGGGCGGTGGCCGGGCACCTGCGGATGACGGCGTTCTCGACCGCGGTGCGCGGGCTCGTGGCGCCGCGGGTGCGGACGCTGCTCGACGAGCACCCCGGCCTGACCGTCAGCCTGCACGAGTGCGAGCCGTGGGACACCGTCGACCTGGTCGCCTCGGGGCAGGCCGACCTCGGCGTCGTGCACCGCTGGGGCGACGTGCCCCTCGCCGTACCCGACCACCTGACGGCGACGCCGGTGGCCCAGGACGTCGCCGACGTGATCGTCCACCGCGACCACCGGCTCGCCGGCCGCGAGGTCGTCACGCCCCACGACCTGCTCGACGAGGGGTGGGTGGCGACGCCGGAGAGCACCATCTGCCGCCAGTGGCTGAACCGGATGTACGACGGCACCGGGCGCCTCCCGCGGATCGCGCACCAGTCGATGGAGTTCGCCTCCCACCTCGCCCTGGTGCGCTGCCGGCTCGGCATCGCGCTGGTGCCGCGGCTCGGCCGCCAGCCGCTCGGCGACGACCTGGTCGCCGTACCGGTGACCGACCCCGTCCCGACCCGGTCGATCGTCGCCCTGCACCGGCGCAGCATGACCGCCTCGCCCGCGGTCGCCGCGCTGCTGGAGGTGCTTGCGCGGGTGTGACCCCTCGGTGGGCACCGGCCCGCATGACCGACGCAGTCGCCTCCGAGACGCCCCGCGAGATCGACCTGTCCGAGGTGGCCGCCGAGCCCGCCGCTGAGTCCGTGGCCCACGAGGAGGACGTCGTCGAGGGCGAGCCCGGCTCGGACGGCGGCTCGACCGTCCCGGAGGACGACACCCAGTAGCGGGCGCCGACGCCCCCGTCGTCGCCCGGTGGCTGCCGTCAGCCGACCGCCGCTCGGATCTCCGCGGCGAGCTTGTCGGCAGCCTTCCGGTTCTTCTTGCCGTCCAGCAGCGCCTGGGGGCGCCCGGCGGCGGTGTCGAGCTGCAGGTCGATGCGCGAACCGGCGCCGTTCGGCTCGATCGTCAGCTGACCCTCGAGCTCCCACAGGAGCATCGTCTTGCGCGTCACGAAGCTGAACCGGGATCCGTCCGGGCTCTGCTGGACGTCGCGGTACTTCTTCTCCGCCAGGAGCCGCTGGACGGCGACGGCGGCTGCCGGGGGCGGGGCCGTGACGTCGAAGGTGTTCGTGGCGAGGGACGACATGGCGTGGGGGAGTTCCTGTCTCGAGACCGAGGTGGGCGGTGCGGAGGGGGACGCTACCGGCCGTGGTCCCGTAGTGCTTGGTTCCCAGGACTGGTCTTGTATTCGAACAGTTTAGCGCTTAGAATGGATGCATGACGCTGCCCCTCGCCGACGCCGCTGTGACACCCGCAGCGCTGCTCGACGAGCTGCGGGCTGCGCGCGCGGCGGCCGACGCCGCCGAGGCGCGGATCCTCGAGATCGCGGTCGAGTGGGCGCACGCCCACCCCGCGCTCGACGGCGCCGAGGCGTGGCGGATCACGCCGGCGACGGCCGAGCCGCTGGGGGAGGTCGATGGATCTGCGGCGGCCCTGGACGCCTCCGACGCCGGTTCGGAGGAGGCCGTCGAGTGGTGCGGCATCCCACCGGTCGCGTGGGACGCCCCCGCCGCGTTCGCGGCGGCCAACCGCATGTCCACGGCCGCCGGCAAGGCCCTCCTCCGCGACGCCCTGGTGCTGCGGCACCGGCTACCCCTGACCTGGGCGCGCGTGCGGTCGGGCGCGGTGCCGGCGTGGCGGGCGCGGCGGGTGGCCCAGGGCGTCCTGGCGGCCCCCGCCGACGTGTGCGCCTACGTCGACAGCGAGGTCGCACCGGTCGCCGGGACGATCGGTCTCACCGGTCTCGACCGCGTGCTGGAGCGGGCGATGCTGGTGCTGCACGCCGAGGCCTACGAGCTCGACCAGGCTGCAGCCGTGGACGGCCACCACGTCACGCTCCACGACGGTGACCTCACGCACGACGGCACGGTCGACCTGTGCATCCGCGGGGACTGGAAGGACCTGCACGACTTCGACCAGGCGGTGTCCCGCGTCGCCGCCGCACTCCGCGCAGCCGGTGACGACGACCCGCTCGACGCGCGCCGGGCCCGGGCCGTCGGGGTGCTGGCCGACCCCGGGACGGCCGCAGCGCTGCTCGGCGGCACGGACGCACCGGCGCCGAGCAAGCGGGCCGTGGTCCACCTCCACCTCAACGACCTCGCCGTGCTCGGCCTCGATCCCGTCGCTCTCAACGACACGACGGGCCGCGCGATGCTCGTCCAGCAGGTCCAGGCCTGGCTGGGGCGCACCGACACGCACGTGACGGTCAAGCCGGTCCTCGACCTGGGCCGGCACGGCGCGACCGAGGCCTACGAGGTCCCCGACCGGCTCCGCGAGCAGGTCGAGCTGCTGCACCCCACCTGCGTCTTCCCGTGGTGCGCCACCCCGGCCCGACGCTGCGACTGCGACCACACCATCGCCTTCGACAGCGGCGGCACCACCTGCTCGTGCAACCTCGCGCCGCTGTGCCGCCACCACCACCGGCTCAAGACCCATGCAGGGTGGCGTTACCGACGCATCGAGCCGCAGCGGTTCCTGTGGACCAGTCCGCACGGAGACCACTACCTGCGCGACCGCGGCGGCACGTCGCTCGTCGACCACGTCCCACCCCGATCGTGCGCTGCGGACGCGGCAGTGGTTCAGGAGCCGGGGGAGAGGTTCTCGAGCACGCCCTTGCGCGTGTGCGTGTAGACGACCGAGCTGCGGAACTGCACCACCTCGCGCCGGCTGCTCAGCTTGTCGACCAGGAACGCGTGCAGGGCCGCGATGTCGGGGACGCCGACGTGCAGCAGGAAGTCGTCGCCGCCGGCCAGGACGATCACCGCCATCACCTCCGGCATCGCGAGGGCGTCGCGGCTGAACCGCTCGATCAGGTCGCGGCTGAGCGGACGCACCTGGGCGAACACCATCGCCTCGACCGACCGGCCGAGGGCGGCGGGGTCGATCGCCGCGTGGTAGCCGGCGAGCACGCCGGCGTCCTGGAGCCGGCGGATGCGCTCGGAGCAGGTGGACGGCGCGGCCCCCACCTGGGCGGCGAGGTCGCGCAGCGGCGCCCGGGCATCCTGCTGGAGGGCGGCGAGGAGTGCGCGATCCAGGGCATCCATGTTCGAACTTCCTGCCATAGGTCGAACATATCGAAGCCGACAACACGAACACGCCGCGGTCCGGACATGCTCGAGGGCATGGAGCGAACAGCAAGCAACAACGGCGACGAGAAGGCACGCGAGACCCGGGTCGTCCTGGTCGTCCGGGACGGACTGCCACCCGCACTCGCGGTCAACGCCGCGGCCGTCCTGGGGGCCAGCGCGGGATCCGGTCTGGGGCTGGCGCTCGGACCGGAGGGCACCGACGCGTCGGGCACGGCGTACCCCGGCATCGTGACGACGCCCGTCCCCGTGCTGGTCGCCGACGCGGACGTCCTGACGGACCTGTTCCGCGCGGCGCAGGCGGACGAGCAGCTGCGCACCTGGTGCCTGACCGAGACGGCACGACGGGCGCGCAGCTACGGCGACTACCTCGACGCCCTGCAGGCGACCGACGAGGCCGACGCCGACATCACCGCCCTGGTGATCGCGGGCCCGCGCAACCGGGTGGCTCGCCGGACCAAGCGGCTGGCGCTGCTCGGGGCGGTACCTGCCTGACCCCCGCGCGCAGGTCGGAGCCAGGCCCACGTCCACTCGACACCCGGGAGACACCGGCGGGTCACGTGGAGTACCCCGGCCGCCACCAGAGGGCTGCGAGGGTCCGCGGGTCCCGAGTAGAAGTGGAACCCGCATGCCCCTGCAGCACCGCACGTTCATCCGTCCCCTCGCCGCCGTCCTGGGTGCGGCCCTCACCGCCGGCGTGCTCGCCGCGGTGCCGAGCCCGGTGGAGGCCGCCGAGCCGGTCGTCGTCCCGGGCCTTGTGGTCACCGAGATCGCGCCCGACGTGACCGGCAACGACGACTACGAGTTCTTCGAGGTGGCCAACACCACGAACGCGCCGATCGACGTCAAGCAGGGCTACGGGTTCTCCTACATCTTCAGCGACACCGGCACCAGCGCCAGCGACAAGGCGCTCACGGTGACCGACGCCGCGGCGACGATCCCGGCCCGCGGGGTCGCGCTCGTCTGGCTGCAGTACGCCAGCGGCAACGTCGACAGCTTCGCGCGCACCGACGCCCAGTTCCGCGCCGCGGTCGGCGCCCCCGCCGATGCCCTCGTCCTGCACGCCACCGGCCAGGCCGGGATGGCCAACGGCGGCGCCCGCGGCGTCCGCATCGACTCCGCCGGAGCACCGCTCACCTGGTCGTTCTACCCGACCCGGACCGCCACGCCGATGGCCTCGACCCACTTCGGCGTCCCGGCGACGGGGAGCGGGCTGACCCGCGTCACCGCCGACCTGGCGCCGTTCACGGCCGGGGTGGTCGACCCCGCCCAGCTGACGCCGCCCGTCGTCGATCCCCCCGAGGAGCCGGAAGGTCCCGACGTGCCCGACCAGGGTCCGCCGCCGGCGACCGACCCGTCGCTCACCGCACCGCTGCTGCAGGTCACCGAGGTCGCGCCCGACACCGCCAACGTCGGGTCGGCCGACGGCTACGAGTTCGTCGAGGTCTACAACGCCTCCGACGAGCCGGTCGACTTCGCCGACTACTCGATCAACTACCTCTACACCGACGCCAACGAGATCACGACCAACAGCGCGCTCTGGCCCGCCGTCCCGGCCGACCCGGTCATCCAGCCGGGTCGCACGCTGGTGCTCTGGATCAAGAACGCCCAGAACGCGGCGCTCACCGCCGCCGACTTCAACACCCACTTCGGGGCGCACCTCACCGGCGGCACCGACCTGGTCGAGATCGAGTCGGGCGGCATGGCCAACGGCGGCCTGCGGGGCATCCAGGTGCTCACCAACACCGGCCACGACATCAGCCGCGCCTACTACCTCGACGACGCCGACACGGTCGCCGACCAGCCGCTGCAGTACCGCTGGGAGTCGGGCACCAAGCAGACCAAGATCGGCGTCGGCACCGCGACCCCGGGGTACGCCGCGCCCGACCAGGTGCCGGCCGGCCTCGTGGCCACCCCCGACGACACGACCGCTCCCGTCGTCGCCGACCTCACCGGCAGCACCGACGCCCCGGACACCGACGGCCTCGCGCTCGACTTCCGGGTCACCGACGACCACCTCGTCCGCACCGTCGAGCTGGTCCTCGACACCGACGTCGACGAGCCCTCGACCCGCTTCCTGCGGTTCGGTGCGCCCGACCGGTACGCCTACGAGATCCCGGCGGTCGACCTCTACGGGAAGCGCTGGATCGAGTACACCGTCCGCACGTCCGACGGCACCAACGAGTCGACGTTCGGCCCCGTCCGCGTCGCCCTGGCCGAGGGTGACCCCGCCCCGGTCCGGCTGAACGTCGCCGACGACCAGTACGTCGGCGGCACGGTGCGGCTCTCCGCCACCACCGCCGGCGACCCGGCCGGGCTGGGCCTCGCCGTCGACGGCCAGCCGGTCGCCCCGCTGGTCCCCGCGCTCGAGGACGCGCCGGTCTTCGCCTTCGAGGCCACCAACACCGACGCGTTCTTCCGCAACGGCGTCCGCATGGGCGACGACGTCCTCGCGGTCTTCGACGAGGGCTTCTACGAGCGGATCGAGACGGTCACGGCTCCCGTCCCGGTCGAGCGCGCGGTGCGCGGTCAGCAGGTCACCGTCGGCATCTACGCCGGCACCAAGGCGTTCCCGCAACCCGACCCCAACGAGAACAACGACGACTTCTCGGCCCTCAACCTGCGCCTGGCCCTGCCCGACGGCCGCGTGCTGCGACCCGTCAGCTGTGGCGGGGCCGGCGAGGGCCAGGTCGAGACGGTGCGCGCCTGCCCGGCCGACCCCGCGACCCGGATCGGGTTCTCCGACGCCAACCAGGTCTACTTCACCGCCACCTTCGCCATCCCCGACGACGCCTTCGACTCCCAGGCCCACACCTGGGACACCACCGCCGTCGCCGACGGCTCGCACACCGTGACGGCGACGTCCGGCGGGCAGACGCTCACGCGCACGGTGCGGGTCGACAACACCGCGCCGTCCATCTCCTCGACGCTCCAGGAGGGTCAGCGCTACCGCGGCGACGTCGTCGTCGACGCGACGGCCACCGACGCCGGCTCCGGCCTCGGCACCGACGCCGTCACCGCCACGCTCGACGGCGAGCCGGTCACGCTGCCCCACCGGACCAGCTCGCTCGACCTGGCTCCCGGCGCCCACACCGTCGTGCTCACCGCCCGGGACCGGGTCGGCAACGAGACCGTCCGGACGATCGACTTCACCACCGCCGACGAGCAGCCCGACACGGCCCTCGGCGCCCCGGCCGACGGCGCGACGGCGACGGCCGGCAGCGTCGAGCTGAGCGCCACCGCCGCCTCGCCGGAGGGCGACGCGCTCACCATGTCCTTCCGCGAGGGGCACACCTTCGTGCCGACCGACGCCGAGGTCGAGGCCTTTGCCGGTTCGACCCACCACGCCACCAGCGCGGAGCGCGACGAGCGGGTCGTGCTCAGCGCCGCCGAGCTGGCCGAGGTCGCGGGCACCGACGGGATCTCCCACGAGGTGTCCTCGGACACCGAGCTGCCCTACCAGCTGTTCACGGTGGCCGTGCCGGCCGACGCCGGTGCCGACGCGTCCGTGCGGCTGCGCTGGAACGGTTCGGCCAACGCCGGCGCCAAGGTCCTCCTCTACGTCCGCGGCACCGGGTCCGGCGCGTGGCAGGAGGTCGCCCGCAAGGTGACCACCGACGCCGAGCCGTTCGCGCTCGAGGCGACGGTCCCCACCGCGGGCCACGTCGCCGACGGCGAGGTCACGGTCCTGGTGCAGCACTCCGAGGGCTTCGCCGGCGCGCCCGGCTCGACCCGCGACAGCAACCCCGCGCCGTACGCACCGGGTGCGACGCCGCGCTCGGAGTACGACTTCACCATCGGGTGGCAGTCGGACACGCAGTACTACAACGAGACCCAGGACTTCTACAAGCACCAGCTCGCCATCAACGAGTTCCTCCTCGACCAGCGCGAGGAGCTCAACCTGCAGTACGTCATCCACACCGGCGACATCGTCAACGTCGCCCGTGAGCGGCGGCAGTGGGTCAACGCCGACGCGGCGTACAAGCCGCTCGACGAGGCCGGTCTGCCCTACGGCGTGCTGGCCGGCAACCACGACGTCAGCGGCGCCGAGGAGGACTACACCGAGTACAGCGAGTGGTTCGGCGCGGACCGCTACGACGACAACCCCTGGTACGGCGGGTCGCTGCAGGACAACCGCGGCCACTACGACCTCGTCAGCGCGAACGGCGTCGACTTCCTGATGCTCTACATGGGCTGGGGTCCGGGTGACGAGCAGATCGCCTGGATGAACGACGTCATCGCGCGCTACCCCGAGCGCAAGGTGTGGATCAACCTGCACGAGTTCATGCTGACCACGGGCGGGCTCGGCCCCATCCCGCAGCGCATCCAGGACGAGGTGGTGGCGACCAACCCGAACGTCTTCGCGGTCTCCTCCGGTCACTACCACGACGCCTACACCCGCACCGACGAGTTCGACGACGACGGCGACGGCGTCGCCGACCGCACGGTCTACTCGATGCTCTTCGACTACCAGGGCCTGCCCGAGGGCGGCCTCGGCTACCTGCGCCTGCTGCACTTCGACAACGAGGGCGAGCGGATCGTCGTGCGCACCTACTCGCCGTCCCTCGACGACTTCGACTCCGACGACCCCTCGCTCTCCCCGGAGCATCAGGAGTTCGAGATCCCCTACGCCGGCGCAGGCATCGCGCCGGTCACCAAGACGCTGGCCACCGACTCGTTCCGGGCCGACGTGCTGACCACCAAGGACATCGGGGTGGTCCGTGACGTGCCCTCCGGCGCGACGCGGAGCGTCACCTGGGACGTCGCGCCCGGCGAGCACGGCTGGTACGTCGAGACCACCGGGCCCTTCGGCGGCACCGACGTCTCCGAGGTGCGCACCGTCACCGTCGAGGCGCCCGGCGCACCCACCCCGGGCACGCCCAGCATCCGCGGGACCGTCCGCGTCGGCCAGCTCGTCGCCGCCGACCCGGGTCGCTGGCCCGCCGGCACGTCACTGACCTACCAGTGGAGCGCCGCCGGCCGTCCCATCGCCGGCGCGACCGGCCGGACGCTCCGGCTGACCCCCGCGCTGGTGGGGCGGCGGCTGACCGTCACGGTCACCGGCGCCCTGCCGGGCTCGGCCTCGAGCACCGCGGTCTCCGCGGCCCGGACCGTCGCACCCGGCCGGCTGACCTCGAGCAAGCCGGTCCTGTCGGGCAAGCCCGTCGTCGGACGCACCCTCACGGTGCGGACCGGCCGGTGGGGTCCGGCGCCGGTCGGCCTGCGGGTCCGCTGGTACGTCGGCGGCAAGCAGGTCCGCGGGGCCACCACCACGCGGCTCACCCTGCGCCCGGCGTTCGGCGGCAAGCGGGTCGTCGTGCGGGTCACCGGGACCAGGGCCGGCTACGCGCCGGCGACCACGTCGAGCAGGCCCACGGCCCCGGTCCGTCGCTGAGGGTCAGGCCCGGTGGGTCGGCCACAGGTCGACCCACCGGTGACCCAGCTCGGCCACGAGGTCGCGCAGCAGCGGCAGGCTGACGCCGACCACGTTGTGGGGGTCGCCCTCGATCCCGGTCACGAACGCCCCGCCGAGGCCGTCGACGGTGAACGCGCCGGCCACGTGCAGCGGCTCGCCGGTGGCGACGTACGCCGTGATCTCGTCGTCGGTGACGTCGGCGAAGTGGACGGTGGTCGAGGCGGTGCGCTCGACCCGGCGTCCCGACGCGGTGTCGTGCAGGGCGTGGCCGGTGTGCAGCACGCCGGACCGGCCGCGCATCGCCCGCCAGCGGGCGCGGGCGTCGGCGGCGTCGTCGGGCTTGCCCAGGGCGCGGCCGTCGAGCTCGAGCACCGAGTCGCAGCCGAGCACGAGCGCGCCGTCGGGCACCTCAGCCCGGCCGACGACGGCTCCGCACTTCAGGCTCGCCAGCGCGAGGGCGAGCTCGGCCGGGGGCGGGTCGGTGACCTGGGACTCGTCGACGCCCGACACCACGACCAGGGGCTCGAGCCCGGCGCTGCGCAGGGTCGCCAACCGCGCCGGGGAGGCCGAGGCCAGCACGAACGGGGTCACGGCAGCGTGCTGGCCCGCCAGCCGCCCGGGCCGTGGGGGAGCGGGCGTCGGACCTGGCGGTGCGGGGCGTTCCACTCGGGCCGCACCGGCCTCGTGGGCTCCTCGCCGCCGCCGAGCGCGCTGAACACCGCCACCAGGGCGGCGATCTCCTCGGGGGTCGCGTCGGGGTTGACGATGCGCAGGTCGGCCATCAGAGCGGGATGTTCCCGTGCTTCTTGGGCGGCAGCGTCGCCCGCTTGGACCGCAGCAGCCGCAGCGCCCGCACCACCTCGGTGCGGGTCTCGTGCGGGGCGATGACCGCGTCGACGTAGCCGCGCTCGGCCGCGATGTAGGGGTTGGCGAGCGTCGTCTCGTACTCGTCGATCAGCTCGGCCCGCTTGGCCTCGACCATCTCGGGGGAGCCGCCGTCCTTCTCGATCTTGGCCAGCGTCTTGCGGTGCACGATGTTGGCCGCGCCCTGCGCGCCCATCACCGCGATCTGCGCGGTCGGCCACGCGACGTTGATGTCGGCGCCGAGGTGCTTGGAGCCCATCACGTCGTAGGCGCCGCCGTAGGCCTTGCGGGTGATCACGGTGACCAGCGGCACGGTGGCCTCGGCGTAGGCGTAGATCAGCTTCGCGCCGCGGCGGATGATGCCGTTCCACTCCTGGTCGGTGCCCGGCAGGAAGCCGGGGACGTCGACGAAGGTGAGCACCGGGATGTTGAAGGCGTCGCAGGTGCGCACGAAGCGCGCGGCCTTCTCGGAGGCGTCGATGTCGAGGGTGCCGGCGAACTGCATCGGCTGGTTGGCCACGATCCCGACCGAGCGGCCCTCGACCCGGCCGTAGCCGATGATGATGTTGGGCGCGAACATCGCGCTGACCTCGAGGAACTCCTCGTCGTCGACCACCGCGGTGATCACGTCGTGCATGTCGTAGGGCTGGTTGGGGCTGTCGGGGATCAGCACGTCGAGCGAGCGGTCGAGGTCGGTGATCTCGAGGTCGGCGTCCTGGTCGGCGTAGGACGGCACCTCGTCGAGGTTGTTCTGCGGCAGGTAGGACAGCAGCGCCTTGGTGTACTCCAGCGCGTCCTCCTCGTCGGTGGACATGTAGTGCGCGTTGCCCGACTTGGTGTTGTGGGTGCGTGCGCCGCCCAGGTCCTCCATCGAGACGTCCTCGCCGGTGACGGTCTTGATGACGTCGGGACCCGTGATGAACATCGCCGAGGTCTGGTCGACCATGATCGTGAAGTCGGTGACGGCGGGGGAGTAGACGTGGCCGCCGGCGCAGTTGCCCATGATCAGGCTGATCTGCGGGATGACGCCCGAGGCGTGCACGTTGCGGCGGAAGATCTCGCCGTACAGGCCCAGCGAGACGACGCCCTCCTGGATGCGGGCGCCGGCGCCCTCGTTGATGCCGATGATCGGGCACCCGGTCCTCATGGCCAGGTCCATCACCTTGACGATCTTCTCGCCGTAGACCTCGCCGAGGGACCCGCCGAAGACGGTGAAGTCCTGGCTGAACACGCACACCTGGCGGCCGTCGATGGTCCCGTAGCCGGTGATCACGCCGTCGCCGTAGGGGCGGGTCTTCTCCAGCCCGAACGCCGTCGAGCGGTGCCGCGCGAGCTCGTCGATCTCCACGAACGAGCCCTCGTCGAAGAGCTGCTCGATCCGCTCCCGGGCGGTCTGGCGGCCCTTGGCGTGCTGCTTCTCGATCGCCTTGGCCGAGCCGGCGTGCACGGCCTCGTCGAGGCGCCGCTCCAGGTCGGCCAGCTTCCCGGCCGTCGTGTGGAGGTCGATGCCGGACTCTGCGGGCGGCACCTCGGTGCCCTCACCTGGCTGCGCGCTCAACGTCTCTCCGCTCTCGGGGTGCTTTGACTTGGCTGATCGGTACGACAGGCTAGACCTCGTGACCACGGACTCCGCCGCGCGCCCATCCCTCGACAAGGCCCGCCTCGGGCGCGACAACCCCGCGCTGATGCCCGACCTGACCGTCGAGGTCGTCGACACGCTCGAGTCGACCAACGCCGAGGCCGTGCGGCGCGCCAAGGACGGCGCGCCCGACGGGCTGGTCCTCGTGGCCGACCACCAGACGGCCGGCCGCGGCCGCCTCGACCGCACCTGGGAGACCCCACCCGGCACCTCGGTCACCTTCTCCATCGTGCTGCGTCCCGACGCGCCCACCCGCAGCTGGCCGTGGCTGCCGCTGCTCACCGGGTACGCCGTCGACAAGGCGCTGCAGGCGGCCGGCCTGAGCGCCGGCGTGAAGTGGCCCAACGACGTGCTCGTCGGCGACCAGAAGGTCGCGGGGATCCTCGTCGAGCGCCTCGAGACCGACGACGGCCCCGCCGCCGTGGTCGGCGTGGGCATCAACGTCAACCAGACCCCCGAGGAGCTGCCGGTCCCGACCGCCACCTCCCTCGCGATCGAGCTCGGCCGCCCCGTCGACCGCACCGACGTCCTGGTCCAGGTGCTCAACGCCATCCGCGAGGCCATGGACGCCTGGACGATGGGTGGCGACAAGAGCGGCATGCGGCTGCAGGAGTCCTACGTCGCCGCCTGCGTCACGGTGGGCCGCGACGTCCGGGTCGACCTGCCCGACGGCTCGGTGCTCGAGGGCCGGGCGGTCGACGTCGACCCGTCGGGCAAGCTCGTGGTCGAGGCCGGCGGCCCGGGCGGCCGCCGCCGCACGGTCGCGGCCGGTGACGTGGTGCACGTGCGCACCCAGGGGGCCTGATCACCACCGAGTCCAGCTGGGGCGACCCGGCCGCGATCGTCAACGCGATCCTGCGCGAGGCGCCGTCCTACTCGGCGTCGGAGGTGGCGCGCGAGGCCGGCATCCCGCTCGAGCAGGCGCGTCGGCTGTGGCGGGCGCTCGGCTTCCCCGAGGCCGACGGCGCCGCGGTCGTCTACACCTCCTCCGACGCCGAGGCGATCCGCACGCTGGTCGCGCCGATCGAGTCCGGGCTGCTCGACTTCGACAACGCGGTGACGATCACCCGCGCGCTCGGCCAGACCATGGCGCGCCTCGCCGACTGGGAGGTCGGTGCGCTCGTGCACCGCATCGAGGAGCTCCAGGAGGAGCAGCCGGGCAACCGGATGGCCACCGCGATGCGGATGCTCGACGACTTCGGCGACGGGTTCGAGGCGATGATGGTCTACGCCTGGCGGCGCCACCTCGCGGCCGCCGTCTCGCGCATCGTGGCCCTCGGCGAGGCCGACGACCTGCACACCAACGACCTCACCGTGGGCTTCGCCGACATCGTCAGCTTCACCGCGCTGAGCAACGAGATCTCCCGCGAGCGCATCGGCGACCTCGTCGAGCTGTTCGAGTCGCGGTGCGCCGACGTGGTGGCCAGCCAGCGGGGCCGGGTGATCAAGAGCATCGGCGACAGCGTGCTGTTCGTGAACGACGACCCCGTCCGGGCCTACGACACCGCCGAGGGGATCATCACCGTCATCGGGCGCGACACCCGGATGCCCGACGTGCGGGTCGGCCTGGCCAGCGGGGCCGTGATCATGCGCCTCGGCGACGTGTTCGGCCCGCCGGTCAACCTGGCGGCCCGCTTGACCGCCGTGGCGCGGCGCAACCGGGTCATCATCGACGCCGCGACCGCCGCACTGCTGCCGGACGACCAGTTCGAGACCCGGCGGCTCCCCGAGCGGCCGGTGCGCGGCTTCGGCCTCGTCGAGCCCGTCGCCGTGCGCCGCCACTGACCGGTCTAGAGCACACGCGTCAATTCGCCGGAAGGGGTGTCCGGGCCGACCGGGCCTTCCTACGTTGAGGTGTGCTCGAGGTCCAGGGAGTCCGCGTCGACCCGGCCGAGCGCCGCGTCTGGCGGGACGGGGAGGAGGTCGCGTTCTCCCGCAAGGAGTTCGACCTGCTGCTGGCCCTGATCTCCCGCGCGGGCGAGGTGGTCTCCCGCGACGAGCTGATGCGCGAGGTGTGGCACACGACGTTCTGGACGTCCTCGAAGACCATCGACGTGCACCTCGGCTGGGTCCGGCGCAAGCTCGGCGACGACAGCCGGCGTCCCCACCTGATCACCACGCTGCGGGGGCGGGGGCTGCGGTTCGAGACCGAGGCGCCGGTGGGCCCGTGACGGGCGCTCACTAGTCTCTGCGCGTGACCTCAGGTACGTCGTCCGCGCCGCTGGTGGCGGTGGTGGGGGGCGGCCAGCTCGCCCGGATGCTGGCCGAGCCGGCCGCGGCCCTCGGGATCCCGCTGCGGCTGCTCGCCGAGGCCGAGGGCGTCTCGGCGGCCCAGGTGGTCGTCGACCGGCTCGTCGGCGACCACACCGACCTCGACGACCTGCGGGCCGTCACCCGCGGCGCGAGCGTCGTGACCTTCGACCACGAGCACGTGCCGACCGAGCACCTGCGGGCCCTCGCCGCCGACGGCGTCGCCGTCCGCCCGGGTCCCGACGCCCTCGTGCACGCCCAGGACAAGGGCGTGATGCGGGAACGGCTCGCCGCGCTCGGCCTCCCGTGCCCGCGCAACGCGATCGTCGCCGACACCGCCGAGGTCGAGGCGTTCGGCTTCCCGTGCGTCCTGAAGACCACCCGCGGCGGCTACGACGGCAAGGGCGTCTGGGTCGTCCGCACGACGCAGGACGCCGAGGAGCCGCTGCGCGTGGCCGCCGCCAGCGGCGTCCGGCTGCTGGCCGAGGAGCTCGTCGACTTCCGGCGCGAGCTGTCGGCGCTGGTCGTGCGCTCACCCAGCGGCCAGGCGGCGGCCTACCCGGTGGTCGAGTCGACCCAGGTCGACGGCGTGTGCCGCGAGGTCGTCGCCCCGGCGCCCGACCTCGACCCCGACCTCGCCACCCGGGCCCAGGAGGTCGCCCTCACCGTCGCCGGCGAGCTCGACGTCACCGGGGTGCTGGCCGTCGAGCTGTTCGAGACCGCCGACGGCCGGATCCTGGTCAACGAGCTCGCGATGCGGCCGCACAACACCGGCCACTGGACCCAGGACGGCGCCGTCACCTCGCAGTTCGAGAACCACCTGCGCGCCGTGCTCGACCTGCCGCTCGGCTCGCCCGCGGCCCGCGCACCCTGGACGGTGATGGTCAACATCCTCGGCGGGCCCGACGACCGGGCGGGACGCCTCTACGACGGCTACCCGCACGCGCTGGCCCGCGACCCGCACCTGCGGGTGCACCTGTACGGCAAGGACCTGCGGCCGGGCCGCAAGGTCGGCCACGTCAACGCCTACGGTGACGACCTCGACGACTGCCTCGAGCGCGCGCGGCACGCCGCCGCGTGGTTCGCGGGCGAGCTCGGCAACGAAAGTGAGTGACATGACCGCGTCTGACCGACCCCGCGTCGGCATCGTGATGGGCAGCGACTCCGACTGGCCGGTGATGAAGGAGGCCGCCGCCGCGCTCGCCGAGTTCGACGTCGCCCACGAGGCCGACGTCGTCTCGGCCCACCGGATGCCGGAGGAGATGCTCGCCTACGGCAGGGACGCCGCCGGCCGCGGGCTGTCGGTGGTCATCGCCGGTGCCGGGGGTGCGGCCCACCTGCCCGGCATGCTCGCCGCGGTGACGCCGCTGCCCGTGATCGGGGTGCCGGTGCCGCTGAAGACCCTCGACGGGCTCGACTCGCTGCTCTCGATCGTGCAGATGCCGGCCGGGGTGCCGGTGGCCACCGTCGCGATCGGCGGCGCCCGCAACGCCGGGCTGCTCGCCGTGCGCATCCTGGCCGCGGCCGACCCCGACCTGCAGGAGCGGATGGTCGCCTTCCAGGACGACCTGCGGAAGACGGCCCAGGACAAGGGCGCTGCCGTGCGTGGTGACAGCGGTGGCCGGCGGCTCGGCTTCTAGGACGTCCGACCGCGGCCGCCTCGTCGCGATCGACGTCGCGCGGTGCCTGGCCCTGCTGGGCATGATGGCCACCCACGTGCTCGACGCGCGCACGCCCGAGGGCGACCTGACGACCGCGCAGTGGCTCGCGGGCGGCCGGGCCTCGGCCCTGTTCGCCGTGCTGGCCGGGGTGTCGATCGCGCTGGTCAGCGGCCGGCGTACGCCGGTCCGGGGGCGCGAGCGCCTCGACGTCTCCCTCGCCCTGCTGGTGCGGGCCCTGCTGGTGGGCGCGCTGGGCCTGGTGCTGGGCATCCCCGACACCGGGATCGCGGTGATCCTCACCTACTACGCCGTGCTCTTCGTGCTCGGGCTGCCGTTCCTCGGGCTGACCTGGCGGCCCCTGCTCGTCCTCGCGGTCGGCTGGGCCGCGGTGGCGCCGGTGGTCAGCCACGTGCTGCGGCCGGAGCTGCCGGAGCGTCGCTTCGACAGTCCCCGGCCCGGTCAGCTCGACGACCTGGGCCCCCTGGTCTCCGAGCTGCTCCTCACCGGCTACTACCCGGCGGTGCCGTGGCTGGCCTACCTGCTGCTGGGCCTGGCGATCGGCCGGATGGGCCTCCGCTCGCGCCGGGTCGCGGCGACCCTGGCCGGCGCCGGGCTGGCGGTCGCGGTGACGGCGACCGTGGTCTCCCACGCGCTGACCGACTCGCGGTTCACGCCCGCCGAGCTCGTCGACGCGGAGGGCGGGATGTACGGCCAGACGCCCACCGACGACGCGCGCTGGTTGCTCCTGGTCGCCCCGCACTCGACGACGCCGTTCGACCTGGCGCAGACCGGCGGCAGCGCCGCGCTGGTGATCGGCCTCTGCCTGCTGGTCGTCGGCGCGGTCGGCGACGTGTCCCGCACGGGGGAGCGGTTCGTCCAGGTCGTCTTCGGCGCCGGCGCGATGACGCTGACCCTCTACACCCTGCACCTGGTGATGAAGACCGAGCCGGTCTGGCCGGCCGAGGAGCCCGACACCTACGTCTGGCACGTCCTGGCGGTGCTCTGGATCGGTGGCGCGTACGCCGCCCTCGGTCGGCGCGGGCCGCTGGAGTGGCTGGTCGGGTGGCTGTCCCGCCGGGTCAGGCTGGGCGGGATCAGGCGCCGGTCCTCGTCAGCACGTGCTTGAACCGCGAGTAGTCGTCGATCGAGCGCAGCGACAGCTCGGCGCCGTAGCCGGAGGCCCCGAACCCGCCGAAGGGCATCTCGGCGACGGTGGTGAGGTGGTCGTTGACCCAGACGGTGCCGAAGTCGAGCGCGGCGCTGAACCGCTCGGCCCGGGCCAGGCCGGTGGTCCACACGCCGGCCGAGAGCCCCTGCTCGACGCCGTTGGCCAGCGCGAGCAGCTCGTCGTCGGAGCCGGCCCGTTGGACGGTCACCACCGGGCCGAACACCTCGCGCTGCACGACCTCGGCGTCCTGGCGCACCCGGGTCAGCACCGTGGGGGCGTGGAACCAGCCGTCCCGGTCGAGGCGCTGGCCGCCGGTGAGCACCTCGGCGCCGTCGGCGACCGCACGCTCGACGAAGCCGGCCACCCGGTCGAGGTGGCGCCGGCTGACCACGGGTCCGAGCCGGGTCTCCTCGTCGGCGGGGTCGCCGACCCGGAGGTCGTCGACCGCGGCCAGGTAGCGCTCGAGGAAGGCGTCGTGGACGTCGTCGGCGACCAGGAGGCGGCAGGCGGCGGTGCAGTCCTGCCCGGCGTTGAGGAACCCCGCCGGCACCAGGGTGGCCACGGCGTCGTCGAGGTCGGCGTCGCTGCAGACCACGACGGGCGCGTTGCCGCCGAGCTCGAGGTGCACGCGGGTCAGCGAGGCCGACGCGGTCTGCGCGACCGCGCTGCCGGTCGTGCTGTCGCCGGTGACCGAGACCAGCCGGACGCGGGGGTCGCGGACCAGGGCCTGCCCGACCTCGCCGTCGCCGAGCACGACCTGCAGCACCCCGGGCCCGAGCGCGACCTCGGCCAGCTCGGCCAGCCGCAGCGTCGAGCGGGGGGTGAGCTCCGACGGCTTGAGGACGGCGGTGTTGCCGGCCGCGAGCGCGGGGGCGGCCTTCCACACCGCCTCGAGCAGCGGGTAGTTCCACGGCGCGATCAGGGCCACCACGCCGAGCGGCTCGCGCCGCAGCGTCGAGGTCCGGCCGGCGGCGTAGGAGCCCGACCCGCCGGCGGGCACGCGGGCGGCGCCGGCCAGGAAGCGGATCAGGTCGACGACGCCGGGCAGCTCCTCGCGGGCGTGCACGATCGGCTTGCCGACGTCCTCGGCGTCGAGCCGGGTCAGCTCGTCGCCGTGCCGGGCCACCAGGTCGGCGAGGGCGAGCAGGGCGTCGGCGCGGTCACCCGGCGTACGCCGGGCCCAGCCGGGGAACGCCGCGGCCGCGGTGTCGACCGCGGCCGTGACGTCGTCCGGGCTGCTGGCCGGCACCCGCGACCTCACCTCGCCCGTGACGGGGTCGACCAGGTCGATCAGGTCGACCGGCATCAGCTGATCAGCTCGTCGATGCGCGAGTAGCCGTTGGCGTCGCCGCGGAGCACCCGGCTGCGGCGCCCGTCGATGCCGACGGGGACGTCGCCCGCGACGGTGATCCGGCGCATCTCGCGGTACTCGGTGCCGAAGTCGGCCACGGCGTAGTGCTGGGTGGCGCGGTTGTCCCACATCGCCACGTCACCGGGCTGCCAGGTCCACCGGATGGTGTTCTCGAGCTTGGTGATCCGGTTCTGCAGGAGGTTGAAGACCGTCGCCGACTCGCGGGCGTTGAGCCCGGTGAAGTTCTTCACGAAGTGGCCGAGCACGAAGGCGCGCTCGCCGGTCTCGGGGTGCACCCGCACCACCGGGTGCTCGGTCTCGAAGAGCTGGGCGGTGAAGTCGGCGCGGGTGTAGTTGGCGTCGGGCTCCTCCGACTCCTCGTCGTGGCTCAGCCGGGCGTAGTCGTAGCTGTTGGTGTGCACCGCCCACAGCTCGTCGACCAGGGCGCGCAGCGAGGTCGGGAGCGACTCGTAGGCGGCGACGGCGTTGGCCCACACGGTGTTGCCGCCGTACGGCGGGAGCACGACGGCGCGCAGCACGCTGATGGCCGGCACGCGGTCGACGAAGGTGACGTCGGTGTGCCAGGCGTTGGCCGCCATGCCCTTGTCGGCCGTCACCTTGAACACCCGGCCCGACCCGGTGTTGACCGTCGGGTGGGCCGTGGTGAGCGGGCCCATCGTCTCGGCGAAGGCCTGGTGGCCGGCGTCGTCGAGGTGGTGCTGGCCGCGGAAGAAGACCACCTTGTGCTCCAGCAGGGCGCTGCGCACCTGGGCCACGGTCACGGGGTCGAGGTCGCCGCCGAGGCGGACGCCGTCGATGCGGGCGCCGATGCGGCCGCCGAGGCGGTGCACCTCGACGTCGGTGGCGTGGGCGGTGTGCTCGGTGCGCTCGAGAGTGCTGGTCACGGGTCCTCCTCGGGTTGTCCTCCAGGCTGTCTCGCCTAGTTATAGTGAAACAATAGAGTTAAAAACCTGAGAACCGAAGCCGGGACCGCCCGCGAGCCAGACCGGCTTCGGCCACCTGCGATAGCGAATGTCTATCGCTGGTCGGCGGCGAGGCCCCGGGCGACGCCGAGCAGGGCTGCCGATGCCTCGGACAGGGTGCCCTCGCGCCAGACCAGGTGCACCGCGGCCCGGCTCGGCGGCTCGAGGCGGGCCAGGCGGGCGCCCTTGGCCCCGGCCTCGGCGGCCATCGCCTCCGGCAGCAGCGCCGCGCCGGCGCCGGCCAGCACGAGCGGCACGAGGCTGGCGACGTGGGCGGTCTCGACGGCGACCTCCGGCACCAGGCCCGCGGCCTCGAAGCGCTCGTCGAGCAGCGTGCGCAGGGCGCTGCCGGGCGGGGTGCAGATCAGCCCGTGGTGCTGCAGGTCGCCGACGTCGGCCACCAGGCCGTGCTGCGGCCCGGTGCCCGGGGGCAGCACGGCGACCAGGTCGAGGTCGACCATGTGCAGGCTGGTCAGCGGGGGACCGGGCGGGGTGCCGGCGAGCAGGCCGAAGTCGACCTCGCCGGCGCGCACCTGTTCCACCACCACGACCCGGCTCGCCGGGTCGGTGACCTGCAGCTGCAGGCCGGGCCGCAGCTGTCGCAGCTCGCCGACCACGCGCACCAGCGGGTCCAGCGCCCAGACGGTGTTGGTCACCACGCGCACCTGGGCGAACGCGCTGTCGCCGGAGCCGCGGACCGCCACCTCGGCCTGGGCGAAGGCGCGCAACGTGCGCCGCGCCGGCCGCACGAGCGCCTCGCCGGCCGGCGTGAGCCGCACACCCCGCCCGTGCCGGGCGAACAGCGTCTCGCCGAGCTCGCGCTCCAGGCCCCGGATCGCGTACGACAGCGACGGCTGGGCGATGGTCAGCACGCGCGCGGCGTGGGTGAAGCTGCCGGCCTCGGCGATCGCGAGGAAGTACTCGAGCTGGCGGCGGTCCACCCGTTAAGCGTCCTGGTCGACCTCGACGGTGCGCGACGTGGCCCCCGCCGAGCGGTCGGCGATGCCGATCCGGGTGCTCTCGCGGGGACGGACGGCGCCGCGGACGGTGATCTCGACCAGGCCGGCGTCGAAGGCCGCCTCCACCTGGGTGGCCTCGGTGCCCTCCGGCAGCGTGATCACCCGCCGGAAGGCGCCGTGCGGCCGCTCGCGGACGTAGAAGTCGGCGTGCGCCTCGCCGCCGGTCGCCCCCCGGGCGCCCGAGACGGTCAACGCGCCGTGCTGCAGGTGCAGGTCGACGTCGTCGGGCGCGACGCCGGCGAGCTCGACCCGGATCACCAGGTCGTCGCCGCGGGCGAGGATGTCGGTCGGCGGCACCCACGCCGAGGCGTGGGTGCGCTCGGTGACCTCGGCGCCGTGGTCGGTGCCGTGGATGCCGAGCGAGCGGAGCCGACCGAGCTCGCTGACGTAGTCGGTGACGCCCTCGAAGGGGTTGCGTCGCTGGGGCACGGTGGTGGTCCTCTCGGGGCAGGGGATGGGGGGTGGGGTCGTCAGTCGCGGTCGGGGGCCGCGACCAGCACCTCGGCCCGGTCGTCGTCGTCGACGCGGTCGGTGCGGTGCTCCTCGCGCAGCGCCTTGACCCACGACCAGGCGACCAGGACGAGCACCACCGCGAACGGCACCGACCCCAGCACGGCCGCCTGCTGCAGCGCGACCAGCCCCCCGACCAGCAGCATCGCGCACGCGATGCCGCCCATCAGGACGCCGAGCACGACGACCACGAGCCGCGACGGGTGCAGCGAGCCGCGCGAGGCCATCGTGGCCATCACGACGCTGGCGGCGTCGGCGCCGCTGATGAAGAACAGCGCGATCAGCACCACGCAGAGCGCCGAGCTGATGATCGGCAGCGGCAGGGCGTCGAGGGCCGTGAAGAGCGAGAGCTCCGGCGTGGCCAGCGTGCCGAGGATGTCGGCCTTGCCGCTCTCCTGCAGGTCGATCCCGGTGCCGCCGACGACGGCGAACCAGAGGAACCCGAAGCCGGTGGGCGCGGCGACCACGCCGATGACGAACTCGCGGATGGTGCGGCCGCGCGAGATGCGGGCGACGAACATGCCGACGAACGGCGCCCACGAGGCCCACCAGGCCCAGTAGAAGATCGTCCAGCCGGCCATCCACTGCTCGTCGCCCACGCCGGTCTCCAGCGACATCGGGAAGACCTGGATGACGTAGTCGCCGATCGACTCGATGCCGTTGGAGATCACCAGCACCGTCGAGCCGC
This sequence comes from Nocardioides sp. WJ219, assembly GCF_058559815.1. NCBI lineage: Bacteria > Bacillati > Actinomycetota > Actinomycetes > Propionibacteriales > Nocardioidaceae > Nocardioides > Nocardioides sp. WJ219. The sequence continues at coordinate 149,947 of NZ_JBZUJV010000009.1, forward strand.
CCACGACGAGGAAGAACACGAACAGGCCGATGGTGGCGAAGGCGCCGAGGTTGGCCAGGAAGTTGATGCCCTTCTCGACCCCGGACGTCGCGGAGACCAGGAACAGCGAGGTCACCACCACGATGATCACGACCGCGACGGTGTCGGACTTCGGCACGTCGAAGAGGTACTCCAGGCCGCTGTTGAGCTGGAGGCCGTTGAGGCCGAGGGCGGTGGCGGTCCCGAACAGCGTGGCGACGATGGCGAGGGCGTCGACGACGCGGCCGATCGGCTTGGTGGTGACGTCGGGTCCGAACAGCGGCGTGAGCGTCGCGCTGACCAGGGTCGGCAGGTTCTTGCGATAGCTGAAGTAGGCCATCGCGCCGCCCATCACGGCGTACATCGCCCAGCCGTTGAACCCCCAGTGGAAGTAGGTGTAGCGCAGGGCCGTCTTGGTGGCCTCCTCGCTCTGCGGCTCGGCGAGGCCGTGCGGCGGGTTGCTCCAGTGGGTGACAGGCTCGGCGACACCGTAGAACAGCAGGCCCGCGCCGAGCCCGGCCGCGAACATCATCGAGACCCACGAGAAGGTCCCGAACGTCGGGCGCGAGTCGTCGGGCCCGAGACGGGTCCGGCCCCAGGGGTGGATGACGAGGAAGACGCAGAGCGCCAGGGCGCTGAACGCGAGCAGCACGAACGACCAGCCGAAGTTGCCGATCACCCAGTCCAGGCTGGTCTTCATCACCTTGCCCAGGCTGTCGGGGGCGAACAGCCCCCAGCCCACGAAGGCGGCGATGAGGAGGGCCGACCCCCAGAAGACGACCGGATCGACGCCCTTGACCACGCGGTTCATCGTGCCTCCGTGCTGTTGTCCATTGGTCATGTCTAGTGACAAAGTCGAGATAATCTACAACAGCTCGCGGGCGTCTCGTACCAGCGGCCACGTCCGCGGTACCCGCGACCGATCCGCCCGGCCTCCGGGGCCGACAGCATCGACGCGTGAGTGAACCGCGCTCCGAGCGCCTGCTGTGGCCCGACGTCGCCAAGGGCGCGTGCATCGTCCTGGTGGTGCTGTGGCACGTGACCCCCAAGGACTACCTGCCGCTGCCGTGGGACACCGCGGTGCCGGTGACCGGCGCGTGGGGTGCCCTCTCGGAGTCGCTGCTGCCGGTGCGGATGCCGTTGTTCTTCCTCGTCTCGGGCCTGTTCGCCCACTCGGTGCTGCAGCGGCCGTGGCGGCGGGTGCTGGACGACCGGGTGGCGCCCCTCCTGCTCCTGTTCCTGCTGTGGACCCTGGTCCACACGGTCGTGCTGCGGTTGACCCCGGACTTCGACACCGCGGTCGCCCACGGCCCGGGGGACCTGCTCGAGCAGCTGACCGTCACCCCCGGCAACCTCTGGTACCTCCTGGCCCTGGCGGTGTACGTCGTCGTCGCGCGCGTCACGCGTACCGCCCCGCACGTCGCGCTGGCGGGCGCGCTGCTGCTCAGTGCGGTCGCGTACGCCGGGTGGGTGCCGACGCCGGGCAACCGGGCGGGCCTGCTGACCAACCTGGTGTGGTTCCTGCTCGGCACCCGGGTCGCGCACCTGCCCCCGCGGGCGCGCGCCCTGCTGCTGCCGGACGCGCGCCGGACGGTCCTGCTCGCGGTCGCGGCGTTCGTCGGCGCGGCGCTGGTGTGGCAGGTGCTGGGGGCCGACCACTGGCTCGGGGTGCGACCCGTGCTCGGGCTCCTCGGCGTCGCCGCCGGCGCCGGCGTGGCGGTGCTCGCGGGTCGCACCCGGCTGGGCGCGCCGCTGGCCCGGCTCGGTCGACGGACGCTGCCGGTCTACGTCCTGCACCTGCCGCTGGTCGCGCTCGCCCACCTGGCGTCGGCGTCCCTGGTCGGCGAGGGCGGCGCGCTGTCGCGGTCGCTCCCGCTCGCCACCGCCTACCCGCTGGTGGTGACGGCCGCCGTGCTCGCGGCCTCGCTGGCCCTGCACCGGCTGCTGCTCGGCTGCGGGGCCGGGTGGGCGTTCAGCCCACGAGTCCGTGCTCGTGGGCGTAGACCACGATCTGCACGCGGTCGCGCAACCCCAGCTTGCGCAGGATCGCGCCGACGTGGGTCTTGACGGTCGACTCGCTGGCGAAGACCAGAGCACCGATCTCGCTGTTGGAGCGGCCGCGGGCCACGTGGTCGAAGATGTCGCGCTCCTTGTCCGTCAGCCCCAGGTAGGCGGCCGGGGTCGGGCGCCGCGTGGTGAAGCTGCCAGCCATCAGCGCGGTCAGGTCGCCGGGGGCGAGGACGGCGTTGCCGGCGTGCACGGTGCGGATCGCGTCACGCAGCTGGACCGGGGTGGTGTCCTTGAGCAGGAACCCGCTGGCGCCGTACCGGATGGCCGTCGCGGCCCGGTCGTCGAGGTTGAAGGTGGTGAGCACGACGACCCGCAGCGGCCGCTGCCGGCCGGCGACCCGGACGGGGGAGAAGACCTGCCGGGTCGCCTCGACGCCGTCCATCTCCGGCATCCGGATGTCCATCAGCACGACGTCGGGGTCGAGCTCGTCGACCAGGCGCACGGCCTCGACGCCGTCGGCGGCCACCCCGACCACGCCCATGCCGTCCTGGGCGTCGATGATGACGCGCACGCCCTCGCGGAACAGCTCCTGGTCGTCGACGAGCAGCACCCGGATGTCGGGGGACGTGGGGGACTGGTCGGTCATCGGGGACCCAACGGTACCCACGCCGTGACCGTGAACGTCGTGACGTCGTCCTCCTCGCGACGGCGCGCGTCGAGCCGACCGCCGACGGCCTCGAGCCGTTGGCGCATGCCGTCGAGACCGCGTCCGCGCTCGCGGACCTGCGCGTCGCGGTCGACGGCGTTGCGGACCTCGACCCGCAGCTCGTCGGTCAGCGTGTCGTCGGGCCAGTGCCGCTCCACGAAGACCGGCTCGTCGCGGAGCCCGTGCTTGACGGCGTTGGTGAGCATCTCCTGGAGCACGCGGTAGGCCGTCACCTCGAGCTCGGGCGGCAGCGGCCGCGCGGTGCCGAGCTCGCGCACCACGACCTCGTGCCCGCCGGCGCGCACGCCGTCGACCAGGGTGTCGAGCGGGCGCGTCTCGGCGGGGGCGCCCTGGGGGGCCGACAGCACCTGGCGCACGTCCTGCAGCGACGAGCGGGCCGAGCCCGCGATGGTCGCCATCGTCTGCTTGAGGCGGGCCGGGTCGTCGTCGGGGAGGTACTGCGCCGACTCGGCCTGCGCCAGGATCACGGCGAGCGAGTGCCCTACGACGTCGTGCACGTCGCGGGCCAGCCGGGCCTGCTCCTCCCGGAGCCTGGCGATCTCGCGGGCCTGCTCGGTCTGCTGCACGGCCAGCGCAGCGCGCTCCTCGGCGCGGTTCTGCGAGACGCCCGAGTCGACCGCCCGCCGGGCGAAACGCACGGTCAGCCCGGCCAGCCACGGTCCGGCCAGCACCGTGCCGGCTGCGAGCAGGGCGGTGGCGATCCCGCTGGGACTGGCGGCGGAGAACAGGCGGCGCGTCTCGACGCCGAGGGGGGAGTAGATGAAGGTGTCGTACCCGATGAGGTAGAGGGTGAGCAGGGCGGCGATCACCACGAGGGGGATCGACATCCCGGCCGCCACGACGGTGCCGACCCGGCCCCAGCGCGCGGCGCCGTACAGCACGAGCACGAGTGACAGCTCGACGTACATCGGCTGCACCTCGCCGAGGAGGTGCATCAGGGCCAGCACCCAGGCCAGGCCCAGGGCGACGCTCGGCGCGCGACGCGACAGGGCCGCGGCGAGGGCGGTGAGGGCGGCGACGGCGCAGAGGGTCCCGAAGGACGACGGCGTCACCAGCGACGGGTAGGAGAGGTAGGGGTCGACCGTGTAGACCGCGGCGGACTCGGCCTCGCGGATCCCCAGCACCAGCAGGACGACCCCGACCACCAGCTCGGGTGCCCAGGGACGCAGGCGCTCGATCGCCCGGTCGATCGCTCGGTCGTCCATCCGGCGCGAGGCTACCGAGTGCCCGCGAGCGCGTCGCGCACGAGCAGGTCGAGGAGGGCGGGGTAGGGGAGGCCGGCGGCCGCGAACATCCGCGGCACCTGCGACTGCTCGGTGAACCCGGGCATCGTGTTGACCTCGTTGAGCACCGGGTGGTGGCCGTCGGGGCCGTCGGCCCAGAAGAAGTCGACGCGGGCCACACCGGCGCAGCCCAGCGCGTCGTAGACGGCGACCGCGGCCTCCTCGAGCGCCTTGGTCTCGTGGTCCTCGAGGTCGGCCGGGATGCGGAAGTCGGCGGTGCCGTCGTACTTCTCCTCGAAGCCGAAGACGCCGTCGGTCACGATCTCGAGGGTCGGTGCCACGACCCGGCCGCCGTCGGGGCGGCGGAGCACGGCGACGTCGACCTCGCGGCCGACCACGACGTCCTCGACCAGCACGCGGTCGTCGAGGGCGAAGGCCGCCGCGAGCGCGTCGTCGAGACCGGCGGGGTCGTCGACCAGGGTGACGCCGTGGCTCGACCCGGCGGCGACCGGCTTGACGACCACCGGGTGCGTCCACGTGTACGCCGGACGGGTCAGCAGCACGCCGGGCGCGGTCGCGACGCCGACCGCGCCGGCCACCAGCTTGGTGGCCCACTTGTCCATGGCGAGGGCTCCGGCTCGGACGCCCGAGCCGACGACCGGCAGGCCGGCGAGGTCGCCGAGCGCCGCGAGGGTGCCGTCCTCGCCGTGCGGGCCGTGGACGACCGGCAGCAGCACGTCGCAGCGGCGCAGCACGCACGCGGCCCCGGTGAGCCCGATCGGGCGGCCGCCGCCGTCGAGCCAGGTGCCGTGCGGGTCGATGGTGAGGCGGACGACCTCGTAGGCCTGCGGGTCGAGAGCCGCGGCGACCGAGGCGGCCGAGGCGAGCGAGACGTCGTGCTCGCAGCTGGCGCCACCGCCGACGACCGCGACCCTCACGCGGCCCACGAGCGCACCACCCGGGCACCGATGCCGGTGACGATCTCGTGCTCGATGGTGCCGGCCCACGCTGCCCACTCGGCTGTCGTCGGCTCGCCGAGGTGCCCCGGTCCGAAGATCGTGGCCTCGTCGCCCACCGCGACCGGGTGGTCGCCGGCGTCGACGACCACCTGGTCCATCGACACCCGGCCCACGACCGGGCGCCGGCGTCCGCCCAGCGACACCTCGGCGCGTCCCTCGCAGACCCGGGGCAGCCCGTCGGCGTACCCGACCGGGAGCAGGGCGAGCGTGGTCGGCCGGTCGGTGGTCCAGGCCTGCCCGTAGCCGACCGCGGTGCCGGTGCCCACCCGGCGTACGCCGACGACGGGTGCGGTGAGGGTGAGCGCGGGGGCGAGCCGGGTCGTGCCGCTGGGGTCGATGCCGACGAGCCCGGCGCCGACGCGGCACATCGTGTGCACCGACGCGGGGTCGGTCAGGGTGGCGGCCGTCGCCGCGAGGTGGCGCAGCGGCGGACGCAGCCCCGCGGCCCGGGCGACGCGGAGCCCCCAGTCGAAGCGGGCCCGGCCCACGGCGTTGGCCGGGTGGCCCGGCACCTCGGCGCACCCGAGGTGACCCATCACGCCGACGACCCGCACCCGGCCGTCGCGCTCGGCGTCCCGGGCGGCGCGGCACAGCGCGGGCCACGCACCGGGGGAGGCACCGTCGCGGGCCATGCCGGTGTCGAGGTGGAGGTGGATGCGGGCCCCGACGGCCGAGCGGACGACCGCGTCGAGGTGGTCGCGGTCGGGCACGGCGAGGTCGATCCGCCCCGCGACGGCGGCGGTGTAGTCGGCGTCGACCGCGTTCAGCCAGCTCAGCACCGGCGCACCGAGACCGGCGGCGCGCAGCGCGAGCGCCTCCTCGATGCTGGTGACGCCGAGCCAGGAGGCGCCGTGGGCCAGGGCGGTGCGGGCGACGCCGACGGCGCCGTGGCCGAAGCCGTCGGCCTTGACGACCGCCATCAGCGCGCCCGGGGTGCGGGCGGCGAGCAGCGCGGTGTTGGCGGCGACGGCGTGGTGGTCGACGGACAGGCGGGCGCTCATGCGCTCGCCGGACCGGGGGCGGGGACGGGGAGGGCTGTGGGCACACGACGACGCTAGGTCTGCCGCGGGGTGGTCCGGATCGTCCTCGGGTGCCGCCGGGTTGGCCGCAGGTACCGGACGGTCGGTCCTGGGCGGGTCAGTCGCCGCGGACGCGGCCGCGCAGCGACTTGGTCTGCCCGCGCTGCTTCTTCGCCTCCAGGCGGCGCCGTTGCGACCCCTTGGTCGGCCGGGTGGCCCGGCGCGTCGGCGGCGGCGGCAGCAGGGCGTCGCGCAGGCGGGCGGCCAGCCGCTCGCGGGCGGCGACCCGGTTGCGGTGCTGCGAGCGGTGCTCGGAGGCGACCACGACGACCGGCGAGCCCAGCCGGCCGACGACCCGCGCCCGCTGGGCGTCGCTGAGGGCCGTCGAGGCCAGCACGTCGTACTCCAGCTCGACGCGGCTGTCGGTGGTGTTGACCGACTGCCCGCCCGGCCCCGAGGACCGGCTGAAGCGCTCGACCAGCTCGACGGCGGGGACGGTCACGCCGGGCCGGACCTCCAGGTCGGACCCCGGCGCCCCGGTCACGACTCCCGGCGGCGGTACTCGATGGCGGGACAGGTGTCCATCACCATCGCCACGCCGGCCGCCCGGGTGCGTGCGAACGCCGCCTCGTCGACGACGCCGAGCTGGAACCAGACGCCGCGGGCGCCGATCGCCACCGCCTGGTCGGCGAACTCGCCGGCGTGCTCGGAGCGCCGGAAGACGTCGACCACGTCGACCGGGAACGGCACGTCCGCCAGGGTCGCGTAGCCCTGCTCGCCCAGCACCTCCGCGGCGTCGGGGTTGATCGGGACGATCGTCTTGCCCCGCCGCTGCATCATCGCGGCGATCGAGTACGCCGTCCGGTCGGTGTTGGTGGTCAGGCCCACCACGGCCCACACCGTGCAGTCGTCGAGCATCATCGCGACGGCGGCGGGGTCCTGCCAGTCGGGGGAGGTGGCCATCCCGGCACGCTAGTCCAACCGGTCAAGCGCACCGGGCGGGCGGACCGGGCGGGCGGATCAGTCAAATTCGGTCGCATACCGTCCGGCACCCGGGGTACATCACGGCGTGAGCCGCCGGGATCCCCCCACTCGGCGGCTCCTTCACCCGGGCACATCCGGGGTCGCCAGGCCGCCCTGCGGGCCCCACGCGTCCCACGGAAACGCTTGCGCCTCGGATGACGGCATGTCAACATCACTTTTGGGGATCTCGACTGGGAGATCCCGCTCCGGAAGGTAGCTCGCACATGGGGTCGAGTCGCACCGTCAGTGACGCACGTCGTCGAGTCGAGACAACGCGCTTGCTCCTCCGAGCGCGCGAGGCCGGCGGCGCCGAGCGCAGCCGCTACGAGGACGAGGCGATCCGCCTCAACATGCAGGTCGCCACCGACGTCGCCCGGCGCTACCACGGTCGGGGCATCCCGGCCGAGGACGTCGACCAGGTCGCCTACCTCGGGCTGGTCAAGGCCGTGCGCGGCTTCGACCCGGCGGTCGGGGACGACTTCCTCAGCTACGCGGTGCCGACGCTGCGCGGGGAGATCCGCCGCTACTTCCGTGACTCCGGGTGGGCGGTCCGCCCGCCGCGCTCGGTGCAGGAGGTCCAGCCCCGGGTGACGCTCGCCGACGCCGAGCTGACCCAGCAGCTGGGGCGCAGCCCGCTCCCCGCCGAGGTGGCGCTGCACCTGGACGTGCCGCTGACCCTCGTCGTCGACGCGATGTCGGCCACCGGTTGCTTCAGCCCGGTCTCCCTCGACGCCCCGCGGCCCGACGGTGAGAGCGTCGAGTCGCCGATCGACCGGATGGGCCAGCTCGACCCGGCCTTCGCCAGTGCCGAGGCGCGCGTCGCCCTGGGTCCGCTGATGGACTCGCTGCCCCCGCGTGAGCGGCGGATCCTCGAGCTGCGCTACTTCGAGAACCGCACCCAGGCCCAGATCGGCGCCGACGTCGGGATCAGCCAGGAGCAGGTCTCCCGGCTGCTGACCGGCATCCTGCGCAAGATGCGCCGCTCGCTCGCCGCCTAGTCCTCCGACTCGGCCGGGAAGATCCGCGGCAGCCGTGACGCCCTGCCGGTGAACCGCGGCGCGCGCTTCTCCCGGAACGCCGCGACGCCCTCCTTGCCGTCGCCGACCGAGGTGTGCCACATCGCCACGGAGTCCGAGAGGTGCGCCTCGAGCGGGTGGTCGGCGGCGCTGTTGCGGTAGACCAGCTGCTTGGCCAGCGCGACCGCGACGGGGGAGCGGTCGACCACGAACGACCTGGCCAGCTCCAGGGCGGCCGGCAGCAGCTCATCGGGCTCGTGCACCGAGCGCACCAGCCGGCCGGCGTGCGCGGCCTCGGCGGTGAGGACCTCCGCGGAGTAGATCCACTCCAGTGCCTGGGAGACGCCGACGATCCGCGGCAGGAACCAGGTCGACGCCGCCTCCGGCACGATCCCGAGCCGGCCGAAGACGAAGCCGATCCGGGCCCGGGTCGAGGCGAGCCGGAGGTCCATCGCCAAGGTCATCGTGGCGCCGATCCCGACGGCGGGACCGTTGATCGCGGCGATCACCGGCTTGGGCAGTGCGTGGATGGCGAGGGTGACCCGGCCGCCGGTGTCGCGGACGCCGTCGGCGTACGCCGGGTCGTCGAACCGCTCGCGGAGCGTCTCGGGGGTGACGTCGAGGGTCTCGTCGAGACCGAACACGTTGCCCTCGGCCGAGAGGTCCATCCCGGCGCAGAACGCCCGGCCGGCGCCGGTCACCACGACGGCGCGCACGTCGTCGTCGAGCGCGTCGGTGGTGAACACCGCGAGCAGCTCGCGCGCCATGGTCAGGTCGAAGGCGTTGAGCGCGTCGGGCCGGTCCAGGGTCAGGGTCGCGACGCCGTCGGCGTCGACCGACCAGTCCAGGGTCTGGTAGCTCACGGCCGGACTCCGTTCGGGGTGCACTGCTCGTCGGTGATCCGGTCGGTCTCGTCGTCGGCGATCGCCTTCAGCAGCGGGTCGGCGCGGTCGCGGTCCCAGACCTCGGCCGAGCCGTCGGTGACCGGCATCGTGCAGGTGCGGTTGTCGCCGTTGCTCGTGCGCGTCATCGCGAGCGCCCACCGGCTGGCGTCGAGCGCGCTGGTGCCCTCGCCGAACCGGAAGAACGACGGGACGGCGTCGTTGAGCCGCCACCAGCGCACCGGGTTGATCACCGACCACGGCGAGAGGACCTTCTCGCCGATGGCGCCGATCACCTCGCGCTGGCGGCGGACGCGCTCGAGGTCGCCGAGGGCCGACTCCTTGCGCGAGCGGGAGTAGGCCAGCGCGGTCTTGCCGTCGACCTCCTGCTCGCCCTTGCGCACGTCGAGCCCGGCCAGCGGGTCCTTGAGCCGCTCGCGCGGGTTGATGGTGATGCCGCCGACCGCGTCGACGACGTCGACGACGCCGCCGAGCCCGATCTCGACGTACTCGTCGACCCGGACGCCGGTCTCGGCCTCGACGACGCGGGTCAGCAGCCGCGCGCCGCCCTGGGCGTAGGCGCCGTTGATCTTGCCGGAGTAGAACCCCCGGTCGACCCGGCTGTCGCGGGGGATCGACAGCAGCACGCTCGGGCCGTCGCCGGTGTGCAGCAGCATCATCGTGTCGGTGAGCTCCGACTGCGGGTTGCCGGTGGCCAGCTCCTTGCGCTCGGCCTCGGTGAGGTCGCCCCTCGAGTCGCTGCCCACGAGCAGGTACGTCGTCCCGTCCTGCTCGCCGGGACGGTCGGCGTCGGGCTCGAAGTCGACCCGGTCGGCGCTCTGCCAGGTGATGAACGGGACGGCCACGGTGTAGAGCACCCAGACGAGCAGCAGCGCCAGGACCACCCGGACGTAGAAGAACGGGTTGGACCGGCGCTTGGCCCAGAAGCCGCCGCCCTGGCGACGCGGCGGCGGGCCGGGCTGGAACGGCGGCGGGGGACCGGGCTGGTGCGGCGGCGGCACCGGCTGCTGTCGCGGGGGCTGCTGGGGCGGCTGCTGGGGTTGGTCGGGCCGGGGCTGCACGGGCAGCCGGCGGGTCGCCTCCGGGTCGTCGCCGGGGCTGCCCGGCCGCTGGCCGTACAGCCAGCCGAACTCGGGTCCGTCGTCGGGCCCCCGGCTCCCCGGGCGATCGCTCATGACGCGAGACGCTACCGGTCGTCCGGTCGCGAGAGGGGTTCGGCAGCCGATCCTCCCTCGCTCGGCGCGTCTGCACGCCTGTGACTCCTGTGACTGGTGATACTGACGGACGGTCTGCTTCCTTCCCCAGGCAGAGGTTCTTCCCCTGATGTCTTCCGTGTCACCCGTTTCCTACCGCGCGCTGTCGTCGACCCCGGTCGCCCGACGTGCCGCCCAGGTGCGCTTCCGGCGTGCCCTGTCCCTGATGCTGATGACCCTGCTCGCCCCGGGCTCGGCCCAGGTCGTCGCCGGCAACCGCCGGGTCGGGATGGTCGCGTTCGTGATCTACGTCGGCGCGCTCGCCCTCGGCGTGGTCGCCGTCGCTGCGCTGCTGGTCGACCGCACGCTGGTGATCACCTTCGCCACCGACACCGCGCTGCTGTTCTGGCTCAACGCCGCGCTGGTCGTCGGCGCGCTGGGCTGGGCCGCGCTGCTCCTCGACGCCTGGCGGATCGGGCAGCCGCTGAGCTACTCGATGACGCACCGCCGGGTCTCGGTCGGCGTCAACGGCCTGCTCGTGCTCGGCGTCGCCGGCGTGCTGCTGTTCAGCGCCCACCTGGTCTCGGTCCAGCGCGACTTCATCCTCACCACCTTCGGCGACGGCTCGGCCAGCGACGCCCACGCCGGGCGCTACAACGTGCTGCTGATGGGCGGCGACGCCGGTGCCGGGCGCTGGGGCTCGCGCACCGACTCGATGACGGTGGCCTCGATCGACGCCGAGACCGGCCGCACCGTGCTGGTCGCGCTGCCGCGCAACCTGACCCGGTTCCCGTTCCGCGAGGGCACGGTGATGGCCGAGCAGTTCCCCGACGGGTTCGACTGCGAGGGCTGCATGCTCAACGGCGTCAGCACCTGGGCCGAGGACAACCGGGAGCTCTTCCCCGGCTCCGAGGACCCCGGCATCGACGCCACCATCTCGGCCGTCGAGGGCGTCACGGACCTGCGGATCAACTACTGGGCGATGGTCAACCTCGAGGGCTTCAAGAACCTGGTCGACGCCGTCGGCGGCGTCACCCTCACCGTGCGCCAGCCGATCCCGATCGGGCTGCCCGGCGACGCCGTCACCGGCGAGATCGAGGCCGGCACCCGCGAGCTCGACGGGTTCGAGACGCTGTGGTTCGCCCGCGCCCGCGAGGGCTCCGACGACTACTCACGGATGGCCCGCCAGAAGTGCGTGATGAACGCACTGCTCCAGCAGGTCAGCCCCGCCCAGGCCGTGCGCAACTTCGAGAGCATCGCCCGGGCGACCTCCGACATGGTCAGGACCGACCTGCCGGCCTCCGAGCTCGACCGGTTCGTCGACCTCGCGCTCAAGGCCCGCAGCCAGAAGATGGCCTCGGTCTCGCTGGTGCCGCCGATGATCGACACCGCCCACCCCGACATCGACCTGGTGCACCGCAAGGTCGCCGAGGCGATCGACCGGGCCGAGGGCGACGCGCCCGCGCCGCGCAAGGGTGGGGGCGGGCCGAAGCCCGACGCCACCGCCGTCACCGGTGGGTCGATCGGCTCCCTCCAGGAGGGCTACGCCGCCAACCAGGCCGACGACCTGGCCGCGTCCTGCTAGGACAGGTCCCACCCGGCCACCACGGCGTCGTACGTCGCGCGGTCGGGCGCCACGACCAGTCCGTCCCGACGCGCCCGCGGCTCGTAGGTCCCGCCGTCGGGGGTGCGGACGACGCCGCCCGCCTCGGTGACCAGCAGCAGGCCCGGGGCGTGGTCCCAGGGCTGGCAGTGCCAGTAGACGAGGTAGTCGGCGGCACCCTCGACCAGGCGCGGGTAGTCGACGCCGCAGGCGACCCACGACTGCTCCAGCGGGGCGTGACCGACCAGCGCGTGCCCCACCCAGGAGCGGCGGGAGGTGACGCCGCGCCACCCCTGCGCCGATCCGGTCGGGGGCGTCGTCGTCAGCCGCTCGCCGTTGCAGAACGCGCCGGCGCCGCGCTCGGCGACGTACATCGCCTCGTGCTGCGGCTGCCAGATCCACGAGCGCACGACGTCGCCACCGCGCAGCTCGGCCACCATCACGGCGTGGTCGGGCGAGCCGTGCACGAAGTTCTTGGTGCCGTCGACCGGGTCGACGGTGAAGGCGTGCTCGGCGGCGGCGTAGCGCGCCAGCACGTCCGGGTCGGCCGCGGTGGCCTCCTCGCCGAGCACCACCGCCCCGGGGTAGGCCGACTCCAGCACGTCGGTGATCAGCACCTCGGCCTCGCGGTCGGCCACGGTGACCAGGTCGCCGGGGTTCTTCTCGCTCACGTCGCCCTCGCCGAGCAGCCGGAACCGCGGGGTGATGACCTCGGCGGCGACGTCGCGGAGCAGGGCAGCGATGTCATCGGTCTCCACGGGCTCACCGTAGGGTGTCGGCCGTGGCGGTGACGGCGGTGGTGGTGACGTTCAACCGCCTGGGGCTCCTCCAGCGCCTGGTGGCCCGGCTCCGCGAGGTGCCCGAGGTGACCGAGGTCCTCGTCGTCGACAACGCCTCGACCGACGGCACGGGGGAGTGGCTGCGCGACCAGGACGGTCTCGACCGCGTCGTCGTGCGCACCCTGGCGACCAACACCGGCGGGGCCGGCGGGTTCGCCGACGGCCTGGGCTGGGCGGTGGAGCGGGGCGCTGACCTCGTCTGGCTGATGGACGACGACGGCCTGCCCGAGCCCGACTGCCTCGCCGGCCTCCTGGAGCACGAGGGCGACCTCGACCTCTGGGGTCCGGCCGTGCTCGCCGAGCAGGACCCGTCGCGGCTGTGCTTCCCGATCCGGCTGCCGGGCGGCACCACGGTCGTGCACCGGATGGCCGACGTCGAGGCCGCCGCGCGCGACGGCCTGGTGCGCGGCGTCGTGATCCCCTTCAACGGCGTCCTGGTCACCCGTGCCCTGGTCGAGCAGATCGGGGTCCCGCGGGCGGAGTTCTTCATCTGGGGCGACGACGTCGAGTACCTCTGGCGGGCCGAGCGTGCCGGCGCCCGGATCGCGACCGTGGTCGCCGCCCGGTTCGCGCACCCGGCCACCGACGACCTCGGCACCCCGATGATGCGCGGGCGGACGACGTACAACCACACGCCGAGCGACCTCAAGCACTACTGCATGGCCCGCAACAACACCGTCAACCTGCGCACCTACCGCGGCTGGCCGCACGTGCTGATGTTCTGGGTCAAGACCCTCTGGTTCTACGCCTTCACCCGGCGCCAGCCGGCCCGGATCCCGATGAGTGCCCGGGCCGCCTGGGCCGGCGTCCGCGGCGACTTCACCGGGCACCGGCGGTACCTCCGGTGACAGGTGCCGCGACGGGGACCGCCGAGACCGTCGGCGTCGTCGTCGTCACCTACAACCGGGCCGACCTGCTGGCCCGGGTGCTCGCCGGCCTGGCCGCCCAGGAGCGGGTACCCGACCTGGTGGTCGTGGTCGACAACGCCAGCACCGACCACACCCGCGCCGTCCTCGACGCGGCGCCGGCCGGGCTGCCGCTCGAGCGGGTGCACCTCGACGACAACACCGGCGGCGCCGGCGGGTTCCACACCGGGGTGCGGACGGCGTACGCGCGCGGGGTCGACCGGATCTGGCTCATCGACGACGACGTGGTGCCGGCGCCCGACTGCCTCGCGGTGCTGATGAGCCACGACGAGGCGTGCCTGACCGCGGTCCGCGAGGACCTCGCCGGCGCCCTGGTCGAGAAGGCCGCGACCCGCTTCGACCTCGACAACCCGCTGGCGATCAAGCCCAAGACCGGCATGGTCGAGACCGAGTTCGGCACCCGCGCCGCGATGCCCGAGCTGGTCGAGGTCGAGAACGTCGCCTTCGAGGGCTTCCTGGTGCGCCGTGAGGTCGTCACCGAGATCGGGCTGCCCGACCCGGCGTACTTCATCTTCTACGACGACGTCGACTACGCCCTGCGCGCCCGCCGCACGGGCCGGCGGATCTGGGCGGTGCGCGACGCGGTGCTCGTCCGCCAGCTCGACTTCGACCAGCAGCACGACCTGGCGGGGTGGAAGGGCTACTACATGTACCGCAACCTCTTCGTCGTCCACCGCCGCTACGGCGCCAACCGGCTGGTGCGCGCCAAGCCCTGGCTCGTGGCGCTGGCCGTGGTGGTGCTCAGCCCGCTGCGCGGCGGCCGCGCCGAGGCCGGCAACGTGGTGCGGGCGGTGCGGGACGCGCGCCGGATGGACCGGCTCTCCGCCGAGGCCGAGCCCCAGCCGCGCTGACTCAGGCGTCGACGGTCTCGCGCTGCTCGGCCTGCAGCCGCGGCCGCAGCCCGATGGTGTTGCCCGTGGCCAGGGCGGCGACCCAGACGGTGAACGAGCCGACCGCGGCACCGGCGATCACGTCGACGAAGTAGTGCCAGCCGAGGTAGAGGGTCGACATCATCGTGAGCACCAGGAAGACCCACGACAGGACGCGGATCCACCGGGGGAGGCCGACGTACTGGGCGATCAGGCAGATGGTGACCATGATCCCGCAGTGCAGCGACGGGAAGGCGGCGATGGTCTGCAGGGTGCCGGCACCGAAGACGTCTCCCAGCACCGCGACCCGGTCGGACCAGAGCACGTCGACCAGGTTGGAGTTGTAGGTGTGCGGCAGGTCGCCGAACTGGTCGCGCTGCGCGGCGGTGAAGACCGGGCCCAGCGACGGCACGGCGAAGTAGATGGCCGCGCCGAGCATCCAGTCGAGGGCGACCGCGGTGACGTACCAGGAGCTGGCCGGACGGTGCCGGACGAAGACCAGCGCGATGGCGATGGTGGCCGGCACCAGCACGATCCAGACGAAGTAGACGCCGCTGAAGAAGTGCGCCGCCCAGCCGGTGCCGAAGAAGTCGTGCATCACCACGGCGGGGTCGTGGCCGAACCACAGCCACTGGTCGAGCTCGCGCAGCTCGGCGTCCCAGTTCTTGCCGTTGACGAACGGGACGTAGCTCTTGAGGTTGCGGAAGGTGGCGTAGGTCAGGTACCAGGCGCCCACCCCGCTGACCGCGAAGAGCAGCTGGGTCCGGTGCCAGCGGTCGCGCGCCACCTCACCCCACCGGAACCCGTTGCGGTCGCGGCGGGCGCGCCACAGCGTGACCCCGATGATGTCGAGGGCGATGGCGCCCAGGATGATCGCGGGCATCCGGACGTAGGCGGGGACGCCGGCGACGACCGCGTCGGGGTCGAGGACCGGGACCTCGGAGATCGCGGCGAGCAGCCCCGTCGCGACGGCCATGGCGAAGCCGGCGACCCAGGCCCAGGCGAAGTTCAGCTCCAGGGCGGCACGCAGACCGGCGTGCGGACGAGGCTCTTCCATCCGGCCAGGGTAAATCGTGCGCCCGGGAAATGGCGCATCACCGGGCCGGGTGCGCGGCAGGTGTGAGGTAGTCGTGGGCGCGCCGGTTTCGGGCCGGGGGGTGGGTCGTCCGTAGACTCGACCATCGTGTCAGACGCCACCCCGCCGCCCACCGCAGACCCCGTCGCGCAGCCCGCCGAGCAGCCCGCCGAGCAGCCCGACCTCGTCGTCGTCGGATCGGGCTTCTTCGGCCTGACCATCGCCGAGCGCTGCGCGACCGACCTCGGCCTCAAGGTGCTGGTCCTCGAGCGCCGCTACCACCTCGGCGGCAACGCCTACTCCGAGATCGACCCGGAGACCGGTATCGAGGTGCACCTCTACGGCACGCACTTGTTCCACACCTCCAACAAGCGGGTCTGGGAGTACGTCAACCGGTTCACGTCCTTCACCGGCTACCGCCACCGGGTCTTCGGCAAGTACCAGGGGCAGGTCTACTCCCTGCCGATGAACCTCGGGCTGATCAACCAGTTCTTCGGCAAGGCCCACACCCCCGACGAGGCGCGGGCGCTGATCGCCGAGCAGGCGAGCGAGTTCGACACGCGGTCGGCGGCCAACCTCGAGGAGAAGGCGATCAGCCTGATCGGGCGCCCGCTCTACGAGGCGTTCATCAAGGGCTACACCGCCAAGCAGTGGCAGACCGACCCGACCGAGCTGAGCGCGGACATCATCACCCGCCTCCCGGTGCGCTACACGTTCCAGGACGGGTGGTTCAACGACACCTACGAGGGCCTGCCGACCGACGGCTACGCCGCCTGGCTCGAGCGGATGGCCGACCACCCCAACATCACCATCCGCCTCGACACCGACTTCCTGGACCGGTCCAACGGCGTCGCCGACCAGTACAAGGGCAAGGTCCCGATCGTCTACACGGGCCCGGTCGACGAGTACTTCGGCAACAGCGAGGGCCGCCTGTCGTGGCGCACGGTCGACCTCGAGCGCGAGACGCTCGACGTCGACGACTACCAGGGCACCGGTGTGGTCAACGCCAACGACCAGGACGTCCCGTTCACGCGGGTGCTGGAGTTCAAGCACCTCCACCCCGAGCGGACCTACCTGCCGGGCAAGACGATCGTCGTGCACGAGTACTCGCGCTTCGCCGAGGACGACGACGAGCCCTACTACCCGATCAACACCGCAGAAGACCGAGCCAAGCTGCTGAAGTACCGGGAGCTGGCCAAGCAGGAGCCCATGGTCCTCTTCGGGGGCAGACTGGGCACCTACAAGTACCTCGACATGCACATGGCGATCGGGTCCGCGCTGTCGATGTACGACAACCTGCTCCGGCCGCACTTCGCCGACGGAGCACCGCTGACCAGCGGGGGAGTGGACGAGTGAGCAGCATGACCACCACGAGCACGGCACAGAGCGTCGACGACGGCACGGAGCAGACCGCGCGCCGGCTGCTGCAGCGGCAGATCATGCCGACCGACCGCGACTTCGACGTGCTGGCCCTCTACGTCGACCCCGAGGCCGCCGTCCTCGACGCCGACAAGTACGAGGTCGGCAGCAACCGCAACGCCCGCGAGCTCAACGCCGCGACGATGCGCAACGGCGTCACCACCGGCGCTGCCATCCACCCCGACCAGATCGAGTCCCGCACGGCACTGCGGGTCACCTCGGGCGAGCGGCTCTCGTTCGGCACCTACTTCAACGCCTTCCCGGCGAGCTACTGGCGCCGCTGGACGGTCGTCTCCGAGGTCAACCTGACCATCTCGGTGCGCGGGGCCGGCGCGACGGTGATCATCTACAAGTCGATGGCCCGCGGCAACAGCCAGCGCGTCGACGCCGTCAGCACCACCTCCGAGGAGACCGAGACCTTCGGCTTCGACCTCACGCTCAAGCCGTTCGTCGACGGTGGCTGGTACTGGTACGACGTTGTCGCCGGTGACGGCGACGTCGTCGTGGAGAGCGCCGAGTGGACCGCCGAGGTGCCGGCCGACCGGGCCCAGCACGGCACCGTCGACGTGTGCATTACGACGATGAACCGTCCCGACTTCTGCGCCAAGCTGCTGGGCCAGATCGGCGAGCGGGCGACGCTGGAGCCCTACCTCGACACGGTGTTCGTGATGGAGCAGGGCACCCAGAAGGTCGTCGACTCCGAGGAGTTCGCCTACGCCGCGGAGGTGCTCGGTGACAAGCTGCGCGTCATCGAGCAGGGCAACCTCGGCGGGTCCGGCGGCTACGCCCGGGGCCAGCTCGAGTCCGTGCGCAAGGGCACGGCGACGTACGCGATGATGATGGACGACGACGTCGTCTGCGAGCCCGAGGGCATCATCCGCGCGGTCACGTTCGGTGACCTGTGCCGGCGTCCCACCATCGTCGGCGGCCACATGTTCAACCTCTACGCCCGGTCGCGGATGCACAGCTTCGGCGAGATCATCCAGCCGTGGCGGTTCTGGTGGCAGTCGGCCCCCGGCGTCTTCGTCGACTGGGACTTCTCGGCCCGCAACCTGCGCTCCACGCGCTGGCTGCACCAGCGCGTCGACGTCGACTTCAACGGCTGGTTCATGTGCACGATCCCGCGGGTCGTGCTCGAGGACATCGGCCTGTCGCTGCCGCTGTTCATCAAGTGGGACGACTCCGAGTTCGGCCTGCGGGCCAAGGAGGCCGGCTACCCGACCGTGACGTTCCCCGGCGCCGCGGTGTGGCACATCCCGTGGTCGGACAAGAACGACGCCCTCGACTGGCAGGCCTACTTCCACGTCCGCAACCGGTTCGTGGCGGCGCTGCTGCACTCGCAGTACCCGAACGGCGGACGGATGGTGCGCGAGAGCCGCAACCACCAGATCGCCCACCTGGTCGCGATGCAGTACTCCACGGTCGAGATCCGCCACCAGGCGCTGCTCGACGTGCTCGCCGGTCCGCACCGGCTCCACGAGGTGCTGCCGACCAAGCTCGCCGAGGTCAACGCGTTCCGCAAGCAGTTCACCGACGCCCAGCTGCAGGCCGACCCCGACGCGTTCCCGCCCGTACGCCGTACCAAGCCGCCCCGCAAGGGCCGCGACGGCACCGAGGTGCCGACCGGGCGGCAGCTGCGGATCAACGCCGCGCTGCAGCCGCTGCGCCAGATGCGCCGGCCCCGGCCCCTGTCGCGCAAGCACCCCGAGGCCGAGATCCGCGCGATCGACGCCAAGTGGTTCCGGCTGGGCCGCCTCGACTCCGCGGTGGTCTCGATGAACGACGGCACGTCGGCCGCCTTCTACCAGCGCGACCCGGCGAAGTTCCGCGAGCTGGTCCGCAAGACCGTCGACGTCCACGAGCGGCTGCGCCGCGAGTGGCCCCGGCTGGCCGAGGAGTACCGCGCGGCCCTGGACGACATCACCTCGCCGGAGGCGTGGGAGGAGACGTTCCGGCCGTGGACGTCCGAGCGCGGCGATGACTGACCTGGCCAAGGCCCCCGTCGGCCCGGCACCGGGCGACGACGCCGACCTGCCGCCCCTGCGGGCGCCGTCGGCCGACAACGGCCTGGCCGGCGTCCTGCGACGCCGCTACCTGCTCAAGCTGCTGGTCCGCCGCGAGATCAGTGCCCGCTACCAGGGCTCGCTGCTCGGGCTGCTGTGGTCCTACATCAACCCGCTCTCGCAGTTCTGCATCTACTTCTTCATCATGGGCGTCGTCTTCGCCCTGCACCGGGGCATCCCGAACTTCGCCATCCACATCTTCTCGGCGCTGGTCATCGTGCACTTCTTCACCGAGACGATGGGTGCGGGCACCCGCTCGATCGTGCGCAACCGGCAGATCGTGCAGAAGATGGCGATGCCCCGGGAGATGTTCCCGGTGGCCACGATGCTCGTCTCGCTCTACCACGTGGGCCCGCAGCTGGTGATCCTGCTGGTCGCCACCATCTGCTACGGCTGGACCCCCGACGTCTACGGCGTCGCCTGCATGGTCGTCGCCATCGTGATGATCATGCTGCTGGGCACGGGCATGGCGCTGCTGTTCAGCGCCGCCAACGTGTTCTTCCGCGACGTCGGGAGCGCGGTGGCCATCATCACCAACCTGGTGCGCTTCGGCGTCCCGATGATCTACAGCTACGAGATGGTGGCCGAGCGGTTCGGCGCGGCCGAGCCCTACTACCTCCTCAACCCGATCGCCAACGCGGTGCTGCTGTTCCAGCGGGCCTTCTGGGTCGGCTCGACCGACAGCCGCACCGTGATGCCCGACGACCTCCTGCTGCGTGGCCTGGCGATGGTCGTGGTCAGCGCGGTCATCCTCGGGATCGGTCAGCTGGTCTTCAGCCGGTTGGAGAACAAGATCCCCGAGAGGCTCTGACGTGGCCGAGTCGATGCGGGTGGAGCACGCCACCAAGACCTTCACCAAGCGCTACCAGCGGACGCTGAAGCAGATCACCGTCGCCAAGGTGCGCGGCAACAAGACGATCGAGGAGTTCAACGCCGTCGACGACGTCTCGTTCACCGTCGAGCAGGGCGAGTCGATCGGGCTGATGGGCCTCAACGGCTCGGGCAAGAGCACCCTGCTGAAGATGATCAACGGCGTGATGCGACCCGACTCCGGGTCGATCCTGACCCGCGGCCGGATCGCCGGCCTGATCGCCACCGGCGCCGGCTTCCACCCCCAGCTCAGCGGCCGCGACAACCTCATCCTCAACGCCGCCATCCTGGGCATGAGCGAGAAGGAGACGATGCGCAAGCTCGACGCGATCGTCGACTTCGCCGGCATCGCCGACAAGCTCGACACCCAGGTCGGGCACTACTCCTCGGGCCAGAGCGCCCGCCTCGGCTTCGCGATCGCCATCCACGTCGACTCCGACATCTTCCTGGCCGACGAGGTCCTCGCCGTCGGCGACCGGCCGTTCAAGAAGAAGTGCCTCAAGCGCATGGAGGAGGTCCGCGACAGCGGCCGCACCCTCTTCTACGTCTCCCACTCCGCCGGCTCGGTACGCCGGATGTGCTCGCGCGTCCTGGTGCTGCAGGAGGGCCGCCTGGTCTTCGACGGCGACGTCGACGAGGGGATCGCCTTCCTGCACTACGACGACGACGTCGAGCGCCCCGAGGACCAGGAGGACGCCGACGACGCGATCGGCGCCGACATCTAGGTCTCGCCGGCGGTCGGCGCGGACGCGTCTCGGTCGCTGCGGATTTCACCGGTCCACCGGGTACTCCTGAACTTCCCGGGCAATGTATTGCCCGGGAAGTTCAGGTTTCCCCGGCCCACCGGGGAGATCTCGCGCCGGCGCCCGTTCGGGATTTCCCCGGTCCACCGGTGAGATCCCGCCGGCGGCGCGCCTCTGAACCCGCACCACGCGACTTTGACAATCTCGAACTTCTCGGCGTGTCGACTGGAAATTACAGGTTTGTAGTTACTCAGTTCCCCTTCCCAGCCCGTGTGACTGGTGTGAAAGTTGCTACCCGTGTGACTCTTCCCCCTCGCACTGGAGCTGACTTCGAATGCCTTTCCTTCCCCGTTCCACCGCGCCCGACGGCCACCGCCAGGCCCGGTTCGTCACGACGTGCCAGCAGCTGCTGGTGCTCGGCGTGATCCTCGCCGTGCTGACGCCGGCGGCGCGCATCGTGTCCATCGACTTCGGTCCGGTGCCCGACGGTGCGTCCGCGCCCGGTGGGTCGTCCGACGGGTCGTCCGACGGGTCGGCGGCCGCGCTGCCGCCGGCGTCGATGGCGGCGTACACCGCGGCCCAGACGGAGCCGTCGGTCGTGCCGACCGCGGCGGTCGACCCGGTGGTGCGCGAGGTGAGCCTCACCGCGCCGGCCGGGGCCCGGATCGCCCCCGGCGCGCTGGGCACCGCCCGCTCCCAGGTCGCGCCCAGCGGGGTCCAGCGGCTCGTGAGCGAGCCGCAGCGGGTCAGCGGCTACGGCGCCGTGGGCCTGACCTGGCAGCACGGCGACGTCGTCCCGGACGACCAGATCAAGGTCAAGGTCCGCACCCAGGACGCCGGTGACTGGTCGGGTTGGACCAAGATGGAGTACCACGACGACCACGGTCCCGACCCCGACAGCGCCGAGGGCCGCCGCGCCCGCCCCGGCACCGACGAGCTGCTCGTCGGCGAGGTCGACCAGGTCCAGGTCAAGGTGGTCAGCAAGCAGGCCGCGCCGGCTGATCTGAGGCTCGCCGTCATCGACCCCGGCGTCGCGACCAGCTCCGCCGAGCAGCTGCCGGCGCTCGACACCAACCAGTCCGACGGCGGGGCCGACGGCAGCGCCGCCCGCCCGGCCGTCGGCGACCTCGACACCTCCGACGGCGACGTCCGGCTCGCCGCCGGCCGGGTCACCCCGAAGCCGGTGATCTACTCCCGCAAGCAGTGGGGCGCCGACGAGCGGCTGCGCGACAAGGGCTCGTTGCGCTACTTCGAGGTGCACGCCGGCTTCGTCCACCACACGGTCAACGCCAACGACTACTCGCGCGAGGACGTGCCGTCGATCCTGCGCGGCATCTACGCCTACCACACCCAGTCCCGGGGCTGGTCCGACGTCGGCTACAACTACCTGGTCGACAAGTTCGGCCGCATCTGGGAGGGCCGCGCCGGCGGCATCGACCGCCCGGTGGTCGGTGCCCACACCCTCGGCTACAACGACGACTCCTTCGCCATGTCGGCCATCGGCAACTTCGAGACCGCCCGGCCCAGCAGCGCGATGGTCCAGGCGTACGGCGCCCTGTTCGGGTGGAAGCTCGCCCTGCACGGGGTCGACGCGTCGTCCACGCGGCAGTACGTCACCTCGAGGAACTTCCCGGCCGTCAACGGGCACCGCGACGCCGCGTCGACCGCGTGTCCCGGCAAGCACCTCTACGCCAAGCTCTCGCAGATCAGGTCCCTCGCCAAGCAGGCGCAGGTCGGCTTCGCCGGCCGCCAGCTCGAGTCGGACGTCGCGGGCACCGAGCTGCCCGACCTGATGGTGCGCCGGGCCTCCGACGGCCAGGGCTTCGTCATCCCGCTGCGCAAGACCAACCAGGGCTACGCACGCGGCAACCCGATCCCGATGCGGCTCGACCTCTCCACCCAGAACCGGATCCTCAACGCCGGCGACTGGGACCGCGACGGCAAGACCGACCTGATCACGCGACGGACCTCGAACGGCACGCTCTACCTGCGGCCCGGCCTCGGCAACGGCAGGTTCGGCCCGGCCGTCGAGCTGGCCCGCGGCTTCGGCAGGGTGGGCCTGCTGGCGGCGGTCGGCGACATGACCGGCGACGGCTGGCCCGACCTGATGGGGCAGCCGGCCGGCGGCGCCATGCGGATCTACCCGGGCCGCGGGGCCCAGGGACTGCGACCGAGCTACGTCGCCCACAGCCGGGTGAACGCCACGACCCACATCCCGGTCGGGCTCTGGAACGGCGACGGCGCCCCGGACAGCCTGTTCCGCCAGGGCTCGCGGCTGGTGCTCTACCCCGGCAACGGCCCGGGCGGGCTGACCGGCGCGACCTCGCTCGGCCTCGACCTGGCCCCCTACGACCGGGTGCTCGGCATCAGCGACGTCGAGCTGACCGGTCATCCCGACCTGCTCGCCCGCAGGAAGTCGACCGGTCACCTCGTGCTCATCCCGGGCGAGGCGACGTCGTTCGGCAAGCCCGTCGTGATCGGCGGGGGCTACAAGTACTTCGACCTCTTCGGCTGAGCCGGGAGGTCGGGGAGAGACGTCCGGACGCTCAGGCAGGGAAGCGTGCGGTGGCGCGCTCGGCGACGTAGGTCGCCTCGAGACGCTCCCGTGCGGCATGAGTGACCAGGACGAGGGAGCCGCGGCACGCCAGCGGCTCGATGAAGGTCGCGAGTCCCGGTGGGGAAGCCGGGTTCGCCTCCGACATCAGGCGGCCGCCGTCGGTGACGAGAGTCCCGGCGGCGGCCGTCGTCCACAGCTGCGCGTGGGTCACCGGCGTACCGCCGAGGTCGTGGGCGACGTCGTCGCCGGCGGGCGGGTCCCACGCGGTGAACGCGTCGGGCTGCGACCAGATCTCCACGCCCACGTCGTGCACCCCGGGCGGGACGCCGTCGGCGTACCGGCCGCCCATCGGCAGGAGCGCGCTGGCCAGCACGACCAGCTCGTCGGCGCGCGCCGACCACGCCGGCAGCGTCTCGGGGCCGCACACGACGGCGTCGGGGGAGTCGGTCGCGCTGACCACCAGCCCGGCCGACCAGGCCGCACCGAGGAACACCGTCCCGAGCCAGTGCGGTGGGAGGTCGACGCGCAGCGTCTGCCCCTTCTCCAGGCCCAGCTCGTCGGTCAGCAGCCCGGCGGCCTTGGCCACCCAGTTGGCGTACGTCGTCACCGACAGCTCGGTGCGCTCGCCGGTCGCGTCGTCGTAGAAGGTCACTAGCGGGCGGCCGGCGTCGGCGCGCAGCAGGTCGGTCAGGACGGTCGCGAAGGTGGTCACGGGACCAGTCTCCCCAACCCCGCCTGGCCCCGACCGGCAGTCACTACGCTCCGCGCATGAGCAGGACGCAGAACGACACCACCGGCCCCGTCGACGGACTCTGGGCGGTGGTGCCCGCGGGCGGCGCGGGGACCCGGCTCTGGCCGCTGTCGCGGTCGTCGTCGCCGAAGTTCCTGCACGACCTCACCGGCTCCGGTCGCTCGCTGCTGCAGGCGACCCACGACCGGCTGGCACCGCTGGTCGACGACCGGTTCCTCGTCGTTACCGGCCGGGCGCACCGCGACGCCGTGGCCGAGCAGCTGCCCGACGTCGCCCCCGAGGCGATCGTGGCCGAGCCGTCGGCGCGCGACTCGATGGCCGCCATCGGCCTGGCCGCCGCCCTGCTCGAGCGGCGCGACCCCGACGCGGTGCTGGGCTCCTTCGCCGCCGACCACGTCATCACCGACACGGCCGCGTTCGGCGACGCCGTCCGCACGGCCGTCGGCGCCGCGCGGGACGGGTGGCTGGTCACGATCGGGATCGACCCCACCTTCCCGTCGCCGGCGTTCGGCTACATCCACCTCGGCGACGCGCTCGACGGCCACGCCGGCGTCGTCGCGGTGCGCGAGTTCGTCGAGAAGCCGTCGGTCGACGTCGCCGAGCGCTACCTCGCCACCGGCCGCTACCGGTGGAACGCCGGGATGTTCGTGGTCCGACCGACCGTGCTGCTCGACCTGCTGGCCGTCGACGACCCCGGCTTCGCCGCCGCACTGCGGGCCGTCGCGGCCGACCCCGGCACCCTCGACGACGCCTGGGCCCGGCTGCCCAGGATCTCCGTGGACCACGCCGTCGCCGAGCCCGCCGCGGCCGCCGGCCGCGTGGTCACGGTCCCGGCGTCGTTCGGGTGGGACGACGTCGGCGACTTCGACTCCCTCGCCACCCTGCTCGAGGACCCCAGCAGCGCTGCCGTCACGGTGCTCGGCGACCGCTCCCTCGTGCACGACCGGGGCGCCACCGGGCTCGTGGTGCCGGCCGGCGGCAAGGTGGTCGCCGTGGTCGGCCTCGACGACGTCGTGGTGGTCGACACGCCTGACGCACTGCTGGTCACGACCCGGGCGCGCGCCCAGGACGTCAAGTCGATCGTCGCGGCACTGGCCGAGGCGGGTCGCGGCGACCTCACCTGACCCGCTGGGGACTACGGGATCGCGGCCTCGGGGGCGTCGGTGTAGGGGTACTTGTCCATGAAGGAGACCAGCGCCTCGCCGGAGACCTCGCTGCAGTACTGCCAGGCACCGGTCGACGTCTCGGTGTCGCCCTTCCAGTGCGTGAAGGCGATGTGGGTGCCCTCGGGGAACTTCGTGTCGCCGTCGGCGTCGCTGTCCTTCCACGGCGCCGCGATGAACTTGTTGCGGAAGTTGGCGTTGTCGCCCGACTCCTTGAACTTGCGGGCGATGGCCCGGACCTTGGCGAGCTCGCCGTTGTCGTCGGCGATCTCCTCGTCGTACCAGAGGATCGTGTAGCCGTGCTCGAGGTTGTGGACGAGGGCCTCGACCGCCGGGCGGTCGTCCTCGTCGTAGAACTTCTCGGTGAAGGTGGCGGGCGCGACGCCGCCGACGTTCCAGTGCGGGCCGTACGCCGGCGGGGCGGCGTCGTAGGTGACCTCCTGGGGCTGCTCCACGTGGTCGCTGACCCCGGTCGCCTCCTTCTCGATGATCTCCTGGCACGCGCCGGCACCGGCGCCGATGTCGTCGACCGGGGTGTCGGCGTAGGCCGACTCCTGGAAGCGGCCGACGATCACGGGCACCACCGGGATCGCGACGATGATCAGGGCGATCAGGACCGCGACGCCCACGATCGCGTTGCCGCGACGCTTCTCGGCGGACTTCTGCTTCTTGAGGGTGTCCTCGATCAGCCGCTGACGCTCGGTCTTGGCTGTCTTGGTCGGCTTGGCCACTCTCGGTCTACCTCTGTCTCGGTCGCGTGGGGGTCACGGGGGGTCGCAAACGTCGAGAGTCTACGGAGTGGCCCTGGCAAAGCGCTGATCGGGAGCGTCGGCGACCACGAGCCACCCGTGGGCGAAGGCCAGGACGGCGACCAGGGGCCCCGCGTCGGCGGGGCCGGTGACGGTCGTCTCGTCGACGACCGCGAGGGGTACGCCGAGCACGTCGAGCACCACGGCCACCAGCTCGTCGGCGGCCACCGGCGCCCCGAACGGGCGGGCGTCGTCGCGCCGCCCGGCGACCGCACGGACCACCGCCTCGCGTGCGCCGTACCCGAACAGGTCGGCGCCCTCGGCGCGCACCAGTGCGACCGCTCCCGTGCCGTGGTCGCCCGCGGGCAGCACCAGGTCGGCGCGCCCGCGCACCACCGCGAAGGGGCGGCCGCCGAGCTTGCCGGAGGCGAGCTCGGCCAGGCCGGCGATCTCGTCGGCCACGGCGGGTGCCGTCACCGCCAGCTCGTTGCCGTGGGCGTCGAGGCGGCCGGCGAAGCTCTCGGCGACCACCACCCCGGCGGCGCCGACGGCGATGTCGGTCTGGCCCTCGCGCCAGGCCCGTCCCGCGGTGTCGGTGACCACGACGCCGACGTTGCGGCCCGTGCGCGCCAGGAGGGCCTCCCGCAGCCGACGCGCCGAGGCGTCGGGGTCGAGGGGCAGCAGGACGGCGCGACCGGGCTCGACGTTGGAGGCGTCGATGCCGGCGGCGGCGAGGGTCAGGCCGTGCCGGGTGCGCACGATCGTGGTGGGGCCGCGCCGCGCGACCACCCGGGTCGTCTCGGCGGCGAGGTGGTCGTCGCGGGAGCCGGTGACGACGCGTCCCTCGGCCTTGCTGACCACCTTGCTGGTGACCACGACGACGTCGCCGTCGGCGAGGTCGACCAGCGGCAGGAGCAGCGCGACCAGGTCGTCGCCGGTGTGGACCTCCGGGACCCCGTCGGGCGCGGTGGCGCCGACCGTCACGCGGGTCCGCCCACGCCGGCCCCGGTGACGAGCGTGACGGCGGCCGCGGCCATCGCCGCGGTGGCGTCGAGGTCGGTCATCATCAGCGGCACGGCGGCGCAGGCGAGCCCGCCCGCGCGGACCCGGGCCACCTGGTCGGCGTCGCGCTCGTCGACCAGCCAGCCGTCGACCACCCCGTCGTCCGACCCGCCACCCGAGCGGGCGCCGTAGTGGAGCCCGACGGCGGCGGCGGAGACCTCCACGCCGATGGCGGTGAGCACCTGGTGGGCCATGCCGCGCACGTGGGTGCCGCCGACGATGGGGGACAGACCCACGACGGGCGCGGTGGTCGACCGCAGCGCCTCGCGGACCCCGGGGACGCCGAGGATGGTGCCGACCGACACGACGGGGTTGGACGGCGGCAGCACCACCAGGTCGGCGTCGGTGATCGCCTCGAGCACGCCCGGCGCCGGGCTGCTCGCGTCGAGACCGACCACCACCACCGTCTCGGCGGGCACCTCGGCGCGCAGCCGCACCCAGTACTCCTGGAAGTGCACGACCCGGCGTCCGCTCGGGGCGGTCTCGTCGGCGACGGCCACGTGGGTCTCGACGCGGTCGTCGGTCATCGGCAGCAGCCGCACCCCGGGCTGCCAGCGCCTGCACAGCGCCTCGGTGACCGCCGAGAGCGGGTAGCCGGCGTCGAGCATCTGGGTGCGCAACAGGTGGGTGGCGATGTCGCGGTCGCCGAGACCGAACCAGGTCGGCTCGACGCCGTAGGCCGCGAGCTCGGTCTTGACGCTCCAGGTCTCCTCGCGCCGGCCCCAGCCCCGGTCGAGGTCGATGCCGTCGCCCAGGGTGTACATCACGGTGTCGAGGTCGGGGCAGATCTTCAGGCCGTGCATCCACAGGTCGTCGGCGGTGTTGGCGACCACCGTGACCTCGGCGTCGGCGGCCACGCCGGGCAGCGTGCCGGCGTCGATGCCGTGCCGCAGGCCCTGCAGGAACCGGGCGCCGCCCATGCCGCCGGAGAGCACGGTGATGCGCGAGATCGTGGGCTCAGGCATGAGACCTACTGTGCCGCGTCGGCCCCACCGGTCCGGACCGGGGGGCCTCATATCAGAGAACGGCTTGACTTCTGCGTACGACAGGCATGTAATTCCCACAATGTTGTTCGGGGGAATCCACCGGGTCGAGAGGCAGATCAGATGAGGGAGCTCTTCCTCCTGGAACCAGCAGGAGACGAAGCAGGATGGCAGGAGCGTGCCCTGTGCGCGCAGACCGACCCGGAGGCGTTCTTCCCCGAGAAGGGCGGCTCCACCAGGGAGGCCAAGAAGGTCTGCCTGACGTGCGAGGTGCGCGACGAGTGCCTCGAGTCGGCGCTGATGAACGACGAGCGCTTCGGCATCTGGGGCGGTCTGTCCGAGCGTGAGCGGCGCAAGCTGAAGAAGCAGGTCGTCTGAGCAGGCACCGAGCCAGACGCACCGCCCGAGGGAGCCCCGACCGTCACCGGTCGGGGTCCTCGTGCTTTTCACGGGGTCGGGGGAGTGCCCGCTATGGTCGGCCACCGTGTCTTCCCCCGGTGTCGTCGCGCTGCTGGTCAGCCACGACGGTGCCCGCTGGCTGCCCGGCGTGGTCGAGGGCCTCGGCGAGCAGGGACCGGCCCTGGGCCGCGTCGTCGCCGTCGACACCGGCAGCCGCGACGGCAGCCGCGACCTGCTGCCCCCGACGTACGACGTGGTCGAGGCGTCCTCGGCGACGACGTACCCCGCGGCCGTCCGGCTCGGCCTCGAGCGCACCGCGGCGGTCGCCCCCGACGCCGAGTGGGTCTGGCTGCTCCACGACGACTCGCGCCCTGCCCCCGGCGCGCTCGCCGCGCTCCTGGACGCCGCCGCCCGGCGTCCCGACGTCGACCTGCTGGGCCCCAAGCAGCGTGAGTGGCCGTCGCTGCGACGTCTCGTCGAGGTCGGGGTCACCATCTCCGGCACCGGGCGGCGCGAGACCGGCCTCGAGCGCGGGGAGTACGACCAGGGCCAGCACGACGAGGAGCGGGAGGTGCTCGCCGTCAGCTCCGCCGGCCTGCTCGTGCGCCGGCGGGTGCTGGAGGAGCTGGGCGGGTTCGACCCGCGGCTGCCGATGTTCGGCAACGACCTCGACCTCGGGTGGCGGGCGGCCGCGGCCGGGCACGCGACGCTGGTGGTCCCCGCGGCCGTGGTCTTCCACGCCGAGGCCGCCCACCGCGGCACCCGGCGTACCCCGCTGACCGGTCGCCACACCCACTACCACGAGCGCCGCGCGGCGCTCTACACGCTGCTCGTCAACGGCAGCGCCGCCTCGCTGCCGTGGCGGGTGCTGCGGCTGACGCTCGGCACGCTCGTGCGGATGCTCGGCTTCGCGCTGGTGCGCTCGCCGGGCGAGGCGCTCGACGACCTCGCCGCGCTGGTCACCGTCGTGTTCCGGCCCGGCCCCCTGCGGGCCGGCCGCCGGGAGCGCCGCGAGCGTCTCGAGCGGAGCGGCACGCCGCCCGACCGCGACCGTGTACGACGCCTCCTCGCCCCGGCCTGGGTGCCCTACCGCCACGGCCTCGACTTCGTGGGCGACGTCGTCTCGGCGCTGAGCAGCCAGGCCGCCGACGTCGCCGAGCGGCGCCGCGAGGCGGCCGCCGAGCTCGACCCGTCGTCGCTGGCCGCCGCCCGGCTGCGCGCCGAGCGGGCGGCCCGCGAGGAGGAGGACCAGCTCGCCGACACCGGCGCCGTCGCGCGGTTCTTCACCAACCCGCTCGCGCTCGTGGCGGTGCTCGTCGTGGTCGCGATGCTGGTCGCCGCCCGCACCGCGCTCGGCCAGGTCAGCGGCGGCGCCCTCTCCCCGGTGCCCGACGGCGCCGGGGACTGGTGGGCACTGCACCGCGAGACCTGGCACCCGCTGGCCTTCGGCACCGACGTGCCCGCGCCGCCGTACGTCGTCGTGCTGGCGCTGCTCGGCTCCGTCGTGGGTCCGGGCGCCGCGGTCAGCGGCCTGCTGGTGCTGGCGGTGCCGTTCGCGCTGTGGGGCGCGTTCCGCTTCCTGCGGGTGGCCGGCCGCCTGGTCAGCCCCCGCGGTGCGCCGCGGTGGCTGCTGCTCGGTGCGGCGACGACGTACGCCCTGGTGCCCGTGACCTCGGGCGCCTGGGGCGAGGGCCGGCTCGGCCTGGTCGTCGCCGGCGCCCTCCTGCCGTGGCTGGCCCACGCCGCCCTGGGCTTCGCCGACCCGGAGGTCGACCGGCGCCGCCGGGCCGGCTGGCGGGTCGGGCTCCTGCTCGCGCTGGTCACCGCCTTCGCCCCGGTGGCCTGGCTGGTGGCGGCCGCGCTCGTGCTCGTCGTGCTCCTCCTCGGGGCGGCGGCGGCCCGCGGGGCCGTGCTGGGCCGCGCCGTGTGGGGACCGCCCGCGGTCGCGCTCGGGGTGCCGCTGCTGCTGCACGCGCCGTGGTGGGTGCCGGCCGTGACGGGTGGCCACGCCTCGGCGCTGGTGCTCGAGACCGGACGCCTGCCCTCGACCGACCTGGGCCCCCTCGACCTGCTCACCGGCCGGCTCGGCGACCTCGGTGCGCCGGTCTGGGTCGGTGCGGTGCTGGTCGTCCTGGCCGTGCTGGCGCTGGTGCCGCGGGCGAGCCGGATCCCCGTCACGCTGTGCTGGCTGGTCGCCCTGGTCGCCGCCGTCGTCGGTGCGCTGCTGTCGCGGGTCACCCCGTCGCTGGCCGCGACCGACACCCCGCCCGGCCTGGGTGCGGCGCTGCTCGTGGTCCAGGCGTGCCTGGTCACCGCCGTCGTGCTGGGCGCCCAGGGTGCGGTGCGCAACCGGGTCGCGGTGCCGCTGCGGGTGCTGGCCGCCGTCGCCGGGGCCGCCGCGCTCGTGGTGCCCGTCGCCGGGGCGGTCTGGTGGGCCACCGCGGACGACGACCTGACCTCCGACGCCGACGACGTCGTGCCGGCGTACATGGAGCAGCGCTCGCGCACCGGCGCGGCCTACGGCGTGCTGGTGGTGCGTGGCAGCGTCGAGGAGGGCCTGTCCTACACCGTGCGCCGTGGCGACGGGCTGACCCTCGGCGAGGACGAGGTGGTCGCGCTGACCGACGCCGACCCCGACGTCACCACGACGGTGCGGGAGCTCGCCGCCCGGCCCACGCCCGACGTCGTCGACGCCCTGGGTGCCGCGGGCGTCGAGTTCGTGCTGCTGCCGGCCCCCGCCGACGGTGCTGTCGCCGCCACCCTCGACGCCGCGTCCGGCCTGGTGCAGGCCAGCTCGCCGCCCGGGACCCGGGCCTGGCGGGTCGACCGCGGGCTCGACCCCGACGCCGTGTCCGGTGACGGCACGTCGTGGCTGCGGGTCGTGCTGCTCGTCGTCCAGGGCGTGGTGGCGCTCGTCGCGCTGGTGCTGGCCGCCCCGACCCTGCGTGCGGGCCGGTCCCGCGAGGAGGACGACCGATGAGCGAGCGAGGCACGTCCCGGGTCGCCCGGGCCCGCTTCGGCGTCACCACCGTCGCGGCGGTGCTGGTCCCGGTGCTGACCCTGGTGGCCGCCCTGCTCGTCGACACCGGCACCGTCGAGCCCCGGGTCGGCGCCGGGCCAGAGGAGACGCCGCTGACCCGCGCCAGCGTGGTCTGCCCCGGGGGCGGCAGCGAGGTGCTGGTCACCTCCACCTCGGGCGCTTCGGGCTCCGTCGCCGTTCGCGCCGGCCGCGACGAGCGCGAGGCCGAGGTCGGACCCGGCCGGACCGCCGAGGTCGAGGTCGGCGAGCGCGCCGCCGTCATCACCGGCGAGGGCGACCTCGCACCCGGCCTGGTGGCCGGACGGTTCTCCTCGCCGCTGGCCAGCTTCGACTGCCGCGCGCCCGTCTTCGACCAGTGGTTCACCGGTGTGGGTGCCGGCGCCAAGCACCGCTCGATCCTCCAGCTGGTCAACCCCGACGAGGGCCGCGCGGTGGTCGACGTCGAGGTCCTCGGCCGCGACGGCGTCGTCGAGGCACGGCAGCTGCTCGGGATCGCCGTGCCCGGCGGGGAGGCGCGCACGTTCCCGCTGGCGACCGTGCTCCCGCGGCGCGACGAGCTGGCCCTGCGGGTCACCGTCGGGCGCGGCCGGATCGCCGCGAGCGTCCGCGACACCGTGCGCGGCCTTGGCAACGGCCGCACCGGCGACGACGGCCTCGCCTCCCAGGCCGCCCCGGCGCGGAGCAACCTGCTGCTCGGCGTCCCCTCCGGAATCGGGCCGCGCACGCTCGTGCTGGCCAATCCGGGCGCCTCCCAGGGCCGGGCGACGGTCTCGCTGGTGACCGGGGAGTCGGTGTTCGCCCCGGCCGGCCTCGAGGATGTCGACCTGCCGCCGTACAGCGTCGTCGTGGTGCCGGTCGCCGAGGTGCTGCGCGAGGCCGGCTCCGGCGCCGCCACCGAGAGACCGCAGGGGCTGCTCGTGGAGTCGACGGTGGCCGCCACGGCCAGCCTGTCGATGTTCGTGCGCGGCGACCTCGCGACCGCCGTCCCGGTCGACCCGATCGCCGACGCCGGCACCGCCGTCCTGCCGGCCGGTGACAAGCGCCTGGTGCTCGGCAACGCCGCCCAGGACGGCGTCGTCACCGTCGCGGTCCGCGACGCCGAGGGCGAGGAGCTCGCGCAGGAGCGCGTCGAGGTCGGTCCCGACCGTGCCGCGACCCTCGACCTCCCCGCCGAGGCCAGGCTGGTGACGGTGACCCCGTCCGGCACGGGCGTCGACGCGGTCGTCCTCGTCGTCTCCGAGGCCGGCGCGACGGTGGTGCGGGTCCGCGAGCCGGTCGAGACCGGCCTGGTGCCCGACGTGCGGGTCGGGCTGCCCTAGAGCCCGAGTGCCTTCAGCGCCGTCGGCAGCCCGGCGGCCGGCACGTCGTAGGGCACGAAGGCCGACGGGTGCTCGCACACCCGGTCGATGACGCGCTGGGTCGGCACCTGGACGTCGGGGGAGCGGGAGTCGCCGAGCTCGACGACGCGCGCCCCGGCCGGCGCGAAGGCCGACAGGTGCAGCGCCGAGCCGGCGGCGCCCGCCAGGACCGACGCGCCGGCCGCGAGGCGCAGCTGCTCGCGCACCGGGAGGGTCTCCGGGGTGACGACGCGGAACCCGGCGCCGATGAACGCCTCCTCGAGCGCGACGTCGTGGGCCTCGTCGGTGCGGGTCGGCCGGCCGGCGGCGCGACGGGCCCGGTTGAACGCCGTCCGTGAGAAGAACACCCGCTCGCCGGCCGGGTCGAGCTCGAGCCGACCCCCGGCCGCGGCCGCCATCCGGCGCCACACCAGGCGCGCCTGGTCCCATGCCCAGCCGTTGACCACGATGCCGCGCCCCGGCACCAGCAGCCTCTCGGCGACCAGGTTCTCGTCCTCGACCACCTCGAAGGGGACCTCGCCCCAGCCGGCGAGGTCGAGCAGCTCGCGCTGCCAGTCGGACACCCCGCGGAAGCGGCTCATGAAGTTGTGGAACACGATCCCGGCGACGCCCTCGACCGCGGGACCCTCCGGCCACAAGGTGGTGAGGGTCTCGGCGAAGAAGTGGCCGAAGTGCTGGGTCCAGTGGCCGCCGTAGAGCCAGGTGCCCTCGAGGCGGCGCGACCCCTGCTGCTGGCGCGGCGGCACCCGGGCGGGGTCGGCCTGCGCGACCTGCGCGCCGACCAGGCCGCCGATCTTCTGCGACGAGACGACCAGGCGGCCGTCGGCGTCGTGCACCGCACCCCTGATCCACCGGGTCGGCTCGACGATCGTGCGCAGGTCGCCGCGGCGCACGCGGGTGAGGATCGCGTCCGGCACGTCGACGAGGTCGGGCGGGCCCTCCACCGGCTCGTGGGGGAACGTCGGCAGCGCCCAGCCGGGCGGCAGGGGAGCGGTGCTCACAGGCCGAGGTCGCGGCGCAGCTCGCGCCGGATCGCGGCCCACGGGCGCAGCTGCAGGACGTCGTCCTCGAGCACCATCTGCTCGAAGGTGAGGTCGGCGACCTGGCCCAGGGAGCGGTGCGTGACGTCGGTCCGTGGCTTGCGCCAGAACACCGTCTGGCCGTGGTTGTCGGCGATCGTGCGGTAGGTCAGCTGGGGGCAGAAGGTCTCCACGAACCACACGAGCTTGTAGATGTCGCCCATCCAGCGCTTCTCCGTCGAGCCGATGTAGTCGCGCACCGCGAAGTACTGGTCGCGGTCGGGCAGCGCGCACAGGTGGCTCGGGGGGTGGGTGTCGTCGACGACGACCACCCCGTCGGGCTGCAGGTGGTCCAGGGCGTTCATCAGGTCGCGCAGCGTCTGCTCGTAGACGTGCAGGCCGTCGAGGAAGACGACGTCGAAGAGCTCGTCGCGGCCGACGCGGGTCGCGAAGTACTCGTCGCTGGTGACCTCGTGGTACTCCGCGCCCGGCTCGTCGCGCTCGTCGTGGGGCGGCGCCAGCTTGAACGCCGGGTCGACCGCCACCCGTCGTGCGGCGGGCACCTTGTCGAACGTCGCGCCGCGCCAGACGCCCACCTCGAGGTAGCGGGCCTCGGGGTAGAGACGGCACAGCTGCCGCATCACCGCCGCCCGGCTCACCGCCCTCGCCGGGTCGGTTGCCTGGCGTTGCTGGTCGGGTTGCTGCACGGGGTCCTCCGTCACCACTCAATCCTCCTCGGCCACGCGCGGGTCGACGACCTCGGGGGCGATCCCCAGCAGCTCGGCGACCTGCTCGACCACGACCGTCAGCACCATCGCCTCCAGCTCGCTGCGCGAGGAGCACCGGTGCTCGATCGGACGCCGGAAGACCACCAGCCGGCTGGGCGTCGCGCCCGAGCCCCGTACCAGCGACGAGAGCGGGACGGTGCCGGCCTCCCAGTCGTCGGGCACCTGCGGGGTGTCCTCGACGGCGTACTCGACCAGGCCGAGGTGCTCCTGCCAGCGTTCCTCGATGTCGGCGACGACCGCGAGCACCAGGTCGTCGAACCGGTCGCGCTGGGTGCGCAGCGCCGGGGTGCGCGGGTCGCGGGGCACGACGGCCGGTCCGCGCATGCCGCGGTCGCGGCGGTCGCGGGTACGCCGTCGCGGCCGCACCCGGTGCCCTGCTGTCTCGTCGTCCCGCGCCACGACCGCGAGCCTAGGCGGCGGCGGGGGTGCCGGCGGGTAGCGTGCGCACCGTGAGTCTTGCCCGGCGTTGTTCGCGCACCCCCTGCGGCCGTCCGGCAGTGCAGACGCTCACCTACGTCTACGCCGACCAGACCGCCGTGCTCGGCCCGCTGGCCACCTACGCCGAGCCGCACGCCTACGACCTGTGCGCCCAGCACGGCGAGCGGCTCTCGGCGCCGCGCGGGTGGGAGGTGCTGCGCCTGGCCACCGACCTCGCCGACCGCGGCCCCAGCAACGACGACCTGCTCGCGCTCGCCGACGCCGTCCGCGAGGCCGGTCGCCCCGTCCCGCCGCCGCGTGCGGTGCCCGCCGAGGAGACCGGCCGCGAGACCACCCGACGCGGCCACCTGCGGGTCCTCACCACCGACTGACGGCACCGCCCGAGGCAGTACCCCCCACCCACTAGGGTCAGCGGCATGGCCTTCGATCCCGCCGTCGTGCACGGCATCTTCAAGGCCTACGACCTCCGCGGCACCGTGCCCGACCCGCTCGACGACGACCTCGCCCGCGCCACCGGCCGGGCGTTCGTGCAGGTCGTCGGTGCCACCGAGGTCGTGGTGGGCTACGACATGCGTCCCAGCTCGCCGGGCCTGGCCGGTGCGTTCGCCGACGGCGCCACCCAGGCCGGCGCCGACGTCACGATGATCGGGCTGGCCTCGACCGACCAGCTCTACTTCGCCTCCGGCCACCTCGGCCTGCCGGGCGCGATGGTCACCGCCAGCCACAACCCCGCGCAGTACAACGGCATCAAGATGTGCCACTCCCACGCGCGGCCCGTGGGCACCCAGACCGGGCTCGCCGACATCCGCGACCTCGTCCTCTCCGGCGACTTCGCGCCTGCCACCCGCAGCGGCTCGATCAGCGAGCACGACGTCCTCGAGGCGTACGCCGCCCACCTGCTGACCCTCGCCCCGGTCTCCGGCCGGCGGCTCACCGTCGTCGCCGACGCCGGCAACGGGATGGCCGGCTACACCGCGCCCGCCGTGTTCGGCCGCCTCGGCGACGCCGTCGACCTGGTGCCGATGTACTTCGAGCTCGACGGCAGCTTCCCGAACCACGAGGCCAACCCGATCGAGCCCGAGAACCTCCTCGACCTGCAGGCCAAGGTGCGGGAGGTCGGTGCCGACATCGGTCTCGCCTTCGACGGCGACGCCGACCGGTGCTTCCTCGTCGACGAGCGCGGCGAGGCCGTCTCCCCGTCGACGCTGACGGCGCTGATCGCCGAGCGCGAGCTGGCCAAGGACCCCGGCGCGACGATCATCCACAACCTGATCACCAGCCGTGCGGTGCCCGAGATCGTCCGCGAGCTCGGGGGCCACCCCGTCCGCACCCGGGTCGGGCACTCCTACATCAAGACCACCATGGCCGAGACCGACGCGATCTTCGGTGGCGAGCACAGCGGCCACTTCTACTTCCGCGACTTCTGGCGTGCCGACTCCGGCATGCTGGCCGCGCTGCACGCCCTCGCCGCGCTGGCCGCCCACGACGGGACGCTCAGCGACCTGCTCGCCCGCTACGAGCGCTACCCGCTCTCCGGCGAGATCAACAGCACCGTCGCCGACCAGGCCGCGGTCACCGAGGCCATCGAGGCGTCCTACGCCGCCCGTGAGGGCGTCACCCGCGACGACCTCGACGGCCTCACCGTCAGTCATCCCGACTGGCAGTTCAACGTCCGTCCGTCCAACACCGAGCCGCTGCTGCGGCTCAACGTCGAGGGCAAGGACGAGGCGACCATGACGGCGGTGCGCGACGAGGTGCTCGCCCTGATCCGTGGAGGCTCCTGATGCCGGTCCCACCCGCCCTGCTCGAGATCATCGTCTGCCCCGACTGCCGCGGCGAGCTGTCCGTCGTCGAGGCCGGCAGCGAGACCGAGCTCGTCTGCCAGTCCTGCGGGCTCGCCTACCCGGTGCGTGACGACATCCCGGTCCTGCTGGTCGACGAGGCCCGGCGGCCTTGAGCGCAGGGACGGACTGATGACCTGGTTCGACGAGTCCCGCCTCGACGACGAGCTCGCGCTCGGCTCCGCCGACCTGCGCCTGCGCACCCTGGCCGAGTCGGGCGCCCGCGTACGCCGGGAGGCCGGCGACGCCGCCGAGGCCACCGCGCTCGGCGTCGCCCGCGCCCAGGAGACCCGACCGCGCGCCGTGATCGCCGCCGGCCCCGACTCGCGGCTGCTGCGCGCCGTCCTCGAGCCGTCGTGCCCGGTGCCCTTCGTGGCCTGGCCGGGCCCCGCACTGCCCGGGTGGGCCGGCAGCCTCGACCTCGTCGTGGTGCTCGCGCCCGTGGGCTTCGACTCCGGCGCGGCCTCCGCGGTGGCCGAGGCCGTGCGCCGCGGCTGCCAGGTCGTGGTCGCCTGCCCGCCGTCGTCCATGGTCGCCGAGCACGCCGAGGGCCGGTGGAGCAGCGTGCTCCCCACCGTCACCGACGACCAGCTGGCCGCGGCCGTGGTGATGCTGTCCTACCTGCACCAGGTGGGGCTCGGGCCGGAGGCCGATGCCGGCACGGTCGCCGAGGCGCTCGACGCCGTCGCGATCAGCTGCTCGCCGCACCGCGACATCTCGATCAACCCCGCCAAGATCCTGGCCATCGCCCTGGCCGACGCCACCCCGCTGGTGTGGGGCGGGTCCGTCCTCGCCGCCCGGGCGGCGCGCCGGGTCGCCGAGTCGATCCGCCGCACCAGCGGCCGCACCGCCCTGGCCGGCGACGCCGAGCACCTGCTGCCCGTCATCGAGGCCACCCGCCCGCGCGACGTCTTCGACGACCCCTTCGCCGACGGCGGGAGCAGCGGCGAGCGCCGTCCGGTGCTGGTCGTCCTCGACGACGGTGCCGACGACCCCGTCGTGCGCGAGCACCGCGGGCGGCTGCAGGCCGCCGCGACCGAGCGCGGCGTCCACGTCGAGACCGTGACCTCCGACGTCGCCGGCGAGGTCGCCCGCTACGCGTCGCTGCTGCTCACCGGCACCTACGCGGCGGAGTACCTGCGCCTGGGGCTGGTCGCCGACTGAGCACGACCGGCGCCGGGCGCTAGGCTTCGTGGGTGAGCGCTGGACTGTTCGGACTACTCGACGACATCGCCGTCCTCGCGCGCGTCGCCGCCGCCTCCATCGACGACGTCGGTGCGGCAGCGGGCCGGGCGAGCATGAAGGCCGCCGGCGTCGTCGTCGACGACACCGCCGTGACCCCGCAGTACGTGCAGGGCGTCGCCGCGCAGCGCGAGATCCCTATCATCAAGAAGATCGCGGCCGGGTCGCTGCGCAACAAGCTGCTCTTCATCCTCCCCGCGGCGCTGCTGCTCAGCCAGTTCGCCCCCGACTGGGTGCTGCCGGTGATCCTCGTCGCCGGCGGCACGTTCCTGGCCTACGAGGGCGCCGAGAAGCTCTGGGAGCGCGTCTCGGGCCACGAGCCGGCCGAGGAGGGCCTCGGCACCGAGATCTCGCCCGAGCAGGAGAAGACGATGATCGCCGGTGCGGTCCGCACCGACTTCATCCTCTCCGCCGAGATCATGGTGATCGCCCTCGACAGCGTCGCCGAGGAGCCGTTCATCACCCGTGCCGCGGTCCTCACCGTGGTCGCCTTCCTGATCACGATCCTGGTCTACGGCGTGGTCGCGATGATCGTGAAGATGGACGACGCGGGCCTCTCGCTCGCCCAGCGCTCCTCGACGTTCGCCCAGAAGGTCGGGCACGGCCTGGTGCGCGGCATGCCCAAGCTGCTCGCCTTCATCTCGGTCGTCGGCATCGCCGCCATGCTCTGGGTCGGTGGCCACATCCTGCTCGTGCAGCTGCACGAGCTGGGCTTCGACCCGCCGTACGACTTCGTGCACCACCTCGAGGAGGAGGCCGCGCACGCGCTGGAGGCGGTGGGCGGCATCGTCGGCTGGCTCGTCAACACCGCCCTGTCCGCGGTCGTCGGGCTGGTGGTCGGCGGGATCGTCGTGGCGATCATGCACGTGCTGCCGTTCAAGAAGCACGGCGCCGGCGCGCACTGAGCCTGCGCCGGGCGAGGATTCATCGATCCCCAGAGCGCTGTCCTACGCTGAATCTCGTCGCGTGGGAGATCCCGACGACGCGCAGATGCGCGGCGCAGACGCAGTCGCACCCATTCTGGAGATGACGATGGACTACAAGGTCGCCGACCTTTCCCTGGCTGACTACGGCCGCACCGAGATCCTCCTCGCCGAGCACGAGATGCCCGGCCTGATGGCGATGCGCGAGCGCTTCGGCGACTCCCAGCCGCTCGCCGGCGCCCGCATCGTCGGGTCGATCCACATGACGATCCAGACCGCCGTCCTGATCGAGACGCTCACCGCGCTCGGCGCCGAGTGCCGCTGGGCCTCGTGCAACATCTTCTCCACCCAGGACCACGCCGCGGCCGCGGTCGTCGTCGGGCCCGAGGGCACCGTCGACGAGCCGTCCGGTGTACCGGTCTTCGCCTGGAAGGGCGAGACCCTGGAGGAGTACTGGTGGTGCACCCAGCAGATCCTCGACTGGGGCGACGAGCTGCCCAACATGATCCTCGACGACGGCGGCGACGCCACCCTGCTCGTCCACCTCGGGGTCCAGGCCGAGAAGACCGGCGTGGCGCCCGACCCGGCCTCCGCCAAGAGCGGCGAGCAGAGGATCATCTTCGAGGTCCTCAACAAGGTCCTCGCCGAGAAGCCCAACCACTGGGGCCCGATCGCCAACTCGATCAAGGGCGTCACCGAGGAGACCACCACCGGGGTGCACCGTCTCTACGAGATGATGCGCGAGGGCACGCTGCTCTTCCCGGCGATCAACGTCAACGACTCGGTCACCAAGTCGAAGTTCGACAACAAGTACGGCTGCCGCCACTCGCTCATCGACGGCATCAACCGCGCCACCGACGTCCTCATCGGCGGCAAGGTCGCGGTCGTCTGCGGCTACGGCGACGTCGGCAAGGGCTCGGCGGAGTCGCTGCGCGGCCAGGGCGCACGCGTCGTCGTCACCGAGATCGACCCGATCTGCGCGCTGCAGGCGGCGATGGACGGCTACCAGGTCACCACCCTCGAGGAGGCCCTGCCCGTCGCCGACATCATCGTCACCGCCACCGGCAACCGCGACGTCGTCACGGTCGACCACATGCGGGCGATGAAGCACAACGCGATCGTCGCCAACATCGGTCACTTCGACAACGAGATCGACATGGCCGGCCTCGAGGCCGACGGTGTCGCCGAGCGCAAGACCGTCAAGCCGCAGGTCGACCTGTGGACGTTCCCCGACGGCAAGGCCATCATCGTGCTGTCCGAGGGCCGCCTGATGAACCTCGGCAACGCCACCGGCCACCCGTCGTTCGTGATGTCGAACTCGTTCACCAACCAGGTGCTCGCCCAGATCGAGATCTACACCAAGACCGAGGAGTACCCGGTCGGCGTCTACGTGCTGCCCAAGCACCTCGACGAGGAGGTCGCCCGCCTCCACCTCGGTGCGCTGGGCGTCAAGCTCACCACGCTGAGCGACGACCAGGCCGCCTACCTCGGCCTCGACGTCCAGGGTCCCTACAAGACCGAGGCCTACCGCTACTGACGGCCTGGCACCACCCGGCGAACGCCACCACGGACACCGTGGTGGCGTTCGCCGCGTTCGGGCACCTGACAGAATGGGATCCATGACCGACGCGGCGAGCGACCTGGCGACCCATGGTCGCGTGCTCGTCGTCGACGACGACGCGGCGCTGGCCGAGATGCTCTCGATCGTCCTGCGCCAGGAGGGTTTCGACTCCCGCACGGTGGCGCGCGGCGACCAGGCGCTCGGGGCGTTCCGGGACTACCGGCCCGACGTGGTGCTGCTCGACCTGATGCTCCCCGGCCGCGACGGCATCGACGTGTGCAAGGAGATCAGGTCGGAGTCCGGGGTGCCGATCGTGATGCTCACCGCCAAGGGCGACACCGTCGACATCGTCGTCGGTCTCGAGTCGGGGGCCGACGACTACGTCGTCAAGCCGTTCAAGCCCAAGGAGCTCGTCGCCCGCATCCGGGCGCGGGTGCGCCGCACGGAGCAGAACGAGGCCGGCCAGCAGGAGTCGCTGAGCATCGGCGACCTCGAGATCGACGTCGACGGTCACGCGGTGACGCGCGACGGCAGCACCATCGGCCTGACGCCGCTGGAGTTCGACCTGCTGCTGTGCCTGGCCCGCAAGCCGTGGCAGGTCTTCACCCGCGAGATGCTGCTCGAGAAGGTGTGGGGCTACCGCCACGCCGCCGACACCCGCCTGGTCAACGTCCACGTGCAGCGGCTGCGGTCGAAGGTCGAGCACGACCCCGAGCACCCCGAGATCGTCGTGACCGTGCGCGGCGTGGGCTACAAGGCCGGCAAGGTCTAGCCCGTGGCCGGCCCGCGGCGCCGTCCCCGCCTGCCCCACGGCGTACGCCGGGCACTGACGTTCTGGCGGCGCTCGACCCAGGCGCGCGTCGTGGTCAGCACCCTGGTGCTCTCGGCCGTGGTGATCAGCGCGGTCGGCTGGTTCCTGCTCCGCGAGACCCGCGACGGGCTGCTCGACAACCGCGTCGACACCGTCGTCGCCGAGTCGGTCAACGAGACCACCGACGCCGAGGAGCGGCTCGCCGCGGCCTCCGGCCTGCAGCGCGACGTCGCCGCCCAGCTGCGGGTCCTCGCCGGCCCGAT
The DNA here is from genome assembly GCF_058559815.1 of Nocardioides sp. WJ219. Taxonomy (NCBI): domain Bacteria; kingdom Bacillati; phylum Actinomycetota; class Actinomycetes; order Propionibacteriales; family Nocardioidaceae; genus Nocardioides; species Nocardioides sp. WJ219. The sequence continues at coordinate 191,452 of NZ_JBZUJV010000009.1, forward strand.
CATCGAGCGCGGCCAGACCCGCGGCTACAGCGTCGTGCTGGCCGGGCCGGTCGACACCGGCAGCCCGATCGAGCAGGGGGTGGCCAGCTCGAGCGCCGGGCTCGACCTGGCCGCGAGCGTGCCGGCCGACCTGCAGGCGCGGCTGTCGTCGATCGGGGCGCCGCCCGCCTGGACCTACACCCGGATCGTCACCCGCGACGGCGGCGAGGTCGTCGACCACGGTCCCGGCGTGGCGGTGGGGTCGCAGGTCCGGCTGCCGGCCGACGGGAAGACCTACGCGCTCTACCTGCTCTACCCCCTCGACGACGAGCAGCAGACCCTCGACCTGGTCACCCGGGCGCTGCTGACGGCGGCCGTCCTGCTCCTGGTGCTGGTCGCGGGCCTGACCTGGCTGGTGACCCGGCAGGTCGTCGCGCCCGTCCGGCTCGCCCGGCAGGTTGCCGAGCGCCTCGCGGCCGGCCGGCTCCAGGAGCGGCTGCGGGTCCGGGGCGAGGACGACATCGCGCGGCTCGCGACGTCGTTCAACCAGATGGCCAGCAACCTCCAGCGCCAGATCCGCCAGCTGGAGGAGCTGAGCCGGGTGCAGCGCCGCTTCGTCTCCGACGTCTCCCACGAGCTGCGCACCCCGCTCACGACCGTCCGGATGGCCGGCGACGTCCTGCACGACGCCCGCGGGCGGTTCGACCCCGGCACGGCCCGCGCCGCCGAGCTGCTGCAGACCGAGCTCGACCGGTTCGAGGTCCTCCTGGCCGACCTCCTGGAGATCAGCCGGTTCGACGCGGGTGCCGCCGTCCTCGACCTCGAGGACGTCAACCTGGGCGACGTGGTGCGCCGTGTCATCGACAGCACCCGGGCCCTGGCCGACCAGCGTGGCGTGACCATCGCGATCGAGGACGCCGGCCGGCCCTGCCTCGCGGAGGCCGACGGGCGCCGCGTCGAGCGGATCGTGCGCAACCTGCTCACCAACGCGATCGACCACGCCGCCGTCGGGGGCCGCGAGCCGGGCGTGGTGGTGCGGCTCGACGCCGACGACGACGCCTCCGTCGTCGCGGTGCGCGACTACGGCGTCGGCCTCGAGCCGGGGGAGTCGGCCATGGTCTTCAACCGGTTCTGGCGCGCCGACCCGGCCCGGGCCCGCACCAGCGGCGGCACCGGCCTCGGGCTCTCGATCGCCCTGGAGGACACCCACCTGCACGGGGGCTGGCTGCAGGCCTGGGGACGTCCGGGCGCCGGCGCGCAGTTCCGGCTCACCCTGCCGCGCCGTGCCGGGTTCGCCCTGCGCCGCAGCCCGCTGCCGCTGCAGCCCGCGGACGCCGTCGACGCCTCCGACGAGCGGACCGGACGACCGAGCGGAGCCTGGCGGTGAGGCGCGCGGTGGTGGGGCTGGTGCTGCTGCTCACCGGGCTGGTCGGTGCCGGGTGCACCGGGCTGCCCGACGCCGGACCGGTCGTCGACGCCGGCGCCAGCTCGTCGGTCGACGACGACCGCGCCCCCGACTACAACGCCGTCCCGCCGACCGAGGGGATGAGCTCGACCGCCGTCGTCGAGGGTTTCCTCGACGCGATGACGGCCTCGCCGATCCGCGCCGACGTGGCCCGGCAGTTCCTCACCGCCTCGGCCGCCGCGGAGTGGGAGCCGGAGGCGTCGACGATCGTCTACGACGCCAACCAGCCGCCGCAGGACGAGCGGCTCCAGGTCACCGTCGAGCTGCTCGCGGCCGAGCGGCTCAGCCGGTCGGGTGCCTTCCTGGGCCGGCTGTCCCCGGAGGAGGCGACGCTGCGCCTCGAGCTCTCCCTGGAGGACGGCGAGTACCGGATCGCCAACCCGCCGGACGCCCTGGTCGTGCCGCGCGAGTGGTTCGTCCAGCGCTTCCGGCCGGCCTCGCTGTACTTCTTCGACCCGACCGGCCGCATCCTGGTGCCCGAGCCCGTCTTCGTGCCGCGCGGTGAGCAGCTCGCCTCGAGCCTGGTCGCCCGGCTGCTCCAGGGCCCCGGCCGCGACCTGGAACGGGTGGTGCGCTCCTACGTGCCGGCGGGCCTCGACCCGGGGCTCTCGGTCCCCGTCTCCGACGACGGCGTCGCCGAGGTCGACCTCGGAGGTGGGCCCGAGGTCGACCTCGGGGTGACCAGCGGCGAGCAGCTGCTCGCACAGCTGGCGGCGACGCTGCGCCAGGAGCCGCGCATCCGGTCGCTCCGCGTCACCCTGGGCGGTCAGGTGGTGCGCGGACCCGGCGGCGACGAGCTCTACCCCGTCGAGGAGTCCGACCCGTTCGGTCCCAACGGACCCGACCCGTCCGAGGACCTGTACGCCGTGCAGGACCGGGTCCTGAACGTCCGCGACGACACCACGTTCGAGCCGGTCCCCGGCCCGTTCGGCACGGGCAGGACGCCGTTGCGCACCGCCACCGTCAACCTCGACGACACGCGGGCCGCCGGCGTCGGGCTCGGCGGCCGGAGCCTGCTCGTCGCCGACCTGGCCACCCCGCCGGACGACGCCGAGGAGCCGCCGGTGACCGTCGCCCTGCGCGGCACCGAGCTGCTGCCGCCCGCCTGGGACTTCGCCGACCGGATCTGGGTGGTCGACCGCACCCCGCAGGGCGCCGTGGTCCACGTGCTGGCCGAGGGCCGCGACCGGGTGCTCGACGTGCAGGGCGTCAGCGGCGCCGACGTCCGGTCCTTCCTGGTCTCGCGCGACGGCACCCGGGTGGTGGCCGTCGTCGGCAAGCGCGCCCGGCTCGTCGTGGGACGGGTGGAGATGGACGACACCGGCGCGGTCGGCCGGGTGCGTCGTACCCGGCCGATCGACGTGCAGCCCAACCTGCCGCTGCGCATCGACGACGTCGCGTGGACCTCGCCGACCACCGTCGCGCTGCTGACGCCGATCGCCGGCGACGAGGTCTACGAGGTGCGCACCGTCGGCGTGGACGGGTCGCCCGGGGTCTCCGAGCTGGCGCAGGTGCCCGTCCGCGGGCCCGTCTCCGGCCTGGCCGGGTCGCCGGTCCTCGGGCTGCCGACGTACGTGGTGACCCCGACGAGCCTGGTCGACCTCGTCGACGGCCGCAGCTACGGCTTCGCGGGCAACCCGCCCACCCACGTCGGCTACGCCGGCTGAGCGGCGTCCTCCACAGCCCGGCGCCGGTCCCTGGTCGGCCGGCGCCGCACCTGGTCCGATCGGGGCATGGCCTCCCTGCGCGACGCCGCGTCCGACCTGCTGCTCGGCGGCTCGTGCCTGGGCTGCGGTGTGCCCGGGCGACTGGTCTGCCCCGGCTGCCGGGCCGGCCTGCCGAGCACCGCGACACCCCACTGGCCGACCCCACCGCCGCCGGGGCTGGTGGCGCCGTACGCCGTGGCGCCCTACGACGGGCTGGTCCGCGCCCTCGTGCTGGGGCACAAGGAGCACCGGCTCCTCGCGCTCACCCCGGTGCTCGGCCGGCTGCTCGCCCGCTCGGTGGCGGCGGCGCTGCGCGATGCCGGGGTGGGGGCCGGGGTGGGGGCCGACGCCGGGGGAGCGGTGGTGCTGGTCCCCGTCCCCTCGCGGCGGGCCGCGGTCCGCGCGCGCGGGCACGACCCGATGCTCGCCACCACCCGGGCCGCGGCGCGGGCGCTGGGGGCCCCGGCCACGGTGGCGACGCTGCTGCGCACCCGGCCGGGCGTCGTCGACCAGGCCGGGCTCGGCCGCGACGACCGGCGCGCCAACCTGGCCGGCTCGATGGCCGTGCGCGGTGCGGCGCTGCGGTCGCTGGCCCGCCGTGGGGTGCGAGCCCACGTCGTCGTGTGCGACGACGTGCTCACCACCGGGAGCACCGCCCGCGAGGCCCAGCGCGCGCTGGCGGCGGTCGGCGTCGAGGTGCTCGCGGTGGCCGTGGTGGCGGCGACCGCCCGACGTTCGCCCGCGAGGGTGGATCGCGGTCCCAACTGCGACCCAGAGGTTCCGCCCCTGGGACACACCCACTAACGTCTGTTCATGGAGTCCGTCCGGGTCCGTGGTTGCGTCGTCCCGGGTTCCGACCCGTGCCGGCAAGCCGATGCCAGTCGCAGGCAAAACGGCCCACGTAACTCCTCGCCCTCGCGGGCAGGAGGATCACGGTGCGGCTTAGTGGTAAGTCCTGCCCCGTCCCGGCCGTCAGATGCGGCCTGCCCCCGTGCCGTCAGGTGCTGGGGGCGTCGGGAGAAGGCCAGTAGTGGCACTGAGCTGCGAGAGCCTCAGCAGGCGGTTGTGGGGTCGAAGACCAGGTCGGCCGGACGGGCTCCTCTGCACGCGCACCACCGAGAAACCAATCGCTAGCGGGAGGTTCACCATGGATGTTGTCGTCACCGGGCGTCACTGCGAGATCACGGACTCGTTCCGGGGTCACTGCGAGGAGAAGCTGGCCAAGCTCGAGAAGCACGACCACCGGATCCAGCGGATCGACGTCGAGGTCAACTGCGAGGCCAACCCCCGTCAGCAGGAGAAGTCCGTCCACGTCGAGCTGACGGCGTTCTCCAAGGGGCCCGTGGTCCGCGCCGAGGCCGCTGCCGACCACCAGATGGGCGCCCTCGACCTCGCGATCGACAAGATGGCCGCGCAGATGCGCCGCGCCGCCGACCGCCGCCGCGTCCACCACGGCCGCCGGGCGCCCGTCTCGGTGGGGCAGGCCCTCGCCGAGGTCGAGACCCTGCCGATCGAGACGTCGGACGTCGAGTCCGCCGACGCCCAGGACCGCGCGGTCGGACCGATCGACGTGGTCGGCGACGGCCCGCTGGTGGTGCGGGAGAAGACCCACGCCGCCGAGCCGATGACGCTGGACCAGGCGATGTACGAGATGGAGCTGGTCGGGCACGACTTCTACCTCTTCGTCGACAAGGAGAGCGAGCGTCCGTCGGTCGTCTACCTCCGCAAGGGCTACGACTACGGCGTGATCTCGCTCGACCTGAGCGGCGACACCGAGTCCTGACGTGGGATAGTCGTCGCGTGCCCGACGTCGCAGGACAGTCCCAGACGCCCGAGCGGGAGCCGATCCGGGTGCTGGTGGTCGACGACCAGCAGCTCTTCCGTCGCGGCCTCACGATGCTCCTCGCGGTCGAACCCGGCCTCGAGGTCGTCGGCGAGGCCGGCGACGGCGTCGAGGGCACGACCCTGGCCGAGACCGCCGCGCCCGACGTGGTGCTCCTCGACGTCCGGATGCCCAAGCGCTCGGGCATCGAGGCCTGCCTGGCCATCAAGCAGGCGGTCCCGTCGGCGAAGATCATCATGCTCACCGTCTCCGACGAGGAGGCCGACCTCTACGAGGCCGTCAAGAGCGGCGCCTCCGGCTACCTGCTCAAGGACTCCTCGATCGAGGAGGTCGCCCAGGCCATCCGGGTCGTCGCCGACGGCCAGTCGCTGATCAGCCCCTCGATGGCGATCAAGCTGATCGACGAGTTCAAGCAGATGTCGCGTCCCGAGCGCGAGACCGGTCCGGCGCTGCGCCTGACCGAGCGCGAGCTCGACGTGCTGCGCCTGGTCGCCCAGGGCCTCAGCAACAAGGAGATCGCCGCGCGGCTGTTCATCAGCGAGAACACGGTCAAGAACCACGTGCGCAACATGCTGGAGAAGCTGCAGCTGCACTCCCGCATGGAGGCCGTCATGTACGCCGTCCGCGAGAACCTGCTCGAGCTGCCCTGAGGTAGTGCCGCTCGGACGAGCCCGCGAGGCCGTGCGGCTCGAGCTCAGGACCAGCAGCGAAGGTCGAGGAGCGTCGGCTGGCGGCGACGGAGGAGCCGGCAGCGACGCGTCTCGAAACCCCCGGGCGTTCCTCGGTGCGGTAGCGCTCGTCTGGGTCTCGAGACAGTTGCTAGCGCAACTTCCTCGACCGGCGTACATCAGGACGCGGATTGTCCGCCGCGTCCGGTAGAACCGACACCGTGACCCCGACGACGACCCAGACGCTGTCCCGCGCCCAGGCGCGCCGGGTGGCGCTGGCGGCGCAGGGGTTCCTCGACCGCCCGCACGTGCCGCCCACCATGCGCACGCTGGCGCGCACGGTGGCGCGGACCGGGGTGCTGCAGGTCGACTCGGTCAACGTCTTCGCGCGGGCCCACCAGATGCCGTTGTACTCGCGGATGGGTCCCTACGACACCGGGCTGCTCGACCGGGCGGCGTCGGGGCGGCAGCAGCGGCGGCTGGTGGAGTACTGGGCGCACGTCCAGGCGTTCATGCCGGTGGAGCTGTGGCCGGCGATGGCCCACCGGCGGGAGGCCTACCGGGCGCGGCGGGGCAAGTGGTCCTTCGTGGCCGAGGACGACGACCTCGAGGTCCGGCTGCTGGCCGAGCTGGCCGAGCGCGGGCCGTCGACGTCGCGCGACCTCGACGACGGGCTGCCGCGCAGCAAGGAGCACTGGGGCTGGAACTGGTCCCGGACCCGCCGGGTGCTCGACTACCTCTACACCGCCGGCGAGGTCGCGATCGCCGGTCGCAACAACCAGTTCGAGATCAGGTACGCACTGCCCGAGCAGGTGCTGCCCGACAGCGTGCTGGCGGCGCCGGCCGTCACGGTCGAGGAGCAGCACCTCGCCCTGGTCCGGGCCGCGGCGCGCTCGCACGGGGTCGCCACCGTGCGCTGCCTGGCCGACTACTACCGGATGCGCACCGACGACACGGCCCGCGCCGTCGCCACCCTGGTCGCCGCCGGTGAGCTCGAGCCGGTGGCGGTCGAGGGGTGGCGGCGCCCGGCGTACCTCCACCGCGACGCGCGGCGACCGCGGGCGGCCGGGTTCGACGACGTCGCCACCCTGCTCAGCCCGTTCGACCCGGTGGTGTGGGAGCGCGAGCGGGCCGAGCAGCTCTTCGGCTTCCACTACCGCATCGAGATCTACACCCCGGCCGAGAAGCGGGTCCACGGCTACTACGTGCTGCCCTTCCTGCTGCGTGACGGGCTCGCCGCCCGCGTCGACCTCAAGGCAGACCGCGCCACCGGACGCCTGCTCGTCCCGGGCGCGTACGCCGAGCACGGCGCGCCCCCCGACACCGCCGCCGCGCTGGCCGCCGAGCTGCGACGCGCGGCGTCCTGGCTGGGTCTCGACGAGGTCGTGGTCGCCGGCCGGGGCGACCTGGCCCCGGCCCTGTCAGTCGAGGTGTCAGCCGAGGTGTCAGCCGAGGTGGCAGCCGAGATGGCGACCGACGTCGCCGCCGAGGAACGGTCCTCGGGCCCCGCTCGTTAGGATGGAACGCGGCCCCCTGGGCCCGCACCCCGACTTCAGCCGAACAGAGGATGTCACCGACGTGCCCGCCATCATCGACAAGCTCCTCCGCATCGGCGAGGGCAAGACGCTGCGCCAGCTCGAGACCCTCGCCAAGGCCGTCAACGCCATCGAGGACGAGTTCAAGGCGATGAGCGACGACGAGCTCCAGGCGATGACGGGGGAGTTCAAGGAGCGGCTGGCCGACGGGGCCACGCTCGACGACATCATGCCCGAGGCCTTCGCGACCGTCCGTGAGGCGTCGCGCCGGGTCACCGGCATGCGCCCGTTCGACGTCCAGATCATGGGTGGCGCCGCGCTGCACCTCGGCAACATCGCCGAGATGAAGACCGGTGAGGGCAAGACGCTGGTCGCGACCCTGCCGTCCTACCTCAACGCCCTGTCGGGCAAGGGCGTCCACGTCGTCACCGTCAACGACTACCTCGCCAAGTTCCAGTCCGAGCAGATGGGCCGCATCCACCACTTCCTCGGCCTCACCGTCGGGGTGATCCTGCCGCAGATGCGCCCGGCCGAGCGCCGCGAGGCCTACGCCTGCGACATCACCTACGGCACCAACAACGAGCTCGGCTTCGACTACCTGCGCGACAACATGGCCGGCTCCATCGAGGAGTGCGTCCAACGCGGCCACAACTTCGCGGTCGTCGACGAGGTCGACTCGATCCTCATCGACGAGGCGCGGACCCCGCTGATCATCAGCGGTCCGACCCAGGACGAGGTGAAGTGGTACGACGAGTTCGCCAAGATCGCCACCAAGCTCGTCCTCGACGAGGACTACGAGGTCGACGAGAAGAAGCGCACCATCTCGGTGCTCGAGCCCGGCATCACCAAGGTGGAGGACCACCTCGGCATCGACAACCTCTACGAGTCGGTCAACACCCCGCTGATCTCGTTCCTGAACAACTCCATCAAGGCCAAGGAGCTGTTCCGCAACGACAAGGAGTACGTCGTCATCGACGGCGAGGTGCTCATCGTCGACGAGCACACCGGCCGCATGCTCGCCGGCCGGCGCTACAACGACGGCCTGCACCAGGCGATCGAGGCCAAGGAGGGCGTGCAGGTCCGCGAGGAGTACCAGACGCTCGCCACGATCACGCTGCAGAACTACTTCCGCCTCTACGACAAGCTCTCCGGCATGACCGGTACGGCCATGACCGAGGCCTCGGAGTTCGACAAGATCTACAGCCTCGGCGTCGTCCCGATCCCCACCAACAAGCCGATGGTGCGGGCGGACCAGGCCGACCTCGTCTACCGCACCGAGGAGGCGAAGTACGACGCCGTCATCGAGGACATCGTCGAGCGCCACGAGCAGGGTCAGCCGGTCCTGATCGGCACGGTGTCGGTGGAGAAGTCGCAGTACCTCTCCGACAACCTCAAGAGCAAGGGCATCCCGCACTCGGTCCTCAACGCCAAGGTGCACGCCGACGAGGCCAAGATCGTCGCGATGGCCGGCCACAAGGGCGCCGTCACGGTCGCCACCAACATGGCCGGTCGAGGCACCGACATCATGCTCGGCGGCTCGGTGGAGTTCCTCGCCGACGCCGAGCTGCGCAAGCAGGGCCTCGAGCCGTCCGGCGAGACCGCCGAGGAGTACGACGCGGCCTGGCCCGACATGCTGGCCCGGATCAAGGAGCAGGTCGCCAACGAGCACGACGAGGTCCGCGACCTCGGCGGCCTCTACGTCGTCGGCACCGAGCGGCACGAGTCGCGCCGCATCGACAACCAGCTGCGCGGTCGGTCCGGTCGTCAGGGCGACCCCGGCGAGTCGCGGTTCTACCTCTCGCTCGAGGACGAGCTGATGCGGCTGTTCAAGTCCGAGTGGGTCGACCGGGTCCTGACCATGCTCAAGATCCCCGACGACGTCCCGATCGAGAACAAGCGGGTCACCAACGCGATCGCCAACGCCCAGGGCCAGGTCGAGTCGCAGAACTTCGAGTCCCGCAAGAACGTCCTGAAGTACGACGACGTGATGGACCGCCAGCGCAAGGTCATCTACCGCGAGCGCCGTGAGGTGCTCGAGGGCGCCGACATCGAGGACCAGGTCCGCGAGTTCATCGACGACGTCGTCGAGGGCACCGTGCGCGGCTCGCTCGAGGACTTCGCCGAGGAGTGGGACCTCGAGCAGCTGTGGACCGCGCTCAAGCAGCTGTGGCCGGTCGGCGTGTCCTACGAGGAGCTGGTCGCCGAGGCCGGCGGCTCGCAGGGCGGGCTCGACAAGGACGAGCTCATCAAGACGCTCCAGATCGACGCGCAGGCCGCCTACAACGCCCGCGAGGCCGAGGTCGGCCCCGAGGTGATGCGCGAGCTGGAGCGCCGGGTGCTGCTCTCCGTGCTCGACCGCAAGTGGCGCGAGCACCTCTACGAGATGGACTACCTGCGCGAGGGCATCTACCTGCGCGCCTACAGCCAGCGCGACCCGCTCGTGGAGTACCAGCGCGAGGGCTTCGACATGTTCAACGCGATGATGGACGGCATCAAGGAGGAGGCCGTCGGCTTCCTGTTCAACCTCGAGGTCGAGGTCGAGGAGGAGCCCGCGGCCGACGACGACACCTACGACCCGTTCGGTCTGGGTGGCGGTGTCGGTGGCGGCGAGGCCGAGGTCGACGAGCCGCTGCGCCGCGAGCTCCCGTCGCAGGCCCAGCCTGCCCAGGCAGCCACGCCGACGTTGACCAAGGAGGCGCCGCACATCAAGGCCAAGGGCCTGGAGACCAAGCCGCTGCCGACCAACCTGCGCACCTCGGCGCCCAGCATCGACGGTGACAACGAGGTCGTCGAGAGCGACGCCGGGGCCCCCGTCGACGAGTACGCCGGGGTCGGGCGCAACGCCAAGTGCCCCTGCGGCTCGGGCAAGAAGTTCAAGATGTGCCACGGCGCCCCCGGCGGCCCGAAGGGTGTCACCGCGCGCATCGGCTGACGCCGGGTCAGGCGAACTCCAGGGCGGTGCAGACCCACCGCCCGGCTCGGCGCTCGAACCGGGCGGCGACGGCCCGCGACCGCTCGCCGTAGCGCACGTGGGCGCCGGTCTCGGCGACGTCGGCACGCACGAAGCAGGTGTGCACCGACAGCACCCGCGGTCGCACCGGCTGGGTGCGGGCGACGCCGGGGGCGTGCCCCCCGGCACGGGCGACCAGGTGCGCCCGCCGTTCGAGGTCGGCGTACACGTCGCGGCTGGTGTGGCGCAGCAGCTGGCTGCTCGGTCGGTCGCCGCCCACGATCTCGACGGCGGCCTGGACGAACCGGTGCGCCCACCCGTCGACCTCGCGCCGTCGGCGCAGGTCGGTGCCGGGGCGGCCGGGTGGGTCGAGCCGCGGCTCCAGGTCGAGGGCGAGGGTGCCCTGGGTGGCCGCCACGGGGATCGGCAGCCGCAGCGGCACGACGTTCTCGTGGAACAACGGGGCGGTGGTGGTGGTCGGGGTCATGTCGGCTCCTCTCGGGGTCCGGGCATCCGGAGGTGGAGACCCGGGTGGATCAGGTCGGGGTCGGGCCCGACGGCGTCGCGGTTGAGCTGGTAGAGCGCGGCGGTGGCCGCGGCGACCTCGGCGTCTGCGGCGTCGGGACGCAGTCCCGAGGCGGCGACCCGCCAGAGGCTGTCGCCGGGCCGGACGACCACCGTGCGGGCGGGGGCGGGGGCGGGTGACGGACCCGGCGCCCGGGCGGGGCCGACCGCACGGTCGGGGAACGGCAGGCCGTCGACGGACCCACCCGTGGGCCGGTCGACGGCGTCGTCGCCCGCGTGGGCGGCCGGCGCCGTCAGGGCCGCCACCCCGCACGCCGCGAGCAGGCCGCGCACCGCCCACCCCGGTACGCCGCGCACCCGCGCGACCGGCCGGCCGCCCGACCGGAGTGCCTGGACGACGACGACGGAGCCGACCAGCCACGCCCACACGGCGCACCCGGTGAGCGCGACGCCGGCCACGGAGGCGACGACCTCGTCGAACTCGCGCCCGGGCCGCACCGCGCCCCAGGACCACCAGGTGGCGGCGGCGGCCGTCGCGGAGACGGCGAGCCACACCAGGAGACAGCGGAGCCGGTGGTTCATCCCGAGACCTCGTGCGTCGATCTGTGCGTTTGCGCCTGTTTGCTTCGTTTGCGTCACTCAACGCTCGTTCGGGCTCGACGTCAACCGTTCGTGCACAGGGTCGAGGCCGAGGCGACATAGGGTCGGCGCGTGGTCTGGGAGGAGGAGCTCTTCGCGTTCCTCGACGACCTCGAGCAGCAGGCCGAGGGCCTCTACGACGCCGACCGGGCGCCCGAGCTCGCCGACCGAGAGCGCGCGGAGTACCAGCAGGTCGCGCTCGCCGCCCGGCTGATGGCCTCGGTCGACCGCGACGTCACCCTGCACGTGACCGGGGTCGGCCCGGTGGCCGGGCGTCTGGACCGGGTCGCCCAGGGCTGGTGCCTGGTGACCGGGCGCGGGCAGGACTGGATCGTCCGGCTGGCCGCCGTCGCCGCGGTCGACGGCGCCTCGGAGCGTGCGGTGCCCGAGGTCGCCTGGTCAGCCGTGGCCAGGCTCGGCGTCGGCTCGGCGCTGCGCCGGCTGGCCGACGCGGGGGAGCGGTGCGTCGTGCACCGCGTCGACGGGACGCGTCACGACGGCACCGTGCGGCGCGTGGGCCAGGACTTCGCCGAGGTCCTGGAGGGCGACCCGGCGCGCGTCACGCTCGTCGCCCACGCCGCGGTGGCGGCGGTGCAGAGCCTGGGCTAGGTGCTCTCGGGGTCGTACGGCGGGAGCTCGCCGTCCATCAGCGGGCGCAGGCCGCGCTTCTTCGGCTTGGCGGCCTCCTCGCCGGCGTCCTCCATCGCCTCGATGATGTGCTTGCGGACGATGGCCCGCGGGTCGAGGTCGCGCAGCTCGAGGTCGGCGAACTCGGGCCCGAGCTCCTCACGCAGGTCGTCGCGGGCGGAGTTGGCGAAGTCGCGGAGCTTGCGCAGGATCGCCCCGGCCTGCTTGGCCAGCTCGGGCAGCCGGTCGGGACCGAAGACGACGACGGCGACCAGCATGATCACCGCCAGCTCGGGCAGGCCGACCCCGAACACGACCCGGCCTCAGAACTTGCTGGTCGGCGTGAGGCCCAGCTGCATCCCGGCGAGGCCGCGGCCGCGTCCGGAGAGCCGGGAGGCGATCGAGCTCAGCTCGATCGCGGCGGGTGCCGTCGGGTCGGAGTCGACGATCGGCTTGCCGGCGTCGCCCCCCTCGCGCAGCGAGATGTCGAGGGGGATGCGGCCCAGCACCGGGACGTCGTAGCCGAACCGGGCGCCCAGCGTCGCGGCCACCCGGTCGCCGCCGCCGGACCCGAAGATCTCCAGCCGGTGGTCCTTGCCCTCGGGCGTGCAGTGCGGGCAGGGGAGGAAGCTCATGTTCTCGACGACGCCGACCACGCGCTGGTGCATCATCGAGGCCATCGTGCCGGCGCGCTCGGCCACCTCGGCCGCGGCCTCCTGCGGCGTGGTGACGACGAGGACCTCGGCGCCGGGCAGGTGCTGACCCAGCGAGATCGCCACGTCGCCGGTGCCCGGCGGCAGGTCGAGCAGCAGCACGTCGAGGTCGCCCCAGAAGACGTCGGAGAGCATCTGCACCAGGGCCCGGTCGAGCATCGGGCCACGCCACGCCACCACCTGGTCGCGCCGGGGCTTGAGCATCCCGATCGAGATGACCGAGACCCCCGACGGGGTCGGCACGGGCATGATCAGGTCGTCGACCTGGGTCGGCCGCGCGTCGCCCACACCGAGCATGGCCGGCACCGAGTGCCCGTAGATGTCGGCGTCCAGGACCCCCACCTGGAGGCCCTGCTTGGCCATCGACAGGGCGAGGTTGACGGTGACCGACGACTTGCCGACGCCGCCCTTGCCGCTGGCGATCGCGTAGACCTTGGTCAGGTTGCCGGGCTGGGAGAACGGGATCTCCCGCTGCGCCTGGCCGCCCTGGAGGGTCTCGCGCAGGCCGCTGCGCTGCTCGGCGGACATCACGCCCAGGGTGAGGTCGACGTCGGTGACGCCGGCGACCTTGTTCAGCGCGCCGTTGACGTCACGGGTGATGGTGTCCTTGAGCGGGCACCCCGCGACGGTGAGGAGCACCGTGAGCCGGACCAGCCCCTGGTCGGTGATCTCGACCGTGTCGACCATGCCGAGCTCGGTGATCGGGCGCTTGATCTCGGGGTCCTGGACGGTGGCGAGAGCTGCGTCGACCTGCTCACGGGTGGGTGCAGTCATGATGCCCCGAGTCTAGGTGACCGGCGGTGGGTCGCCGCGCGCCGGTGAGCCCCCGGCCGTGTGTTCCGCGTCTCCACCGGACCCCCGTGGTAGAACCGGTCGACCGACTCCGGCGTGACTGAGATGAGGCTTGCGTGGCAGATCAGCCGGTCGGGCCCCGACCAGCGCGACGGGCGGTGCTCGCCGGGCTCGCGGCGGCCGGGCTGGGCGCGGCCGGTGTCACGGCCTGGCGCACGCGCGGCGGCGAGGCGGACGTCGTCGTCCGCCCGGGCCGGACCGGGCTCCGCGGTCGAGCGCCGGCCAACATCGTGGTGATCTCGATCGACGACCTCGGGTGGGCCGAGCTCGGCTGCTACGGCAACAGCTTCAACGAGACCCCGCACATCGACGCCCTGGCCGACCGGGGCGTGCGGTTCACGCAGGCCTACGCCGCGGCCCCGGTGTGCTCACCGACGCGCGCCGCCCTGGTGACCGGCCGCTACCCCGCTCGCACCGGCGTGACCGACTTCCTGCGCCGGGCGAACGCGGTCAGTGACGCGTTCCTGGCGCCGGACCACCCCACGGTGGCGACCATGCTCGAGCCGCACGGCTACGTGTCCGGGCTCATCGGCAAGTGGCACCTGGGCTCCACCTACGCGGGGCCGTACGACGAGCGACCCGGCAACCCGTTCGACCACGGGTTCGACGAGGTGCTGCTGAGCGAGGAGCGCTACGTCGCCGGCGGCGACTACGTGCACCCCTACGCGCACCTACCGTCGGTGTCGGCCCGGGAGCCGGGGGAGTACCTGACCGCCCGTCTCGGGCTCGAGGCCGTCGACTTCGTCAACCGGCACGCCGACCAGCCGTTCTTCGTGCACCTGTCCAACTACGCCGTGCACCAGGTGCTGCAGCCCGAGCCCGGGTTGCGCCGCACGTACGGCGCCAAGCCGGGCGCCGAGGAACGGGCCAACCGCCCCCGTCTCGCGGCCGTCCTCGCGGAGGTCGACGCCCAGGTGGGCGCCGTCGTCGAGGCCCTGCGCGAGCGCGGCATCGCCGACCTCACGCTGGTGGTCGTCACCTCCGACAACGGAGGCCCCCACCGCCCGTCCAACCTGCCCCTGCGCGGCGGGAAGGGCTGGCTCCTCGAGGGCGGCATCCGGGTGCCGATGGTCGCGGCGTGGGCCGGTGACCCACCGGGCAGCGGACGCGACGTCACCGCGCCCGTCAACACCGTCGACCTGCTCCCCACCTGCATCGACCTCGCGGGTGGCCGCAGCGAGCGCCGCGACGGCCTCGACGGCCTCAGCCTCGCCTCGATCTTCCTGGAGGGGCAGCCGAGCGCAGCGCTCGCGGCCCGCGAGGCGCTCTACTGGGTCTACCCCCACCACCTCGGCCAGGCCCGCCCGCACGCCGCGGTGCGGTCGGGCGACGTCAAGCTCATCGAGCAGCTGCGCGACGGCAGCGTCGAGCTCTACGACGTCGTGCGTGACCCGGGGGAGGGGACCGACCTGGCGGTGAGCCGCCCCGCCGAGGTCCGTCGGCTCCGCGCCCTGCTCGCCCGGCACCTGCGCGAGGTCGACGTCGTCCCGCACGCCCCCGGGAGCGCGACGTACGCCGTGCCCGAGCCACCGGCGGGCTGGGCCGACGCGACGGTCGTGGCGCTCGGCGGCCTGGCGCCCGCAGCCCCCGCGCCCCTCGCGGGCGGGCGGGTGCGGATCGCGGGACGAGGCGCGGGCCGGGCGGCCGCGCTCCTCCGCTCACCGAGGGCCCCGGGCTCGGGCACGGTGGCCGCCGCGCTCGGCCTCGGCGGGTTCGGGGCACGCGGCGCGGGTGCCGAGGCGTTCCTGGGACTGCTCGCCGACGCCGACAACTACGTCGTCGTCCGCTACGACCACGATCGGCGCGGCGTCGGCTGGGACCTCGTGGTCGACGGCGAGCGCCGCGACGAGGGCGCCGAGCGCCTCGACTCGATGGACGGCACCGTCGACCTGTCCGGCCCGGGCGCCCGGCTGGGGTTCGTGCTGCGCGGCAGCACGGTCGCGGCGTGGGCCGACCAGGGACGCGGGGCCCCGTGGGAGTTCCTGTTCAAGGTCGACACGACCGGCGCCCTCGACCTCCGCGAGCGGTCCGTGCGGTCGACCACGCGCTACGCTGCCGGTGCGTCCGTACGCCGCGGAGCGGTCGTCCTGGGTCAGCTCGAGGCCGCCCGCGCCCGGTGAGGCGTCGGGGCCGCGCGTGTGCCGGGGCCGACGGACCGAACCTCGAAGGAGCCCCCTGTGGACCACGTGCCGTTCCGCACCGTCGGCGTCGGCGTGCTGCTGACCTCCCTCCTGCTCGTGGCCGGGTGCGGGTCGGAGTCCGGCACCACCCCGGTGGCCGACGACGCCTCGTCGACCTCACCGACCGCCCCGACCACGCCGACCGAGTCCGCCCCGACGGCCCCGCCGTCGTTCCCGACGGGGCTGCCCGTGCCCGCCCAGGAGGGGCCGAAGGCCTACCTCGAGCGGTTCCACGCCGAGCTGCTCGGCATGCAGGCCACCGGTGGCACCTCGGCGTTCCGTGCCACCTACACCGACTGCCCGACCTGTGACGCCCTGGCGCGGGAGGTCGAGGAGGTCTACGCCACCGGCGGCGAGGTCCTGCCCGGCCCGGCCGTGGTCTCCGACGTCACGATGGTGGCCGGCGACGACGACATCAAGATCTACCAGTTCGCCGTCCGGGCCGAGCCCGGCGAGGTCCGCGACCCCGCCGGCGAGATCCTGCGCGCGGTGCCGGGCGGGTGGCGCTACTACGAGGCCAACCTGGTGCGCGGGGACGACGGCGCCTGGGACGTGCAGCGGTTCCGGCTCCTGACGGAGTGACGTCGGCCGGCGCTAGGACCCCGGGGGAGGCGGCGGGCGGTCCTTGACGCGCTCGCGCAGGCCCGGGCCCTCGTCCAGCCCGCGTGCGACGTCGGCCACGCGGTCGTCGAGCTCGGCCAGCAGCGAGCGCAGCTCGGAGCGCACGTAGTCGCGGGTCGCGACCTCGCCGACGGCCATCCGGAGCGACGCCACCTCGCGGGCCAGGAACTCCATGTCGGCGTGGGCGCGGGCGTTGGCCTGCCGGTCCTGCTCGGCGATGACCTTGTCGCGCTGCTCCTGCCGGTTCTGGGCGAGCAGGATCAGCGGGGCGGCGTAGGACGCCTGCAGGCTGAGCATCAGGGTCAGGAAGATGAACGGGTAGCCGTCCCACTGCGCACCCCCGGGCAGCAGCGCGTTGGCCGCCACCCAGACCAGCACGAACAGCGTCATGTAGGCCAGGAAGGTCGCGGTCCCCATGAACCGGGCGAACTGCTCGGCGAAGACCCCGAAGGTGTCGGAGTCGTAGGCCGGCCGCCTCACGATCTGGCGCCGGTTGTCACGGGGGGTGTCGAGCCGCTCCCGGCGCTCGCGCGCCTCCGGGCGTCCCGGCCGCTCAGCCACGACGGCTCCCGTCGGGGGCGCTGCTCAGTGCGTGGTCGCGCCAGCCGGCCGGGAGCATGTGGTCGAGCAGGTCGTCGACGGTGACGGCGCCGAGCAGGTGGCCGTTCTCGTCGACCACGGGCGCGCAGACCAGGTTGTACGTCGCCAGGTGGGCCGCCACCTGGTCGATGGTCGCCTCGGGCCGCAGGTTCTCCATCGACTCGTCGAGGGCCCCGGCGACCAGGGTCGAGGGCGGCTCGCGGAGCAGCCGCTGGATGTGGGCGACGCCGATCAGGCGCCCGGTCGGCGTCTCCAGCGGCGGGCGGCAGACGTAGACCAGCGCGGCGAGGGCCGGGGTGAGGTCGGGGTTGCGCACGTGGGCCAGGGCGTCGGCGACCGTGGCGTCGGTGCCGAGCACCACCGGCTCGGGCGTCATCATCGCGCCGGCGGTGTTCTCGACGTACGACATCAGCCGCCGGACGTCCTCGGCCTCCTCGGGCTCCATCAGGCCGAGCAGGATCTCGGCGGTCTCGGGCGGGAGGTCGGCGATCAGGTCGGCGGCGTCGTCGGCCGACATCTCCTCGAGCACGTCGGCCGCGCGCTCGGTGTCGAGGCGCTCGAGGATGGCGACCTGGTCCTCCTCGGGCAGCTCCTCGAGCACGTCGGCCAGCCGCTCGTCGTCCAGCGCAGCCACCACCGCGGTCCGGCGCTCCACCGGCAGGTCGTGGATCATCGTCGCGGCGTCTGCCGGGCGCATCTCGTTGAGGGCGTGGAGGAGCGCGGTGGCGCCCTGGGTGTCGCCGCCCGGCTTGGCCAGCCCCTGCACGTCGCGCCACTCGACCACGTGGGTCTGACCCCGGCGCCGCAGGGCCTTGGCCGGCTCCTGCACCGCGACACGGCTCAGCACCCAGTCGCGGGTGCGGCCCTGCTCCATGCCGACGTCGTAGACCGTGCCGGCGATCCGGGTGTCCCCGCTGCCCGGGATCGTCACCTGTCGGTCGAGCATCTGGCCGATCACCAGCGTCTCGGTGGAGCGCTGCTCGAAGCGACGCATGTTGAGCAGGCCGGTGGTGTAGACCTGACCGCTGTCGACGTTGGTCACCCGCGTCATCGGCACGAAGATCCGGCGGCGTCCGAACACCTCGGCCACCAGGCCCAGCACCCGCGGCTGGCTGGCCTCGGAGCGCATCGTGACCACGAGGTCACGGACCTTGCCGACCTGGTCGCCCTGCGGGTCGAAGATCGGGAGCCCGACGAGACGCGCGGCGTACACGCGGGTGGGGGTGCTGCTCACGGGTCCTCCTCCCGTCGGTGTCTCACCGACCAGATTCAACCACCCGGATGCGGCCGGCCCGGCGGGGGCGCGGCGAGGGTGCGGCTATCCTTCGCTGCGTGACCCAGCCCGAGCCGGACGTGGACCGGCCGTCCCACCGGCTGGACGCCCCGGGCCTCAGCACCGCCCTGACCGTCGTGCTCGTCGTGGCGCTGGTGCTGGCCGTCGTCGGGGTCGTGGTGTGGTCCGAACGCGCGGGCAGCGCCGAGACCGAGCCCGTGGCGGCGGGCGCGAGCCCCACCGAGTCGACGTCGACCCCCACGCAGACGTCCACCCCGGCACCGACCCCGCTGACACCGAGGCCGAAGCCCAAGCCGAAGCCCAAGCCGAAGCCCACCGCCCCGCCGACGCCCGAGGTCACGCTCCCGACCCTCGGCGAGACCGACGAGCGGTTGGCCCGCAAGGGGCTCACCCGGGTCCCCTCCGGACAGGTCGAGGCGCTGTCGTTCGTCGTCTCGTCCTTCAACGTGCTGGGGGCCAGCCACACCCGCGGGCCCGACCGCCGCCGGGGGTTCGGGAGCGCCGAGGACAGGCTGGGCGGCCAGATCGGCTTGCTGGACGACAAGTCCGTCTCGGTCGCCGGGTTGCAGGAGGTCCAGGGCCCGCAGGTCAACGGGCTGCGTGGGCGGACGGGTGACACCTGGGGGATCTACCCCGGTCTCGCCCTCGGCGAGCTCGCAGCCGACAACTCGATCATCTGGCGCAACGCCGAATGGGCGCTCCTCGAGGCCGCCACGACGCCGATCCCGTACTTCGGGGGACAGCCCCGCGCGATGCCGCACGTGCTGCTCGAGCACCGCGCGACGGGGCGCCGGGTGTGGTTCGGCAACTACCACAACCCCGCCAACAGCCGGGGTGACGCCTCGCGCTTCCGGGCCCGGGCGCTGACCATGGAGGCCGACCTCTCACGTCGGCTCTCGGCCGACGGGACGCCCGTGGTCATCACCGGCGACATGAACGACCGCGGCGAGTTCGCGTGCCCCTTCGCCCGCCAGAGCGGCATGGTCTCCGCCGACGGCGCCCGCGACGAGGACGGCCAGTGCCTGACGCCCCCGCGGATGAACGTCGACTGGATCTGGGGCACCCGGGACATGGCGTTCTCCGGGTTCCTGACCGACTACAGCACCGAGAACCGGAAGCTGTCCGACCACCCGATGATCACGGCCACCGCCACGCTGCCCGGCGTCGAGGAGCGTCCCGGGTGCACCTCGCGGATCACGACCCGGGGTGCGTTCTGGTACTGCCCCGCGGAGGGCTGACTGCGGTTCCTGGGACAGGTGGGACCAGAGTGCCTATAGTGAGGCGCTCCTGGCTCTCAACGCTTCCTCCCTGGAGTTGCTCATGGTCCCCCTCAGCACGCGCCCGACCACGCCACGCCGGCGGCGTTCGCTCCTGACCACGCCCGCGGTCTTCCTGCTCGGTGGTGCGCTCGGCGCCGTCGCGCTGCAGACCGTCGCCCCGGGCCGGGACGCCGACCCGGCCGGGTCCGCCCGCCTCGAGCTCGCCCCCGCCGCCGCGCAGCAGACCCGGGCACGGGCCGAGGAGCCGGCCACGGCGTTCCGGATCGCCTCCCTCAACGTGCTCGGTGACTCCCACACCGTTCCCGGCGGCAACCGGCCCGGCTGGGCCTCGGGCGAGCAGCGGATGGCGTGGCAGGTCGAGGTGCTGCGCACCGTCGGGGCCGACGTCATCGGCTTCCAGGAGCTGGAGAAGGCGCAGTACCGGACCTTCACCAGGCTGACCCGCGACGAGTACTCGATGTGGCCGGGCAACATCGACGGCCGCGGCTTCCTGCGCAACTCCATCGCCTGGCGCTCGGCGCAGTGGACGTTGCTCAAGACCAGCTGGGTCAAGGTGCCCTACTTCGACGGCGACCTGCTGCGGATGCCGGTGGTGCTCCTGCAGCACCGGACCACCGGGCAGCAGGCGTACTTCATGAACTTCCACAACCCCTCCGACAGCCGGGGGTCGGCAGCCAGGTGGCGCGCCCAGGGCCGGGTGCTGCAGACCGACCTGGTCAACCGGCTGCGCGCCTCCACGGGTCTGCCGGTGTTCTGGACCGGCGACTTCAACGATCGTGAGAAGGCCTTCTGCCACGTCACCCGGCGCAGCCCGATGGTGGCGGCGAACGGTGGCACCAACGCGACCGGCAGCTGCCGTCCGCCGAGGTCGATGCAGGTCGACTGGATCTTCGGCACCTCCGAGACGGCCTTCGAGGGCTACGTCGCCGACCGCCGCAAGAAGATCCGCCGCAGCACCGACCACCCGCTGATCCTCGCGACCGCCGTCATCCCGCCCGGCCTGACGCCGACCTGCCCGCCGCCGCCGGCCAACCGCTGACGCCGGTGGTGGGTCAGCCGCGCCGACGGCGCAGCGCGCCCGACGCGCGGCGTGCGTGGGCGCGGGCGGTCACCGCGAGCGGTGGCCGCACCGGCCGGGCGCCGAAGAGTCCCTGCAGTCGCTGACCCGCGGTGCCCGCGTCGTCGCTGGTCGGCAGGAACTGCCACTTGTCCTCGGTGCGCAGCAGCTCGAGCCGCTCGACCAGGGTGGCGTGGTCGGCAGCCGGCAGCACCGTGCGCGGGTGGGTGGGCCGGCGTACGTCGACCTCGACGAGGAGCCCGAGCCGCGCGAGCTCGTCGACGGGGTCCTCCATGTACCGCAGGTAGATCTGCTCCAGGTAGCGGGCCTTGGTCGCGGCCGGGAGGTCCATCTCCACCAGTGCCTTGAGCGCCTCCGCGAGCGGCATCCGCCACTTCCCGAAGTGCATGACCGGGCCGGAGGTGACCATCGAGGTCCACTTCCGGACGAAGTCGTCGCCCGAGTAGGACTCGTAGTGCAGCATCCGCAGGCCGGGGTCCTGGAGCACCGGCAGCCGGTGGTCGGCGCGGTCGGCCGCCTTGTGGATGCCCAGCCACATCTCGGCGCGGGGCCGGACGCCGACCTTGCCGGCGATGTGGCTGCGGTAGTAGAGCGAGTTGGTCGGCTCGTCGAGGAGCCCCAGCTGGTGGACGAGGTCGAGCTCGTCGCGGGTCAGCAACCGCTTGAACTGGCGCGGCTCGCCCTCGGGGTGCAGTCGGCTCACCACCTCCATCGGCTCCAGGCCCACCGCCTCGACCCGGTCGGGTACCGCGTCGAGCAGGGCGCGGTCGATGCGGACGACCTCGTCCGCGTCGACGTGGAAGACCCAGTCGGCCCAGGGTGCGAAGGCCAGGACCGCCTTGGCGAGGTTGGCGTTGACCCGCTGGCGGCGGTTGAGCAGCCGCGGACGCTCCCCGCGCCACCAGGACCGGTCGGTGACCACGACGGTCACCTCGGGTCGCGCCGCGAGCCACGCCTCGACCTCGGGCGCGCCCTCGTCGAGGAACATGATGAGGTGGTCCGCCCCGCCGGCGAGGTTGCCCTCGACGTAGCGCTGGACGTTGTGGAGCTGGTCCTTGACCGTGCTGACGGTGACGATCATCCGCTGGGCGGGGGACCGGTCGGAGCGGCGGTCACTGGTCGCGCCACTCCTCGCTGTCGATGCCGAGGCCGTCGTAGAGGAAGGGCTTGGTGATCACGACACGCCCGTTGGCCGTCATCTGGCGCGAGCTGCCCCCGAAGGCGAAGCCGTGGGTGTGGTTGCTGTTGACGTAGCCCCAGTTGTCGGCGTACTGGCGGTAGAGGCCGGCGCTGTCGACCTTGAGGACGAGCTCGTCGCCGTACTGGCCGCCGTCCTGGAAGTTGCTCGACCCGGTGACCACGAGCTTGCGGTCACGCTTGCCGGTGTGGTTGCCGTTGATCAGGAGGATCTTGGTGTGGCTGTAGAGGTCGATCTCGTAGTCGCCGTCGGTGTCGTAACCGGTGCTCCGGATCGGGACGTAGCCGCGACCGGTCCGGTTGGCGAAGGTCTCCCTCACCTTGCGACCGGCGAACCCGACCATGAGCCGGACGTCGCACCCCTGGGCGTAGAGCTCGCGGAACCGCTGGGCGAGCAGGTGCCCGCGGGCGCCGTCCCAGGCGTGCATGTTGACCCGGATGATGGTGCGGCCGGTGTCGGTGCGAGCGCCCGTGCACCGCACCCCCTGGAGGATGCGCATGATCGGGTCGCGCCGCGGGCGCCACTCGGTCCGCTTGGTCGCACCCTGCATCCGCGCGAACGGGAGCGTCCAGAGCTCGTACTTGCCGAACCGCTCGTGCTTGAGGGGGTTGGCCAGGACCTTGTCGCGCTTCATCTGCTGGAACGTGGCCGCCAGCGAGGAGTAGAGCGGGGCGGACCTGTTGATGGTGAGCAGGTCGTTGAACTGGTTGACGGCGCCGTTGGCCTTCATGTTCAGCGACCCGAGCATCACGGCGTTCTTGATCTCGCCCGTCTGGCTGAAGAGCACGAACTTGCTGTGCTGGACGTCGAAGTGCCCGCGACAGGCCGAGACGCACTGGTAGTGGAAGCTCAGCCGGCGCTTGGAGCTCTTCCACTTGCGCTTCTTGTAGCGGGGGCCGAGCACGCGGCGCAGGTCCTGCTGCGCGCCGGGCATCTCGTGGCCGTTGACGATGACCTGGACGGTGACGTTGCGCTGGTTGTAGGCGCGGATCAGGGCGTCGGAGACCGGACTGCGGTCGAAGGAGAACATCACCATCTTGATCATCGACCCGCGGCGGGCGTGGTTGATGGCGTCGACGACCCGGCGCTCGTTGCGGAACATGGCCGAGGTGGAGCTGCGGGGCACGTTGAAGCTCGCGCCCGGCGCGGGGCGCCAACCGGCCCGGCGCTTGCCGTCGCGTCCCTGGCGGTCCTTGCCCTGACGCACACCGTCGGCGACGGCGCTGGTGCTCGTCGCCGACGCCGCGGGGCCCGCAGCGGTGGCCCCGGGAGCAGGCGTCGCCACCGCGAGCAGGCTCACCCACAGGGTGGTCGCGACGACGGCGGCAGTCGCGGCGTGGCGGTGGGGCACGCGGCGCGGAGGGCGCGTCCAGGTCAGACGGTGGGTCACCGGACGACGATAACCCGGCACCGGCTCGCACCGTGGATCATCGATCCGAATCGCCGCTCCCGCTGGCCCTCCCGGCGCGCCAGCGCCGGGCGGCGCGGTGGAGCAGTCCGGGCGCCGCGGTGCCGTCGTCGGCACCGGGCTGGTCCCGGTCGCTCAGCTCGCGGACGTCTGCGAGCAGCGCCGCCACCAGGCGGGCGGCGGCGTCGACCAGCTCGGCGTCGGCGACCGACGAGGGCTCGCGGCCCTGCGTGAGGTCGTCGGGGACGAGCAGCGAGCCGAGGTCGCCGACCACCGGGTGCCCGCGCTCCTCGATGATCCGGACCGCCCGGAGGCTGCGTGAACGGCAGTCGTCGAGCAGGTCGGGCGGCAGCCCGAAGCGCTCGGCGGTCTGCGCGCGGAGCTTGCGCTCGGCGAGGTAGCCCCGGATCCACTCGCCCCGGTCGAACGGGGTCCGGAAGCCGTCGAGGTGGTGGTTGACGCGACGCAGCAGCTCGACCTCGACCGGGCCCAGCGAGGGGTTGGCGGAGTGCTCCGGCAGGTCGTAGTCGCCGTCGAGACCCAGCACGGAGGCGAAGGCGTGCCAGTGCGCGTCGGGTCGGGCACTGCGGCCGGGGACCGGGAGGACGTGCAGGCGCTCGGGCGGAACCGCGGCCCCCCAGCGCTCGAGGACGCCACCGAGGTCCCAGGTCTGCCAGCTGAACTCGGAGCCTGGGGGCGCGGCCGCCACCTGCCGGACGTCGCGGGTGCCGCCGTTCTTGACCATCTCCTGCCAGCCGGCCGCCAGCAGACCGGCGGCGTGTCGTGCGGTGACGATCACGTGCACCTCGCGGGCGGGCAGGCGCTCGACCGCGGCCCGGGCCTGGGCCGTCGTGGCGCCGCACAGGAACTCGTGCGTGACCAACGCGTCGCCACCGGGGGCGTCGTCGAGCTGGCGGCACAACCGCTCCCAGGTGCCCGGTGCTCGTTCGTGACGCGCCGCGAGGCCCGGCCGCTCCTGCACGTCGAGCGCCGCCCAGAGGTGGTCCCGGTGGCCGGTGCCGGGCAGCAGGAGCCCGTCTCGGAGCAGCGTGTCGCGGTTGCGCCAGACGATGTCCTGCAGGTAGGTGGTCCCGGTCTTGGGTTGGCCGATGTGCAGGAACGCGCGCCCGATCATGGCTGCGGCGTCGTGGTCGTCGTGGTGGTCCTGGTCATGGTCAGCGGGGCGGACGTCCCTCGGTGCTGACGCCGAGCCGGTAGCGCTCGATGATCTCGGCCACGCGGGGGTCGTCGCTCTCGCTGAGGGGGACGAGCAGCTCGGCGACCGCGTCGACGAGCTCGGCGATCCGGAGGTTGAGCTCGCGGCACTCCTGCACCTCGGCCTCCAGCACCTCGAGACGGCGGCGCAGGCGCTGGGGCGACTCGAGCAGTCGGCGTGGGGTCAGGTCCATCGGAACACCAATCGGCACAGGTGGGCGGGTGGGTCGGGCAGGGCCGGGTCGGCCGTGGGTGGCGGTGCGGCCGAGGACAGTCGGCGGTCGTCGGTGCTGCCGACGCGACGGATCCGCAGCCGGGCGCCGTAGCGCTCGGCCTCGGCGACGAACGCGTCGACGTCGAGGGGCGAGATCCCGGTGCGCGGGCCGGAGGGGTCGGGGGCCACGAGCGCCTGGACGTACAGCCGTCCGCCGCCGTCGAGGACGGTGCGCGCCATCCGCAGCAGGTTCTGCCGGCCGAGGGCGCTGGTCGCGTCGACGACGTGGCGCGCGGTCATGACCTTGGGACCGGGCACGTTGCGCAGCCGCGCGGTCGTCGCCAGCACCGACCGCAGCTCGGTCAGGTTGCTGGGCAGGAACGTGGCCGGCATCGCGCGCTCGACGGCGCGGTCGGCGAGCGGGGCGTAGGCCCGCGGCACGTAGTCGAACCCGTACGCCGGCCGGCCCCTCCTGGCGGCGTACATCACGTCGGCGCCGGTGCCGCAGCCGACGTCGATCAGCGTCGTCCCGGCGGGCTCGCGCCGGTGCACCCACTTGACGAACTCGCTGGCCGGGACCTTGGTGGTGGCCCGGGGCTGGCCCCAGTAGGGGTCCCAGACCGACTCCCGCCGGTGCCGCGTCCCCCGGAACCAGCCGTTGAGCCGGCGGGTGGTGGTGCGGGGGGTGAGGAACTTGAAGGCCGGGTCCGGCACCCGCCAGTGGGGCCCGTACATCGCCTCGAGCAGGCGCTCGGGCTGCGCCGGGGCCGGGAAGGTGCGGCCGGCGAGCTCGACCTCGCCCAGCGGGAAGACCCAGTCGGGGCTGAACGGCGTGCCGACCTCGCCCATCAGGTAGAGCTCGCCGGCGCGGAAGAACCCCGCGAAGACGTCGAGGCCGCGCAGCGTCCCGTCGGGCTCGGTGACGATGATCTTGAACGCCGCGCCGCTGTAGCGGGTCACGGAGTACCCGCGCGCGGTGAGGTTCCGCTGCAGGGCGAACGACTCGAGCATGACGTCGGCCGGGTGCTCGCGCCGGCTGACGTAGCCGAGGTCGACGTCGGAGTCGTGGCCGATGAAGTTGCGCTCCCGCACGGCTCCGAGCAGCGTGCCGTAGGCCAGGAACGGCTCGGCCCCGGCGTCCTGCAGCGCGGCGACGACCCGTTCGGTCGTGTCGAGCAGCGGCGCGAGCAGCTCGGGGGTGCGCGAACCGAACATCCGGACCAGCCGTTGGCTCTTGTCGAGGCTCAACGGGTTGCCCTTGACGTCGACGACCTCGATCCGCCCGGTGCCGGTGCCGAACGTCACCTGGTCGCGCCACAGCGGGGTGTCGCTCCCGTGCCGGACGAGGCTGAGCTCGGTGCGCCCGTCGATGTACGGACGCAGGCTCCGCGGCCAGGCCCAGGTGCGGCGTCCGTCACGGGCGGTGGTGTCGCGGATCGTCCAGAACGAGCCGATCCAGTGTCCGTCGAAGACCAGGTCGACCGGCGCGTCCGTGGTGGTCGCGAAGGAGATGCCGTCCTGGTCGACCACGACACGCGACAGCACGGCGGACGGTGCCCCCATCTACGTCGTCCCTCTCTCGGCCACCTGTTCTCCTCGGCCGCACGGGTTCCCGGCCGTTCGTCACTATAGGTGGGCGTCCGCGTCATGGGGCGGCCGCGTCTCCTCGGTCGGGTGGCCCGTCGTGCGTTGCTAGGTTTGGCCGGTGTCGATCCCTCCTCCCGCGCAGCCGCGCCAGGAGACGCCGCGCCTGGTGCTGCACATCGGGGCGATGAAGACCGGCACGACCTACCTGCAGAACGTGCTGCAGGCCAACGTCGCGACGCTGCGGGGCGAGGGTTGGTGGGTCCCGGCCCAGCGTGACGTCGTCCGGGCGACCCGTGAGGTCCTCGCGCTCCCGGGCGTGGCCGTCGGGGCCGGCGGGTCGAGGAGCGTGGGGCCGGACGACGGTCCGCCCGCGTGGGACGAGGCGCGCCGATGGGTCGCGCTCATGGACGACGTACGACGCGAGGCCTCCGCCCCGGGCATGCGCGGCGCGGTGGTGTCGATGGAGTTCCTCAGCTTCGCCCGGCCCGCCGGCGTGGCCGCCATCCTGGACAGCGCGACCGGGCTCGACGTGCACGTCGTGATGACCGTGCGCGACGCGGTCCGGGCCCTGCCGTCGCAGTGGCAGAGCCTGACCCGCAACGGCTACCGCACGTCGTGGCCCGACTTCGCGACCGGTGTCCGCGCCGTGATGCAGGGGCGCCCCCACGAGGCCGCCCGGCCGTTCCTGCGCACCCAGCGCATCCCGCGGATGGTGGACGCGTGGTCGACGGCCGTGCCGCGCGAGCGGTTCTCCGTGGTCACCGTCCCGACCCGCGAGCTCGGGCTGCCGGCCGACGTGCAGTGGCACCGGTTCTGCTCGCTGCTGGGGGTCGACCCCGGGCGGACGACCACGCAGGTCGCCTTCGACAACCCGCAGCTCGGGTACGGCTCGAGCGAGCTGCTCGTCCGGGTCAACTCCGCCCTCGGTCAGCGTCCCGCCGCCGACTACCGCAAGGTGATGCGGCGGCTGACCCACGAGCACCTGCTCCCGCTGCGGGAGCGCCAGTCGCGCCCCCGGCTCGACCAGGCCACCGCGCGGCTCGCCACCCGTCTCAACGCCCGCACGCTCGACTCGGTCGCCGGGGTCGCCACGCTGGTCGGCGACCCGGCCGAGCTGCCGACCGAGCTGGGCTCGGGCACCGACCTCGATCCCGGGGACCGGCCGGTCGAGGTCGACGAGCAGGAGGTCCACGAGGCGGCCGTGGCGCTGCTGCAGGGCGCCCGCCTCCTGTGCCGCGAGCGCGGGGTGCCGTTGACGGGCGAGCTCGCGGGGGCCGCCGCACCCGCGACCACGGAGGCCGCCGTGCGGCTGGCCTCGGCGGCCGTCGACGCGGCGATCCCCGCGGGTGGCCGCGATCGGCCGACGTCGGCGTGATCCTGTCGATCGGGTGCCACCCGGCCGCGGGTGGCTTACGATGCGTCTGCACCACGTGACACACCTGTCACAGGAGTTTCGGCAGTCCCTGCGGTTGCGGGGGCCCGCCCAGACCTGAGAGGCCCGACCTTGCTCGCCTTGACCCCCCGCCCCGCGGCTCGCACGCTGGCCGCGTTCGCGGCCCTGGCGACCACCATCGGGCTGATGGCGGCAGGCCCTGTCGCGAACGGAGCCGACCCGTCGTCCGGCACGGTCGACCTCAGCAGCAGCGCGGCACCGCAGCAGCGCAAGGTGCGGCAGCCGCTGGGCACGACGGTGTTCCAGCTGGCCTCGTTCAACCTGCTCGGGTCGGGCCACACCGACGACGGCGGGCCGCGCAAGAGGTACGCCGACTCCAGCGTGCGGATGACCCTCACCAAGTCGGTCATCGACGACGTCGGCCTGGACGTCGTCGGCTTCCAGGAGATGCACGAGAAGCAGAGCGTGATGTGGAACCGGCGCTACTCGCGCGGCTGGGGCCTCTACCCGGGCCGGCAGCTGGCCAACCCCGCCGGCCACAACTCGATCACCTGGCGCAAGGGCATGTTCGACCTGGTGCAGGCGCGCACCCTGACCATGCCCTACTTCAAGGGCCAGCCCTACCAGATGCCCTACGTGCTCCTGCGCCACCGCGCGAGCAAGCAGCTGCTGTGGGTCTCCAACGTCCACCTCCCGGCCAACACGCAGGGCGACGCGCAGAAGTACCGCGACGAGGGCGTCCGTCGGCAGGCACGGCTGATCAACCGTCTCCGTTCCGAGGCCCCGGGTGTCCCGGTGTTCCTGACCGGTGACATGAACGACCGCGGCAAGTTCATCTGCCCGATGCTGCAGCGCGTCCCGGCGCTCCGGGCGGCCAACGGCGGGTACGCCGACGCCTCCGCCTGCGAGCCGCCCCCGGCGATGAACGTCGACTGGGTCCTCGGCACCGCGCCCGCCGTGTTCACCGGGTTCACCGCGCTGCGGGACGACCGCGTCGCCAAGGCCAGCGACCACCCGCTCATCCTCGCCAACGCCCACATCCCCACGCGCCGCATGCGCACCTCGCCGATCCGCCACGTGGTCGTCGTCGCCGTCGACGGCCTCCGATCCTCGGCCGCCCGGCTCCCGGTCGACCAGGTGCCGTGGCTGACCCGGCTGCGCAAGCAGGGTGCCTCGACCCTCAACGCCCGCACGGCCCCCGAGACGCCGCTGCCGCTGCCCAACCTGACGAGCATCCTGACCGGACGCCCGGTGGGGCTGAGCGCGCAGGGCCACGGCGTCGCCACCGACGCCGACACCGGCACGACCGTGCACGACGCCGCCGGCCACTACGTCTCCAGCGTCTTCGACCTGACCCACAACCAGGGCATGCGCACCGGCTTCTACACCTCGCAGCCGCGCAGCACCCTGCTGACGCGCACGTGGGCCGAGGCCGGCGGTCGCGACCCCTACGGGCGTGACAACGGGACCAACAAGCTGAGCCTGGTGCGGGCGACGTCCTCCGATGCCCTGGCGACCAGCTGGCTCACCCGCGACCTCAGGTCGGCGACGCCGCCGGCCCTGTCGGTCGTCCAGCTCAGCGGGCCCGAGCTGGCCGGCATCGCGCACGGGTTCGAGAGCCAGGCCTACCGCGACGCCGTCCGCGCGACCGACGGCCTGATCGGTCGTACCGTCCGGACGGCTCGCACCCCACGGCTGGTGGGCAAGACGCTGGTGCTCGTCGTCGGCACGTCGGGCGGCACCGGGAAGACCAACGCCGACCGGGCACGGTTCACCAACTACCAGGTGCCGATCATGGCCACCGGCCCCGGCGTGGCTGCGGGCCAGGACATCTACCGGCTCAACCCCGCGTGGCGCAACCCCGGTGGCGCCCAGGGCCGCTACCGGGCCGGTGGCGCGGTGCTCGTCGGCTCGGTGGCCAACCTCGCGCTCGCGGCCCTGCGGCTGCCGGGCGTCCCGGGCAGCGGCGTCAACACCAAGCAGAACCTCTCGATCTGGAAGCGCTGAGCCCGACGTCCTCGTCGGCACGGGTCGCTACCGTCGTGGGTGCCGCGACCGCCCGGTGACCTATCTCACCGTCCACGAGCACGGACGGGAGGAGCCGCGCGGCTAGCGTGTGTGGCAACACTACTGGGCAGTAACCCACAGAGAGGGACGCCGATGGGCCGCCTGTGCGAGACCGACGGACTGACCGAGGAGCAGGAGCAGATCCTCAAGGCCGTGCGGCAGTTCACCGAGGAGAAGATCATCCCGGTCGCCACCGAGCTGGAGCACGCCGACGAGTACCCGCATGAGATCGTCGACGGGCTCAAGGAGCTCGGCGTCTTCGGCCTGATGATCCCCGAGGAGTACGACGGCCTGGGCGAGTCCCTGCTGACCTACGCCCTGTGCGTGGAGGAGATCGCGCGCGGCTGGATGAGCGTCTCGGGTGTCATCAACACCCACTTCATCGTCGCCTACATGCTGATGCGGCACGGCACCGAGGAGCAGAAGCAGAAGTACCTGCCGCGGATGGCGACCGGCGAGGTGCGCGGGTCGTTCTCGATGTCCGAGCCCGGCCTGGGCTCCGACGTCGCGGCCACCAAGACCAAGGCCGTCCGGGGTGACGACGGCGACTACACGATCGACGGCCAGAAGATGTGGCTGACCAACGGCGGCTCCTCCACGCTGATCGCGACCCTGGTCAAGACCGACGAGGGTGCGGAGTCGGTCTACAAGAACATGACGACGTTCCTGGTGGAGAAGGAGCCCGGCTTCGGCGAGACCGCGCCCGGTCTGACGATCCCCGGCAAGATCGACAAGATGGGCTACAAGGGCGTCGACACCACCGAGGCCGTCTTCGAGGGTCACCGGATCGGCGCCGGCCAGGTCCTCGGTGGCGAGCCCGGCAAGGGCTTCTACCAGATGATGGACGGCGTCGAGGTCGGCCGCGTCAACGTCGCCGCCCGCGCGTGCGGCATCGCCAACCGGGCCTTCGAGCTCGCGATCGCCTACGCCCAGCAGCGCGAGACCTTCGGCAAGCCGATCGCCGAGCACCAGGCGATCCTCTTCCGCCTGGCCGAGATGGCCACCAAGGTCGAGACCGCCCACGCGATGATGGTCCGCGCCGCCCGGATCAAGGACCGCGGCGAGCGCAACGACGTCGAGGCCGGCATGGCCAAGATGCTGGCCGCGGAGTACTGCAACGAGGTCGTCCAGGACTCCTTCCGCATCCACGGCGGCTACGGCTACTCCAAGGAGTACGAGATCGAGCGTCTCTACCGCGAGGCCGCGTTCATGCTGATCGGCGAGGGCACCGCCGACATCCAGAAGATGATCATCGGGCGGAGCCTGCTCAAGGACTACAAGCTCAAGGGCTGACACCCTGGTCCTCATGGACCTCGACGCCGCGTTCCGCGCCCAGGCCGAGGGCTGCGCCCACCTGGGCTCGCCGATGTACGCCGACCTGCTCACCCGGGTCGCCGACGCCCTGGCGGCCGGGGGAGCCGAGGCCGCGCCGTTCACCGCGGTGCTCGCCGGGCACGAGGACGCGCCCGGGCCCTCCGGACTGGCGCTGCGCCTGATGGGGTCGGTCCACCGCTTGGTGCTGGAGCGGCGGGCGGGGGCGCTGGCGGCGTACTACCCGAGCGTCGGCGGCGCGTGGGAGCCCGACGCCGCCTGGGCGGCGTTCCGCGACCTCGTCGAGCGCGAGCCCGAGGCCGTGCGGGAGTGGCTCGACCGGGCGCCGCAGACCAACGAGGTCGGGCGGTCGGCGGGGCTGGTGGCCGGGCTGCTCGAGATCACCCGGCACACCGGCCTGCCGGTCCGGCTGGCCGAGGTCGGGTCGTCGGGTGGGCTCAACCTGCTGGCCGACCGCTTCCGCTACGTCGACGGCTACGGGCGAGAGCACGGCGACCCGGCGTCGCCGGTGCGACTGGACGGCGCGTGGACCGGGCCCGGCCCGTGGGACGCGCCCTGGCCGACCGTCGTCGAGCGCACCGGCAGCGACGTGCTGCCGGTCGACGTGGCGACCACCCAGGGTCGACTGGCGCTGACGGCGTACGTCTGGCCCGACATGCCCGCCCGCCACGAGCGGCTGCGGGGGGCGTTGGCGCTCGCGGCCGAGACGCCGGTCGTCGTACGCCGGCAGTCGGCGCGGGAGCTCGTCGCCGGCCTCGACCTCGCCGACGGCACGGTGACCGTGCTGTGGCACAGCGTGATGTGGCAGTACCTCGACCGGGCCGAGCAGGACGACGTCGAGGCGCGGATCGCCGCGCTGGGTGCCACGGCCACGGCGGGTCGTGCGTTCGCCCACCTCAGCCTCGAGCCCCGCCGGCGGGCGCCCGGCGAGGACCACGTCTTCTGGCTGGTGCTGCGGTTGTGGCCGGGCGGGGAGCGCCGTTTCCTGGCCCGCTCGCGGGGGCACGGCGTGCCGGTCGACTGGCAGCCGGCGTCAGCGGACTCCTAGGCTGGACCCATCATGACGGCGACGGGGCAACGGCGGGTGGTGCTGCACATCGGGGCCCCCAAGTCCGGCACCACCTACGTGCAGAGCCGGATGCAGCAGAACCACGCGCGGCTGCTCGAGCACGGCGTCCTCGTGCCGCAGGCCACCGCCGAGGAAGGGCCCTCGACGCTGATGTTCCGCGCGGCGCTCGACCTCACCGGCATCCGCCTGTGGCGCGGTCGCGCGTACGCCGACGGCCGCTGGGACCGGCTCGTCGCGGCCGCCCGCACGCACGACGGGCTGACCTGGATCAGCGACGAGGCGTTCGTGCGCGCCGACGACGAGACCGCCGCCCGGGCGGTGCGCGAGCTCAGTGGCGACGGGGAGGTCGAGCTGCACGTCGTCTACACCGCCCGCGACCTCGCGCGGGCGCTGGTCTCGGCGTGGCTGGAGAACCTCAAGCACGGGGGGTCCGAGCGGTTCGCCGACTTCCTCGAGCGCGGCCGCAACGGCGAGCTCAAGGTGCTGCGCGCGTTCGAGGTGGACGCCGTCCTCGGCCGCTGGCTGGCCGCGGTCGGCGACCCCGCCCGGGTCCACCTCGTCACCCTGCCGCCCGAGGGCGGCGACCGGTCGCTGCTGTGGACCCGGTTCCTCGCCGTCGCCGGCGTCGACCCGTCCTGGGCCCCGGTCGAGGCGCGGAGGACCAACGACTCCATCGGCCTGCCCGAGGCCCAGTTCCTGCGCGCGCTCAACGAGCAGCTCGGCGGTGCCGCGGAGCGCGGCGGGCGGCTGCACGACGTCGTCCGCGACGTGGTGGTCGGACGTGGCCTCGCGCCGCGCAGCTCGGTCAAGGTGCGCCTGGACCCCCGGCACGAGGGTTGGGTCGCCCACCGCACCGAGGCCTGGCAGGACTGGGTGCGCGCCCGTGGTCTCGACGTGGTGGGCGACCTCGCCGAGCTCGACGTCCCGCACCTCGACCCGCACGCCTGGGACGACCCCGACCAGGTGCTGCCGGGCAGCGTGACGGCGGCCGACGCCGCGCTCGCCGCCGTACGACGGGCGCGGGCGCGAGCCACCTGACCCCTCCTGCATAGGGTCTGCACATGATCATCGCGGTCAGCACCGTCAAGGACTCGGCGGCCAACGTGCGCCGGTTCGTCTCGCGCAACCTGGCCAACGGCGTCGACCACCTCGTCGTGTTCACCGAGGACACCGGCGCCGAGGCCGAGGCCGTGCTCGACGAGCACCCGGCGGTCACCCACGTCCGCACCGGCGGCGACTGGTGGCCCGACCGGCCCACCGACCTCAACGTCCGTCAACGCACCAACGCCAACCTGGCGCGGGTCCTGCTGGCCCCGTTCGAGTGGGCGGAGTGGCTCGTGCACATCGACGGTGACGAGGTGGCCCTGCTCGACCGCGACGTCGTCGCCGCCCTGCCGGCACGCCAGCGGGCGTTCCGGATGAAGCCGCTCGAGGCGGTGGCGCGGATGGCGTGGCCGAGCGGCGAGCCGACGCACTTCAAGCGGCCGCTCGAGCGACCCGAGCTGGTGCTCCTGCGAGCGCTCGGCCTGGTCGAGAAGCCTAACAACAAGTCGTACTTCCACGGCCACGTGCGCGGCAAGGTGGGGGTGCGGGTGCGCGCCGACGTCCGCATCGGCCTGCACGCCGTCAAGAACCGGCACGCCAAGGTCCTCAAGGTGCTGCCGACCCCCGGGCTCGCCGTCCTCCACTACGACGCGCCGACCGTCGAGGAGTTCGTCCGCAAGTTCTCCACCCTGGCGACGTCCGGCTCGCGCGCGGTCTACCGCGTCGACAAGATCCCGGTGGTCAACGCCATCCGGAGCCTGGTGTCGATGGACGTGAGCGACGAGGTCCGCGAGCACTACCTGCGCCGGCTCTACGAGCGGACGACGGCAGAGGACTTCGACACCCTCGACGACCTCGGGCTCCTGGAGGAGGTCGACGCCGACGCCGGCCGGCACGTGCCGGGCGTGGTGCCCCCCGACGACGTCCGGAGCCTCGTCGCCCTCCTCGAGGCCGCACGGCCGCAGTCGCGCGACTCGCTCGCGCTCGACCACCCGGTCGGTGGGGTCGACGTGCTCCGCGCCGCGCTCGACGCGACGGGCGTGCCCGCGGGGCCTGCGGCGCAGCTCCTCGCGTCCGGTGCCGGCGCCGGCGCCGGCGCCTGACAACCCGGTCGACGTACGCGCCGGGGCCTGACAGGGTGGAGGACATGACGAACGAGGACCTGAAGGCCAAGATGCGCGAGGCGCTCGATCGCAAGAACACCAAGGAGAAGGGCGTCCACGAGGACGGCCCCGTCGACGAGAAGGCCCACGGCCCCGAGGTCGTCGGCGGCGCCGGGCCGAAGGTGCACCGCCGCAAGGCCGGTGGCGGCGGGTCCTGACCCGGCCCTGACCCGGACACCCTGCGAGGCCCGGCCCCGCGGCTGGGAGGATGATCGGCGTCCACCGCGTCGAGTCCCCGGGAGCAGCAGTGCAGTTCGGTCGAAGCTATGAGGAGTTCGAGGTCGGTGCGACCTACAAGCACTGGCCCGGCAAGACGGTCACCGAGTACGACGACCACCTCTTCTGCCTGCTCACCATGAACCACCACCCCCTGCACCTCGACGCCCACTACGCCGGCGAGACCACGCAGTTCGGCAAGAACGTCGTGGTCGGCAACTACGTCTACTCGATCCTGCTCGGCATGTCGGTGCCCGACATCTCCGGCAAGGCGATCGCCAACCTGGAGGTCGAGTCGCTGCGCCACGTCGCGCCGACCTTCCACGGTGACACGCTCTACGGCGAGACCCGGGTCCTGGACAAGAGGGAGTCCACCTCCAAGGACGACCGCGGCGTCGTGCACGTCGAGACGATCGGCTACAACCAGGACGGCAAGGTCGTGTGCATCTTCCGCCGCAAGGTGATGGTGCCCAAGGACAGCTACCTCGTGGCCCGCGGCGGCGAGCAGCCCGGCCGCCCGGTGCCGCAGCCCGACAAGTCCTGGCCCGGCCCCGACCCGTCCTGACCCGGTACGGTGCAGCGGTGAGCGAGTTCTGGCTGGTGCGGCACGGTCCGACGGAGTGGAGCCGTGCCGGTCGGCACACCTCGGTCACCGACCTCCCGCTGCTGCCCGAGAGCGAGGACGACGCCCGCGCGCTCGCCCCGCGGTTGGCCGACCTCCACCCGGCGCTGGTGCTGACCAGCCCACGCCGGCGGGCCCGATGCACCGCCGAGCTCGCCGGTTTCCCCGACGCCACCGTCGAGGAGGACCTCGTCGAGTGGGCCTACGGCGACTACGAGGGCATCACCACCGAGGAGATCCGCCGCACCGATCCCGACTGGTCGGTGTGGACCCACCCGACCCCGGGCGGCGAGACCGCCGACGACGTCGCCGCGCGGCTCGACCGGGTCATCGACCGCGCCCGGGCCGCCGAGGGGCCCGTGCTGGCCTTCGGGCACGGGCACGCCCTGCGGGCGCTCGCGGCGCGCTGGGTCGGGCTGCCGGCCTCGGAGGGGCGGCTGTGGCGCCTCGACACCGCCACCGTCTCGGTGCTCGGCCTCGAGCGCGACCAGCCGGTCGTGCTCCGCTGGAACTGCTGAGGCCCTCGTGTCCCTCTCGGTCGGCTGTCCCCGGTGCGCGGCTCCGGTGAGCGAGACCGAGGTCGGCTGGGTGTGCGTGGAGCACGCTGAGATCGAGCCGCTGTGGCGCCCGGCCGTGGCGACGTACGACGCCTTCGCCGACCACCTGCGCCGCGCCGGCGTCGTCCCCACCTACCTGCCGTGGCCGCTGAGCCCGGGCTGGATGGTCAGCGACTTCGCCGCCGTCGGCTCGACCCCGGAGCGGGCCCGGGCCACGATGACGTGCACCAGCGGGTCGAGCGAGCTCGACGGCCCGGTCGACGTGATCGTGGTGACCGAGGAGGCCGGCACCGGCCTGGGTGCCCGCATCGCCGGCACCACGAGCATCGACCCCGGCGCCGAGATCGGCGACGGGCCGCCGAGCGTGCGGGTGCGGGCCGGGCGGCAGGTGGTGCCGCTCTGGCCGGTGTCGACGAGCGCCGCCACGGCCGAGTGGGACCGCTCCGTCGTCGTGGGCGAGGCCGAGGGCCGGTGGCTCTGGCTGGTGCTGCGACCGGCGTCGGCGATGCTGCTGCTCCGCGACGACTGGATCCTGCGCGACACCTCGCAGTCGGGCCCGCACCTGGTCGAGCTGCCGTTCGGGGGCCCCGCCCCCGCCTGGTGACGCTCCCTACAGTGGGGCTCGATGAGGATCGACCTGCACACCCACAGCCGGGTCAGCGACGGCACCCAGACCCCTGCGGAGCTGGTCGCGGCTGCCGCCGAGGCCGGCCTCGACGTCCTCGGGATCACCGACCACGACACGACGGCGGGCTGGGACGAGGCGGCCGCGACGGCCGAGGCCGTCGGCATCGGGCTGGTGCGCGGGATGGAGGTCAGCACCGGACGCCGCGGCCGCGGCGTGCACCTGCTCGCCTACCTGTTCGACCCCACCCACCCCGGCCTGGCCGCCGAGCTGGCCCGGGTGCGCGACGGTCGTGACTCCCGCCTCCCGGCGATGGTCGCCGCGTTGCGGGACGCCGGCGTCGACATCGACCTCGCCGACGTCGGCGGCACGGTGCCCGGCCGCCCCCACGTCGCCGACGCCCTCATCGCCAAGCGGGTCGTCGCGACGCGCGAGCAGGCCTTCGAGGAGTGGCTGGACCCCGGTCGTCCGGGCTACGTCGACCGCTACGCCGCGCCGCTGACCGACGTCATCGGGCTGGTGCGCGAGGCCGGCGGCGTCTCCGTCATCGCCCACCCGTGGGGCCGGCAGAGCCGGGCCGTCCTCGGGGCCGACGACCTCGCCGCCCTGGCGCGGGCCGGGCTGGCGGGTGTCGAGGTCGACCACCGCGACCACGAGCGGCCCGACGTCCGCGACGAGCTGCGCGGCATCGCCCGCGACCTCGACCTGGTGGTCACCGGGTCGAGCGACCACCACGGGCTCGGCAAGGTCGACCACCCGTTGGGCTGCCACACCACCGCGCCCGAGGAGTACGAGCGCCTGCTCGAGCGTGCCTACTTGCGCCCGATCGACTGGTAGGCCTGCAGCGCCCGCGACGGGATGACCTTGGTCAGGCCGACGATGGCCCGGTAGTGGGCGCCGGGGATGGAGTAGACCCGCCCCTTGTCGAAGTCCTGGAGCGCCTTGTCGACGAGGAAGTCGACGTCGAGCCACATCAGGCCGTCGCCGCGCTTGACCTCCATCCGCTCGTGGAACTCGGTCTTGGTGAACCCCGGACAGAGCGCCATCACCGTCACGCCGTCCTTGCGGTACTCGTGGGCCGCCCACTCGCTGAAGCTGTTGACCCACGCCTTGGCGGCGGCGTACGTGCCGCGCGGGAGGAACGCCGCCACGCTGGAGACGTTGATGACACCGCCGCTGCCGCGCGCGGTCATCGGACCGAGCGCCGCGTGGCTGAGCCGCAGCACCGTGGTCACCAGCACGTCGAGCATCGCCACCTCGTCCTCGACGGGGTTGTCGAGGAAGCGCTTCTTCAACCCGAAGCCGGCGTTGTTGACGAGCAGGTCGACGGGCCGGGCGGTGTCGCGCAGCCGGTCCTCGACGAGCGCGAGCTGGGACGGCACGACGAGGTCGGCCACCAGCGTCTCGACCTCGACGCCGTGGGCGGTGCGGAGGTCGGTCGCGACGGTGTCCAGGCGCGCGCCGTCGCGAGCGACGAGCACCAGGTCGTGCCCGCGGCGGGCGAGGTGGACGGCGAACGCGTGACCGATGCCGGCGGTGGCGCCGGTGACGAGGGAAGTGGGCATGTCGGCATCCAAGCACCCCCTTCCGTCCGGCATGATGGGCCCCGATGAGCCCCCGCCGCACGACCCTCGCGATCGCCAACCAGAAGGGCGGCGTCGCCAAGACGACCAGCGTCGCCTCGATCGGTGTCGCGCTGGCCGAGCAGGGTCTCTCCGTGCTGCTCGTCGACCTCGACCCGCAGGCCTGCCTGACGTTCTCCCTCGGCATCGACCCCGAGGACCTCGAGCTCTCGGTGCACCAGGTGCTCACCCAGGGACTCGACCCCACCGAGGTGATCGTCGAGACCGACGACGGTGTCTCGCTGATGCCCGCGACGATCGAGCTGGCCCGGGCCGAGGCCGACCTGCTCACCAGGACCGGCCGCGAGCACGTGCTGCGCGGCATGCTCGAGGACCTCGCGGCCAAGGACGTCCACCACGACTGGGTCCTGCTCGACTGCCCGCCGTCGCTGGGGGTGCTGACCGTCGCTGCGCTCACCGCCGCCGACGGCGTCCTGATCCCGCTGCAGTGCGAGACGCTGTCGCACCGCGGGGTCGGCCAGCTGCTCGACACGGTCCACGACGTACGCCGCTTCACCAACCGCGACCTCGCCGTGTGGGGCGTGCTGCCGACGCTGTACGACGGGCGCACGACCCACGCGCGCACCGTGCTGGAGACGATCTCGGAGACCTACGACCTCGAGGTCGTGGAGCCGCCGATCCCCAAGACGATCAGGTTCGCCGAGGCCCCGGCCGCCGGCCGGTCGATCATGGCGACCAGCCGCAGCAGCAAGGGCGCGGCCGCCTACCGCGAGGTGGCGACCAACCTGGTCGCCCGGGCAGGGCGGTCGGCATGAGCCGGCACCGCGGGCACCCGCCGCCGCGCTACCAGCCCCGCTACGGGCGGTTCGCGGTGCTCGGCGTCTCCCTGACCACCACCGCGATCGCCCTGCTCGGCGGGGTCGGGGTGCTGCCGTCCCCGTCGGCCGCCGACGACCAGGGCCCCCGCGAGACGACCGTCGCCGCCGACCTGACGCAGGTCGTCGACCGGCCCGAGACCGCACCGCCGACGGCTGCACCGCCGACGGCTGCACCGCCGTCGTCCGACCCCCGCCCCGAGCTCACGCCTGAGCCGGAGGTCGCGCCCGAGTCCGAGAGCGAGTCCGAGAGCGGGACCGAGTCGCCGTCCCTGCCCGCGGTCCTGCCCGTGCCGGAGGACTCCGGCGAGGGCAAGCGGGTGGTGTTCAGCGAGACCGACCAGCGGGTCTGGCTGGTGGGCGAGGCCGGCGTGGTCAAGCGCACCTACCTGGTCTCGGGCAGCCTCACCGACAACCTCGACCCCGGCACCTACCAGGTCTACTCCCGCTCCGAGGACGCCACCGGCATCGACGACTCCGGGACGATGAGGTGGTTCGTCCGCTTCACCCAGGGCCCGACGGGTGCCGCGATCGGGTTCCACACCATCCCCGTCGACGACGGCGAGAAGGTGCAGACCAAGTCCCAGCTGGGCACGCCGCAGTCGCACGGCTGCATCCGGCAGACCACGGCCGACGCCAAGGCCCTCTGGGCCTTCGCCCCGCTGGGGTCGACCGTCGTCGTGGTCTGAGAGACCACGACGACCAGTCGTCGTCCCTCAGGCGTCGGTGGGCGCCGCGGTGCTGGTGCCCTCGGCGCTGCCGCCACCGGAACCGCCCGAGCGGCGACGACGCCGGCGGTTGCGGTTGCCGCTGGTGCTCGACGCGGTGCGCTCCTGGGGCTCGCCGGCGGTGATCGGGGCGTCGGTGTCGGCCGAGCCCGGCGCCGCGACGGTGGCGCCGCTCCGGGTGCGCGACCGCGACCGGTCACTGCGCTCGCGCGGCTTGCGCTCGCGGGACTCGCGCTGCTCGCGCGGCGCCCGCTCGACCGGCGCGGGGTCGACGATGCGGCCCTTGGTGCCCGGCGGGATGCCCTGGTCGTGGTAGAGGTGCTCGGACGTCGAGTACGTCTCCTGCGGCTCGTCGAAGGGCAGGTCGAGCGTCTTGTTGATCATCTTCCACCGGTGCAGGTCGGCCCAGTCGACGAAGGTGATCGCGGTGCCGGTGGCGCCGGCGCGGCCGGTGCGGCCGATCCGGTGGACGTAGGTCTTGTCGTCCTCGGGGCAGGTGTAGTTGATGACGTGCGAGACCCCGGCGACGTCGATGCCGCGCGCGGCGACGTCGGTGGCGACGAGCACCCGGATCTTGTTCTCGCGGAACTTGGCCAGGGCCTTCTCGCGGGCGATCTGCGCCATGTCGCCGTGCAGCGGTGACGCGCTGAACCCGCGCTCGGCGAGGTCGTCGGCGATGCGCTGCGACTGCCGCTTGGTGCGGGTGAAGACGATGATCTTGTCGGCGTCCTCGGCCTGCAGGACGCGGCCGATGATCTCGGGCTTGTCGAGGTCGTGGGCCTGGTAGATGAACTGCGCCGTGGCCGGGACCATGGTGGTGTCGTAGGACGACTCGGCGCGGATGTTCATCGGGTGCCGCATGTGGGTGCGGGCCAGCGCGACGATCGCCGCGGGCATGGTCGCCGAGAACAGCATCGTCTGGCGGGTCTCGGGCGTCATGCTCAGCAGCCGCTGGACGTCGGGCAGGAAGCCCAGGTCGAGCATCTCGTCGGCCTCGTCGAGCACGACGGCGTGCACGTGGGACAGGTCGAGCGAACGGCGGTTGGCCAGGTCGATCAGCCGGCCCGGCGTACCGACGACGATGTCGACGCCGCTCTGGAGCGTGTCGAGCTGGGTGTCGTAGCCGACGCCGCCGTAGACGGTGAGGACGCGCAGGCCGAGGTCCTTGCTGGCCAGGTGCAGGTCGTTGGAGACCTGCAGCGCGAGCTCGCGGGTCGGGGCGACGATCAGGGCCTGCGGCTTGCCCTGGGGCAGGTCGGCGTACGCCGGGTCCTTCATGGTGATGCTGCGCTGCAGCACCGGGATGCCGAAGGCGAGGGTCTTGCCGGTGCCGGTGCGGGCCTGGCCGATCAGGTCGGTGCCGAGCAGGGCGACCGAGAGGGTCATCTCCTGGATGGCGAACGGGGTGGTGATGCCGGCGCGCTCGAGCGCGTCGCAGATCTCGGGGAGGACCCCGAGCTCACGGAAGGTGGTCAATGTTCTGCTTTCAGGTCGGTCATGGCTGTGCGGCCGACCCGGCAGGTGTTGGTGACTCGGAGGCGGGCCAACCGCGCACATTCGCGAGCGGCGCAGGGAGCCGGCAGACGGCCGGCGAGGCCCACTCGTGGCGCCAGTCTATCGATAGGGTGCGTGCATGGCTGAATCCGCCGCGCCCGATCCCACCGCCGACGCCGGCGAGACGGGACTGTTCGGCGACGACCCCGGCTACCGCGCCGCCGTGGTCGACCTCCTCGGCGTCATCGCCTACGGCGAGATCTCGGCGTTCGAGCGGCTGGCCGAGGACGCCACG
Source organism: Nocardioides sp. WJ219 (assembly GCF_058559815.1). Taxonomy (NCBI): domain Bacteria; kingdom Bacillati; phylum Actinomycetota; class Actinomycetes; order Propionibacteriales; family Nocardioidaceae; genus Nocardioides; species Nocardioides sp. WJ219. Next base: position 232,692 of record NZ_JBZUJV010000009.1, read on the forward strand.
CTGGCGCCCAGCCTGGAGGACAAGCTGGCGCTGGCCACGATGGCGGCCACCGAGCTCGGCAAGGTCGCCGCGCTGCACGACCGGGTCCGGGCGCTCGGCGGCGACCCGTTCGAGTCGATGGCGCCGTTCCGGGTCGCGATCGACAGCTTCCACCGCCACACCGCCCCCGCCGACTGGCCCGAGGGGCTGGTCAAGGCCTACGTCGGCGACGGGCTCGCCAACGACTTCTACCGCGAGATCGCCGCCTTCCTCGACCCCACCACCCGCGACCTCGTCGTCTCCTCGATGGACGACGACGCCGGCCACGGCGCGTTCGTCGTCGACCGCGTCCGGGGGATGATCGCCGCCGACCCCAAGGTCGGTGGCCGCCTCGCGCTCTGGGGACGCCGGCTGATGGGGGAGGCCCTCACCCAGGCCCAGCGCGTCGCCGCCGACCGCGACTCGCTCACCGCCCTGCTCAGCGGCGGCGTCGACCGCCCCGGCCTCGACCTGGCCGCACTGGGACGGATGTTCACCCGGCTCACCGAGCGGCACGCCGAGCGGATGAGCGAGCTGGGGCTGGACTCGTAGGCCCCGCGCCCGCAGGCTCGGGCCGTCGCTACGTGCGCGGCCGGCCGGGGCTTCGCGGGCAGGACTGGCGGTTCGGGGGCGGAGTTCCGGCCCCGGAGCGCGGGTTTCCCCGGTGCACCGGGGAATCCCGCCGACGGTCCCAGGCTGCTAGCTGCGGAACCCCACGGTGCCGGCGACGCCGCCGCCGATCTCGACGTAGGCGATCTTGGCGGCGGGGACGATCACCTTGCGGCCCTTGCTGTCGGTCAGCGTGACGACGCCCTCGCCGGCGACGGCGTCGGCGACGAGCCTCTCGACCGCCTCGGGCGTCTCGTCGGTGTCGACGGTGAGCTCACGGGGGGAGTGCTGGACGCCGATCTTGACCTCCACGGTCAGGCTCCTTCTGGTCGGTGCTGCGGGTGGGACGTGCGGGCTGGGTCAGTCGGTGAGGGGGTAGCCGCGGATGCCGCGCCAGGCCAGGCCCGAGACGAGCGCGACGGCCTGCTCGCGGTCCATGCCGCCGGCCTCCGCGAGCCAGAACCGCGCGCTCACCTGCGCCATTCCCACCAGGGAGACGGCGAGCAGGCGGGAGGCGGGGTCGGGCAGGCCGGTGTCGTCGTGGATGACGGCGGCGATCATCGAGGCGCACTCGGCGGTGACCCGCTCCAGGTGCTGGCGCACGGCGGGCTCGTTGGTCAGGTCGGACTCGAAGACCAGGCGGAACGCGCCGGTGTCGCTGCCGACGTAGTCGTAGAACGCGCCCATCGCGGCCGCGACGCGCTGCTTGTTGTCGTGGGTCGACTCCAGGGCGACGCGGCAGTTCTCGATCATCGCGTCGCAGGTGGCGTCGAGCAGCGCGAGGTAGAGCTCGAGCTTGCCCGGGAAGTGCTGGTAGAGGACCGGCTTGGAGACCCCGGCGCGGTCGGCGATGTCGTCCATCGCCGCGGCGTGGTAGCCGGAGGCGACGAAGACCTCGAGCGCGGACTCGAGCAGCTGGACCCGGCGTTCGCGCCGGGGGAGCCGGCCGCCGCGAGGGCGTGCGCCGTCGACGTCAGGGGGTGTGGTCGCCACGGGCCGAACACTACTCGGGGTCCGGATGACGGGACGTCGCCCGGTCGCCGCGCGGGCGGGGCGGGAACAATGGACGGGACGAGGCGCGTTCCCCAGGTCCGCACCACCGTGTCACCACCAGAGGAGTTGCAACCGTGAGCCTTCCCGCGCTGGTCGAGCCGGCCGACGAGCTGACCATCGACGAGGTACGCCGCTACAGCCGCCACCTGATCATCCCCGACGTGGGCATGACGGGGCAGAAGCGGCTGAAGAACGCCAAGGTCCTCGTGATCGGCGCCGGCGGCCTCGGCAGCCCCGCCCTGCTCTACCTCGCCGCGGCCGGCGTCGGCACCCTCGGGATCGCCGAGTTCGACGAGGTCGACGAGTCCAACCTGCAGCGCCAGATCATCCACACCCAGTCCGACATCGGGAAGTCCAAGGCGGTCTCGGCCAAGGAGTCGATCCTCGAGGCCAACCCCTACGTCGACGTGGTGCTGCACGAGGAGCGCCTCGACAACGACAACGTCATGGCTGTCTTCGAGGGCTACGACCTCATCGTCGACGGCACCGACAACTTCGCGACCCGCTACATGGTCAACGACGCGGCGTACTTCCTGGGGATCCCCTACGTCTGGGGTTCCATCTACCGCTTCGACGGCCAGGCGTCGGTCTTCTGGCCGCACTCCGGGCCCGACGCGCCCTGCTACCGCTGCCTCTACCCCGAGCCCCCGCCGCCGGGCATGGTGCCCAGCTGCGCCGAGGGCGGCGTGCTCGGCGTCCTGTGCGCGAGCATCGGCTCGATCCAGGTCAACGAGGCGATCAAGGTCCTCACCGGCATCGGCGACCCCGCCGTCGGCAAGCTGGTCATCTACGACGCCCTCGAGCTGGAGTGGCGCAAGCTCAAGGTGCGCAAGGACCCGAGCTGCGCCCTGTGCGGCGACAACCCCACCGTCACCGGCCTGATCGACTACGACGCCTTCTGCGGTGCGATCTCCGACGAGGCTGCCGACGCCGCCGCCGGCTCCACCATCTCGGTGACCCAGCTCGAGCACATGCTCAAGGAGCGCGAGGAGGGCACCCGCGACTTCGTGCTCGTCGACGTCCGTGAGCCCAACGAGTTCGAGATCAACCGGATCCCCGGCTCGGTGCTGATCCCCAAGGGCGACTTCCTCAACGGCTCCGCCCTGGAGAAGCTCCCCTCGGACAAGCAGGTCGTCATGCACTGCAAGTCGGGCGTGCGCTCCGCGGAGACCCTGGCCATCGTCAAGGGCGCCGGCTACGCCGACGCCGTGCACGTCGGCGGCGGCGTGGTGGCCTGGGTCAACCAGGTCGACCCCAGCCAGCCGACGTACTGAGACCGTTACCGGGGCGTAACCTCCCGCAGCCGGGTCCGTTGTTCCTTCCGTCACAGTCACCTGTCCGGGAGGAACACTGCAGATGCGCCTGTCCACCAAGCTCTCCGCCGTCGCGGCCAGCACCGTCGTCGCCCTCGGCACCACCCTCGTCGGGGCCGCACCCAGCAGCACCGCGGCCCCGACCCGGGTCACCACGTTCGCGCCGGCGGCCAGCGCCACTATCACGCCCGGCGTGCAGATGTACACCCAGGGCGCCCAGTGCACCGGCAACTTCGTGTTCACCGACGCCGCGGGCGGCGTGTACGTCGGCTACGCGGCGCACTGCGCCGGCCTCGGTGAGGCGACCGACACCGACGGCTGCCTCAACGAGTCGGTCCCGCTCGGCACCACGGTGACCTTCCGCAAGGGCGGCTCGCTGCTGTCGGAAGGCACCCAGCTCGGCACCGGCACCCTGGCCTACAGCTCGTGGCGCACGATGCGCGCCAACGGTGAGACCGACGCCAACGCCTGCGCCTTCAACGACTTCGCGCTGGTCCGGGTGAGCGCCGGCGACGTCGCCAAGGTCAACCCGAGCATCCCGTTCTGGGGCGGCCCGACGGGCATCGACTCCGACGGCACCGCCGCCGGCGACCGCGTCTACTCCTACGGCAACTCCAGCCTGCGCGCCGGACTGACCCCGCTCTCGCCCAAGACCGGCATCAGCCTCGGCGACAGCGCGGCCGACGGCGGGTGGAGCCACCCGCTCTACACGGTGACGCCCGGCGTCCCCGGCGACTCCGGCTCGGCGTTCGTCTCCGGTGACGGCAAGGCGGTCGGCACGCTGTCGACCCTCGGCCTGGCGCCGCTGCCGCTGTCGAACAACATCGGCGACCTGCAGCGCGAGCTCGCCTACGCCCAGGCCCACTCGGGCATCGCGGGCCTCGAGCTCACCCGGGGCACGGAGCCCTTCGACCCGATCCTCTAACCTGGCGCGCCATGGTGACCGCTGACGAGGACTTCGTCGAGCGGGTGCTCACCCTCGTCGAGGCCGTCCCCCGCGGACGCGTCACGACGTACGGCGCGATCGCCGACGTGGTCGGCAGCGGCCCGCGGCTGGTCGGCAACGTGATGGCCCGGCACGGCGCGCCCGTGCCCTGGTGGCGCGTCGTGCGGGCCGACGGGTCGCTGCCGCCGAGCCACCAGGACGAGGCCCGCCAGTGCTACCTCGAGGAGGGCACGCCGCTGCGCCGGTCGGGCACGGCCGTCGACATCGCGGCGGCCTTCTGGCAGCCGCGCTGACCCTGCTCAGCGCAGGCGGCCGACGTACGTCGTGGCGCGCCGCAGGTCGACGACCCGGCGCTCCCACGTCGTCCCTGCGACGACGAGCACGGTGCCGGCCAGGCCGATGACGACCCACTGCGGCGTCTCGGCGGCGTACGGTGCCAGCTCGACGAGGGTGAGCAGGCCACCGACGGTGGCCCCCACGAGCAGCGGCGCGCTCCAGCGCAGCTGGGCGCCACCGACCGCCAGGACCAGGCAGCCGAGCCCCAGCAGCGCGGCGCGCGGCGAGACCGGGTCGTTGGCGGCCACGTGCAGGAAGGTCGGCACGGTCGCGAGCAGCAGGCCCGGCAGCAGGGCCACCGCCGTGGGGGAGGCGTCGTCGCGCCGCATCCGCACCAGGCCCACCACGAGCAGGCCGAGCGCGGTGGGCATCGTGTAGAGCTCCGGTGCGTCGGCACCGACGTCGGCGAGCCGCACCCACGTGGCCAGCACCAGCAGGCCCGAGCCGACCCACGCCAGCGGCCGGCGCGACGGGTGCACCAGCGCGTGGACGACGACCAGCGCGCCGGCCACGGTCAGGTGCACCGCCAGGCTGAGGGTCTGGTCGGTCGCCAGGGGGATCGACGAGGCCGCCACCACGACGCCGGCCAGGGCCGCGGTCACCTCGACCTCGGCGCGCGGGTGAGCGATCGCGACGGCGGCGAGCACCACGAGCACCGGCACCCCGCGAGCCGCGTCGAGCCCGGCCAGGTCGGCCAGCACCCAGGTCACGCCGCCCAGCGCGGGCGGCAGGGCGAGGCCGCCGAGCTCGGCCGCCCCCGCGCACCGACCCGCGACCAGGGCCGCGGCCGCGGTCGCCGCGAGCAGCCCGAGCGGCACCAGCAGCAGCGCGCTGCTCGGGGCGGCCACTGCCAGGGTGGCCACCAGCGCCGACCCGGCCGCGACGAGCTGGAGCGTGGCGGCGAGGTCGTCGCGGCGCAGCGCGTCGACGGCGTACGCCGCGGCACCGAGACCGAGGGTGCCGACGAGCGTCCACAGGGGGACCGGCTGGAGGGCGAGGGTCGCGGCTCCGGCCAGCAGCAGCACGGCGAGCACCGCCCGGACCGCCGCGGCGCCGCGGGCGCTCCGCGGCGCCAGGACGACCAGCAGCGCGGAGACGGTGACGGCGGTCCACACCAGCAGCAGCGGTGGGGCGACGGGGTCGGTGGGGTCGAGCCACAGGTCGGCGGTCGGCGTGAGCGCCGAGTCGAGCGCCTGCCCGCCGAGCACCAGCGCCACCGACACACCGGGGACCAGCGACAGGACGGCCGGGAGGGCCGGCACCACGAGGTGCGACCGCGGGACGACGGCGGTGACGGCCGTCCACAGCCCGCCCGCCACGAGCGAGGCGACGGCCACGCGGGCCACGCCGTCGTCGAGCACCGGCAGCACGACGAGGCCGGTGAGCATCGACGCCGACGTGGTGGTGACGAGCTGGAGCAGCTCGGTGCTGCGGCTCAGTGCGGCCGGGGTGAGCACCAGCAGCGCGGCGACCAGGAGGGCCGGACCGGTGCTGCTGCCCCAGAGCCCGGCCACCGTGAGAGCGCCGAGGTCGACGAGCCGGGCGAGGGCGGTGAGGGTGAGGTCGGCCCAGGCGAGCCCGGCGGCGGTCACGGCGGCCCACTTCACGACGACCAGGTCGCGGGCGTCGCGGACGGCGACGGCGAGCCCCATGAACCCGGCCGTGGCCAGGGCCGGGACCAGCAGGCCGTGGCCGACGAGGAACGGCAGCGACGCCTGCGCGACGAACAACCCGCCCACGGCGGCGACCTGCGGGACGACGAGCCGGTGCTCGCCCGGCACCAGCAGGACCGCACCCGCGGCCAGGGACAGGCCCAGGGTCAGCGCCAGGCCGGCGCCGCCGAGGTCGAACCACCCGGAGCGCTCGGCCCCGACGACGTCGAGCAGGAGCATGCCGAGGGCGACGGTGACCAGCGACTCGGCCGCGATCCGCAACCCGCGGGCCTCCAGCAGCTTGCCCGTGGCCGCGGTGGCGACCGTCAGGGTCGCGAGCACCACCGTGCGGCCGCCCACCCCGAGCCACGACCAGGCCACCGCCAGGAAGGTCACCGCCGCCACCAGCAGGCACAGCGCCCCGAGGCCCAGCAGGATCGCGGGCACCGAGGTGGTCCGCACGCCGGTGCGCGGCGGCGTCCCGCCCGGCTCCGCTCCTCGCGGGTGCCACGCGACCGACGGCACCGGTGCGAGCCGCGCCGGGGCCGGCGCGGGCTGGGGGCCCCGCGCGGCGCGCAGGCGGACGACGAGGGCGTCGGCGCGCTGGAGCGTGGCGAACACCTCGGCCGCCAGCGGGTGGCCCACCGGCACGCCGCACCGGGCACAGGAATGGTCGGGGGCGACCGGCTGGGGGAGGGGCTCACGGCACGACGGGCACAACCGGGAGCTGGCGTAGGTGAACATGCCTCCATCCCACCGCCGGCCGGCGCCGCGCGGATCGACGTCGCGGCTCACCTCGTCCTGAGTACGCGGGCCCAGGTGGGCGAGACTTGCGGGCATGAGGGATCCCGAGGCCCTGCTCGCCGCCTACGACGCCCAGCTGCGCGGCGTGGCCGAGGTCGCGGACGCCGGCCACTGGGAGCAGGCCGGGCCCCTGTGGCGGGCCACCTGGGACGACCGCGGGTTCGTCAGCTACGAGGACCTGCACGGCCACGACGTCGCCGACCTCGTCGCCGCGACCGTCGCCTGGTTCCGCGACGAGACCGGCGTGCCGACGTTCGAGTGGAAGGCTCGCGACCACGACGACCTGCCGGGCCTCCACGACGCCCTCCGCGCGCACGGGCTGGTGCCGGAGGAGGTCGAGACGGTGATGGTGGGTGAGGCCTCCGCGCTGGCCGTCGACGTCGCGCTGCGTCCCGGTCTCGAGGTGCGCCGGCTCGAGACGGCCGACGAGCTCGCCGCGGCGTCCGCGGTGGCGCGGAGCGTCTTCGGCCGCGTCGGCGACCTCGCCGACCAGGTGGCCCGGGGCGACGGCCGGGTCGAGGCCTGGGGCGCGTTCGACCGCGGTGCGGCGGTGGCGTCCGGCCGGCTCGTGGTGGTCGACGACACCGAGTTCGCCGGGCTGTGGGGCGGCGCGACGCTCCCGACCCACCGCGGGCTGGGCCTCTACCGGGCGCTGACCGCCGGCCGGGCGCGCTCCGCCCTGGCCCGCGGCGTCCGCTACCTGCAGAGCGACTGCACCCCGATGTCGCGCCCGATCCTCGAGCGGTCGGGGCTCGTGCCGGTCACCACCACGACGCCGTGGGTGTGGACCCGCGCCTAGGCGTTCCCGCCGGACAGGGGTTCGTCGGACTCACCGGTAACCGCCAGACTGACCCGCGTGGAGTTGTACCGGGTCCTGCACACGCTGGTCCCGCCCGTCGCCAAGGCGGTCTGGCGGCCCACGGTCACCGGGCTCGAGCACGTCCCCACGACCGGCGGCGTGCTGATCGCCAGCAACCACCTCAGCTTCGCCGACTCGGTCGTCCTCGGGGTGGTGGTGCCGCGCAAGGTCGTCTTCCTCACCAAGTCCGACTACTTCGACGGCCCCGGGGTGCGCGGCGCGATCTCCAAGGCGTGGTTCACCGGTCTCGGGATGCTGCCGGTCGACCGCGACGACACCAGGGCCGCCATCGCCTCGCTCGACGTCGCCCTGCAGGTGCTCGACCGGGGCGAGGCGTTCGGCGTCTACCCCGAGGGCACCCGCTCGCGCGACGGCCGGCTCTACCGCGGCCGCACCGGCGTCGCCCACCTCGCGCTGACCGCCGGCGTGCCGATCGTCCCGGTCGGGCTGGTCGGCACCGAGCGGCTGCAGCCGGTGGGCGCCCGGCTGCCGCGGATCGTGCCGGTGACGGTGTCGTTCGGCGCCCCGATCGAGGTGGCGGGCCGCTACGACGGCGTGCCCCTCGGCCGGGCCCGGCGACTGCTCACCGACGAGGTGATGACGGCCGTCGGGGCGCTCTCGGGCCAGGAGCAGGCCGGCGTCTACAACGACCGGGCACCCGACGCCTGAGCCCCGCCCGGCGGCCCGGACCCCACTCGATGGGGTGGTGGGGAACCACATCGCGAGACGGCGGCGCGAGTTCATCCGCACGACACACGTTGTCAGACATCCTGACGGCCTGTCGTGACTCTCGCGGCATGACTCTCGTGGAGGACCCTTGAAGCGGACCCTGCTCACCCTCGGCGGCAGCGCGCTGCTCGCCACCGTGCTGGCGGTGCCGGCCGTCGTCCCCGGAGCGGTCGCCGCACCGCCCGGGACCGGCCTGCGTGCCGCGCCCGACCCGACGAGCACGCCGGCCGACGCCGGTCGCGGCCCCGCCACCGCCGCGCGCGGGCTGCCGGCCGACCGCGCCGACGTCGTACGCCGCGCGGCCGCCGCGCCCGCCGTCGAGGACCCGATCGAGATGCCGGCGTCCTACCCGTTCCAGCCGCAGCTGCGCTACTACCGCGACAACCCCGACGACGCGGCGCGGACCGCCGAGCTGCTCAGCCACGCCGACCTCGCCCCGCGGCTCACCGACTGGATGGCGGCCAGCGACCGGATCTCGACCCAGGTGGTCGGGCAGTCCGAGCAGGGCCGCGACCTCTACCTGGTCACTGTCACGGCGCCCGAGACCGCCGACGTGACCGCCGAGCAGAGCGCCTGGCGCGAGCAGATCAGGTCCGACCCCGCCGCCGCCGCGGCCGACCCGCGGCTGCTCGCGCAGTACAAGACCCCGGTGTGGGTCAGTGCCAACATCCACGGCAACGAGTGGGAGGGCACCGACGCGGTCATGCAGTACATCGACTGGCTGGTGACCGCCCCGACGGCGGAGGTCGGCAGCATCCTGCGCAACAACCGCCTCTACTTCTCCCTGTCGCTCAACCCCGACGGCCGCACCAACGCCACCCGCGCGACCGCCCTGGGTCTCGACCCCAACCGCGACATGATCACCAACACCACGGCTGAGGCGACGTCGTTCGTGCGCACCGCGCAGGCGATCCAGCCGATCTACAGCTCCGACCTGCACGGCTACACCCGGGTGCTCCAGGTCGAGCCCGCCGGCCCGCCGCACGGCTCCAACTACGAGTACGACCTCTACCTGCCGCACAACTACGCGCTGGCGCTCGAGGTCGAGCGGCAGGTCGTCGCCGCCGACATCCCGGGCAACACCTACTACGTCCCCGGTGCCGCGTCGCCGGCCGACGTCACCACCGTCAACACCGGGTTCATCAAGATCCCCTACCGCGACACCCCGTCGGGCTGGGACGACTTCCCGCCGATCTTCACCGCCCAGTACGCCGCGTTCTACGGCGCCGCGACGTCCACCGTCGAGCTGCCGCTGCAGCGCGGCGGACCGAACGGCGTGCGGCAGACGCCCGCCAACGCCCGGGTCAACACCGCGGTCGGCGTCGAGACCGTGCGCAGCATGGTCGAGTACCTGAACGTCCCCACGAACGCCCGCGAGATGCTGGCCAACCAGATCGAGGTCTTCCGCCGCGGCGCCGCCGGTGAGCCGAAGACCTCGGTCACCACCGCCAACATCGCCGCGATCCCGGGGCCGTCGCAGTGGAAGCCGCTGTGGGACGTCGCCGACGACCAGGAGCCGGTGACCCTGCCGCGCGCCTACGTGATCCCGGTCGGCGACGACCAGCGCTCGGCCGCCGACGCCGAGAACCTCGTCGAGGCCCTCCTCTTCCACGGCATCGAGGTCGGCGCCCTCACCGCACCCGCCACGGTCGGCGGCACGACGTACCCCGCCGGGTCCTACGTCGTCGACATGCACCAGCCGCTGCGCGGCCTGGCCAGCTCGCTGCTCGACCTCGGCGACGACATCTCGGCCAAGGTGCCGTCGATGTACGACGTCTCGGCGTGGAGCTGGTCCTACCTGTGGGGCGCGACCGTCGACAAGGTCGGCTCGACCACCGACGCCGGCCCGGTCGGCCCGACCGCCCCGGTCGCCGCGCCGGCGTCCGACGCCGCCCTGCCGGCCGCGGGCTACCTGGCCTTCGACGTCGCCGGCGTCGACGACGTCCGTGCCGTCAACGCCCTGCTCGAGGAGGGCGTCGCGCTGTCGATGCTCGAGGACGGCTCGGTCGTCGCAGCACCGGGCGACCGCGCCGCGGTCGCGGAGGTCTCCACGACCTACGACGTGCCGGTCGAGCGGGCCTCGGCCGCCGACGTCGACGCCCTCGACGACGAGTCGACCAAGGCCCTGACCGACCTCACCCTCGCCTACGTCGGCAACCAGGACGACCGCCTGTCGCTGACCGAGCTGGGGTTCGACGACCTCGTCGCGGTCACGGCCGCCGGCGTCAACACCGCCGCCACCAACGGCACGCCGACCGGGCTCGAGGACGCCGACGTGCTGTGGGTCGGCACGTCGTTCGCCACGACGGCCGGCACGCCGGGACGCGCCGCGGTGCAGCGGTTCGTCGACGAGGGCGGGTCGATCGTGGGCCGCACCAACCAGGCGTTCAACGTCGCGAGCACCTTCGGCCTGGTCTCGGGCACCGTGGTGTCCGGCAACGGCTCGGGCAACGGCATTGTCGACGTCGACACCCCCGCGGGCTCGCTGCTCGCGCCGTACGCCCAGGACGCCGCGTTCGTCTACCCGGCCTACTGGTTCACCGGCCTCGGGGCGACCACCGAGGTGGAGCAGACCTACGCCGCCGACCCGCTGCTCGCCGGCCACTGGCGGCCCGGCACCAGCCAGGGCCTCCCGCTGGCCAACGGCCCGGCCAACGCGGCCGGCCAGGCCGCCGTCATCTCCGGTGAGGCCGCCTCCGGCGCGCGCGCCGTCGTCTTCGGCACGTCGGTGTTCTTCCGCACCCACCCCAAGGGCGGGCTGAGCCAGGCCGCCCGGGCGCTGTTCTGGGCCGGTCCCGCCGGCACCGGGGTGCCCGGCCCGCAGGCCACCACCGTGACGCTGTCCGCGGCGTCGCCGGTCGCCTACCCGCGGCCCGTCCGCCTCGACGTCACCGCGATGTCGGCCACCGGGCCGGCAGCGGGCACCGTCGAGGTGCTCGACGTCGCGGGCCGGACCGTCGGCACGGCCGAGGTGACCGACGGGTCGGCCACGGTGAGCGTCACCGGCGTCCGCCCCGGCAGCCGCACCTACACCGCTCGGTTCACGCCGTCGTCGGCCGCGCTGCAGCCCGCGACCAGCGCCCCGGTCACCGTGCGGGTGACCAAGGCCCGCTCGGTGGTCGGTCTGGACGTCGAGGAGCGCGCCGGACGGCGCGTCCAGGTCAGCGTGACCTTCGACGCCGTCGGGATGCCCAACGACGCCCGTGTGGTCGTCCGCGACGGCTCCCAGGTGCTCCGGACCGTCGCGTTCGGGCCGAGCGCCACCCGGCGCACGTTCACCGTGCGGCTCGCGCGCGGCCAGCACGCGCTGCAGGCGACGTACGCCGGCAGCGCCCTGGTCCAGGCCGGGTCCTCGCCCGTGCGGTGGCTGCGTCTCGGCTGACCCGGAGCGGGGCGGGCGGTGTCGGTGCCCGGTGGTTAGGTGGTCGTCGTGACCACGACCGCCCCCGGCACCGCCGCCCCGACCACGAGCTACCGGCTCGTGCGCGAGCGCGTCGCCGTCGACGTGCCCGTGCTCGACGAGCACCAGCAGGCCGTCGTCGACCACCGCGAGGGTCCGCTGCTCGTGCTCGCCGGCCCCGGCACCGGCAAGACCACGACCCTGGTCGAGGCGGTGGTCGACCGGTTGCAGCAGCCGGGCGTCAACCCCGACAACGTGCTCGCGCTGACCTTCTCGCGCAAGGCCGCCGAGCAGCTGCGCGACCGGGTCACCGCCCGCCTCGGCCGCACGCTGGCCACCGGGCTGGCCTCGACGTTCCACTCCTTCGCCTACGCCCTGGTGCGCCACCACGCGCCCGCCGACATCTACGCCGCGCCGCTGCGGCTGCTCTCGGCGCCCGAGCAGGACGTCGTCCTGCGCGAGCTGCTCACCGACCACCCCGAGTCGGTCCGCTGGCCCGACGGGCTCCACCGCGCGCTCGGCACCCGCGGGTTCGCCCGCGAGGTCAACGCCGTGCTCTCCCGGGCCCGCGAGAAGGGCCTCGACGGCGACGAGCTGGTCGCCCTCGGCGCCGAGCACCACCTCCCCGAGCTGGTGGCGGCCGGGCTGTTCCTCGAGCAGTACCTCACCACCCTCGACTCGATGGGCGCCACCGACTACGCCGACCTGATCCGCCGCGCCACCATCGAGGCCGCCGCCCACCGCGACGAGCTGCGCCAGCGCTACCGCTACGTCTTCGTCGACGAGTACCAGGACACCGACCCCGGGCAGGTCGCCCTGCTGCGCCAGCTCGCCGGTGACGGCCGCAACCTCGTCGCCGTCGGCGACCCGCACCAGTCGATCTACGGGTTCCGCGGCGCCGAGGTGCGCGGCATCCTCGACTTCCCCGCCCAGTTCCCCCGCCCCGACGGGGCCCCGGCCGACGTGGTCGCGCTGCGCACCACCCGGCGCTTCGGGCCCCACCTGCTCCTCGCCTCGCAGCGGGTGGCGTCGCGGCTCGCGCTGCCGGGCTCGATCCCCGACTCCGCCAAGGGCGCGTTCCTGGCGCCGGTCTCCGAGGCGACCACGCCGGGCAAGGCCGAGGTGTTCACCTTCGACACCGACCGCGCCGAGTCCGAGCACCTCGCCGACCTGCTCCGCCGGGCCCACCTCGAGCACGGCATCGACTGGTCCGACATGGCCGTGCTGGTGCGCTCGGGCCGGTCGACGATCCCGCCGCTGCGCCGGGCGCTCGGGGCGGCCGGCGTCCCGGTCGAGGTGACCAACGACGAGGTCCCGCTGGTGCGCGACCCCGCCGTCCTGCCGCTGCTCGACGCCGTCCGCGCCGTCGTCCACCTGCACGACGACGACCCCGACCACGTCGACTTCGTGCACGCCTCGCGGGCCGAGTCGTTGCTGCTCAGCCCGCTCGGCGGGCTCGACGCGGGCCAGCTGCGCCGCCTCGGTCGCCAGCTCCGCACCCGCGCCAAGGCGGCCGGGCGCGCCAACGACGAGGCGCCGCCCACCTCCCGCGACCTGCTCCGCTCGGCGGTGGTCGACGCCGGCTTCCTCGACGACCTCGAGGGCGCCGAGGTCGACCGCGCCCGGGCCCTGGCCCGCCTGCTCGCCACCTGCCGCACCGAGCTCGACGCCGGCGCGTCGGCCGAGGAGGTGCTGTGGCACCTGTGGTCGGGCACCTGGTGGCCCGAGCGACTGCGGCGCGCCGTCGAGCAGGGCGGGGGAGCGGCCCGCCGTGCCCACCGTGACCTCGACTCCGTCTGCGCGCTCTTCGACGCCGTCGCCCGCGCCGAGGAGCAGCGCGTCCACCTCGGCGTCGCCGACCTGTTCGCCACGCTCGCCGCGCAGCAGATCCCGGCCGACACCCTCGCCGAGCGCGGCACCCGGGGCTCCGCCGTCCGCCTGCTCACCGCCCACCGCTCCAAGGGGCTGGAGTGGCGGCTCGTCGTCGTCGCCCACGTCCAGCAGGAGGGGTGGCCCGACCTGCGGCGCCGGGCCACGCTGCTGCAGGCCGACCGCATCGGTGACGACGGACTCGTCCCCCCGGTCACCGCCCGCGAGCTGCTCCTCGAGGAGCGCCGCCTGTTCTACGTCGCCTGCACGCGCGCCCGCGAGCGGCTCGTGGTCACCGCGGTGCAGTCACCCGACGACGAGGGCGAGCAGCCCTCGCGCTTCCTCGACGAGCTCGGCGTCCCGGTCGTCCACCAGGTCGGTCGGCCGCGGCGGCCGCTCTCGATGGCGGGCCTGGTCGGCGACCTGCGCCGCACCCTCGCCGACCCGGCGACGCCCGAGCCGCTGCGCCGGGCTGCCGCGAGCAGGCTCGCCCGCCTCGCCGGCGAGACCGCCGGCGCCCGGCGGCTCGCCCCGCAGGCCGACCCGTCGACGTGGTGGGGCACCCGCTCGCGGTCGTGGTCGACCGAACCCGTCCGCGACCCCGACCGGCCGGTGCCGGTCTCGGCCAGCGTGCTCGAGCACCTGATGGTCTGCCCGACCCAGTGGTTCCTCCAGCGCGAGGCCGGCGGCGTCGCCCGCGCCCACCAGGCCGCCAGCCTGGGCCAGATCGTGCACGCGCTGGCCGAGCGCGTGGCCCGCGGCGAGATCGACGCGTCGGTCGACGACGGCGACGCCCTGATGGCCCACGTCGACGAGGTGTGGGACCGGCTCGAGTTCCGCACGCCCTGGTCCAAGGACCGCGAGCACGAGCGCACCCGCGCCGCGCTGGCCCGCTTCCTGCGGTGGCACCACGCCGGCACCCGCACTGTCCTCGGCGTCGAGCAGGACTTCTCCGCGGTGGTCACCGTCCCCGGCGCCGACGGCACCGACGTGCCGGTCCGGCTCACCGGGTTCGCCGACCGCCTCGAGCTCGCCGCCGACGGCAGCGTCGTCGTGATCGACCTCAAGACCAACCGCTCGATGCCCTCGGGCACCGCCGTCCAGCAGCACCGCCAGCTCGCGCTCTACCAGTACGCCGTCGACGCCGGCGCCGTCGACGAGCTGCTGCCCGAGGGTGCCGGTCCCGCCCGGTCCGGGGGAGCGCAGCTGGTCCAGCTCGGCAGCCTCGACGACCACGACGTCGCCGTGGTCCAGACCCAGGACCCGCCCTCGGCCGACGGCCCCGAGCGGCGCGCGCTGCGCGCCGAGCTCGCCACGGCGGCGCAGCTGCTGCGCGACGAGGAGTTCCCCGCGGTGCCCGGCACCCACTGCCGCGACTGCTCGTTCGTGCCGATCTGCCCGGCCCGCAGCGCCGGCTCGGTGACGGCATGAGCCGGGTGATCAGCACCCCCGCCGAGCTGCAGGCGGTGATGCGGTCGGAGTTCCCGGTCAGCGAGCAGCAGTGGGCGGCCGTGTCGGCGCCCCTCGAGCCGGCCGTGGTGATCGCCGGTGCCGGGTCGGGCAAGACCACGCTGATGGCCGCCCGGGTGGTCTACCTCGTCGTCACCGGCCAGGTCCGCCCCGACGAGGTCCTCGGCCTCACCTTCACCACCAAGGCGGCGAGCGAGCTGCGCCGCAAGATCCGCGACGCGCTGGTGGCCGCCGGCGCGCTCGGCGCCGAGCCTGCCCAACCCACCCGGCCCACCCCCGACGCCACCGACGCCCCCGACGAGGGTGACGCCGAGCCCCTCGAGCCCACCGTCCTCACCTACAACGCCTACGCCGCCCAGCTCCTCACCGAGCACGGCCTGCGCATCGGTCACGAGCCCGACACCCGGGTGGTCACCGACGCCGCCCGCTACCAGCTCGGCGCGCGGGTGGTCGACCGCTTCACCGGCGACGTCCACCACCTCACCGACCACCCACCCACCGCGATCCAGAACCTCCTGGCCCTCGACAGCGCGATGAGCGAGCACCTCGTCACCCTCGACGACGTCCGCGCCTTCGACGCCGCGGAGCGGGAGGCGTTCCTGCGCGCCGTGGCCGAGGAGGAGGCCGGCAAGAACCGCAAGACCTACCGCGAGCCGCCCGAGAAGGCCGTCTTCGCGATCGACCGGCGCGCCGAGCTCCTCGCCCTGGTCGCCGACTACCGCCGGCTCAAGGCCGACCTCGGCCTGATGGACTTCTCCGACCAGATCGAGCTGGGCGCCCGGCTGGCCCGCGAGCGGTCCGAGGTCGGCGTCGTCGAGCGCGGCAAGTTCCGCGTCGTCCTGCTCGACGAGTACCAGGACACCTCGGTCGCCCAGGCCACGATGCTCTCGCGGCTCTACTCCGGCCCCGACCGGGCCACCGGGCTCGGCCACGCCGTCACCGCGGTCGGCGACCCCAACCAGGCCATCTACGGATGGCGCGGCGCCTCGGTGAGCAACATCGTCAACTTCGCCGACACCTTCCCGCCGGCGTCGGGCGCGCCCGCGCTGTTCCACCTCACGGTGAGCCGCCGCTCCGACCGCCGGATCCTCGAGACCGCCAACCACCTGGCGGCGCCGCTCTACGACGCCTACGACCAGGTCGAGCCGCTGCTCCCCGCCGACGGTGCGGCCGACGGCGAGGTGCGGGTCGCCGTCCACGAGACCGCCGTCGACGAGCTCGCCGCCCTCACCGACGCGGTCCGGGCCGTGCACACCGGCGAGAAGGGCGGGCTGTGGTCCGACATCGCCGTCCTCACCCGCGACAACTCCCACGCCGAGGGGGTCTTCGACGCCCTCACCGCCGTCGGTGTCCCCGTCGAGATCGTCGGGCTCAAGGGGCTGCTGCGGCTGCCCGAGGTCGCCGAGGTGGTCGCCACCCTGCACCTGCTGCACGACGTCACCCACAACCCGTCCCTGCTCACCCTGCTCACCGGGCCGCGGTGGGCGGTCGGACCGCGCGACCTGCGGCTGCTGAGCCGCCGCGCGGTCGAGATCTCGGGCCGTCCGGGTGCTGGCGGCGCCGACCTGGCGCTGTCCGACCAGCTCGTCGAGATCGCCGACGGCGTCGACCCCGCCGAGCTGCCGGCGCTCGACGACGCGCTGGCCGACCCGGGAGAGGCGGCCTACTCCGCCGAGGCGCTCGACCGGTTCGCGCTGCTGGCCGCCGAGCTGCGCTACCTGCGCGCCCACGTCGGCGAGCCGCTCCTCGACCTGGTCCGGCGGATCATGGACGCCAGCGGCGTCGACGTCGAGCTCGCCTCGGCGGTGAGCACCGCGGCCGCCGCCCGGCGCGACAACCTCGACTTCTTCGTCAAGGGCGTCGCCGACTTCCAGGCCGTCGACGGCGACGTGACCCTGCCGGCGCTGCTGGCCTACCTGACCGCCGAGGACGACCAGGGCAACGGCCTCGACCTGGCCAGCCCGAGCGAGGCCGACTCGGTCAAGCTCCTCACCGTCCACCGCGCCAAGGGCCTGGAGTGGGCCTCGGTCTTCCTCGTCGGCGTGTGCGAGACGCGTTTCCCCTCCAACCGCTCGCGGGTCCTCTGGACCTCCTCGCCCTCGGTCCTCCCGTCGCCGTTGCGCGGCGACGCCGGCGACCTGCCGCAGCTCGCCGGGCACGACAAGGCCGCCCTCGAGGCCTACCGCAAGGCCACCCGGGCCCACGACGCCGAGGAGGAGCTGCGCCTGGGCTACGTCGCGGTCACCCGGCCGGCGCACCTGCTGTCGATCTCGTCCTACTGCTGGGGGCCGCGCACGACGTCGTTCGGGCCCTCGGCCTACCAGGCCACCGTGCGCGAGCTGCTGCTGCGGTGGGGGCTCGACGCCGAGCCGTGGCGTGACAAGCCGGTCAAGGGCGACCCCCACCCCTACGCCGACGACGACCCGTCGGTGCCGTGGCCGGCCACCGTGCAGACCGAGGAGGCGCGGCTGCGCCTCGAGGCGGCGGCCCTGGTGGCGGCGGCCGACCCCACCGCCGACGACGACCTCGACGAGATCATGGACGCGGCGCGGGTGGCCGAGTGGGACGACGAGATCGAGCGGCTCCTCACCGAGGCCCGCCGCGACCGGGGTGACGTGGTCGAGGTGCCGATGCCGTCGAGCCTGTCCGCCACGGCCGTCGCCCGGTTGCGCGACGACCCCGCGACGTTCGCCCGCGAGCTCGCGCGCCCGATGCCCCGGCCGCCGTCGCCGGCCGCCCGGTTCGGCACCCGCTTCCACGCCTGGGTCGAGGCCAGGTTCGGCCAGCTCACCCTGCTCGACACCGACGAGATCTCGGGGCGCGGCGACTCCGACGTCGCCGACGACGTCGAGCTGCAGGAGCTGGTCGAGGCGTTCGAGAAGGGCGAGTTCGCCGACCGGGTGCCGCTGGCGGTCGAGCCGGCGTTCGCGCTGGTGCTCGACGGCCAGGTGGTGCGCGGCCGCATCGACGCGGTCTACCGCGACCCCGACGGACCGCCCGGGTCCGTGCTGGTCGTCGACTGGAAGACCAGCCACGCCCAGACGGCCGACCCGCTGCAGCTGGCGATCTACCGGCTGGCGTGGGCCGAGCTGCACGACCTGCCGCCCGAGCGGGTGCGGGCGGGGTTCTACTACGTGCGCTCGGGCGAGCTCGTCGAGCCCGACGACCTGCCCGGCCGGGCCGCCCTCGAGGAGCTGTTCACGCGGTGACCCGTTCCGCGCCGTCCAGCCACGCCGCCACGCCCCGGGCTGCCGCGCGGCCGGCGCGGTTGGCGCCGATCGTGCTCGCCGACGGCCCGTAGCCCACCAGCTGCACCCGGGGGTCGGCGACGGCGGTGGTGCCGTCGAGCCGGATCCCGCCGTGCGGGCTGCGCAGGTGCAGCGGCGCGAGGTGCGCGACGGCGGGCCGGAACCCGGTGGCCCACAGGATCGCGTCGGCCGGCTCCACCGTGCCGTCGTCCCAGCGGACGCCGTGGGGCTCGATGGCGGCGAACATCGGACGCCGGGTGTAGGCGCCGAGCTGCTCGGCCGCCCGTTCCTGCGCGCGCAGCACGAGGCCCGTCACGCTGACCACGCTGGCCGGCGGCAGCCCGCGGCGTACCCGTTCCTCGACCAGCGCGACCGCGGCCCGGCCCACGTCGGGCGTGAAGTCGTCGGTGCGCCACACCGGGGGCCGCCGGGTCACCCACACCGTGTCGGTGACGAGCGCGATCTCGCCCAGCAGCTGCACGGCCGAGGCGCCGCCCCCCACGACCACGGTCCGCAGGCCCCGGAACGCCTCGGCGCCCGGGTAGTGGGCGGTGTGCCACTGGGGGCCGGCGAACGACTCGACGCCGGGGTAGTGCGGCACGAACGGCTGCGACCAGGTGCCGGTGGCGTTGACGAGGGTGCGGGTGGTCCAGCTGCGCTCGCCGTCCTCCACCACCAGCAGACCGTCCCGGTCGTGCACCCGCTCGACCCGCACGGGGCGTACGACGGGCAGGGCGTGCTCCCGTTCGTAGGCCGCGAAGTACGCCGGCACCTCCACGTTGGCCGGCGCCGTCGGGTCGGTCTCCGGGGCCGGGGCGCCGGGCAGCGCGGCGACGCCGTGCACGTCGTGCATCGACAGCGAGTCCCAGCGGTGCTGCCACGCGCCACCGGGGGCGTCGTCGGCGTCGAGCACGAGGTGGTCGACGCCCCGCCGCCGCAGGTGGTACGACGCCGACAGCCCGGCCTGCCCGGCTCCGACGACGACGGCTTCCAGCACCATGCCGGGGCAACGCCCCGGCCCGGCCGGTTAGTCCCCGGTCAGTCCCCGAGCGAGTCCCCGACGCCGGCCTGCAGGGCGATCTCGACCATCCGGCCGAACGTCTGCTCCCGCTCCTGCGCCGTGGTCTCCTCGCCGGTGACGATGTGGTCGGAGACGGTGCAGATCGCCAGCGCGCGCCGGCGGTGGCGTGCCGCGAGCGTGTAGAGCGCGCAGGCCTCCATCTCGATCGCCAGCACCCCGTGCTCGACCATCGGCGTCAGCAGCTCGGGCCGCGAGGCGTAGAACGAGTCGCCGCTGAACAGCAGGCCGACCCGCGCCTCGGGCCCGGCGGCCGCCGCGTCGCGGAGCAGCCCGAAGTCGGCGACGGCCGCGTAGTCGAGCCCGCTGAACGTGATCCGGTTCATCGAGGAGTCGGTGCACGCACCGGAGGCGATCACGATGTCGCGCACCGCGAGGTCCTCGGTGAGCGCCCCGCACGAGCCGACGCGCACGACCGCCTGCACGTCGTAGTCGCGGAACAGCTCGGTGACGTAGATCGCCATCGAGGGCTGCCCCATCCCCGAGCCCTGCACCGAGACCGGGCGACCGCGCCAGCTGCCGGTGTAGCCGAGCATGCCGCGGACCTCGGAGTAGCAGACCGGGTCGTCGAGGAACGTCTCGGCGATCCAGCGCGCCCGCAGGGGGTCACCGGGCAGCAGCACGAACGGGGCGATCGCGCCGGCCTCGGCGCCGATGTGGGTGCTCACCCGGCCCACCCTAGGAGTCTCCTAGGCTCCCCGGGTGGACTACCCGCACCTGCTGCTGAGCGCCGCCGCCCACGACCGGCTGGGCGTGCACCGCAAGGACGACGCCTGGCTCGCCGAGCGCTGGGACGACGCCCGCTCGCGGGTGCTGGTCGTCTCCGGCACCCGCGTGCGCCCCGTCGACGGCACGCTGCCCTGGGTCGACCCGGCCGCCGCGCCCGACGGCGTGCGGGTGCTGCTCGGCGAGCGCGACGCGACGACGTACTGGGCGGTGATCACCGGGCCGGAGGCGGCGGCGTCGCAGGAGGGCGAGTGGTACCCGCTGCGCGGCCTGCTGCCGGCCCTCGCCGGCACCGGTGCCGTCGACGCGCCCCTGGTCCTCCACGCCCTGGGCCTGGCGGAGTGGCACTGGGCGACCCGCCACTGCCCCCGGTGCGGGGGCGGGCTCGTGCCGGCCGCGGCCGGGCACGAGCTGCGGTGCACCGTGTGCGGGCGGCACCAGTTCCCGCGCACCGACCCGGCCGTGATCATGCTGGTCAGCGCGGGCGAGCCCGGCGCCGACGACGAGCGCTGCCTGCTGGGCCGCTCGCCCCAGTGGCCCGAGGGCCGCTACTCCACGCTCGCCGGCTTCTGCGAGCCGGGGGAGTCCCTCGAGGACGCGGTGCGCCGCGAGGTCGCCGAGGAGTCGGGGGTGGTGGTCGGCGAGGTCACCTACTTCGGCAACCAGCCGTGGCCGCTGCCGCAGAGCCTGATGCTCGGCTTCCTCGGCCGCGCCGTGACCACCGAGATCCACGTCGACCAGGACGAGCTCGAGGACGCGCGCTGGTTCACGCGCGCCGAGATGCACGAGCAGGCCACCGCCGGCACGCTCGTGCTCCCGGGCGGCGTCTCGATCAGCCGGTCCCTCGTCGAGCACTGGTACGGCGGCCCGCTGCCCGGCGCCTGGTGAGGCCCGGGTGAGGCAAGGGTGAGCCTCAGGCGAGGCTGGCGACCTTCTCCTTGACCTGGGCCAGGGAGGGGTTCGTCTGGGCGGTGCCGTCGGAGTAGACCAGCGTCGGCACGGTCTGGTTGCCGTTGTTGGCCGACTCGACGATCTGGACGGCCTCGGGCTGCTGCTCGATGTCGACGACGTCGTAGCTGATGCCCTCGTGGTCGAGCTGGCTCTTGAGCCGGTGGCAGTAGCCGCACCAGGGCGTGGTGTACATCGTGAAGCTGCTCGTACCAGTGGTCATGCTGGGGTGTCCCCTCGGGCGTCTAGGGTCGGAACGACCTGTCCTGATCGATCCAACCACCCCTGCAGGAGTTCTGTTCCGCCATGGCTGCCGACCTGCGCCCCGCCGACCTGCTGGGACAGCTCGACCCCGAGCAGCGCCTGGTGGCCGAGACCCTGCGCGGCCCGGTGCGCGTGCTCGCCGGCGCCGGCACCGGCAAGACCCGGGCCATCACCCACCGCATCGCCCACGGCGTGCACACCGGCGTCTACGCCCCCAGCGAGGTCCTCGCCGTCACCTTCACCACCCGGGCCGCCGGCGAGATGCGCGGCCGGCTGCGCACCCTCGGCGCTCCGGCGGTCCAGGCCCGCACCTTCCACTCCGCGGCGCTGCGCCAGCTGCGCTACTTCTGGCCCCACGTCCACGGCACCGAGCTGCCCACGCTGACCGAGTCCAAGATCCCGCTCGTCGTGGGCGCCGCGCGCTCGCTGCGGCTGCGCACCGACCAGGCGATGCTGCGCGACCTGGCCTCCGAGATCGAGTGGGCCAAGGTCAGCAACGTCACCCCCGACTCCTACCCCGCCGTCGCCGAGGCCCGGGGCCGCACCGTCGCCAAGGTCGACCCCGAGCTGGTCGGCCGGCTGATCGGTGCCTACGAGGACGTCAAGCGCGAGCAGGGTCGGATGGACATGGAGGACGTCCTGCTCCTGACCGCCGGGCTGCTCGCCGAGGACGAGCGCGTCGCCGCGCAGGTCCGCCGCCAGTACAAGTGGTTCGTCGTCGACGAGTTCCAGGACGTCTCGCCGCTCCAGTCGGCGCTGCTCGACCTGTGGCTCGGCGGGCGCGACGAGATCTGCGTGGTCGGCGACCCCGCCCAGACCATCTACTCCTTCGCCGGCGCCAACGCCGACTACCTGCGCGACTTCCCCGCCAAGCACCCGCGCACCACCTCGATCGACCTGGTCCGCAACTACCGCTCCACCCCGCAGGTCGTCGGCGCCGCCAACACCCTGCTCGCCGGCACCGGCTCGGCCGGGGTCGAGCTGCGCGCCCAGCGCCCCGCCGGCCCGGCCGTGACCTACACCGGTCACCCCGACGAGGTCGCCGAGGCCGCGTCGGTGGCCCGCGAGGTCGCCCGGCAGCGTGCGGCCGGCCGCCCCCTGGCAGAGATCGCCGTGCTGTTCCGCATCAACGCCCAGTCCGAGGCCTACGAGGAGGCCCTCACCGAGGCCGGCATCCCCTACGTCATCCGCGGTGCGGCCCGGTTCTTCGACCGGCCCGAGGTCCGCGAGGCGGTCACCCGGCTCCGGGGGGCAGCGCGCGGGGGAGCGGGCCCCGCCGACGGCGACACCTGGGTCGACCTGGTCCGCGACACGTTGTCCGGCATGGGCTGGACGCCCGACCCGCCCGAGGCCCGCGGCCAGACCCGCGACCGGTGGGAGTCCTGGCAGGCGCTGGTCAGCCAGGCCGAGGCCCACTCCGGCGAGGCCGGCACCGACCTGACGACGTTCGTCGACGACCTCGACCGCCGCGCGGCCGAGCAGCACGCCCCGGTCGCCCAGGGCGTGACCCTGGCGACGTTCCACGCCGCCAAGGGCCTGGAGTGGGACTCGGTGTTCCTGGTCGGCCTCCAGGACGGCACCCTGCCGATCACCTACGCCCAGACCCCGCAGGCGATCGAGGAGGAACGCCGCCTGCTCTACGTCGGCATGACCCGCGCCCGCGCCGACCTCGCCCTGTCCTGGGCCCAGGCCCGCAACCCGGGCCAGGCCGCCCGCCGCAAGCCGTCGCGGTTCCTCGACCCGCTGCTGCCCGACGCCGACCGCGCACCGGCGCGCGCGAAGGGCTCGCGCGGCACCCGGACCTGCGTCGAGTGCGGCAAGCCGCTGGCCGGTTCCGACAAGACGCGACGCCGCTGCGCCGACTGCCCGGCGCCCTACGACGAGGCGCTGTTCGAGCGGCTCCGGGGCTGGCGCCTCGAGCGCGCCCGGGCCGAGGAGATCGCCCCGTTCATGGTGTTCAGCAACGCCACCCTCGAGGCGCTCGCCGAGCGACGGCCCGCCTCGAGCCAGGCACTGCTGGCGATCAGCGGCGTCGGTCCCGACAAGCTCGACCGCTACGGCGACGACGTCCTGGCCCTGGTCGCCGATGCCTGACGGGCCGTGTCTGCCTGTGACGGGCGTCTCACCGAGAAACCTTGAAAATAAGTCATAAAATAGTTTGCTCCTTACATCGGGGAGCAAGTAGCGTTCCCGCCAACAACCAAGTCCGCGCACCAGGGCCCTGACAAGGCCCGCGCCAGAAGATCCGAAGGAGGTGACCCCCGTGGAGATCACCATCACCAACCAGACGCCGCTCGCTCGCACCAGCGCGCCCACCGCGTCCGGCTTTGGCATGCCCATGGGCGGCCAGTCCTGCTTCGGCATCCTCACCGAGCAGCGCGCCACGTGGATCCCCGCCACCGGTCTGTCCTCCGTCGAGGCGACGACCGATGTCTCGGACCTCCGCGACCGCAAGGACCTGGCTGCCAAGGGACACGTGGCCTTCGTCGCCTACGTCCCGGGTTACCCCGCCTGGAGTCCGCCGATCTGTTGAGACCCAACAGCTCAGCAGCCTCCAGGCCGCGGAACCCGAACACCGGGATCCGCGGCCTTTGTCGTTTCTCCAGGCAGTTCCGCACCACACAGGGAGCACAGGGGATGAACCCCAGCACCACCCAGCACCGCCCAGCACCCAGCACCACATCCGCGATCAAGCAAGAAAGAGGTGACACGATGACCCGATCCGAATCGCCGACGGCAGTTCTCGAGCGCAGTGACGGCAAGCTGGTCGAGTTCCAGGCCACTTCTGGTCCGAGCCTCGGCTGCCTGCACGACCAGGCCGACAGGGTCGACGAGACCCTGCTGCCCTGCCGGGCCAACGACCCCGAGCTCTGGTTCGCCGAGCTCCCGGCCGACGTCGAGTTCGCCAAGGCGCTGTGCCAGACCTGCCCGGTCCGGCAGGTCTGCCTCGGCGGCGCCCTCGAGCGTCGGGAGCCGTGGGGCGTCTGGGGCGGTGAGCTGTTCCTCCAGGGAACGGTGATCCCCCGCAAGCGCCCCCGGGGCCGGCCCCGCAAGGACGCCGTGGCGTGAGCCACCCCAGCACCACCACCCGCAGCACCCAGACCACTCACCGAGATCGGAGCACCACCATGGAGACCATGCACGAAGCCCTCGCGCGATCACAGATGAACGCGCGCCTGGGAGAGGCGCAGCAGCTGCGGACCGGCCACCACCTGGTCCGCACCCGGCGCCTGAGCCGCAAGGCCGAGCGCGCGGCGCAGCAGGCCCGCCTCGCCCTCGCCCGCGCCCTGTAGGAACCTCCGGAGCCGTCAACTCCGGTCGTCACCCATGATCGCGGGTGAAGCACCACCACCACACAGGAACCACCAGACCGGGAAGCCGGGCTCGACACACGTCGGGCCCGGCTTCCTGGCGTCCGGCCTAGGGTGGGTCCATGACGCTGGGCTGCGACTTCTGCGGGCGGCAGGCTGCCGAGGCCGACACGCTGACCTGGACGACGAGCGTGGAGCAGGGCCGGCTCAAGCGCTACTGCGACACCTGCTCGCGCGAGCACCTGCGGGCCATGGAGGGCAAGCTCGACTCCGAGCACTGGTGAGCCGCCGCCGGCCCGGCACGCGGGTCAGTACGGCAGGTCGTCCCAGGCGCAGCCACAGTGCGGGTGGCGCTGCCAGGTGCGTACCTCCGGGTGCGTCCCGGTCAGGTCGACGGTCGCCGACCAGGTGAGCGGACGACGCCCACCGACGTACGCCGTCGCCTCGCGCGCCGCCCACGCCAGGCCGAGCCCGACCAACGCCGGGTCGAGCGGCGCCGAGGGGCGCGCCGCGAGCTGCTCGAGCACGAGGCTGCGACGGGGGTCGTGCGCGGACTCGGCGGCGTCGACGCAGCGCAGGCAGGCGGTCACGCCGGGCTCGACCAGGGGACCGACCCGCAGGCTGCCGGACCGGCCGGTGCCGGAGACGACGAGGTGGGGAGCGCCCTCGCAGAGCCACTCGTCGAGGACCGACCGCGGCAGGACCCCGGCGGTGCCGACGACGTAGAGGTCGGGCGGGGTCGACCCCGCCGGGCCGGTCCCCGCCACCGCGACCCCGCCGGCGCGCAGCAGCCGGGCGAGCGGTCCCGTGCCGAGACCGCGGTCGAGCACGGCGACGGTGCCGGTCCGGACCGGCACCGAGGCCGGGGCCGCGGCCGCCAGCAGGCCGGCGTCGTCGAGCGCGCGCCGCAGGGCGACCGCGGCCGGGCTGGCCAACGGGTGCGGCCAGCCGCGTCGCACGCACTCGAGCACGCTCAGCAGCTCGGGGTCGCGCCGGACGATCACCCGCGCCGGCGGGTCGAGCCCGACCTGCACGTGGTCGTCGTCGCGCGCGACGACGTGGACCCCGGGAGCGAGTCGGACCACCTCGTTGCCGAGCGCGGTCGCGGTGCTGACCATCGGGCGAGCCTGGCACGGTGGAGCGGACGCGCGCCGGCGTCGTCCACAGGCCGCCCCGAGATGGCCGCCCCGAGATGGCCGCCCCGAAATGGCGCCGACCCGTCGTCCGGGGACGACGGGTCGGCGACGAGCGCGGTACGGCGGAGGTCAGGCCTTGCCGAGGATGCGGTTGAGGTTGGTGCTGCAGACCGGGCACACGGCCTTCGCCATGCGGGTGCCCTTGTCGTTGACCTTCACCTCGCCCTCGGCCTCACGCTTCTCCTTGCACTTCACGCAGTAGAACTCGCCGCTCCAGGTCTCCGCCATGACGGCCTCCTTGCTGATCTGTGGGACCGGCGGGGACGTCGGGGAAGCCCGCCGGAGGCACCGCGTCGCCGCGGGGCCTCCTCGGACCCTAGAGCACCGTCCGTGCGGGGGGCCGCAGGCGCCCGGCGCGCCGTTATCGTGCTCGCCATGCCCGAGCCGACCCACCTCCGCCTCGAACGACCCGCCGCCGGGGTCGCCCTGCTCGTCCTCGACAACCCCGCGCAGCGCAACGCGATGTCGGCGGAGATGACGGCGTCCTGGGCCGCGGCCGTCGACGAGCTGGCCGCCGACCGGTCGCTGCGGGCCGTGGTGGTCACCGGTGCGGGCCCGGCGTTCTGCTCCGGCGGCGACACGGCCTGGATCGCGAGCGAGCCCGACGCGGGGGTCGACCTGCTGCGGGCCCGGATGCTGCCGTTCTACCGGGCCTGGCTCTCGATCCGCAGGCTGGAGGTGCCGACCCTCGCCGCGATCAACGGTGCCGCGATCGGCGCCGGGCTGTGCCTGCCGCTGGCCTGCGACCTCCGCCTCGCCGCCCGCGGGGCCCGGATGGGGGTGCCGTTCGTCCGGCTGGGGATGCACCCGGGCATGGCCGGCACCTACCTGCTGCCCGAGGTCGTGGGCAAGTCCGCCGCGCGCGACCTGCTGCTCACCGGGCGGCTCGTCGACGCCGACGAGGCGCTGTCGCTCGGCCTGGTCTCGCGGGTCGTCGAGCCCGAGGCGCTGCTCGACACCGCGCTCGAGACCGCCGCCGGCATCGCGGCGACCGCGCCGATCGCGAGCCGGCTGACCACCCTCGCGCTGCGCGAGCGGCACGCCACCCTCGAGGCGGCGCTGCAGTGGGAGGCGATGGCCCAGCCGATCACCCTCGCCACGGCCGACCTGCAGGAAGGCATCCGCGCGGCGCAGGAGAAGCGGCCGCCCCGGTTCGAGGGCCGGTAGCCGCCCGACGCAGAGGAGGCCCCCGCACCGACGTCCGACACCCGCCTTCCCCTTGCGTGTGTCGTGCGCCGGCCCGGGGGCCCACTGCGCGCCACGCTACGAGCCGGACCACCCGCGGTCAACGATCGACGCCCGACCCTGTGGACAGACCTGTGGACAACGTTGTGGACAACCGCCCCGACCCTGGGAGACGCGCCGGGCCGGGCTGTGCACGCCGTGTGGACAACGGCGTGGGCGAGGCGTCGTACGCTGCGGTGACCTGCGACGATGCTCGTCCACTGCCTGTGGAGGAAGAAAAGTTCGGTGAGTGAGACCCCCATCACCTACGACGGCGGCCCGGTGGCCGCGCTGCGCCGGATCGCGTTCCTGCTCGAGCGGCACCGGGAGGACACCTACAAGGTCAAGGCGTTCCGCAACGCCGCGGCCGCGATCCTGCCGCTGGCCGACGACGACCTCACCCGTGCCGTCGCCGAGGGCACCCTGACCCAGCTCCCCGGCGTCGGCGCCAGCACCGCCAAGGTGATCACCGCGGCCGTGCGCGGCGAGCTGCCGGCCCGGCTGGCCGACCTCGAGCGCACCCACGCCGCGCCGCTGACCGCCGGTGGCGCCGACCTGCGCGCCGCACTGCGCGGTGACTGCCACTCCCACTCCGACTGGAGCGACGGCGGCTCCCCGATCGAGGAGATGGCGATGACCGCCATCGAGCTCGGTCACGACTACCTCGTGCTCACCGACCACTCGCCCCGGCTCAAGGTCGCCCACGGGCTCAGCGCCGAGCGGCTCACCCGCCAGCTCGGCGTGGTCGAGGCCGTCAACGGCCACCTCGGGGGCGGGGGAGAGGACGGGTTCACGCTGCTCAAGGGCATCGAGGTCGACATCCTCGACGACGGCTCGCTCGACCAGACCGACGAGCTGCTCGCCCGGCTCGACGTGCGGGTGGCGAGCGTGCACTCCAAGCTCGCGATGGACGCCGTCCCGATGACCCGGCGGATGATCGGCGCCGTGCGCGACCGGCACACCAACGTGCTCGGCCACTGCACCGGCCGGATGGTCACCGGCAGTCGCGGCACCCGCAAGCAGTCGCAGTTCGACGCGCGGGCGGTCTTCGAGGCGTGCGCCGAGAACGACGTCGCCGTCGAGATCAACTCCCGGCCCGAGCGCTGCGACCCGCCCGACGACCTGCTCGCCCTGGCCCGCGACGCCGGCTGCGTGTTCTCCATCGACTCCGACGCCCACGCTCCCGGACAGCTCGACTTCCTGGTGCTCGGGTGCGAGCGGGCCGAGGCCGCCGGCATCGAGCCCGACCGGATCGTCAACACCTGGCCGCGGGACAGGCTGTTGGAGTGGGCCCGGAAGTAGGCCGGGGTCGCCTAGGGTGGGGCCGCATGGCCGAGGTGGAGGTACGCCGCTCAGCACGGCGCCGTCGCACCGTGTCGGCCTACCGCGACGGTGACCGCATCGTGGTGCTGATCCCGGCGTCGTTCAGCCCGGCCGACGAGGCCGAGTGGGTCGAGACGATGGTGGCCAAGATCGAGCGCGCCGAGAACCGGGGCCGCTCTACCGACGGCGACCTCCTCGCCCGCGCCCTGGTCCTCAGCGACCAGCACCTCGGCGGGCTGGCCACCCCCGAGTCGGTGCGCTGGGTGTCCAACCAGCACGCGCGGTGGGGCTCGTGCACGCCCGGTGACCGCACCATCCGGCTCTCCGAGCGCCTCCAGTCGATGCCCGGGTGGGTGGTCGACTACGTCCTGGTCCACGAGCTGGCGCACCTGCTCGAGCCCGGCCACGACGCGCGGTTCTGGGCCTGGGTCGACCGCTACCCGCACGCCGAGCGGGCCAAGGGCTACCTGCTGGGCTGGTCCGAGGCCGCCCAGGTCGCGCCGCCCTCGGAGTTCGAGCCGCCGCCCAGCGCCGACTGAGCCGCCTCGACGAGGGGCCGGAGCTCGGCCGACGGCAGCGCGTCGACCGGCCACCAGCGCACGTCGAGCGACTCCTCGCTCACCACCGGCGCCACGCCGGCGGGCGCCACCGCCACGAACCGGACGTCGAGGTGGTGCACCGGCGCGCCGTCGGCGGGTCCGCAGAACGGCACCGCGTGCTCGTCGAGGTGCACCGGGTCGGGCCGCAGCCGCAGGTCGGGGAGCCCCGACTCCTCCACCGCCTCCCGCAGCGCGGCGCCGGCCAGGGTCGGGTCGCCCGGCTCGGCGTGGCCGCCGAGCTGGAACCACTGCCCGGCCTTGGCGTGCAGGGTCAGCAGCACGTGCCGGCCATCGGCGGACAGCACCACGGTGCTGGCGGTGAGGTGGTCGGGACGGCACGCCCGCGTCATCGCGTCGGGGTGGGTCTCGAGGTGGGCGACGTAGCGGTCGCGCAGCACGAGCTGGGCCGCCTGGGCCGCCGGGTCCGCGCTCGGTGGCGCCCAGCGCCGCAGGGTGGCGAGGGCGTCGGTGTGGAGGCCGCTCACTCGCCGTCGTCGGTGGACTTCTCGTCGCCGAGCAGCTTGCGCAGCTCGGCGTCGAAGTCGTCCTCGGTGAGCGTCTCGGGCGCCGAGGCCTCCTCGCGGAAGCCCAGCGGGTCGTCGAGGTCGGCCGAGGTGGGCAGCAGGTCGGGGTGCAGCCACACGCCGTCGCGGGCCTCGGTGCCCTGCCGGGTGCGCAGCGAGCCCCACAGGGTGGAGGCGTCGCGCAGCCGGCGGGGCCGCAGCTCGAGCCCGACGAGCGCGGAGAACGTCTGCTCGGCCGGCCCGCCGGCGGCGCGGCGACGGCGTACGGCCTCCTGCAGCCTGGCTGCGGCCGGCATCCGCTCCTCGGTGGCCTGGCCGACGACCTCGTCGACCCAGCCCTCGACGAGCGCCAGCGCGACCTCGAGCCGCTCCAGCGCCGCCGCCTGGGCGGGGGAGCGCGGCAGGTCGAACAGCCCGCCGTCGAGCAGCTGCTGCATCGAGCCGGGGTCGGTGGGGTCGATGCCGCGCAGCTGCTCCTCCATCCGTCGCTGCAGGCCCTCGGCGTTGACCTCGATGCCGCGGGCGTAGTCGGTGACGGCGCCGATGAGGTGCTCGCGCAACCACGGCACGTGGCTGAACAACCGGTGGTGGGCGGCCTCGCGCAGCGCGAGGTAGAGGATCACGTCGTCCTCGCTCACGTCGAGGCCCTGGGCGAAGGCGGCGACGTTGGTGGTGACCAGGGCGGCCCGCCCACGGGCGCCGAGCGGCAGCCCGACGTCGGAGGCGGTGAGGACCTCGCCGGCCAGCTCGCCGAAGCCGGAGCCGACCTGGGTGGCGAGCATCGCGCCGACGGCCTTGCCGAGGATGCCGAGGAGGGGGCCGGCCTGCGCGGCGGCCTCGGGGGGGAGGACCCCGCTCAGCCCGTGCACCGACTGCTCGGCGACGGGCTCGATCAGCACCTTCCAGACGTCGAGCGTGCCGACGATCCACTCCGCGCGGCTCCAGGCCGCGGTGGAGGTGACGCCGGAGGGGAACTCGGTGGCCGCGTCGAGCCAGTGGTCGGCCAGCCGCACGGCGTCGGCGACGGCGTCGGCCTGCTTGGCCGTGGGCGTCGGGTCGGGGTTCTCGGCCACGGACTTGCGGGCGAGGTCGACCGCGACGTCCCAGTTCAGCGCGCCGTCGTAGGGCTGCATCAGCGACTGGATCTGGCCGAACAGCTGGCTCAGGTCCATGCCACCCACGCCGCCGGGCATCGCTGCGCCGAGGTTGCCGAGGGCGCCGAAGTTGAGGGCTCCGCCGGAGAACAGGTGCTCGAACGGCGTGCCCTTGAACGGGTTGGGCTGGTCGTCGTCGGGCTGGTCGCTCATGCCTCTACGGTACGCCGCGGGCCTAGGGTGACGGCGTGACCTCCAGCACCGTGCGACTCGTCGAGATCCGCGACACCCCGCTCTCCGTCGACGACGTCCTGGCCAGCCTCGACGAGTCCGTCGACGGCGGGGTGACCCTGTTCGTGGGCAAGGTCCGCGACCACGACGGCGGCCGGGCCGTCAGCGGCCTGGACTACTCCGCGCACCCGTCCGCGCTCGACCGGCTGCGCGAGGTCTGCGAGCAGGTCGCCGCCCGCCACGACGTCCACGGGGTCGCCGCGATCCACCGGGTCGGCCGGCTCGCGATCGGCGACCTCGCCGTGGTCGTCGCGACGGCGGCGGCGCACCGCGGCACCGCGTTCGACGCCTCCCGCGACCTCATCGACACCCTCAAGGACCAGGTGCCGATCTGGAAGCACCAGGTCTTCGCCGACGGCTCCGACGAGTGGGTCGGCACGCCGTAGCGGTTGCCGCCGATCGGGCCGTGGTCGACCTACGCTCGAGGCATGGTCCTGCTCTGGCTCCTCCCCACCGTCGCGGTGACCCTCGCCGCGATGCTGTGGGTGGCGTGGGCCGGCCGCGAGGGTCGCGGCGTCGTCGACCGCGAGGTGGCGCTGCGCCGGATGGCCCGGGTGCTCGACCCGGCCCCGCGCCGGCGGCTGCTGCACCGCCGTCCCCGCCCGGCCCCGTCGTACGTCGTCCCGCAGCCGCGCGAGCGCAGCACCGGCATCGCGGTGCGTCCCTCCCGCTCGGCGTCCTGACGTCCCGACCCTGCCTGCCTCCGGGCCGCCTTGGGACCGGATGAGAGGCTTCGCGCATGAGTCAGCGCCTGCTCGCCGCGTGCCTCGCGGTGCC
Source organism: Nocardioides sp. WJ219 (assembly GCF_058559815.1). Lineage (NCBI taxonomy): Bacteria > Bacillati > Actinomycetota > Actinomycetes > Propionibacteriales > Nocardioidaceae > Nocardioides > Nocardioides sp. WJ219. Next base: position 264,353 of record NZ_JBZUJV010000009.1, read on the forward strand.
TGCGGTCTTCGCGCTGCTCATCTACGCCTCGATCAGCAAGCTGCCCTACGCGACCTACGCACCGGGCGGCACGGTCGACGTCCTCGGCACCGACCCGGACAACGGTGACGCCGAGATCATCCAGGTCGCGGGCGGGAGGTCCTACCGCGACGACGGGTCGCTGCTGATGACCACCGTGCAGGTCTCCCCGCCCGCCGCCCAGGGGGACGACCCCGGTGAGAACCTCCTCGGCCTGCTCAAGACCTGGGTCGACGGCGACAAGGCCGTCCTGCCCTACGACTACGTCCACGAGCCCGACGAGACGCCCGAGCGCAACCGCGAGGAGGGCCAGGTCCAGATGACGACCTCCCAGGACACCGCGGTCGACATCGCCTTCGCCGAGATGGGCACCGTCGTGCCCCAGGTCGTCCAGGTCGCCGAGGTCACCGCGGAGCTGCCGGCGGCCGACGTGCTCGAGGTCGGTGACGTGCTCACCAGCATCGGCGGCACCCCGGTACGGCGGGTGGACCAGCTGGTCGACCTGATCACCGAGAGTCCTGCGGGGGAGCCGTTGCGGATCGGCATCACCCGCGACGGCGCGCGGCGCACCGTCACGGTGGAGCCCGTGGCTGACCCGGAGCGGGACCGGTCGCTGATCGGGATCCTGCCCGAGGTCGCCGAGTACCGCTTCCCGTTCGAGGTCAAGATCAACATCCCGCCCGCCATCGGCGGCCCCAGCGCCGGTCTGGTCTTCTCCCTCGCCGTCTACGACACGCTCACCGAGGGCTCGCTGACCGGCGGGCGCACGGTGGCCGGCACCGGTGCCCTCAACCCGGACGGCTCCGTCGCGGCGATCGGCGGCATCCAGCAGAAGATCGCCGGCGCCCGCGAGCAGGGGGCCGACCTGTTCCTGGTGCCGATCGAGAACTGCGCCGACGCGCTCGAGGCCGACCACGACGACATGAGGCTGATGATGGCGCAGACCATGCACGACGTCCGGACGGCGCTCGAGGACTACGCCGCCGACGCCGACGCCGACCTCCCGTCGTGCGAGGACGCCGACGAGATCCTCGCGGGAGCGGTCCGGTGACCGACCCGCAGGAGCCGCTCACCGCCGACCCGCGCTGGGCCGACCTCGACGCCGACCCGGCCCTGGCCAGCGCGGTCGTCGAGATCGAGCGCCACCTGGCCGCCGACGGCTGGGACCAGCACGCGCGGCTCTACGCGCTGGTCGACACCGTCACCCTGGTGCGCCAGGAGCCCACCCTGGCCGAGGCCATGGGCCTGGACGCCGACGCCGAGCGCGGGTCGCTGACCGCGGTCGAGCAGGAGATGGTCGACCCGGCGACGCCCCTGGAGCAGGTGCTCGAGTCGATCGTGTGGCCCGAGGCCGTGTCCGGCTGCGCGGCGATGGTCGAGCGGCTCGTGCTGCCCCCCGGCGTAGACGACGAGCTGCCCGACGATCCCGCTGCGGCGCAGGCGTTCGCGCGCGAGCACCCCGACCGCCAGGAGGTGCGCATCGTCGCCGGCGTGACCCGAACGGGGTCGACGTACTGTGCGCTGCGGCTGCGGGCCCACGACGACGACACCTCGGTCGTCGGCTCGCTCGACCTGGTGCCCGGCCTGCTCGAGCTGCTGCGCGCCACCCTGACCGACGACCCCACCACCGAAGAGACTGAAGAGGACGAGACGCCGTGAGCGAGCTGTTCGACGACGACCCCAGGGCCACCCCGGCCCGTACGGCGCCCGGACGGTCGCGGGCCCTGCTGATCACCCTGGCGGTCCTGGTGGTCTCGATCTTCGCGCTCACCGCCTTCGCCTCGATCTACACCGACCGGATGTGGTACCAGTCCGCCGGCTACGGGCAGGTCTTCAGCACGATGCTGTGGACCAAGGTCGTGCTGTTCCTGGTCTTCGGTGCGCTGCTGGGCGGCGCCGTCGCCCTCAACATCTACCTGGCCTACCGCTTCCGGCCGCTGTTCCGGCCGAGCTCGCGGGAGCAGACCAGCCTCGACCGCTACCGCGACGTCGTCACCCCGATCCGCACCTGGCTCGTGGTCGGCGTCGCGCTCGTCGTCGGTGCCTTCGCGGGCGCCTCGGGGCTGAGCCACTGGCAGGCCTTCCTGATGTGGCGCAACGCGCCCGACGTCGAGGCCACCGACGCCTACTTCGACAAGAGCATCGGCTTCTACCTCTTCGACCTGCCCTGGTACCACTTCGTCGTCGACTTCACGATGGCCACGCTCGTGATCGCGCTCATCGCCGCGATCGTCACGCACTACCTCTACGGCGGGCTGCGCCTCCAGGTGACCCACGACCGGCTCTCGGGCTCGGCGCAGGCGCAGATCTCGGTGCTGCTCGGGCTGTTCGTGCTCGCCAAGGGCGTCGACTACTACCTCGACCGCTTCGACCTGGTGACCCAGAAGAACGACCTCTTCACCGGCATGAACTACACGGCCGAGAACGCCGTGCTGCCGGCCAAGAACATCCTGATGGCGGTCGCGGTCATCTGCGCGGTGCTGTTCTTCCTCAACGTGTGGCGCCGTACCTGGCAGCTGCCGTCGGTCGGCCTCGCGCTGCTGGCCCTCTCCGCGATCCTGATCGGGATGATCTTCCCCGCGATCGTCCAGCAGTTCCAGGTCAAGCCGTCGGAGTCGGACAAGGAAGAGCCCTACATCAAGGCCAACATCGAGGCGACCCGGATGGCCTACGACATCGACGACGTCGAGGTCGAGGACTTCCCGGCCAGCGACGCGCTGCCCGAGGGCGGGATCGAGCAGCTCATCGGCGACACCAGCTCGGTGCCGTCGGTCGACCCCAAGCTGCTCTCCAAGGCGTTCGAGAACCTCCAGCAGGAGCGCGGCTACTACTCGGTGCCCGAGGTGCTCGACGTCGACCGCTACGAGATCGACGGGCGGCAGCGGGCCCTGGTGCTCGCCGCCCGCGAGCTGCAGCAGAGCGGCGTCCCCGACGGCGCCCGCAACTGGTCCAACCTCCACACCGTCTACACCCACGGCAGCGGCCTGATCGCGGCCTACGCCAACCAGCGCGACCGCGAGGACGACGTCACCGGCGAGTCCGGGTCGACCAGCGAGGACGCCGGCATCGAGTGGGCCCTGGGCACCAGCGGCCAGGACGACCTCACCGAGGCGATCGGGCCCTACGAGAGCCGGATCTACTACGGCGAGCAGAGCCCCGACTACTCCGTCGTCGGCGGCAACAACGACGTCGAGCTCAACCTGCCGGTGCCGGGCTCCGACCTCGGCGAGCGCACGACGTACGACGGCGACGGCGACGCCTCGGTGGGCGGCGGCTTCAACCAGCTGATGTTCGCGATCAAGTTCGGCGAGCCCAACTTCGTGCTCTCCGGCCGGGTCAACGACGAGTCCAAGGTGCTCTTCGAGCGCAACCCGCAGGACCGGGTCGAGAAGGTCGCCCCCTGGCTGACCGTCGACTCCGACGCCTACCCGGTGATCACCTCGGGCACCGAGGAGGACCCCGGCCGGGTGCTGTGGGTGCTCGACGGCTACACGACGACCGACCGGTTCCCCAACGCCCAGCGTGAGTCCTTCGAGACGATGATCGAGGACGCCCTGCAGGTCGACGACACGGGTCTGCAGACCGTGCCCACCGACGAGATCAACTACATGCGCAACGCGGTCAAGGCCACCGTCGACGCCTACACCGGCGAGGTCGTCCTCTACGCGTGGGACGAGGAGGACCCGATCCTCCAGACGTGGCGCGACGTCTTCCCCGGCAGCGTCAAGGACGCGGACGAGATGCCCGAGGGGCTGCGCGAGCACCTGCGCTACCCCGAGGACCTGTTCAAGGTCCAGCGCTACCAGTACGCGCGCTACCACGTCGAGGACGCCGGCGACTGGTACGCCGAGAACGACCGCTGGGAGGTGCCGACCGACCCGGTCAACACCAACACCTACCAGGCGCCCTACCGGCTGTTCGTGGACGGCACCGAGGCGTCCGACTTCGCCCTCACCTCGGTCTACGTGCCCTACAACCGCGCCAACCTCGCGTCCTTCGTCGAGGTCAACTCCGACGCCACCAGCGAGGACTACGGCAAGATCTCGGTGCGTGAGCTGACCAACGCCGAGGAGCAGGAGGAGAACGACCAGACTCCCGGGCCGGGCCAGGTGGCCAACGAGTTCGCCAGCGACGAAGGGGTGAACTCCGCCCTGACCGAGCTGCGGATCAACGCCCGCACGACGTTCGGCAACATGCTCACGCTGCCGGTCGGCAGCTCGATGATGTACGTGCAGCCGGTCTACGGCCAGAACCAGCAGACCGCCGAGACCAGCTACCCGGTGCTGCGCTACGTGCTGGTCAAGTACGGCAACAGCGACCGCTACATCGGCTACGGCGTCAACCTCGAGGCCGCCATCCGCAACGCGCTCGGCGGCACCGACACCGAACCGCCCACCACCGAGCCGCCGACCACCGAGCCGCCCGACACCAATCCGCCGGGTGGCGAGCAGACCCTCCAGGAGCTGCTCGACCAGTCCATCGACCAGGCGATCCGCTCGTTCGAGGCGGCCGACGCCGCCCGCGAGGACGGCGACTTCACGACGTACGCGACGGAGCTCGAGCGCGCCGAGGCCGCGCTGCGCCGGGCCGCGGCCTACCGGGCCCAGATCGTGGCCGGCGACCCGGCCAACCAGCCGCCGCCCTCCGCCACCCCGACCAGCACCGAGGGCGCGACCGCCGGCGAGGAGTAGGGGGCACCCGTGTCGCGCCGCCCGACCCTCACCCCGGCCCAGACCGACCGCGCGTGCGGGGTCCTCGTGGCCTCCGCGGTCGGCGACGCCCTCGGCGCCGGCTACGAGTTCGCGCCGGTCGCGGTCGACCTGGTCCCGGACATGATCGGCGGGGGCCTGGGTGACTTCGCGCCGGGGGAGTGGACCGACGACACCGCGCAGGCCGTCGCCATCGCCGAGGTCGCGGCGACCGGCGTCGACCTGCGCACGCCCGAGGCGCTCGACGGCATCTCGCGGTCGTTCGCCGAGTGGTACGCCGGCGGCCCGGCCGACGTCGGCATCCACACCGCCGCCGTGCTGACCCGCGCGGGACGCGCGCCGACGGGGGCGGCGATGACCGCGGCCGCACTGGCGGTCCACGAGCAGTCCGGCCGCAGCGCGGGCAACGGCTCCTTGATGCGCACCGGCCCGGTCGCGCTGGCCCACCTGCACGACCCGGCCGCGCTGGTGGAGGCGGCGGTGGTCGTCAGCGACCTCACCCACCACCAGGACCTCGCGCAGGAGGCGTGCGCGCTGTGGTGCCTGATGATCCGGCACGCCGTGCTGACCGGTGAGCTGCCGTCGTACGACGACGTCGCGCCGTGGGTGCCGGGCGACGTCGACCACTGGCGGGCCGTCCTCGCGGAGGCCGAGGCGACACCACCGGGCGCGTTCACCACCAACGCCTGGTCGGTGGGGGCGCTGCAGGCGGCGTGGTCGGCCATCACGCACACGCCCGAGCCCGACGACGCGGGCGGCCACCTGGTCGACTCGCTCACCACCGCGATCCGGATCGGCCACGACACCGACACGGTCGCGGCCATCGCCGGCGCGCTGCTCGGCGCCCGCTGGGGGATGACGGCCGTGCCCTCGCCGTGGCAGCGCATCCTGCACGGCTGGCCCGGTCGCGACGCGCGGGACCTCGAGCGTCTCGCGGTGCTCATCACCGCCGACGGCGAGTCTGCCGACCGGGGCGCGGGTGGGTAGGATTCGGCCGTCGTCCCGCCGCGCCGCCGGCGGATCCCGCTCCTGAGAACCGGTGCCATGGCCTCGTCGTCCCCTTACTCCAGTGCCACGGAGCAAGCAGCCAAGCTGCGCCGTGACGCGGAGATGGCCGCGGCCGAGCAGGCGGCCGAGCGGCTGGTGGCCGAGGAGATCGCGACTGAGGCGATCCAGGCCCGCACCGAGGCCGAGCGGCTGGCCCGCGAGCACGCCGAGGCCGCCGCCGAGGCCCACCGGGCCCGCGCCGAGGCCGAGACCGCGGCCGCGCGCTACGCCGAGCAGCGACGTACGGCCGAGGAGGCCGCGCAGCGCGCCGCGCTGACCCGGGAGGCGGCCGAGAAGTCGGCGCGCGACCACGTCGAGCTCGCCGAGACCGAGTCGGCCAAGCGGTCCTCGGCCGAGCGGCACGCCACCGAGCTGGCCGAGCGGGTGGTGAGCACGCTCGCCGAGCGCGAGACCGCCGAGACCGCCGCGCGGCGCGAGGCCCTGCAGGCGCAGGAGGCGATGGCGGCCCGCGCCCGCGCCGAGGAGAACGCCAGGTACCACGCCGAGCTGGCCGAGCAGGCGTTCGCCGACCGCGCCGACAGCGAGCGGCGGGCCCTCGAGCTCTCCGAGGCCGGGGTGGCCGCGGCCGACGAGCACCTCGCCGCCGTCCGCGAGGCCCACGAGGAGCGCGACCGGCTCGAGCGGCTGGCCCGTGAGCAGGTCCGGGCGCGCACCGCGGCCGAGGAGGCCGCCCAGCGGCAGGCCCGGCTCTCCGCCGAGGCCCACCAGGCCGCGCGCGACGCCGAGCTCCGGGCCCGCAGCGTCGCCGAGCAGGCGAGCAGCAAGGCCGACGAGCACGCGGCGTTCGCCCGGCACGCGCTCGAGGAGCGGGAGGCGCTCGAGTCGGCGCTGACCGAGCTCGCCGAGGCGCGCCGGCAGGCCGAGCAGGCCGCCGCCGAGCAGTCGGCGCTGGCCGAGCAGGCCATGGTGGCCCGCACCCAGGCCGAGGACCGCGCCCGCGACCTCGCCGACACCGTCACCGCCTCCGCCGAGGAGTACGCCGACTTCGTCCGCCGCGCGGCCAACGACCGCGACGTGCTCCAGTCGGCCGCGGTCGAGCAGGCCAAGTCCCGGATCCGCGCCGAGGAGCTCGCGACAGAGCAGAGCGAGCAGGCCCGCCTGGCCCACGCCGCGGCCGCCGATGCCGCCGAGCAGGCCCAGCGGGTGGCCGACGAGGCCGCGGCAGCCGCCGAGGAGCACGCGGCGTTCGCCCGGCAGGCGCTCGAGGAGCGGCGCGCGATCGAGCAGCGGGTCGCCGAGCTGGCCGAGGCCCGACGGGCGGCCGACGAGGCCGCCACCACCCAGGCCGAGCTGGCCCGGCTGGCGCTCGTCGAGCGCACCCGCGCCGAGGAGCAGGCCCGCGACGTCGCCGAGCAGGCCCGTCGGTCGGCGGCCGAGTTCGCCACCTTCGTCGAGCAGGTCGAGCAGGAGCGCTCGGTCCTCCAGGAGAACGCCCACGAGCAGACCCGTGCCCGCGGCGAGGCCGAGCGCGCCGCCAGCCGGCACGCCGGGCTGGCCGCCGAGGCCCACCAGTCGGCGATGAGCGCCGAGCTGCGGGCCCGCGAGGTCGCCGAGGCGGCCGCGGCCAGTGCCGAGGAGTACACCGCCTTCACCACCCGCGCCCTCGAGCAGCGGATGTCCGCCGAGACCGCGGCCACCGAGATGGCCGCCCGCGCCGAGCAGGCCCTCCTCGACCGCGAGCAGGCGGAGGTCAAGGCCCGCGAGCAGGTCCAGCTGGTCGCCGAGGCCAACCGGATCGCCGCCACCAGCCAGGAGCAGGCCGCCTCGGTCGCCGAGGAGGCCCGGTTGGCGAGCCAGCTGCGGCTGTCCTCGGAGGAGGCCGCCAAGAAGGCCTCGCGCGCGCGGCTGGAGGCCGAGGAGTCCGCCCGGAGCATGGCCGCGCTCGCCGAGACGGCGTCCCACGAGCGCCGCGAGGCCGAGCAGCGGGTCCGCGACGTGCACCAGCAGGCGGAGTCGCTGCTCAGCGAGCACCGCGAGTCGCTGCGGATCGCCCAGGAGCAGCTCTCCAGCGCCAAGCGCGAGGCGGCGCAGCAGGCCCAGGCCCGTGCCGACGCCGAGCGCACCGCCGCCCGCCACGCCCAGGCCCGCGCCGAGGCCGAGACCCGGGCCGCCGACCTCGCCATCCAGCTGGCCGAGGCCCGCGCCCGGCTGCTGGCCGTGCCGCGACCGGTGACGATGCCGGTGGTCGAGGCCGAGGTCGCCGAGGTCGCCGAGGTCGCGGTCGCCGCTCCGCCCGAGCCGGCGCCGGTCGAGGCCCCGCCCGAGCCGGAGCCGGAGCCCGAGCCCGAGCCGGAACCCGAGCCGGAACCCGAGCCTGCACCGACCGCGACCCGCCCGGTCGTGCTCCCGCCGCCCCCCGCCGCACCGGCCACCGGTGCCGACGCCGGCTCCGACACCGACACCGCGCGGCCGGCGTCCCGGACGGCGGCGCTCAGCGGGCTCGGCCGCCGGTTCACCGCCCGGGTGCGCCCGGACACCGAGGCCGAGGAAGAGGTCGAGGCCGAGGCCGAGGTCGAGGCCCAGCCGACGGTGACGCCGTCCGCGACGGGTGAGTACCACGACAGCCGGTCCCACCGGGTGCCGATGCTGGTCGCCACGGCGCTCGCCGGCGCCGGGCTGCTCACGCTGGCCGGGTTGTTCCTGCTCGGCGACGGCGTCTCCGCGGTCTTCCTGCTGCCGTTGTTCGTGGTGCTGATCTCGCTGTTCGTGGTGGTGTGGCTGGGCGGCCGGTCCACCGAGGTCTCGCTGGAGCGGGGTGTGCTCGAGCTGCGCCTCGGCGACCTGCGCCGCACCTTCGACCTCACCAGCGACGCCACCGTGATCGAGGTCGTCGGCGACCCGACGACCTCGGCTTGGAAGATGGTCTTCGTCCGCCGCGGCCTCGGCCCGCTCGAGCTCGACCGTCGCGTGGTCGAACCGGTGGCCTTCACCGCGGCCGTGACGCACTGGCGACCCGACGGACTGGGACCCGATTTGGGAGCGACCGACCCGGTCAGGTAATGTTCTGTTCACCGACGCGGGGTGGAGCAGCTCGGTAGCTCGCTGGGCTCATAACCCAGAGGTCGCAGGTTCAAATCCTGCCCCCGCTACAAGAAACAAGGCCTGACCTGCGAAAACGCAGATCAGGCCTTGTTGCTTTCCGGGGAAGTTCCCCATCAACTCCCCACAAACTGCGGAGCCTGCCCGCTCACACGGCGCGGAGGCCTGGCTTCCCGTCGAGCGGAAGCACCATGACGTCGGCCGCCCGGGTAGGCGCCGTCTTGCGGCCGAGATACTTGGCGGTGACGTTGATGTCGGCGTGTCCGAGCTGGTTGGCGATCTCCGCTAGCGGTGCCCCTGCCTCATCAAGCCACGATGCAACCGTGCGACGGAACGTGTGCGTTCCTGCCCACCTCACATCTGCGCTTGCAAACACGCGTCGCAGCGCCTTGCTGACGTTGTTGCGGTCGCGTGGCTGTCCCAACTTGCTCGTGAAGTAGGTGACTCCAAAGACAAGCCCAGTCGTGCCGTGCAGGGCAGCACGTGCCCCGAGCCGTTCGGCGAGAGCCTCGCCGATGACCAGCACGCGGTCGGCGTGAGCGGTCTTGGTCCCACGAACCCGCACGGTGCGAGTCGCGAGATCGACGTCCGACCACGAAACACAGTGGAGCGCCTCGGAGATCCGCACGCCGGTGCCGAACAGGAAGGCGGTCAGATCGCCTACGTCGGCATTCGCAGAGTCCGCGTTTGTCTGCACGGTCTGGACCTCTGCCACCGTGAACGCCCGCGCCGTGTCTAAGTGCCGCTTGCCGCAGTCAAGGTCACAGTCCGAGTCGCTGCACTTGCGGTCACCCTGGCTTCCCGGCTTAGCTCCGGGAGTCTTGACGCGGTGCATGACGCTGGACGCGATCGCGCAGCGACGTTCGGCAAGTCCGAGGATGCCGGACAGCACCTTGCGGGCTTGCTTGGCGGCAACCTCGCCCCGGGTGTCGGCAACCTCAGTAAGCCACGCCTCGATCCGTGCCACGTCGTTCACGCCTGAGACTGAGAGGTGTGCGAGGGGACCGTCTTTGATTGTGCGGTCGACGTAGCCCCGATAGTCGCGCATCGTTGCCGCCGACAATCGCTCCCGGGCCTTCGTGTCGAGCCAGATCTCCGCTGCGCGGACTAGCTTCGTGTCCTGATTGAGCACCTGATCGCCGCCTCTGTGCTCGATCCGCGCACGATCGACCTTCATCTGCACGGCGCGTTTGGCAGCCGGCGCGGTCCTGCCGCTGGCAGTGATTTCGATCCTCTTACCGTTCGTGTCGCGGAAGTAGCCGCGTGCTTGTACTTGGCCAGGCGCGGTCGGGTGCGGCTTTGTGCTGATCGTCCCCAAGACGTAGGGGGGATTGGTTGGTCGGCCCATCGTGTTCTCCTTCTACGCCGGTCAGTCGAGCCACCATCGCGTTGTTTGTGGGGAATAGTCAAGGCAGTTCAAATTGGTCGAGTGCTTTTGATGACCCTGGTCTATGACCCCAGAACGGCACCTTGGCGGACCGCCTAGTGTTAGCAGCGGCGGTTCCGCCACGGTTTCAGCATCGCCAGGATTGCCGCGCTGCCCCCACCTGGAACCGGTGAGGGCAACGCCAGGCCAAGGTCGTCGCCTAGAGGTCGGCGACCCCGGCGGTCGTCATCTTGAAGCCGCTCTGGCGCAGAGCGCTCTCCAGCCCGTTCTCGAGCAGCCGGCGGAGGTGCCTGCGGGTGTGGCCGAAGTCGTGACGGTTGGTAAGCCGGTCGTTGTCGAGCGTGACGTTCCACTGTCCAGCCACCGGACGGTGCGAGACTCCCGTGACTACCGGGGAGTACCGGAGGCGACCGACCGTCGTGTCAGTAGGAACTCCGGAGGCGGCAAGCCGCTCACCAGTCTCGTCGCTGATGCGATCGCGTTCCCGGAGGGCGCTCACAACAACGTCGACTCCCTGCGCCATGAGCGCGTACCCCCTAGCAATCTCGGTGTCAACATCGTTCAGCCTCACGTCCTCTGCAACCTGAGCGGCGACATGCTCGACGAAGGCGGTCCGCTCTGCGCCGCGAGCTGCCTCCAGCCTCGCGCGGCTACCAGTGAGCGCGCGCTCCGCAAGGGCCAGTTCAGCCTGGCCGGTCATGAGGACTTCGGCGGTCACAGACTCATCACCAGACTCTGCGCGGTGCTCCAGTACTCCGAGGCTCGCGGTGGTCGTCGTCCTGCGGTCGACTGCTGCGAGATAGTCGGCCTCCGCCTCGGTCCGTGCCTCGTAAGCGCGCTTCAGGTTCGACGCGACGGTCTTCATGTTGGTCTTGGCGGTCATCGTTCTCCTACGGTTTCAGTGTTCTGGATGGGGTTGTGGATGGTGCGGGGGAACCGGTCGGTCGGGGAGCCAGGTCGCGGCGCGCCTGTCGGCAGTGAGGGTTGACGTGGCCAGCGGTCGTACCTGGCGGGGCGGCAGGTGATGCGGGCTCGCATCGTTTGGCGGTTGCGTTTCCGTCTGGTGATGAGGTGTCTCCTGTCCGGTGAAGGTGTTCTAGTGAGCCCCGGCCTGGGCCGGATGTGCCGGACGGCCAGGCGTGCCGGGGCAGACGAGGGGGCGTGGCATGACGCTCTGCCATTCAGGACGGCTGACGTCAGCTTGCGGTCGTCAACGACTCGACGGTGCAGTCTGGTGAGCCTGGGGTCAGTCCCGTAGGGACTCCAGCTAGTGAGTGTCAGTGACTTCGGCTTCGGCAGCCGGGTGTGTGGCGCCGAAATGCCTGGGACAAGGCTTATGCGGCGGCGGGCTGGTCGGCCGGGTTTGCCGGGATAAGGCCGAGCGCAACCCAGATCGGCTCGAGGTCAGCCCAGACGTATCCGCGTCGTTGCTCGCTGGTCGTCCCCACTCGTCGTCGGTCCGAGTGGATTCCGTAGTGCTTGGTCAGCATCTCGCCGAGTCGCTTGGCGTTGAGAGGCGTTCGCCCAAGTCCTTGAGCCTGTCCCCATACGCTCGGCGCGTGCTTGTGCAGCGCGTTCAGCAGGTCGGCGGTCGTAGCGAATCCACTGCGATCGGGGTCCGCGAGGTGCCACACACCGAAGAGGTCCCGAACGACGCCGATGTGTGGTCGCTCGGCGAGAAGACCGTCTTCACGTTGCGCGTGCGCTTCCGCGAGGTGTCGCCGTGCCAGTTCGTCGCATCGGTCGGGCCAGTGACCACCAGCCGCGTTTGCCAGCCGCTTGAGGGGGCGCCAAACCTCCCGAAGCCGGCCGGTGACCCCGTCAGGCAATGACTCTCCGGCTGCGAGACTGGCGTTGTCTCCCCAGGTTGCTAGACGGGATCGCAGTGCCTCAGCCTCGTGCTCGATAAGCTCCCAATCGGACTCACTCACGGTGTCGCCGACGTCGGGCAGCAGCCGCACCGTGACGCAGCGAGACAGTGTGTCGGGCGGAAGGTCCGGCGAGATCCCCGCCATGGCCAGGGGGCCGAATACCACCACCTCAGCGACCCGCCAGCCAGTCGGCTCGCGGTCATCGGCGACATTCACGGCGTAGGTGCCTGATGCCTTGTAGCCGGCATTGACGATCCCCAGCGCAGCGCGTTGGCTCTCGCTGCCGTTGCCGATGTGTTTGTCAGCCTCGTCGATGAGGATGGTCCGCCGCTCTCGGGCCAGGTTGGCGAGAGCCGACGCGCTGAGAGCGTTGGACGCGAACGTAGGTCGCCGCGCCAGTGCCTGCACGTGTTCCATGGTCGTTGTCTTGCCAGCGGCTGGCAGTGGACTAGTGACGAGCAGGCGCGGCGTCGTCCGGCACTGGTCGATCACGTGTGTGTGGAGAGTCCACAGGGCAAGCAGCCACAGGTCGTGGTCGCTGCCCGTACGGACGAAGCGCCGAAGCCACGCCAGCAGGTCGTCCAGGACGGCGTAAGGCGGGTCAGGTGCTTTGCCTGAGTGGATCACGCGGCAGGCTTGCTGTCGCTGGTCTGCACGATGCACTCAGCCTCGTAGGCAATCACGTCGCTCAGGCGGTACACCACCCGGGTGCCGAGCTTGAGGTAGGCCACGCCGCGTCCGGCGCTGCGCTGGTTGGCCAGATGGCCCGTCGTCGTGCCCCAGCGAGCGGCGAGCTGCTCGGGGTTGAGATGGGAGGTAGCAGGGTCCACCAGAGTCGTGGTCATGAAGAGTCCGTCTTTCGTAGGCGTAGAGGATGACGTTCCTCAGACCGCGCAGGTTGCCTGCGCGGGAATGAGGGGGACGGTCGTCAAGCGCCTTTCGCCGCAACCGATGCGCGGCCTGACTCTGGTTCTCCCGTGCCCCGCCCCCAGATGGGGCGCGTTCCACTTTCGCAAGGTGGCTCGCTGTTGTTGTAGCAACTATGACCACCATAGGGGCCACGGGATCGGTTATAGGTCCTTGTCAATAGGTCCAGTCAGCCGTTACCAAAACGTTATGCCTAGGGCTCGCTACCGCAAAGGTGGCTGCGCCGCCGCTCGAAGTTGCCTTCAGCCGACCAGGCGGCGCGCGATTCCGCGATGGTCCATAGCCGTCCCCAGGTGCTTGACGTGCAGTGTGATCAAGACTGGTGGACGGCGGGGAAGACGGGGGCCGTCGTGGGACAACTCGCCTCACTTGCCCACCCGTTGCTCCGCCTCTGACTGCCGCCGGGGGATGGTCCGTTACTACGACGGGGACGAGTGCGGCATCCCAACTGCTAACGATCGGCGTCAGCACGTCCTGAGTCTTGGGGTCATACCCCACCCCTAGTCGATGATCGTCATAGATCACTGGACCACACTGACGAGTCGTCAGCGGTCCTGGATTTGCAGTCTCGTCGCGGACTCCGCCGCCCCTTGATGCTCGTAACCAGTGCTGGCAACGGCAGCCTCGATGCGCCTGCGCAGCTCAAGCGACACACCCTGTTTCCCGCGCAGAAGCTTGGAGACAGAGGTGATGGAGCAATCAGCAGCGACGGCAACCTCAGTCAGCAAGACGACCCTGCGACCCAGGTTGGTTGAACTGCCGTCTTTCCAATGAACGGTGACCCGCGCAATACCGGGCGTAGTCCCGTTCGCGTTGTGTTGCTTCTTGGCTACGACGATCTGGCGAAGGCTCCGCGCGACCCAGGCCCGCTTCGCGTCGAGACTCATGCTTTCCCAACGGCCAGGTTCATCCGGCTCGGCGTTGTCGGACGACGTCTGAGCTTCCGCCTCGCGCTCTTCGTTGAGGCGCCCTTGTAGGTGTCCAAGTACCACTAGAAGATCGGAGTGCTTGAGTCCACCTGCAGCGTGTATCTGTCTCGCTCGTTCGATTTCCTGCTCGATCGTCGAGGCCAGGGTCCAGTTGTAGGGGAGGGTGTCGGGTGTAACCGAGGACGGGGCCTGTTGTCGTCGAACCCGAATAGCCTGGACGACAGCCTCTTCCACCGCGCCGCTTGCAATGGTGGATCCACACGCGCCGCTCCGACCCCGGCAGGTGTAGAGCCGATCGGACGATTGCCCACGCCCCCGTCGCATCCAGGCCCTACAGACGCCGCAGACGAGCACACCGGTCAGTAGCCCCGATTCTGGGCTACTGCGCCACACTGGTGGATGCGTTGGCATCTGGGCATTGGCTGCCCTGAACGTCGCCTCGTCAATGATTGCCGGGAAGTTTGCTTTGGCTACCACTTGCCCGTTGAGGGTCACGTCGCCGATGTACTCCCGTCGTCGAACTAGCACAGTCACCTGCCCGTGCTTCCACGCTCCTACGTTTCCTAACGAAGTTGGAACCTCGGCATCGTTGAGCCAACGCACTAGGGAAGCTGTTGTCTCCCCGGCTGCCTTGCGACGGAAGAGATCGACCAAGATCGCTGCCTCTTCCGGAACCACCTCGAACGCACGGGTGTAGCCGAACGTGCGCCTGCAACCGGGGTTCTTGATCCCGCTCTGAGCGCTCTGGAGCTTCTGCCGCTTTACGCGACGTGACAGCTTCTCGATCTCGTTGCGCGCCACGGCGGCCTTGATTCGCGCGACCATCCGACCGTTGTCCGTGATCAGGTCGATGTCGCCGTTAACGCTGGTGAGTAGGACACCGCCAGCCTCGACTGCGTCGACCACATCTTCGAGTTGGCGCATGTCGCGCACGAGTCGGTCCTGGTCGTAGACGAGGACGTGGCTGACTCGGCTTGATCTGATGTCGGCCAGGAGGCGATTGAAGGCGGGGCGGGGCCTGTTCTTGTCGGTGTTGGCGGTGATGTCGTTGTCTTGGTAGATCTCCGTGACCTCGCCCCAGCCGATGGCTTTCGCCAGGGCGACGATGTCTTCCTTCTGACGCGTCACCCCGAGCTGGTCGCCATGCTTATCCTCGGAAAGGCGTACGTAGCCGACTGTCATGTGCTGACTCTGTCTCCTCGAAGGGCGCGCCAGGCCGAACGCCCCGCCAGAGTCCAGCTACATAGATGACACGGCTAGCGAACCGCGGCGGTTGTCTCAGTAGCCCGTTGCCGCGACTGGCGACCACGCGCGCTGATCCGGAACATGGAGGGTGGCACACCTACAACTGTTGCTTCCGAGACTCTGATCCGCTCTGAGAGGCGGCCGCACCTGAGCAGAGCGAAGGTCGAGCCGAGTCGATCAGGCGGGGGCGTGGTGCGTTATGGAATTGATCCAACTCAGCGAACGCTGCTGGCAGCGCCTGGCGGCCCGGTTGATACCCAACGGATCCGCCGAGTCGGCTCTCGGTCAGCGCGAATCGTTCGAAGTCAGCGAACCGGAACGGCGGGTACCTACCCGCTCTCAGTGGTTCGCTGCACGAACCCCAGATGTTGGAAGTCTCCGAAAATTGAGCCTCAAGTTGACACCTGCAACCTCTATCGACCGGCGGCGTGGGATCATGTCGGTCAAATAGTCTTGACACTAGGGGACACATCGATGGATCACTTGTCAGACCTGCGAGGACTGATCAGCGCAGGTCAGGTCGCCTTTGTAGTGGGAGCGGGGGCGACGATAGACGCAGCCGGTCGTCCCGACTTGTCGTGGGTGGGACTCATTAACCGCGGGGCTAGCCACCTAGAGGAAGTCGGTGCCGATAAGTCGCCGGCGTGGTTCGCACATCTACGTAGTGAGTTACAACTGGCGAAGGAAGAAGGGGACACGCAACTACTCATCGGAGCGGCATCTAAGGTCGTCGCCGCAATGGGCGGCCCAACAAGTCCGGACTTCAAAGCCTGGTTGCGGTCTGAGTTCGAGAAGATTGAGGTCAAGCATCCAGAACTCCTACGCTCGCTGGCGTCGGTCGGCGCGCCCATCTTGACAACGAACTACGACACACTGATTGAGGATTCCTGCTCGCGCGCTGGAGTCACCTGGACCGCTCATGGTGAGATGGAGCGTGTAATCGCCGGTCGCTCGACGGCAGTGGGTCACCTTCACGGAGTCTGGAGCGAGCCAGAATCGGTCATCCTAGGGGCAGAGAAGTACGGCGAACTCGTAGCCGAGCCTGTCGCGCAGCACTTGCAGAGGGCCTTGACAAGTACGCGAAGCCTTGTCTTCGTCGGTTGCGGTTCGACTGTTGATGACCCGAACATTGGGGCAATCTTTGACTGGATCGACCGTAACATTGGCGATTCAGAGGTCTTTCACTACTGGATCTGTCGAAGTTCAGAGAGCGCGAATCATTCGAACATGGGTTCGCGCATTAAAACCGTCGTCTATGGTGACGACTATCCCGAGCTTACCCCTTTCGTGCGCGAGTTGTGCGAGGTGGCAGTGCCAGCGCCGCGTGACGTCGAGGCAGTTGAGAAGAACGAAGCCGTAGCGTCTCGGGGAGCTTTAACCATCCTCGAAGACATTCGAAATGAAACCATGTTCGGGGATCTCATTGACGACGTCGATGACGCCAACCTAGAAGATCTGGTGGTTGCGCCTCCGGTATTGCCCGTGACGCCTCAACAGTATGCCGAGTCACAAGAACTCTCGAGGGGGCAGCGCATTCAGCGTTGCGACCTCGATGAGGAAGTCGACCTGTCTCATTACATGGTCCTTGCCTCGGATGAGAAGGTGGGCCTTTCGACGGCGCTTCGCTATTTGATCATGCGCGTCCATGAACTCAACCCTGAGATTGTCCCGGTCTACGTCGATTTTCGGTCTCTCGGGCAGGGAAAGGGTCCCTTGCGGAAACGCCTGGTGAAGGAACTGAGCGCAACGGGGGTCGATCTTCGCGCGACAGATCAGTGGCCGCGCATCGCTCTCGCAATCGATAATGTGTTGGATAAGCCGGAGAAGATCTTCAGTCGACTAGTGACAGAATTGCAAGACTTTGATTTCGACTACGTTGTGCTCGGTACTCGAACGGGCGCAGAGCCGGAGATTCTCACTGGGGTTGGGCCGCTAGCCCCTCGCTTCCGAACTCGGTATCTGGGACGACTCAACGCACATGACATCAAGTCCATAGCGTCTCTCGTTGCGCCAGGGCGAGCGAACCGCATGGCGCAGAAGGCAATTGACATCATCAACAATGAACATCTGCCGCGCACACCGTTCACGATCTGCCTCCTTATTTCTGCACTAATGCAAGGTCAGCAGCATCTGGCCACGTCGTCGGAAACTGCGCTGCTGGACGGCTACTTGACTCTCCTCCTAGGCGGTGGTGATCCTCACGAAGATGCGCGTTGGACTCTAGATGCCTACGAGCGAACAGAGCTTCTCTCGGTGTTGGCGGCCGCTTTTGTGACGCGTGACAGCGGAGCCATGCTCGACGAGGATGTGAGCGCGATTCTGGCGGCGTACTTCGATTCCGTCGGATGGGTTGAGAGTCCTACGCAGGTGCTTGCCAACCTGGCCGATCGGCGGGTAGTCCGTTACTCGGAAAACAGAGTCAGTTTCGCGCAGGCCAGTTACCTTCATTTGTTTGCCGCGAAGGCGGCGGTCAACGATCCCGAACTTCGGGAGAAACTTTTCGACAGGCCGCTTTATTATGCGCCCATCATCCGGCACTATGCGGCCCTGAACCGGGGCGACGCCGAAGCGCTTCGTCGCGTAGCGCGCATCCTAAATTTCGGCAAAGTCGAATTGTCGAAGGGAAGTGCTTTCGCCCCGGTTGGAAAGGCCGTCGATCGCGTACTTGACTCGAACTCTATCGAGGAATTGTTGGACAGTCTCACTTTTCGGAAGGTGGCTCAGGGATCGGAGTCGACGGATCCGAAGCGGCCCGAGGTGGCGCACTATGATCCGCTTGATTCGCGCCTTGACGAGGATGTCGCACCATTTCCCGTCGAGCGAATCGAGGACGCGCCGCCCATCTCGGCGATCACTCATGCCCTCACGTTGGTGTCTAGCGTCCTTCGTGATAGCGAGACAGTTAAGGACCTTGAACTGAAAGAAGCTGTGTTGATTCGCACTCTCTCGGTATGGGGGAAGCTCGTTACTCTTCTAGAGGATGACGACGAGTTTCTTGACTTCGTCGAAAGCGTGGCGCGTCGAATGTTCGAGGGCGACCAGTTTGGGGCGGCTGAAATCGAGCGCGTGGTGAAGGCTTTTCGCGCCAACTCGCCTGTACTTATCGGTTTCGGTGGGATGCAACAGACGTTGGCTAGTCGCAAACTGATTCGCACGTTAGACAAGGCCTTCGTTGATGCGACTCTGTTGAGCGACGCTCCAGCCACGGTGATGGCGACTTTTCTTTCGTTCAGTATCGGGGGGAAGAGTTGGACGAGCCACTTCGAGGCGACGCAAGGACGCTATTCCGACCTCCGCAGCGTCAATGGGATCATGCTCGGACTTGCAATTGCCGCCTACTACTTCCAGGACTTGACTCGCGAACAGTTGCGGGAACTTGAACGGTTCATCGTCAAGCAACGTATGTCTCAGTTTGCCGTTACGAGTGAGCGCTCGCGGGCGTCTGCCGTCGCTCAAATCGAGCAGCGATTGAGGCGTGAACGGCAACTCCATGCCCGCGAACGCCTGCCCGGCGGGGTGAGCGTCCTCCAGACTTCTGAGCCGCTGCCGAAGGTTGGTGGCGCTGGGCCGGAGCTGAAGATCTAGGCGCGGCGCGTTTGTTGAGCGGGCGATCCGCGAGGTTGATCGACCGCAACGCCCGGGTCCCCGTTCTGGCGCATCGATAGTGGACGAACTGCTCTAGTTCCCCAGAAACCCCCCATATACGTGGGGAACTGAGATGGTTCAGAGTGAGCTAGTTCGGTGTGTGTGCACCCACTGCCAGGCACAGAGGTAGCGCTGCTGAGTAGTGATGACCCGGGGACGCAGGACCCCAGAGGTCGCAGGTTCAAATCCTGCCCCCGCTACAAGAAAGTGGCCCCTGACCTGCGGAAACGCAGGACAGGGGCCACTTGAGATTTGAGTCCGTTGCCCTCGTGACCCGCTTACGCCCCGGAAACGGTCACAATCTGGTTGTCGTCGGCGATGCTCCCGGTTCCCGTATGAGTTGACCTGACCTGCGGGAACGCGTCATGGGAGGCCGACAGCCGTTGGCGCCCGGTGTGGACCTGTGCCCGGCTTATGTCCCGGAAACCCGGAGCTCGACGGAGCGGTAGGAGAGTGGAACCCGAGGTACGGGGCTCTTCGCGTACACGGCGACCCGTGGTGAAGGAGCGGCAGGACAGCGCGCGACGGAGCCCACGCCGAGCGGCTCCACGAAGCCTGGATGTGCTTGGCTCGCTTGTGTGAGGACGAATGAACTCGGAGCCGTCGCTCGGGTGGTCATCGATGAGGTGCACCGCACCACACCGGTTCGCCTGAGGTTCTCCCTGGCGCCCTGGTTCTCCGACGGCGCCGATGAGGGGAGCGGAGTGGTCTATGGCGTCATGTGCCTCGCGGACCGACCACCAGCTCAGGATGCGTTGGCTCCCTACGGGACCTCAACGGACATGACCCAGGCGATCTTCGCCTGGAACGACTACTCGGGGATGGCAGCCTCGTTCGAGGAGATCCTGGTCGAGGTTGCAGAGAACGCCGCATACATCGTTCGAGTCGGGCTGTGGCGGTTAGGGCTGGACCCGTCGTGGCCCCCGTGTCCTGAACACGCCGGGCGGCATCCGATGAGGCCGGTGGTTGAGGCTCTGGAGTATCCGCGCCCTGACCGCGTCGTACCGGCGTCGGCCACCTGGCGGTGCTACCAACCGATCGTCCGTGGTGATGAGTACCAAGATGCACATGGCCCAACAGTCATACCGATTGGGAGCTAGTGATACGGGACGGGTTGGCAATTGCCATGTGAGTCAGACCGCCTTGTGTCCCGTTGACGAACCGGAACCCTCACGGAGGGGACCTACAACCGGGTTGCGAGCCGGGGCCGGGGCACGGGCCTGCGCGTGGGAGAAGCTCGCCAGTTCAGCCGTACGACGCGTGCGCCAGCGCGGACTGGTCAGCACGTGATCGACGTCGACGTCGTTGAAGGCACGGTTCGAACACAGTCGCCGCCCTCTCGCCGTCGGAAGTGAGCGCGCGGGTGGTCGTGGACGTGTGCTTGCTGTTGTGGCTCCACTCGGTCTCGCCTGGCGGATCCCCCAGAGCTCGGGGCCGGCGATGAAGGGCTGTGTCCGCGAGTCTGCCGCGGGGCGTCGGGTCTCCTGTCACGATGCTCGCCATGAGTGCGCCCAGTCCCGGCGGTGCCGACCTCGGTCGCGCCCGGCTCGCGATCGCGGCCGCGTTCGGCACGCAGGGGCTGGTCTTCATCAGCCTGACGACGCGGCTGCCCCGCTTCCAGGACCGGTGGGACCTCGGCGAGCTCGCGCTGTCGGGCGTGCTGCTGATGATGGTCCTGCTGGCGGGTGTGGGCTCCCTCGTGGCGGAGCGGTTGGCGCCCCGGCTCGGCAGCGCGGTGATGCTCCGTGCCGGCCTGCTGGTGGTCGCGGTGTCCGTCGCGGTCTTGGTACTGGCGCCCGCGAAAGTGGTCTTCGTGCTCGCCCTGGGGGCGTACGGCGTCGGGCTCGGGTTGGTCGACGCGACCAGCAACATGCAGGCCGTCGCGCTCGAGCACCGGCTCGGCCGGATCGTGCTGCCGTCCTGCCACGGCGCGTGGACGCTGGGCGGCGTGATCGGGGCCGTGTTGACACTGGCCACGGCGGACGCGCCGTGGTCCGTGATCGCGCTGCTCGCGGCGATCCCGCTGCTCACCGCCGCGGCGCCGTACCTCTCGCGGGACCGCGGCGAGGTCGCCACCTCGACCCACATCGACGTGCCGTGGCGAGCCATCGTGCTGGTCGGCCTTGCCCTCGTCGTCTTCTACACCGTCGACACCGCCGCCGCGACCTGGGGACCGGTCTACCTCGATGATGTGTTCTCCGCGCCCGAGGATCTCGTCGCGCTCGCGACCCTGCCCTACCTCCTCGCCAGCGGCCTGGTGCGGCTGGCGGGTGACCGGCTGACCGAGCACGTAGGCGCCGTGCGGTTGATGCGCGTCGGGGCGGCTGTCGCGCTGGTGGCGCTTGTCATCGTCGTGGCGGCACCCACCTGGGGGGTGGCTGTCCTCGGTTTCACGCTGCTCGGCTGCGGGGTCGCGGTCGTCGCTCCGCTGAGCTTCTCGGCCGCGGCGGCGCTCGCGGGGCGCGACGCCGACCCGGCCACCCGGCAGGCGCGGGTGGACGCCGTGGTGGCGCGTTTCAACCAGTTCAACTACGCGGGCGCGCTGCTGGGGTCCGTGATGGCCGGCGCGGTCGGTGCCGGGTCGTTGCGCCTGGGCTTCGCGGTGCCGCTGGTGCTGGTCGTCGCGCTGTTCTGGCTGGCCAGGGCCTTCGCGCCGGCGAACGACCACGCGCCCGTCCGCACGTAGCTGTCGGCCGGGGTCCACGACCCCGCCCCCTCCGGCCGCGCGGCGGGGCGTCGCATGCTCAAGGAGTCCTGTCCAACCCGACGCGCACGCAGTGCGACCACCTCGGGCGTCCGACGGCACTGCACCCGCGTCGGCGGCACCCGCTCAGGTCGCGGCATGGTCGGAGCACGTGACTTGGCATGGTCGGGCGGAGCCCGAAGCGCGGCACGAGCGGACGGGTCCGTAGAAGTGGGTATCTGACGACGCAAGCCCCCACCACCGACGAACTTGGCTGAGGATGAGCCTCGTGCGACGCGACCGTGTGCTCCGGACGATGTTGAGCTCGGTCCTGGCGGGGACCTGTCTTGTTGCTTGCGCGACTAGCAAGTACGAGGCGTGCTTCGACGTTGAGGAGCGCGACTACCCGGCAGTCGAGAAGGTCGCACGCGACGCCATGGCCGACGCACCGTCAGCCCGGTGGAGTCACCAGAGCACGTGCGAGGACCACAGCGAAGCCACGGGCGGTGGTCCAGGCCTTGTCCAGCGAATGGTCACGACATGAGGCGGTCGACTACTTGGAGAGCAAGGGCTGGACGTTCTCCGGTGGCACCGGCAAGGGTTGGTCGTTCTCGCCTGGTACGGGCCGCTCGCCCGATCGCCGCTACGAAGTGACGGTGGGCCGTGCCAGGTTCGGGGGAGAGCCATGGGACACCCTTGTGAACTTCAGCCTGGCCGATGAGTAGCCCGGCCGTCGGCATGGTCGGACGGATGCCCTGCAGCGCGACCTCCTACGAGTCAGGGTGGTCGACCTGGCTGGGCTGACGCTCGCGGTGCGGCGCAGTGAACGGTTTCCGCCCAACTAGCCAGTCCGTGCCTTTCCACTCGACGGTCCGGTGCGCCGTTTCGAGATGACCTACGCAGAAGTGCAGACGGCCACCGAGGCACACGACTCCTCGACGCCACAGCACCTCGGGAAGTAGGTCGGGGAAGCGACTCCGTGTGACCCAGCGAGGGGCGACCCATCGCCCTTCGTCCGTCTGCACCAGATGCCACCAAGCCACCGGCACAGTCTGCCCTTTCACGCCCGACCTTCGGCAAGACAGGGCGTAGTGGACGGTTCAGGTTCCAGAAGCCATGTAGGCGGCCAGGATGTAGTTGGGGTGCCGGTCGAGGTTGTTGCGGGCTCGGTCGTAGCGCATGGTTGTGCGTGGGTCGGCGTGTCGAGCTGCGATCTGGACGTCTCTGAGGTCGACGCCGGCGTCGAGCGTCGTGGTGACGAAGGTGTGACGCAGCATGTGTGGGTGCATCCGCGCTGTCGCCACGCCACCTTGTTTCGCGAGGTCGTGCAGACGTCGGGTGGCGCAGTGGCGGTCCACGCGGTGTCCGGTGCGGCTGCGGAGGATGGGCCCGGTCTCTCGCTCGCCGATGGCACGGTCGAGGGCTCGTGCGACAGCCGGGGGCAGAGGCACGAGGACGATTTTGGAGCCTTTGCCGCACACCTTGAGGACTCGGTGTCCGTGGCTCTCGCCAAGGTTCTGGACATCAGCTCCAGTGGCTTCGAAGATCCGCAGGCCGAGTAGTCCCAGCATCGCGACCAGTGCGAAGTCGTTCGGGTTGCTCGAGTCTCGCGCGGCGCTGAGCATGGCTTCGAACTGCAGGTGGGTCAGACCCAGGGTGGGTGACTCTGGTGGCACGTGGGGGCGGCGGACGTAGTCGGCCGGCGAGTGTTCCAGGACGCCGTCGATGACGCAGGTTCGGTGGAACCCGGCAACCACTGAGAGGCGTCGAGAGACAGTGGAGGGCTTGCTCCTGCATCCAGCGGACGTAGAGCTCGATGTGGGGGCGCTGGGCCTTCAGCGGCGGTAGTCCCCGTTCTTGGCACCAGGTCATGAAGGCCCGGAGATCGGTCGCGGCGTGCTTGCGGGTGGAGTCCTTGTAGCGGGCGAGGTAGGCAGCGACCGCGACGTGCATGCGGTCCTCGACGGGCAGCGAGGTAGCGGGTGCGAGAACGATGGTGTCCATCAGTTCATCGGCGCACCGCAACGCGCGCTGCGTCAAACAAGCAACTGGACCGCACGCCCTGTCTTGCCGATGGTCGGGCGGTCAGGAAAAGGGCGCAGCGGGAGGAACCACTCTGAGCTGCGAAGCCGTCTACGGTGTATCAACTCCCGGAGGCGTCATGCTCAGAAGTCGTTCCTCGTTTCTCCTTCCCGCCGTTGCCCTGCTCGTCGTGGCTACGGGCTGCACAAGCGAGAGCGAGAGTGCGGCCGCTCCCGTGCCAGCGCCCGCCGCGTCGTCAGGCGCTTCTCGGGTCGACGTCGAGCCCGCTTCTACGGACACTAAGGCGAGCGTCATCCTCGGCGGAGGAAGAAGCGTGCTCACGGGCAAACAGGCGCGTCTCACCATCACCACGACGAGCAGCGATTGCGGGTTCGAGATTGACTCCGTGCAGGTGAAAGACGGCAATCTCCATGTCGAAAGCGCGTCATCTCGGGAGTGCGGTGTCGTGGCCCGACAGCGTGATGACGTTGTGTTCGCTAGCAGCCTGTTGCGGCGCACAACGACGGAAAGTTCGCTGGTACTCCAGACACCGCAGGGGCAACTCTTGAGCGTGCCAGTGCAGATTGGCATCACCTAACCGCTCGCGCGACGTGTGCAACCGCCCAACCATGCCGCGAGCTGCGCGGTCTTGTCGACGGTGGGGCGTCTACGGGCTAGCACCCGGGTGCTGCCTCGAGGGTCGCGGACGCGTCGGGATTGGGCCTGATGACTTCGCCATCTACGCGGACCTGTCCGGACTCCCACGGCGGCGGTGCCGCGCAGTCCGACGGCCCATGTCCGTAGATGGTCATCTGCGTGATCCCGGCGGGCACGACCATGCTGGCTGCCTGCCAGGACGAGCTGCCGTCATCGACCTCTTCCGAAGTCACCGTCACTGGCTCCGGGCCGGGGTTGCTGAACTGGACACGAAGTTCGTGATTGCCCTGCGGGGTGGATCGCATACCCGTCACGCTCATCGTGACAGCCCGACCGCACCACTCGCCGACGGCCTGGTGGTAGCCGTCGGCATTCGAGGGCCTGAAGAGGTCGGTCACCGGCACGCCGTCCGCCCTGGAGACCACCTCGAAAACCGGTGCCTTGCGCTCCCCGGCACAGGGGACGAGCAGCGTCCCCTCGAGCGAGACCTGGTCATCGGACGCCAGCGTGAGACTTTCGAGCTGTCGGTCCGGATCCGTGCCGTCCATCGGGTACAGGGATGCGTCCGTCGACTCATCGCCGGCGATGAGGCGGGCTCCGGTGACTTCACGTTCCTCGGGGTACCCGACCTTAATGGCGACGGTCACCCCGTACTCGTCGGCGTGGAATTCCGCGGGCACGGCTGTCATACCGCTGGGTTCCGCAGGGGCGACAGCGTCAACATCGGGGTGGTCGCTGAGCCCAAGAACGCCAACCAGGCTGAGCACGACACCGACCGTGCCGAGCGTGACGACACCGGCAAGCGCCGTGCGACGCCGTCGTTGTGCTCTACCGGCGTTGATCGCGCCGAGAACGTCGCCGGCGCCGACCTGCCGCTCGTCGAGGTAGCGTCGGAACTCATCACTGATCTGGTCGTCGAGGCGGTCGGTCATGCTCGTCCTCCTTCAAGTCGTGTGTCGCCAGCCCGCCGGCGCAGTGTCGCCAGCGCGGCTGCTGCCTGGGACTTGACGGTGCCCGGGCGCACGCCGAGGACTGCGGCTATCTGCGACTCGCTCAAGTCCTCGTAGTAGCGCAACACCATGACGGCGCGCTGCCTCGGCGGGAGCGACCCGATCGCTTGCCAGAGGTCGAGGCGCTGGGCGGCATCGTCAGCGGCATCAGTCACTGCCTCCTCCGGCAGCGGATACGCCCAGGTCTTCTCCCGACGCCATGAGGGAGAACGATGTTGGGCAAGTGCGGCGTTGATCGCGATCCGCCTGACGTAAGCCACCGGGTCCTCGGCGCGCGAGACCCGGCGCCACGAGGCGTAAGCGTTCACGAACGCCACCTGCACGGCATCCTCGGCCCGCTGCTCATCGCGCGTGACAGCAAAAGCGACCCGGAGCAGTCGCGGCCGCGTCGCCACGTAGAACTGCTCGAAGTCCAGGTCGG